>NZ_JAVLUJ010000003.1:0-992434 GCF_031628915.1 Pusillimonas sp. SM2304
TTCCGTACTAGCTCTCCCAACTCCAGCTGGTTTACGCTCAGCGCGTTGACCCAGATTTCGGGAATTGCAGGCATGCAAGTGGGAGTAATAGCAGTCGGTCGATGGCATGACTAAACAGTATTGTTGGGACGGTGTCCCAAACAGATGGTGTTCCGACGGGCGCCTTGGTTCAATACGGAAGTAACCCCGATGGAGAATTCTGGCGGTATGCGGGCGGAATGCAGGTTTGTGTTAGTGCCGTATTAACAGCAGGACCTACCAACATTCCGTACGGCTCAATCTTTAGGAGCAATACAAATATCTGGGTATACCCTGCGAGTTTTAGTAGCTCTCCCGTGGTGAGCTGGAATGATGTATCCACCGGTCTCTGGGTTGGAGGCGCGTCAAATAGTCCTACACAGGGGGCATATCGAATATATGCAGCAGCAGCCCTAACCTCCACATACTCACAAACTGGACTGGCCGTTGGGCGATGGCATGACTAAACAGTATTGTTGGCACGGTATCTGAATCGGGGGGTATTCCGACCGGGGCCCTGATCGAGTATGGGTCCAATTCCAATGGGAAATTCTGGCGATACGCCGGCGGGATGCAGGTTGCGTCGGCAGTTGTCACGTTTGAAGGCGTCGAGTCTCATGCTTTTCCAGCCGAGTTTTTATCGTCTCCCAATGTAATGTTTCGACTCGTCGATGGTGGGTTACCGTCAACAGTAGCGAACATCGTTGTATTGATTTCCGAAGTTACTGCAGCAAGCTTTACGGCCAAGCCAACGCAACAAAGTTCCTCATCCATAGTGGTTCGTACGAACAGTTTGACTGTTCCATACACGGCTTTCGGTTCTTGGCATGACTAAATCCAACTACCGATTGCCGTCATGCTGAATAGGATTGATGCGGCAGCCCGGCTACCGTTGGATAGAACGTACCACCCACCCCACCGATTGATGGAAGGGGTTTGCTCAATAAGCGAAGCGCACCACAGGACGTTGGAGGTTCCAAGCCCGACGGGAGTTACATGGATGGATGGAGTTGTGGCGAAGGCAGCAGGAAGAGCTCCAGTCGTAGTTAGCTGAAGCACCCCTATGAATAGGCTGCCGGATGCTCCTGAAACGGCCATGTATTCGGAAAGGTACTTCTTACAAACCTGCATCCCACCAGCATACCGCCAGAACTCACCACCTTCATTGGAGCCATACTCGACCAGCGCACCGGTCGGGATTCCTTCAAATTCAGATACCGTGCCAACAATACTGTCACGGCCATACAGGGGCCCCGAGCCGATGGCATCGAGAAAGGCCGCCGTGCCGAATGGGTCGAAAATCGGACCAAGGGTGATCCAGTCGTCGTCCGCATCGTTACGGATTTTGCGTACCCCGTTCGCCTGGTCAGCCCACCGCTTCCCTGGCCAAGTGACTGTCGGCTCATCCGGACCATACGAATCTGAAGCTGCCAGCTTAAAGTTGCTGTCACCCTCGGCGGGCGTCAACAGCCGGGACAGATTGCTGCGAAGGACAATGTCAGCCATGATTATGCCCGCTGATGCGACAGCGTCCAGTTGAAGGTGAACACTTCACCGTCCTGCTTGGTCTTCACACCAAACACCGTCCGGTTGCTCATCGTCCCGCCGCTTGCGGCGTTGAACAGAGCGGCTTCTGTCACGGCGCCGTTACCAACCCCGTCGCCAAACACGGCCGAGTAGATTCGGGAGGAGCCCGTGCCGGACTTGGTAACAGGGACCCTGGCGCCTGCGATCTCGGACTCAAGCGTTTCGTCCTCACCTTCTGGCGCCGTAGTGCCGATACCAAGGCCCATATGCGATACAGGCGTTGCAGCCTCCCCTGCTTCCAGTGCCGAGAGCAGGCTCAGGCCAGCATCTGTATAGATGTTGGCGAATACGAAGCGGTCAATACGGCCAGATGCGCGCTGGATAAGCAGCTCGATATACCCGCGGCTAACGGTGCGGTTCAAAATAAGCATGGTTGGTTTCCCTCAGAAGGTGAACTTGTCACCGATGTATTCAGGTTCGAAGTAATCAGCGATGTAGTTTTGGATGTAGGCGACACCGGAGTCCGCTGCGGCGCTTTCGTCCGACAGCACGCTGGCGCGCTGGATGTCCAGCGAATCACTGCTCGCCGCAACATCGGCCAATGCCTTAGTGAGGTTGGCCGTGATCAGGTCCATGGATTGCACGAAGTCGCCCCAGGCCACCTGATAGGCCAGCGCATCAGACGACGAGGAACGGTCAAACAGGGATTTGTCCAGGTCCGAAGTAACGAGGTCATCGGAGGCTGTTGCGTCAAGCAGGCTGCTTTCGATGTGGGCAATGACCGTGTCCATGGATGCGGCTCGATCTTCGAGTGCAAACGCCATGGCCAGGGCGTCCACCGCGGCCGCCACGTCCTCCAGAAAGACGTTGCTACCCTTCGCATCTACGGAAGCGAACACCCGGATAGCGATCCATTGCGTGGCGACGTCGATCAGTTCGGCGGACGTGCTAACCGATATCTGGGTAGCTTCGACCTCCAGCCGAATGCCTTTAGTCATCGTTGATCTGCTCGCGAACTGTGTATTTCTGCAGCTTGAAGCCGGTCTGTATGCTGCCGTCGCCGAACGTCACTTCAACCTCGCTCTCGAACTCCCCGGCTGTATCCAGGGCGTCGGCGGACCAGTTCATGACGCACCGCCCTCCCCGGCCCGACACGTCGTAAGGAGCCGAGAAGTCGATATCGCCCGTTTCCGGGTCGCGGTAGCCTGGGATGGGGTAGCAGACCATGATTGCCTTGACGCTATCGGCAGCAACCTCCCGAAACAGCATTCGGATGGTGGTCCCCACGCCGGAAAGGTCAATTGCGGCGCCAGTGGTTTCATCGGTCAGGGCAAAGATGACCTGCGGCCGGGTGTCGCCCTGCACGAGCTGTATCTTGGACGTAGCCATCAAACTATCCTTGGTTTGGGCCAGCCGACGCCTTGGTCGGGATGTCCCCGGTGAGCGTGGCTTGTGCCATGGTCAGATGCTGTAGGGCGCGACCGTGGAACGCCGGGACGGTATCCGCTTCCTTGAGGAATGCCCTGTACAGCACATAGTCCACGCACGCAGTGGCGTAGACGCCTTCCTGCACAAGGTCCGTGGTATCGGGTTCCGAAATAGGCTCGGGTGGCTTCGCGTAGCTGATCTGTACCGTGACGTCGGCGCGGGCGGGCGGAAACACGTCGAAGTGCCCAGGGTCGCGCTGGTCGTAAAGGTAGTGTTGAATCTCTCGCGCCGGCGCTTGGCTGCGCCAGTTGGGGCGGATACGGTCAAGGACCGGTCCCGATACCAGGGTAATGGCGCGCTGCTTGGAGGCCGACACGTTACGGCGCACCGCAAACAGAAACTTAGAATCGCTGGGCAGCTGCTGACGCCCGCCCTCGACAAGCGTTACGTCCTCGGTGGCCTCATAGAGATCGGGCCGCAGCTTATACGCATCCAGGCGGGAATCATTCAGCCAGCGCAGCAGCTCGTCGGCAGTCCAATAATCAGCGCCCGCGTCCTGCAGGATGTCGCGCGCCCTGGTGATCACGTCGCTGGCTTTCATTGGAATTCATCCCGGCCGGTGCGCATGGGCTGGTAAGCGAAGCCATGGGCCGAATCATCCCCGCAACTCGCAATGGCTTGTTCGAACTCTTCGGTATAGGCAGCAACCCGGGACGGATCGGCATAGATCGCGTCCGGATGCTTGTGCAGGCGGCTTAGCGCGCCGGCGGCGATCACCTCGGCATAGAGCTGGAACAGCACATCGTCAACCTCGGTCGCCGTGCGGGACGGGGCATAGGCCACTTCCAGCGTCATGGCCCGAGACACTTTGACGGAAAGCTTCGGCACCAGGCGTAGAAATCCCGGCAACCGACAGTGGAAGCCCCAGACTGACCGTGTATCGCTGGTCTCCAAGTTGGCCCAACCGTTCGGGAACTGGTCATCCAGCTCCCGGCGCGTCTTGGAGAACACCTTCCCTTGTGGCAGCCAGCATGAAGTGACGCTCACGATGACGTTGTCGCCATCAGGGGCATCCAGTTCGTACTCGCCTGGACCTGGCACAAGCGCCACCGGTGCCATGATGGTGCGCAGAACGCGCGTGCGCGTGCAGAAATCCACGCAGGCGTCCACGACAGCATCATCGACGGCCGGCAGCGGCGCATTGGCGATGAACGGCAGCACGTACCGCTGAAAGTCAGCGACCTGGGCCATTTACTGGATTTCCCCAGCGGCGCGGGAGTTGGCCAAGCTCACGATCTGCGTGATCATGTCTTCCTTCTTGCCGTTGGCGGGAATGTTGGTGTTGAAGTTGGCGGCCGCATAGGCTGCAATGTCGCTACGAGTCATGCCTTGCAGGTTCGGCAGATCGAATGTCTGGGGCGTCACTTCGGGCTTTTTTTCGTCGACCACGGTCGATTGCAGCCCGGCGTCCGTTTGAGTCACCACCAGGCCGATACGGGCGGGATCATCATCGACGGCTGCATCCTCGGCGATGCGCCAGACATCCGGGTGCTTCGCCAGCTTCTGGGCCATGAGCGGCGGCACGTAATGAATTTGGCCGGGAGTCCACACCAAGCCCGTGCCAGCAACGTTATCGGTCTTCTCCGCCTTCTTGCCGACATACTCCACCGGCACCAAGGCGCGATTATCAGTTTCTGGGTTCATGTTCGTTATCCAAAAAAAATGGCCCGGCAGGGTTAGTGCCGGGCCGAAAGGACCGCGTGAGCAGTCCGGAGACAACTTGGTATCAGGCGATACCGATGACCTTGCCGTTGACGACTACGCTCAAGGTGCCAGAGGCGTAGTTCGCGCCAGCCGCGGTCAGGACAAGCTTGACGGGTCGGTCAAACGTGATGGGCGCCGCGGTGGACGTCTTGACGCCTGCCGTTGCTGTTGCCGTGGAACCGGGCAGCCAATAGCTATCATCGGCGGCTGGCGTGTCATCTTCCATCGGCTCGAATCCCAGCTTGGCGGTGGCATCCGCGCCAGCAGCATGGTGTTTCAGCACCACGCTGTAGATGCGAACGCCGGCCGGAATGATGCCGAAGTAGACCTTGTCCGCAATGGCGGGTGCGGCCGTAACGGCATAGTCGTCAGCCCAGGCATTGCCATAGGCCGACATATGCAGCGGCTTGTTGTTGAAGTCGGGGGCATGAATATTTGCCATTTGAAGCTCCTGTATGTGTGTGTCGGATGCCGGAAGCGACCCCGAAGGGCCGCATACCGATCAGTTCGGGACTTGGACGGCCGTGTCCAGCACCATGACGCCGTGATCCACAGGGATCTTCTCGCCGTGCTGGTTGGGCACCTTGAACCGCAGTTTGGCCTTGCCGTTCATGATGTCGCCCGCGACTTCGGTGTTGCGCTCGAAGTTGTACTTGTTCTCCATCCAAGAACCGTACGTTTCGGATTCCGAGCTCTTGCCGTACACGTGCGCCAAGGCCTGGGCCCCGAGCAGCAGTGCACGATCCACGTGATAGCCGGCCCCCAGCGAATTGACCGTCACATCAGCCTCGGCAGCCGTGGCGATACCAGCCGATGTGCAGTACCTGACCGAGTTGCCCGGGTTGAACCGGATAGCGCGGTCAGTCTTCTTCATCAGGATGTTGTGCCACAGGCCGCATTCACCGGTGAACAGCGGATGCTTCTTGCCGCCAATGAAGCTGGATGCACGGTTCCATGCGTTTTGCAGGAAGGTGCGCCATTGAAGGCTGTTTGCCGTGGTGTTGGTCAGAACCGACTGCCATTGACGGTTGGATACCAGCAGCAAGTACAGCGGCTCGTCGTCGGCGGCGGGGTCACCCGGCAGCTTGATGGGCTGCAGCTTGTACTCCATGTCGTCGATCAGGGCACCGAGGTTGTCCAAGTGTTCCAGCTTCAGGACGTCGGTGGTGTCGATCGAGGCCAATGCCTGGCCGCCAGCCACCAGAGACGTACCATCGGCAACGAAGTGGCGGTTGTAGGTGGGTGCCTTGACCGTATTGATCATGATTTCAGCGAAATCGGGATCGTCTGCGGTGGGCACCACCCAGTCCGTACCGACCTGAGCGCCGCGGGCGCCGGCCAGGTGGACCACGCTGGTCTGGTCGTTGTACCGCTTGAACCAGTTCTGCAGATTGGCCATGGCCACGCTGCGCAGGTTGTGCACGGTACGCTGGTTGGACATTTTGCCGCCGCAATCAGCCACCTGCGTGGTCAGATCGATGCGAATGTCCATGGACGAGGACGAGAGCTTCTGGCCCTTGCCTTCAGCCATGCGGTCACCCATGATGGGCTTACCACCCATCTGGTTGAACAAGTCCACAGAGACGGTATCGCCCTGCGATTTGCTCAGGTCGGTGACACGCACCAAGGGAAAGTCAGGGCTGGTCTGGCCCTTGAGTTTGGCTTCGGCGCCTGCTTGCTTGGGCGCCGGGCCTGTCAGGTTGTTCATCAGCGAAGGCTGACGCTGGGTGGTTGCGAAAAGTGCAGCCCCGAATACCTTGCGGGCAAGGGGCGAACCGACTGGAATGGAAGTACCGGCCATTTTGAATTACCTCATCGAATTGAATTACGAGAGGCGTGCCAGCTCCGCCTGGATTTGCTCTGGGTCCATGTTCAGGAAGCGCTCGGTGAGCGCGACAGAGGACAATTCGCCCAGGGCATCTTGGTCGTTGCTTGCGGCGACAGCACCGCCAGGGATATCGGATAGTGTGTTCGGACCCTTGTCTTCGCCCTGCGCTTTCGCGACAGCGGCGGCAACCTTCGCTTCTGTGTCCTTCTCGTCTGGCTTAGCTGCCGGTGGCGTCTTTGCACCGGGCAGCTCGATCTGGCCATTAGCGGCTTCGTACATGCGAACTGCAGCCTCGAATCGCTCTTGCATGGGCTTGCCCTGCCACTTGGACTGGGCGCGCAATGCGGAATCGAATTCGGCAATTTCGTTGTACGCAGCGGGGTCGGCGGTACGGATGTGCGAGAGCTTGGGTAACGCGGCGATGGCCTCTTCCACAGTCATCTGACTCTGGATTGCGGCTTCCCGGGTGCCTTGCTCTACAAAGGTGGCGGCTTTGGCCTGACTGTCTTCCAGCGTATTGATCTTGCCAATCAGCTTGTCCAATACGTCAGCAACACCAGGCGACTCTTCGCGCAGGGTCGACAGCAGCTCCGGGTCGACAATGTCGTCCAGGCTGGACGTCTTGACCGATGCGCCGGATTCCGCCGCTTGTTGCAGCAGCGTCAGCTTCTCGGTCAGCTCCTGTGCGGCGCGTTCGGCACGAATAGCCCGTTCACGTTCGCTTTGCAGCACCGTGTAGGGAATCTCGTGCTTGCCATCCTTGCTCTTGACGACAGCGGTGTTCGGGTCTTCCGGCTGGGCCGGCGTGGCCGTGCTGGCAGGATCTGGTTGTTTCGGCTCATCCGTGGGCGTGTCCGTGGCGCCGGGCGCTGCGCCTGCTGCTGTTTCGCCCTTGTCCAGCTCGGGTTGCTCATTGGATGGCTGAGCATTGGGTTTGCCGTCGGTGGCTTCGTCGCCCGCAAGGAGCGCGGTCAATTCCTCACCTTCAGGCATGCTCATGGGGTCTTTCAGATACTGCTCAATTTGCGCTTCGTCTACCGTACTCATCTACACACTCCTAGTTCTCGCATAGGTGCGAATACAAAAAAGCCCCAGCCGGTATCCCGGTGGGGCGATGGGGTTGCACGTATCCCTGTGCTGGGTAAACTCGGGGTGGCTCAGGCCTGGTTGATTTCCTCGATCAGCTGGGCCACTTCGGCGGCCAGCGATTCAATCTGCCCGGCCTTGCCTGCAACCATCTGGGCTCGTTCGGTTTCGCCAGCCTCACGGATACGGGCTTTCTCAAGCTCCGTATCCTTCTGGATCAGGGCCTTATCGATCTCGACGGCGCTGGTGTCCTGCTGCTGCGCTGGTTGTGCAGCCGGTTCGGGCTGCAGAAGCTTGGCGGTTTCAGCTTTCAGTTTCTCGGCCCGGGCAGTCTTCTCGGCGATCTCCGCCTCTGCCTTGCCCTGCTCCAGCTGCAGCGCTTGGCCTTGGGCCGCCTTGGCGGCCTGTTCGGCCTGCTGCGCTTCTGGACTATTGGGGTCGGCAACGATGCCCATCTGCTTGCGCAGGAACTCGGCCATTTCCTTGCGGCGGCTGAAGTCGGACATTTCCAGGGCGAACGGCACGAGCAAGGCCTGGTAATCAGGTGGCATGGATTTCAATATCTCGGCGAACTGGCCAAACTGCTGGGCCCGGTACGTCGGAGTGCTTGGTACGTCGGACAGCGCGACCTTGACCGGGGCGGTCTGGACATCGTTCTCCTTGTAGCGCTGGCCGGTTTCTGGATCGACACGGGGGATATTGACGACGACGCGGCGCTTGGCCATGCCGTTGTCGACCATCACTTCGGTCTGGTCGATCATGTCTTCTTTGATCAGGTCCAGCAGCGCTTCACCAACACCGCGGCGCGCCATCCGATAGTTGTCATTGATCTCGGCCAGGGTCGTGACGCCCTGCTCGACCAAAGACTGGATGGCCAGGCCGGACGTGGCATTGGATTGCTGCCCCATCATGGCGTTGTAGACGCCGGCGGCCTCTTGAATGGCCTGTTTGCGCTCCTGCATGATGCTGAACTGCTGCTGCGACAGGCCCATGTTGTCGTCAACCTTGATGGCGTTCTGCTTATTGACGCGGTTCTGGTCCATAACAATGAAAGCGTCAGCGCGCGCGACTTCCCGCGTTACATCGCTCATTGTGTTGTATTTGTCGTCCAGCGCGTCGCCATCAATGAACACCCGGCGCCCATTAAGCAGCCACATCATGCGGGCTGAGCGGGCATTCACCTCATCCTGGGGCGACAGCATGGTACGGATCAAGCCGTACGGCACGCCGGTCAGGTCTTCACGGTAGCCAAAGAATGGTACGTAGGGGAACCGACGCTTGCTGGTGGCAATGTCTTGCACCCTGATCGGGCCGATGTAGAACGCACAGCGAATACGGTCGAAGATGGCCACTTGGGGCTGGACGGCGCCGGCCGCCACGACAGCACGGTGGTAGTTGTTCTTGGGATTGAACTCGATCACGCGGCCACCAGGCAGGCGCAGCACAAGGCCACGAACCCAAACTCGGTACCAGACCTCGTAGCAGACAACCCGGTTGCGCGTCGTGTCGCGCCAGTCCAGATCGTCCCAACTGGTGCGCAGGCCCTGATCGATGGAATGCATCAGGTCTGCGGACATACGCGCATCGAATGTCAGGTGGTTCGTCCAGTCAGGCCAGTTTCCGGCCGCGCGGATGATTTCCTTGTGCTTCGGGAAGAAGGCGGCAATGTGATCAGCGTCGAATTGCTTCTTGCGCACCACATACCGGGCATCGGACCAGTCGGGCTTGCGGCAATGCCAGTCCCAGAAGAGTTCTGAGCGATGGATATAGCTGACCCGGTACGGATATCGGAAGGGATTGCTCTCGCGCGAGACCTCCACCGCGCCGAAACCCGCCTTTATCAGCGCGGCATAAGCGTCGGAGTTGGCCCGGTCAGCCTGCGATTCGCGCTCAGCCTCATGCAGCTTGGCGCTCATTGCCTCGGCAACATCAGCGTGCTGGTCGTCGTCAGCACCTACCTGCCAATCCGTGCGCGTCTTGGCTTCCATGCCCAGCACCGCGTTGACGGTCGGAGCGATCAGGTTCGTGATCAGGGGCCCGAGGCCTTTATCTTCCAGCCGCTGCAGCGTGTCTGCGTCCAGTTGGTTGCCGTCGTAGTAATCGACGCATTTGTCCGCTTCCCGGCGCCATTCAGGCTGGTTGCGTATCTCCTGCAGCCAGCGCTCGAGCTGCGACACATTCAATGCATCGCGGTCGGCCGGCGCCTGGTCATGGGCGTGCGTGATCTGGCCGTCGGCGTACTCATGATCGAGCAGGTCGAAGCCTTTGACAGCAGTATTCATTTATGCGCGCCAGTTTTCTCTGTGACGTTTGAAGGTGGATACGACGTTTGTTTTCGCATAGCGCAGGGACATGATGCCGCCGCGGCTCGCGTCGATGGCATCGTCCATCTGCTTGACGATGACGCCATCCTTGCGGTGGTAGATCCGGTATTCCTTGAGCCAGTCCTCGCAGTTCGCAAAAACCTTGAAGCGGCCGGTTTGCATGCGGTTAAGCATGATTTGCACGCCCGGCTCCACCCCGATGGAACCGTCCTCGAACTGCATGCGCTCGGGCAGCATGTTCAGGCCTTCAGCTCGGTAGGTATCGCGCATCGGCACGCCGGTATCTTTTTGCTTCTGCAAAGCATCGTGAGGCCACGCAACCGGAATCCAGGCGCCCCGAGCTTTAATAGCGCTCGCATGGACGGCCGGAACCTGCTTGCTTCGCTTGTACACGTCGTACAGATAGACGATGTCGGCTTCCAGGTTGTGCGCAAGCCAGACACCAGCGGTCGGGTGGTCCCAACCAAGGTCCATTGCGCACAGGCGGGGCCAATCATCAGGGATAGAGAACGGAACACAAGTGATTTCCGACTCTGCAATCGGGAATACGGCACCGGAACCCAGCACCGGCTTGCCAAAGGCCCGAGCCTCACGTTCATGCTCGGGATAGCTCGCCACGATGGCATCGGCATGCTCTTTCGAGTAATGCTTGGCATCGTAGATGCCCATGAAGATGACCGTCGTTCCATCGTGCTGCTCGATCAGGAACCGCATGACGGTCAGGGACATACCCTGAAGTGGGGTAAACGTGAGGTATACCGGACCCATCGTGGTATTGGTCCTGGTCAGCGCCTCCATGTAGATATCGATGGGCGGCTCTTCATCCAACCAGACGAAATCCAGGGTCTCTACTTGGAACTTCTCACGCCCTTGCTCATAGTTACGAAAGCCGAGGACTGACTCACCAGCCTGGACGTCACCACCACCACCATGGCGTATCACTGCCGAGGAATAGGCATTGGGCATGCCCGGCAGGCGCACGATCTCTTTGATGGCGTCCTTGGGGATGGCGGCAGTACCGAGTTCCGAATCCACACCAGGGCGGCCAAACAGGATTCGCTGCACACCGTCACGGGTGGAAGCGCCTGATACTGAAGCGGCCCAGCCTACCGTTGGCCGATTGAATACCTTGCCTTCCCACCAGTCCGGGTACCGGCCGGTCAAATGCAGTGCGGTCTCTGCGCCACCTGAAAAGGTTTTGCCCAGCTGGTTACCCGCAGAGAATAGGCGCTCCCTGTGTTTGGCACCAGCGGCATGGAACTCCAGCTGCTTCTCATACGGACGGTAATACGCCAGACGATTGGTCCTCGCCCTTCGGGCGCGCTCCATGATCGTCTTGGCCAGGACCAAGCGCGGATTCTCCTGCTGCGGCGCAATCATCTCTATCCGTGTCAGTGCACGGTGGCTTCGGGCGCCTCGAGCATCTTACCCAACACAGCCTCGACAGAAATGCCCTCGATCTCGGCCACTTCGCGGGCGGCTGCCACCATCTTGGCCTGCAGGTCGGCATCGCTCGCCTTCTCCAGGTCGCCAATCCGCACTTCCTTGCGGTCGATGAACATGCCCAGGTACTTGCCGATCAGCTCGATGTTGACGGTTTTGTTCGCCAGCCGCACGCAGAAGTTACCGCCGCGGTCCCAGGACCAGCCCGATATCGCAAGGCGAACCTTCTTGGGAAGCAGTTTCAGATCCTCTGGGCGGGAAATGGCTCGGTAGCCGCATTCGGCTTTTTCGTCGACCAGGACGAGGTCAGCCGGATCGTAGAAGGCCAGGGCTGCCAGCTCGGACAGCACCTTGGCCTGGTCAATAACTGCCTCTTCCGCGACGGCCCCGCGCAATTCAGCCATGCGGGCAATGATCTTGGGGTTTTGGGTCAGCTGGGTGGCGCAGCGCGTGACGCTGGCTGGTTTCATGCGGCTGGTGTTATGGCTACGCCGGTACGCCTCGCTGGCGTTACCAGTCTCCAGCCAAGCAAGACAGAACTTCTCCTGCTTGATGGTGAGCTTTTGTTTGGACATAGGGGAATGGATGATTACTTGGCACGGGCCCGGCTGCGGCGCTTCAGGGCGGCGCGCTTGTTCTGGGCGACGGTGCGGTGGCTGGTCATGCGCGTGGCGTAGAGCATCGGGCCCCAGGCCTGGCGCAGCATCTGACGCTTACTGACCCGCTTTGTGATCTGAGTCTTGGGCTGGTCCGCCATTGCGACATTAACGCCAGGCGCGCCGGCGCCCAGGATGGCGAGAGCTGCGGCAGTTAACAGGTTGGATGCTGTGGTTTTCATAACGGATAACCCAATGCAAAAGGCCCGCGAGATGCGGGCCGGGAAAGGGAAAATTAGGGGGTACTACCATCAAGGCCGGTCGTTTTTATCGCCGTGTGGGCCGTTCTGATGCCTCGGTTTTCGTGAAATCTTGCCAGATTGCGCAATTTCGCAAGTTTTCGGCATTTTGGTTGCGAGTGAGGAATTGAACCTCGTCCTCTGGCTTATGAGACCAGCGCGCTACCGTTACGCTATCCCGCGTCGATGAAGTGGGGCCGTAAAGCCAGCGCATACTGGCCTAAAGCTGGAGCGGCTTTATGATCACGGCGGCGCAGATCGGAGCCGGAATGTGCCGGAATACGGCGGCTGTCGCCACTACCCTGTTCACATTGTGGAATTGGATGCCAGGACGAAATATCCGGTCGATTACTGCGGCTGTTACCCACAAGTATGCGTCCAGCGCCGGTAAAGCGGGAGGAGAGTCGCTGACGGGGGCCGGCTTGGGATTGCTGGGCGCATGCGTGTGGGCACAAAAAAACCCGCCAGTTTTGGGGCGGGTTTTCTGTAGAGACACTTATAGACAGTAAGTGAATATGTGGTATTTTCCGCAAATCAGTGCGGAAAGTCAAGCATTTTCAGGCGTCGTCGATGACTCTTCCGATTCATCTTGTTTCGTGCTCGGCGGGTTGATCGGTGGTAATTGCACAGCCAATTGGATCGAATTGTTCAGATCGACCAAAGCCGCGTAAATCTTTTCCTGACCGTGATCACTGTTCCTGAACTCTTCTGGGGAGCCGACGGACGAAAAAGCGATCCTGAATGCCTCTCTAGGCGTGGGCTCAAGATACAGGCAATTTGCGTCCCACCAGTTTTGGCAGGCCAAAACAGTTGTATTCAGAAAAAGCTCCTGCTCGGCAACGTCGTGCTTGTGGTAGTAGTGAGCCCGCCATAGCTGCTTGAACAACTTAAAGGCTTCTTGGTGAGCCTGCAGCCGCCGGTCCATACCCGCAAACCGCAGTTGGTTCGAGGCTGCGAGTTCTGCTGCAAGCCTGGCGTTCTCCTGTTCATACGGTTGCTTCGCGATAGCCTCAGCCTGAGTAAGATTGATTCGATCGAGCAGGTCGGCGGTGTTCTTGCCGCGCTGCTCGATGAAAGACCTGAAAAACAATACCGCCGCGCCGCTCACGATGGACGTCAATAACCATAGCCCAGCTTCCATATCGAGTTCCCCCAAAAGTTGTATTCGCGGCAAGTATGCCACCTACCAAGAAAACCAGCTATGCGCTATCCACAATGCCTGCTACAAGCAAGGCGGCCTCCGCGGCGTCCAGGGCCAACTGCTCTTGCCCCTTAATTCCGTTTTCGCGCAGCTCGCCCTTCTTCGTTATCCGGGTGCCGTGCAGCCAGATGACAATCTGTCCGTTCTGCTTGCTGGCCGTATCGCGGTTGACGTTGGCTTTCTTGGCCAGGGCCTGCAAGTGGAGCTTCTGACCGAAGTATCGGGCGACCAGGCCATCGCGCAACGCCCGCATGGTGACGTGCCCGGACAACGCCTGCGTTACGGCCGCGTCCGATATCTCGCGGATGGCGCCCAGCCAGATAAGGCTGGGCACCGGGCCGCCGCAACAATGGCACTCACTTCCCTGGGGAGCGAATCGGGCAACCAGGATCATCTGGTAGAGCCTGGGCAGCGCTTTCAGGTTTCGTAGGATCATGCCGGCCTGCGCCGCACCGTCCAGCCCGGCCAAGCCCTTGCCGGTAGGCTTGAATTTGTCGGCCAGCCGGTTCATCAGCGGCCGATCCAGACTCGAATCGGAAAAGTTATACGCGAACGTCAGCGCCTGGTGCGCGGTTTTGAATAGTGGCTCACTCACTGGTTCGCTCCTGATAAAAGTTGCATCGCTGCCCTACCTCATTTCCCAATTTGCACCGCAGCAGGCCTCGACCGTCGAACGGATCGGGTACCACCCGGATTTCCTTGCAGCCAGCGCATGATCGGCGCTGGCGCTCCTGTTTTTGCTCCAGCACCTTGGCTGGGTCCATCATCTCGTACCGGCGAAGCTCTTTCACCCCAACCGTCGCTCCCTCAAGTAGCCAAATGTCCGGACAAGATTCCCGCGTTTGATTTCGTCTATCGATCGCGAGGCAACATCGGACAAAAATCGACTCTGAAACAATCGCTTCCGGTTGAGAGGGACGATCACCACCATTTCAACTTGCCGGTCAAAGTCGGAGAGTTGGACGCCATAGACAAACGGACGCTGGAAACAGAGCCGTCGAAGGTCGCGCATCTTCATAGCTGCCTCCTTATCCTCTACTCGGTGAAAAGGCCAGGAGCGGCCGGCGCAACCCGGCGCCCAGGAGCCGGGTGCTTGGGTTTTGGCTTCTTGGGCGCCGGCTTCCATGCGCCTGTTTCCTTTGCGATGGCCCAGTGCAGGATACCCAGCGCGTCGGCCTCGTTGTCGTCACGAACGCGGAAGCCGCGCCTACTGGCTTCTGCGACCATTTCCGCTTTGTCCGCGCGGCCGTTGCCCGTCCATAGCTTCTTCACGGTTGCCACGTTCGCCGTGTCGAGTGTCGTGTTGTGCGAATCGGCTGCCAGCTCCACCAGCGCCTTGAAACCACCGTAAAGATCGCCAGCAGCACCGCTGCGATGTCCGGCATTGCCGCCTTTCCACCCGCCCTGCAGTACCTGCTCATACACGATTGCACCCACTTGGTGTTCGACAATGATCGATGCCAACCAAGACCGGAATCGCTGCCAGCGCTGACCAGGGCTCCAGCCGTCTTTCGGCGTGAAGTTCACGGTACCGTGAAGAACCCTGCCGTCACGACAGCGGACGGCCCATCCACATTTGTTGGCCAGGTCAAGGGCGAGGATATTCACATTGACTTCCGGTTTTTCGACCGTTTTTGAGGCGTCCTTTCGCGCAATGGCTACCGGGTCCAGGCGTTCGATGGAGTCAAATACAAGATTTTCAAGAGTCATAGCAGGTCTCCGATCATTTCCAGAGGTCGGCCGGAACGGTCTCCGGTGTATTGCAGGCTGGGACGGTTAAACCAGAGGTTGATGCGCCCTTCCCAGTCGCCGTGGCGCTGCTTGTCGCAGATGATCATTGAGTCAGGCTTGGCGGCAGTGTCCTCGCTGACGCAATTGTTCTTGCGCAGCTCGATCTCGACGGCACGCTCTTTGGGCTTGTTGCGCCAGACGGTCAGAAAGTTGTCCACCAGATCGGCTATGGCCCCGGTGCCCTTGGCGTCGTACTTTCCGGGCGGCCTATCCTCGTTTTCAGACTTGCGTACGTGGTGCACCAGATGGATATGGATGTTGTAGTCGCGCGCCAGGCTGGTCAGCTGGTCGACGAAGGCCTTTTGTCCGTTGTAATCGTCTTCCCCCTGGACACACTTCATCAGGCTGTCGACCATGAAATGCTTGACGCGCAGCTGCTCGGCGCAGTACCGAATGACCGCATACACCATTTCCGGCCGAACGCTGCCCATCTGGTCGTAGAACCACATGCGCTTGTCCAGCCACTTCACAAAACGATCGGCCGCAGACTCGCTGGGCGTGGCCGTCATCGCGACCTGGCGCAACATGCGTTTCAGGTTGGCCAGCGGCTTCATTTCGAAGCTGGCAATGCATGACGGTTCATCCTGCGCGGAGAATCCAGTCATCACTTGGCCGACCAGTTGGCTCTTACCGTGACCGTTCATGCCCTGCCAAAGCGACATTTCGCCACCACGGAAACGGATCATGTCGTGGGTTTTTGCCCATGGTAAACGGGCACCGGTCAGTTCTGAGCTCTCGCCGGCTCTGGTCGATTGCACCAACGCATCGCGCCATGCCAGAGGCGAAAGCACCTTCACTTTCGGTTCGCTTTCGCGCATGTAGGCAGCCATGTCGAAGCTTTCAGGCGTGATGATGGGTAAAACGTTGCTCATGCAGAGTCCTTCTGTGGTGAATAGTCGTGAAAGAAGTCCGCCCCGGACACAACCACACGGGCCGGATCAAAGGATTTCAGCCTGGTGAACACAGCACGTACCCGGTTGCGATCCATGCCTTGCAACAGGACGGTCAGGTCCACCAGCACACGCAGGTCCAGCTCAGCTGGGTTATCCTCCATGCCAACGTGAATCTCGGGCATTGGACTTTCCTGCAGCGTGGTTTCGGCATCCAAGTGCCGGCGCCGCGGACACTCACTGTCCAGGACCAGCAGCCAAACCAGCGCGGGACGATACCCGCCCATGCGCATCTGCAGGATGGCGTTTTGGCCTCTCATATCGCCCCCTGAAGGAAGTCGTCCGACGGGACATTTGATGCGTCAGTCTTCAGCGGATAGAACGTGTCCCACGCATGCAGAATGGTCTGTTCCATGACAGCCTTCGGATCGTTTCCCCCTGCACGCAAGGCTGCGAGCTTGTTCACGGCCATCTGTCGGGCCTTGTCCGTCATTGGCTTCTTGCGCTTTTTTCGCACTTCCTCGAAACCGGCCCACAGGTCAGCCGGAATCCAATCCGGTCGGGCCCAACCAGCCCCCCCGTCATCGGGGGGTAGGGGGGTATCTTTTAATGAAGTAGAAGAAGAAGAAGAAGAGCCGTCACCTAAGGGGGGCTTTGGTGCATCCTTTGGGGCGGTTTTTTTCTTACCTTTGGGGTTGTCATCACCCTCACCAAAGCGCGATGATTCTCCGCGAATGGTGCGTACATACTCGTCCTTCACCATGCGACTCGAGTACCAGATTGGTCCGTCTTGGGTGTCTAGTAAAACGACTGGATCACCCACCTTTCTACCGCTTCGCGGCGTGTAGACATAGGCCTCTGCTAAGTGCTTGTCATCACCTTTAAGTACGCCTTTCAACGATAATGCCTTCAGGCTGGCTACACTGCATCCAACAGCTTGAGCAATTTCCTTTAAGGGCCAGCGCAACACGCCGTATTCTTCTTGGTCGTGCATAAGGCACATAACCTCGAGCCAAACACCTTTTTCAGCGTGCGTGCACCGCCTTAGGTTGCTGTTTCCGGTCCAGTCGCCCGGATAGAACTGAAAGGATGGTCGCTTCATTTGCTCCACCTCGGCCCGTTGAAATATGCGACAGCAATGCCACGCTTCATGGCGGCGGCCCAGAACCGCACAATCGGCAACATGTCGTGCCGGCTCTTGATCTTGGCCAACCTGCGTGCGTGACGCATTGCTTCCCTCGCCGGGCTTTCGAGTGATTTCGTCATGCACCCTCCCGTGGAGGCACAAACGCGACCGGCAAGAACACTGTGGCCATACCTGGCAGAATGTGTTCGACTATCCGCCGATCAACATTGCACTGCGGCGACCGCTGCCTTGGGTGTCTGCCCGTATAGAAAAGCACGCAGCCATCGTCCGTAACGGCCCACCACATGTCTGTGTAGACCGTTGTGCCCCGCTGTGGCGTCGTGATCTCGTTGACCGGAACGGCTACATATTTCAGCCCGTTTAATTCTCGGGGCCCGCCTTTTGCCTTCGATGCAAACCGTCCAATTGGCAACACGCCGATGCCCTGCATGTCTATCAGGCCGTCTTCGAGAAAGACGTGATCGTACCCAGCCTTCTTCAGCTTCCAGGCAATTTCATCGTAGGCTGCCTGGGACAGTTCCAGCGTTGCTAAAGTGTGCGTCATGCCACCATCCTCCCCCACTCGCCATTTGCCGCGGCGCGCGCGTTGGGGACGAAAATCAGATGATCCCGCTCCAGAATGTCCAGGCTGTAGCGCAATAGGAAAGGCTGCGGCCCGTACTGGTTCTCGAATCGGTTTTTCCAGGGATGAACGGCAATCAGACCAGGCGCGCCGGTGCCCTCTTGGTGGTGCCCAGCGCACAATGACAGGACATACCAGTGGGCCCAGGGCTTTGTGCGGCCATCAATGTGATGGATGGAACAATGGGTATTGAGCTGGCCGTCCATCAAGCAGGCGACGCAGCCCACAAACCGGCACAGTTGGCCATGGAACAGCCTTTGCTCTTTGGTTGTCGGGCGCCCTTTCATTTGACCCACCCTGGAACGTCCACCGGCTCAGACCACACCACATCATTCTCGGCGCCGAAACTGTATAAAAATTCGATGAAGTTCGACAGCCAGCGCTTGCTCTGCTCACTGGTACGCACGCCCAGCGACACAAAGCCGCCACGAAGGCCCTTAGCGATGCGCAACTCGTTCTGCATGCCGGCCGTCAATGTGTCTTTCCAGTCCTCGTCGGACATGTAATCCAGGTGGCCGTTGACCTCCCAGCGCACTTGGCGGGATATGTCCCGCAACATGGCCCACATCTTGGCCCGTTGGTCCAGCGTGGCCGTAGGCTCAAGGGGCGGCAGAAAATAAAAGCCATCCGGGGCGTGGCGCACCGATTCAATAGCGCCTGGCCGTGTGTGCGGCGTCAGGCAAATGCGAGGGCGTGCCATGGCTACAGTCCCAGCAAAGGGTCACGATGCGCAATCTGGGCGCCGGCACCATAGATGTGACGCTCGATCACCAGGCGCCCATACTCAGCCTTGCTCATACCCGCCATCCTGGCCAGGGTAATCAGGCGCTCATTGGTGTCTTCGGCCAGCGGTATATCGCAGCGCTCCGTGCACTTCCCATAGATCGAACCGTTATTGCGCGACTCATTGACCGTTTCCATCGTTGATTCCTCCGATAAATGTCCGCTTCACCGTTTGCTGATAGCGCGACACAATGCATTTACGTAAAACTACCCACTCGGTTACCGCGTATAGGCAAGACACCCCGCCCCGCCGAGAATCGAGTGATGAACTATGAAAATCTGTTTGCTTACGCCGTTTACCTGGCCACCCAGCGCCGGGACCCGCCGGCTGAAGAGGAAATCATTGAGCTGTTTGCTCAGTTGGTGCGCGCCGCGCGCAGAAAGCTGCACTGACACCGTGTCGCCGGGCCCCACCGGGGTGCGGTCGTCATTCGGGTCCGGCTTCCAGGGGTTGCGTGGATCAGGCTGGTTCGCCATGGGCAGCATCCTTCACAGGTTCGTGGGTCACCAGCTCTGGCCATATGCGATGCCAGTCGTCAGGACGAAGGTCTTTGCGAGTTACCGCTCCGCCTGTAGCACGCTCAATTGCTGCGCATTGCTCGGCCGGAGTCTTTCGACGCCCATCCCTCCAGAAGCAGACAGCCTGGGGAGTTACGTTGATGGCGCGGGCAAGCGCCGAGGCGCTCCCAAGCTCTTGGATAGCAAGTTGAATTGGATTCATAACGCTGAATTCTACACTTGTAGATTTTTTAGTTCAACAAATGTGTTTGATCGGATATCTACAAGTGTTTAAAGTCCGATGCATGTCACTAGGGAAACAAGTCAAGTACTACCGCGAACGCCTCGGCCTCACTCTTGAAGAGCTTGAGGACAGGTCCGGTGTGGCTGTTGGTACGATTAGTGCGCTGGAGGTGCGCGACAGCTCACGGTCCAAGTATGCGTCTGCATTGGCAAAAGCTTTAGGACTTACGCTGGAACAGCTGCTAGACGATTCAGAAGAGTGGGTGGTGCAGCCTGAAATAGCTTCGGAGAGCCAGCATAAAAGCATTCAGGAAAGGTCAATGGAAAACAATTGGCCTTTTAGATCCATCAGTCGTGAAAGGTACGATCTCCTATCCGAGAAGCAGAAAGACGCTATCGAAGAGTGGGTAGATGGCCAAATTACACATTACACGGGGCGGTCCCCGGGAAATAAAAGTACTGGAAGCCGGAGAAAATCAGCGTGAACGACACTTACGACTGGTTTGGTCGAACGGCTTTTTTTTGAATAATAGGTAACGTCAGATGACAAATGCATCTAAGTTTATTGTTTTGTCGCTCGCTGCCATGCTGGGCGGATGCATGTCTACCAGCGAAGTTCAGCGTGTCGATCGGGACAATTACATCGTGTCGTCGTCGGCAGGTGGCAATAGCATCGACAACCAAGAGCTGATGATCGCTTCAGCAAAAAAGGCAGATGAATTCTGCGATAGCAAGGGAATGGATATGCTGCAGACCGAGGGGCTGCTATCGCACAAAGGCTTCAATAAACGCGAATTTATGTTTAGTTTTCGATGCGTTGAACGTTCAGTAGGTGCAAAATAAGCAGGAGTAAGTAACCATGACTCCACCTGACGAAGGGTCCGGGCTGGGATGGATTGGCCTTGTATTCTTTGGTTTTGTCGCGGGATACTTGCTTGCAAAGCTGAAACTGCTGTCGTACAACAACGTCACTCGATTCTGCACATGGGTATCTGCCGCAGTCGCGGCGGTGGTCGCAATGGGGGGAGTTATAAACTTTTCATCGGCCATAGACATAGGCGGGAGGCTTGCCATATTCATGCTTATCTGGCTTGTATTCGGATTAGTTTTCACATTGGGCACGCTCCTGGGAATAGAGAAGGCTGAGAAAAAGTCACCCCCGCGTCATAAATCAGAATGAAGAAATCAAACCCAAGCCACAGGCAGCGTGATTTTCAGGCTCTAATCCATATCTGATATGGTCCTGGCACTCAGGATCGCTGCAGGACCCACGCTAACCGCTATGCTTTTTCGGCCAACCGCTGCTTGAGCTCAAAGCCCAGCAACGTCCATATCTTCTCTGCCGCATTTTCGCGGGCAACCTCCCTCCCCCTTTCAGCATCGAAGTTATCTGGTGACACGCAATAGCTCTCACCTGTCACGGTGAAGCCATTGCGCAGCACCAGCACGCAGAAGGTCAGCAAGCGCAGGCTTCCCGGCAGAGGATTATCGATGCAGTCCGCCATATCGAGCATGGGGCCCGCCCCAATCACCCCCTCAGCCGCTGTGAAATAGTGCTCGCTGGCAATGTTCGCCTCGATGTCCGCTATCGTCACGCGCGGCACAGCCCCTTGTGTTCTTCCTTCCATTTCGACTCCCTTGTGGATCGTAGCTGATCAATTTTCTACAAATTTAATTCTACACTTGTTGACAGATAAATATCTACGATTGTAGAATTCATCCCAAGCCGCTCACAACGGCATTGAATTCGCTCTTTAACAACCAGGGACATAAGGAAGGGGAACAGATACACCCCGAGAGGCCGCGCGGCGCTTGTCGCTGCAATCTGTACGTCGTCGATGCGTCGGCGATGATCGGTAGGCCGCATGAGA
This sequence comes from Pusillimonas sp. SM2304, assembly GCF_031628915.1. Lineage (NCBI taxonomy): Bacteria > Pseudomonadati > Pseudomonadota > Betaproteobacteria > Burkholderiales > Alcaligenaceae > Pusillimonas > Pusillimonas sp. SM2304. The sequence goes on from NZ_JAVLUJ010000003.1 coordinate 21,360, forward strand.
ATGACGGGCACTGAGCGCATGCAGTGTTTGTCTGGCCGATGCTCCGCAGCATCGCACCCGTTGCAAGAAGGCCTCACCGTGGAGGCATGACGCAACACCGGGACGAGGGTAACCCGGAGCCATCATCGAAGCGGAATGCGCAGGCTGATGCGCAGTCTCGAAGAAGCCAAAAGGCCAGGGATTGAGAAGTCGTGGCAACAAGCGTGAGCGAGCCAGAAGCCGAGATCAGCGCCGGCCCGCTTCTATGATGGCAGCAGCCCATGAGGCACCTGAAACATGAAATCGACCCCGGAAGGAGTACTTCGGGATGCCACCCAAGGGTCGACAGAGAAGCCGAAACTGTAAGCCATCTGGCCCTGCTACGGCAGGGCCATCACATGGCGGCAATGGACTACGGTCTGGATTCTTGTAGGGCAAGGCCTGACAAGAGCCGCCATGTGATGGTGGGCAGCAGCATCAGGCACCTGACTTGTAATCGGGCGAGCCGCGGATCAACGGGATGATGTGCCTGCGGGCCTCCCGCCGATGCCCAAATCCACCATCAACGCCGAAAGCGGATGCTGAGCATGACGCCAGTGCAGCGAGTAGGCACCCATTACCCACCCTTCCTTATGTCCACCTGGTTGTTAAAGGCATCTTGGGAGAGAGAAATGGGAAAGATGACGGCGCTGGATATCAATCCGGCACATGTGAACGATGACCCGGCGCGGGTCGGGGGTCCACAGGAACGCTCAATACAAGAACAAAAGAGCTTCGACATCGCATGGCTTGAAGCCAAGACATTCCACAAGAACCGCATACAGGTACTGGTCACCAAGACGTTATCCGGGTCGATTCCATCCTGCCCAGGCGTGAGGTTTGAGCAGGTGGTGGGCCTGGACGCAAGCGATCTTTGGGACGCCATCACAGAGGATACCGGCGGCGCCGTGCTGGCCAAGCTGCTGACCGCTGACGCCGAGGGCGTGCGCAAGTTGTTGGTTGACGCATACGTCGAGCAGGTTGCCGATTTCATGGCTAATGCCGAAATGGGGGTACGCCAGTGAAAACGACCATCAAAGGCTTCGTGCACATGAGTACCACTGGCAAATGCGAGATATACCCCATCGACATGAGCCTGTACGGCTGCGTTGTCGTCGAACCCATCGAAATTGAATACGAGATTCCCGCCGACTTCAACCGGGTTGCCGCTGAAGTGGCCGCCCTGGACAAGCAAATCGAGGCTGTCCGAGGCGAGTTCACCGCCAAGCTGCAGGACCTGAGCGACAAGAAGGCCCAGCTGCTCTGCATTGAGAACGGGGTGTCCGCATGAATGTGCCCTTCTTCGCCCTGTTTATTGCTTCCTACGTCGTCGCAGCGCTCTTCATCGGCTACTTCGGCGACCTGTTCATCACCAAGTTTCGTGAGGACTGACATGACCTATGGCACCACATCCAGCGCCACGACTGAGCCTGTCCGCTTCAAGCGTGAAATGACCCGCATGCCGATGCGCCCACCCTATCGTTGCCCCATCACGAAAGAATACCGATTCGACGGCCAGGGCGGCTTTGAGCCCAACAGCGGCAAGATTCCCCTGGGCGCCATCCCTTGCGCTGTGGTGGTTGTCGCGCTGCTGGGCGCGATGCTCTGCATCGGTGCGGGGGTGTTTTGACCATGGATGAAATCACTCATACGCCTGGCCCCTGGGTGGCTGCTCTCTACGGAGCGTTCTTTACAGAAGTTCGCGCACAAGATAGCGCCACTGGCCGCCGAGTCGCCGCAACATGGGTGCAGGGGCAGCCGAGGTCACGCGAGCAATTATTGCGTCAAGCCCAGCAGAACGAGGCCAACGCCCGCCTGATTGCCGCTGCGCCGGATTTTCTGGCGGTGTGCGAATCATGGGTGTCCTACATGGGCAGCCCGCACGCCGCAACGCAGGAACGGGAGGACAAGCTCCTTGATGCAATGCGTGCCGCCATCGCCAAAGCTAAGGGGCTGCAGGCATGAACACTATAGCCCTATCCCCTGAAGAGCGATTCGAGCTCGAACGCCGCTCCTACATTGGCGGCAGCGACATGGCGGCTATCTACGGTGTCAGTCCCTTCACCACCGCCGTTGAGCTTTGGCTGCAGAAAACCGGCCAGCGCCGGGCACCGAAGCGCAGCAAGGCCGAACAGCGGATACTCGACGGCGGCAAGCGCCTGGAGCCGATCATCGTCGACATGACGGTCGAGAAGCTGCGTGACGAGGGTCATGACGTCGAACTGATCGCAACCAACAAGCGCTATTTCGACGCTGAATATCCGTTCCTGTCCTGCGAAATCGACTTCGAGCTGATGCTGGACGGCGAGCATGTGAACGGTGACGCCAAGACCGTTCGGGGTTTCGCAAAAACCCATTGGGGCGAAGAGGAAACCGACGAGATTCCGCTGCACTATCACATCCAGTTTATGCACGGCCTGGGCATTACCGGCCGGCGCCGCTGCATCGTTTCACCAATGATGAGCCTGGATAGCGTGGGCACTTACTGGACCGAGCGCGACGACGAGGTTATCGCCGCCATGCGCGCCAAGGCTGTCGAGTTCTGGAACGACTGCATCATCGGCGGCAAGGTGCCCGACATCATGCGCTTTGAGGACGTGAAGGCCATCTACCCCATCGACAACGGCAAAAGCGTCGAGGCCGACGAAGCGATCGCCAACAAGGTTGACCGCTACCGGGCCCTGAAAGAGCAAATCAAGTCCTGGGAGAACGAGGCCGAAAGCCTGCAGCTCGATATCGCCGAGTTCATTTCCCCACATTCCATCCTGACATTCCAGGGCGAGCCACTGTTGACGTGGAAGGCCCAAGAGTCGCGCCGGCTCGATCAAGAGGCGCTGGCCCGGGAGCATCCAGACCTGGCCGCCAAATTCAAAGTTGCATCCACTACGCGCGTCATGCGCTTGAAGAAAAGGAAATAATCATGAGTGCATCACAGCTGCGTACCGTCACTACGGGCGAAGCCCAGCCCCAACGAACCATCCTCGGTTATTTGCGTGATGACCCACGCATTGAGAAAGGTATTGCTGCGGTTGCCGGCAAGTACTTCACCGCTGAAAAGTTCCTAAGTTTGGCGGTCAATGCCGTCAAGAAAACGCCAAAGCTTGCCATGTGCGAACCACAAAGCGTGCTGGGTGCGTTCATGGCATCGGCCGCGCTGGGTCTGGAGCCTAACACAGTGCAGCAACAAGCTTTTCTGATTCCCTACAAGAAATCCGCACCTCGCAAAGACCAAAACGGGCGCAATGTCACCGGCCCCGATGGCAAATGGGTTTGGGATGAGATTTACGAATGTCAGTTCCAGGTGGGCTATCGAGGATTCATCACGCTGGCGCACCGAAGCCCCGTAATTCGCAGCATCCAGGCCGAAGCCATCCATGCAGGCGACCTATTTGAACATATGGTCGGCACCGAAGCATTCCTGAAATACAGGAAGGCGCTGAAGGATCGCGGCGATCTGATCGGCGCATTCTCATATGTGCGTCTGGACGGTGGCGATGAAATGGCCGTTGTGCTGCCGCTTGACGAAATCCTGAAGATTCGCTCCAAGTCCGAAACCTACAACTCCTTGGCGCGGAAAGTCGAGGAAGCCGACAAGCAGAAAGAAAAGCAGAAGGCCGAACGCAATCTGGAAGAAACGCCATGGGTCATGTGGTTCGATGATATGGCTGCGAAGTCCGCGATCAAGAAGCATGCCAAACAGTTGCCGTTGACATCGGGCGATCCCATCAATGCCGCCGCCGCGCTGGATTCCGGCGCAGACGCCAACGTGATCGACTTGGCAGCCATGGCCGACCCTGATGTTGCCCGTGAGGTAGTTGAAAACGGCTACGAGCCGCCCGCACTGGAAGACGATCCGTCCGAAACGGCCAACTTCACGCCACGCACCCGCGATGCGGAAACCGTTGAGGTCCGCACTACCAACACCACTCCCGCGAAGGCGAAAGCCGAGGCCGGTAAGCCGGCGCGGGAGTCCGAATCGTCGGCTCCTGCATCTGAGGACCAAGGGTATGTCGATCACAACAGTGTGATGGCATCGATTCGAAACGCCAAAGACCACGAAGCCCTGGAACTGGCCGGAAATGCCATTCAGGACTGCGACCCGAATCAGGGCAACGCCTTGGGTGAAGCTTATCGAAAGCGCCTGGACGAACTGGACTCCGAGCCCAGCAAAGCGTCTCGCCGCCGCTCGTCCAACATGAGCATGGAGTAAAGCATGAACATCAGGCAAGCAATAGAACACGTGGCGGACCTCAAGGGGAGGATAGAAACCCTTGATAAGGCGATTGCCCGTGAGCCATTTACCGGATACGGCCGGCCAATCAGGCTCGATGTCAAAGTGTTTGTAGAAGACGTTGGCACCATCCCTGTATTGCAGACTCGCGAACAGTGCGTCCAGATGCTGATAGCGACCAGGGACGCCTACAGGGCCGAAATTACCCAGATACAGCCCGTGATCGATATGGCCAATGCCGCTTTAAAGGGGGTACTGTCATGAAGTTGGATTCCATCGATATCCGCAACGTCATGGGCGCGCGCGCCGTCGAAGTGCCCCTGGAAACGCCCATCACGATCTTTGCCGGCGGCAATGGCTCCGGCAAATCCAGCACACTGGAAGCCGTGCGTATGGCACTGGGCGAAGACCCCTTGCGCGTTTCCTTAAAGAAGGAGTATGCGGCGCTGGTGACCGAGGGCACCAAGAACGGCCGGGCAAACGTGATCGTCCAGGGCGAAACCCATGGCATATCCTTTCCCGACGGCAAGCGCTACGGCCCGGTGAATGAGTCCATGTACTTGCCGTATGTGCTCGACCCTTCCCTATTTGCGAAACTGACGCCTGATGGTCGGCGCACCATGCTGTTTGCCCTGACTGGCTGCCAGATCACCGGCAATAAGGTAGTTGAACTGCTGATTGCCCGCGGCTGCGACCCCGTCAAGATCGAAAAGGCCGTAATAAAGCTGCTGGGCGCTGGCTTCCCTGCTGCCGTCGAGTACGCCAAAGACCAGGCCAAACAGAGCAAGGCTGACTGGAAAGCGATCACGGGCGAAACGTGGGGCGCCAACAAGGCCAAGGACTGGGAAGCGGATGTTCCACCCTTCGATGCTGCCGAACTCAAGCATGTTTCCAGCCAGATCGAACGGCTTGACGAACGACTCAGCGAGGATGCGCAGAACCTTGGTCGACTGCAGGAGCAATACCGGCAGTATCAGAACTGGGCCCAGGGCGATGCGGCCCGCAAGGAACAGATCGAGAAGCTGCCTTCACTGCGCACAAAGCTCGAGCATGACGAAAAGGAACTGCAGCGCTGGGTCGACGAGGTCAAGAACTTGGAGCAGCGTGCCGGCGCCGGGCCGCGTGTGGGCCTTGTGCACGATCTGGCCCGAGCGTTGGACGGTTTCATGGGAACCGTCGTGCCTGAAACGACTGACTCGCAGGTATGGAACTCCAGCGTGCAGGCCATGAAGGCATACGGCAACCAGCACGGCACCCTGGATTCCGAAGGAGACGCCGAAGCCGCCGCCAAGCTACCGGAAGCCGTCAAGGCCCGCGACCTCATGCAGCGTGCTGTCGACAATGCTCGTCGTGATATTGCTGCCGCAGAGCATGCCGCCAGCCAAGCCGACACGCTGGACGTGCCAGCGGTCACGACCGAGGAACTGAATACGGCACGCAGTCAGGTTGAGCAGCTGCGCGCACAACGCACAAGCCTGGACCAGCAACGTATTGCGCTGGACCGCGCCGCCGAAGCCAACCGCGTAGCAAAGAGCAATACCGAGAAGGCCGACGCATACAACGAGGATGTCGGCCAATGGCTGGAATTGGCCGAGGCCCTTGCGCCCGACGGCATACCTGGCGAGATCCTGGGTACGGCACTGAAGCCAGTCAATGACCGCCTGCGCCACAGCGCCGACACAACCGGCTGGATGCAGGTTTCTATTGCTGCGGACATGGCGATCACCGCCGATGGTCGCCCGCACCCCCTGCTGTCCGAGTCCGAGCAGTGGCGCACCGACGCAATGCTCGCGGAAGCGGTCTCGCATCTATCCGGTTTGAAGATGCTGGTCCTGGACCGTGCCGACTTGCTTGAGCCGACCGCTCGGCCCGCGCTGCTGGAATGGCTCGACGCCCTGGCCGCCGAAGGCCAAATCGATACCGCCCTTGTGGGCATCACTCTCAAACAACAGCCCTCGGGCCTGCCCGACAGCATCACCGCCCACTGGATTCACGAGGGCCAGATTGCCGCAGCGCTGGCTGAAGTTGCATAGGAACCATAACCATGTCCATCACACCTTTATCAGCGGTCGAGCAGGTACTGCGCAGCGCATCTCAAGCTTTGAGCCTGAAAGTCATTGCCGGCATGGCCGACATCGACGAAGGCGACACCAGCAAGGCACTACGCCAACTTGCCCAGGCCGGCCAGATCGAGCTCATACCGGGCGGGCGAAACGGCAATCGCTATTCATGGCTGCAGACCCCAAGTGCCACATTGAACATGGATGCCGTGCATATCCATGTGGAAGACAAAACCGAGGCTACCCAGGTTGTGCCTGAACCGCCCAACGATGGCCCGTTTCCCGTCCTGACCACTGAGCAAACCGAGCAGCTTTGCATTGTCCGGGTGCCCAAGCGCAAGCCGCGCGTCGTAACCGGTTTGCACCGGGCGAGCGCTGCGGCCCTGGCAGCCGTGCGCAATGGTGCCCCGCGCGCCGACGTCTTCATTCTCCAACCGGCGGGCAGTGCCAAGCGCGGCGCCCTCTGGCAACCCACCTCCCAATCATAAGGAAAACCATGGAAGCTTACGCCAACAACCAATTCACGCTGCGCGTAGACAACGCCGAGGTCGAGACCTTAAAGCAGATCATCGGCCTTGCTATCGAGCGTTTGCAGTCTTCTCAGGTCAGGCAGCTCAGCGGAACGCCGCATAAAAGCCAAGCCGGCATCAAAGGCAACGACCTGATCAACGTCAAGGACATGCTCACCAGGCTGGCCAAAGAGCTTGGTATGGGCGAACCAAGCCTGGAACCAAAGCGCGGGCCTGCTGATGACCTCGCCGACGTGCTTATGTATTCCCTGCTGTTTTCAAAGAACAGCCCATTCGCAGCTAAGCCCACGCTGTTTGGCCTCAAGACCCCTGTCTAACCAGTTTACGGGCACCCAAGGCGCGGCGGTTACCTCCCTCCCCCCCCATCCCGCCGCCGCGCTGCCCACCCTTTTATCGCCATCGAAAGGAAAACCTGAATGTATTCAACTACCGAACAGTCCGCCAACATGCACTATCTATCGCGGTCAGAGAAGCATGGTCCCGAGCGCGTACCAGCCGCCACACTTACGCTCAAGTATCACTCACCTAACGATGTCTTGTCGGAGTTCAGCCCCGACCTGAAGGCTTCGCTATATCGCCGGCCGCATGAGGGTGAGAGCGACATGGCGGACAGTGCAGATACAAGGCTGGACGACCCGAATTACCTTCCGCGCCTGAAGTTCCCAAACATGACCAATGTCATACAGATCAACAAAGTCATAGCCGGTGCAGCGGTAACGGTGCATTACGGGTTGAGGGGAAAAAGCGACATCGTTCTGGACGATTGCAAGGTTCACGGCTTTAAGTTCGACCCGCAGGACGGTGGCACAGTCATTGTGACCTTGAACGTAGATTGCAGCCCATCTCCCGAGCAGGCCGGTTATCTACATTCACTTCAAGACCAGGAAGTGACGATATCGATTTCGCCGCCTCAGGATTCACAAGGGCAGTTAATAGGTGACGAGGAATAGACAATGAACTACGGCCTCTTCTATGACACTGAAACCACTGGTCTTCCCTTGTTCGCGGAGCCCTCTGAGGACCCACGCCAGCCCCATATTGTTCAACTGGCCGCGGCGCTGGTCGACCTGGATACCCGCAAGACTGTCAGCAGCATTGACGTGATCATCAAGCCCAACGGCTGGACCATACCGGACGAAGTAGCGGCCATTCATGGAATCACGACCGAAAAGGCTCATGACCTGGGCATCGCTGAGGAATCAGCCGTCGCCATGTTCCTAGGGCTTTGGAACGGCCGTACGCGGATTGCGCATAACGAAACCTTCGACGCACGCATCCTGCGGATTGCCCTCAAGCGCTTTCCGGCGATCTTTTCCGAATCTCTGGGCGACAAGTGGAAGGCTGGCGCCACGCAATGCACCGCCAAGCTGGCCACGCCCATCGTGAAGTGCCCCCCCACGGCGAAGATGATCCGTGCCGGCCGCAATCACTACAAAACCGCCAACCTGACCGAAGCCTATACGCACTTCTTTGGACAGGCGTTCGACGGTGCGCACAGCGCTATGGCCGACGTCGATGCATGCAAAGCCGTCTACTTCGCCATCCAGGACCTGAGCAATCAGGAATCGGTTGAGCCATGAAGCCCGCTAAGCGCCGCAACAAGCGATACACGCCCCGCCAGGTGCGTACGCCGCTCATTGTCGGCGCGCAGCTGGTACTTGGTCCCTTGGAGCGAATCGTCGATCAGATTGCCAACGATGGCACGGTCGATGTCAGCGACAGGGGTACGCCGGTGTTCCAAGACGGGGACGGTGGATGGCACGACACCGCGGCGGCCTTGGAGGGTGTCGTATGGCACTTGGAGATGTTTTGCGCTCGGCATGACCGTGCGCTACCGCTGCAGCCACTACGCCAGCTACACGCATGCCTGAAATACATGATCCCCATCACAGAAACGCTGCTGGCGGAACTGCAAGCTGCCCTTCCGGTGCTGCAACGGGCCATGGCGCTGGGCGACCCAGACGATCAAGTCAGCATTCTGCGGCAGGCCAGGATCAAAGAACAACTGGAGCAGCAAGGAATCATCCATGAGTAAGTTACAAACGAACAGCCAGGCCGTGCCGCCGCCCAACCAGTTCTGGAACGGCACCACAGCTATCTGCGCATACTGCCGCGCGCCGGCCAAGCTGACCGACTTCGGCGGCGAGCGCTACCCCTATAGGAAAGACTTCGGCCTGCTGTGGGTATGCCCACGCTGCCCAGACACCTTTGTGGGATGCCACCCGAACACTGTCTTGCCGCTGGGCCGCACGGCCAATAAGGAGCTGCGCGAAGCCAAGAAGGCGGCGCATGAAGCCTTTGACCCGCTCTGGCGCGGCAAGATCGCCATAGAAGGCTGCCGGCCGCACAAGGCCCGCAAGCTTGGATACACATGGCTGGCCGGGCGGCTTGGGATTCACGTCGACCAATGCCATATCGGCTGGTTCGATATCGATCAGTGTCAGCGTGTGGTGGATGTGTGCACGCCCTACCTGCGGAAGGTGGCGTGATGATCGACACTCGCAACATTTACCACTTCGGCCTATTTCCCGGCTCGGGCGGCGGCAAGAAGGGATTCAAACGTGCCCAGCCTCGTATCCCGGGCATGGAAGGAAAGTTCGTCTATGTGGGCGGCATGGACATTGACGCTGTTGCCGTGCGCGACTGCGACAAGCTCGGCGGCTACCCCACCACGGTGCGCGACCTGTCCAGCCGCGAACAGTTCATAGCGATCAACGGCCACGAGCCACCGGCCGGCTGGATGGAAGTCACGCCTGATGACGTGCGCGCAGCGGCTCACGGACACCGGCCGAACGTCGTGTTCCTGTCGGCTCCATGCAAGGGTTTCTCTGGACTGCTGGCGAAATCCCACTCCGCTTCGATCAAGTACCAGGCGATGAACGGCCTAACTCTCCGCGCTGTCTGGCTGTGCCTGGAAGCCTGGAAGGACGATCTGCCCGAGTTCTTTATCTTCGAGAACGTGCCGCTCATCATGACGCGCGGCCGCAAGTTCCTTGACCAGATCATTGCTCTGTTCCGCCACTATGGATACATAGTGCGTGAAACCGTCCACGACTGTGGCGAAATTGGGGGCCTGGCCCAAAGCCGCCGGCGCTTCCTTCTGGTCGCCCGGCACGCCGAGAAAATGCCCTCGGCGGTCTACGAACCGCCAGTACGGCCGCTGCGCTCTGTAGGCGAGATTCTGGACCGCATGCACCTGCCCGGTGATCCAGCGGCAGGCCCCATGCACCGAGTACCGCGCCTCGCGTGGAAGACGTGGGTCCGGCTGGCCTTTGTTGAAGCTGGCAAGGACTGGCGCAGCTTGAACCGGCTGGCTGTCGAGGACGGATGCCTGCGCGACTACCTGATTGTCCCAGGCAGTTTCCACAACGGCTATATGGGAGTGAACGGCTGGGATGAAACCGTCGGAACTGTGCGGGGAAGAAGCCTTCCGCTGAACGGCGCATTCTCCATTGCCGATCCTCGGGCCAAAGTTTTCTCAGGGGGGTATGGCGTCAACGGCTGGAACGAGTCAACCGGCGCTGTGGCGGGGGAATCCCTACCAAGCAATGGCCGATTCGCAGTAGCCGACCCGCGCGCCTATGGTGAAAACACACATAAAAACGTCTACAAAGTCGTTCCTTGGGATGGCTCCGCTGGCGTTGTAAGCGGCGGTCATGGCCCGAGTTCCGGCGGTCAGTGCGTAGCTGATCCACGTCACCTGGGTGCGGCGAAACACAACAACGAGTTCCGGATTGTTCCATACACCGACGCTGCCAACGCGGTCACCAGCGCCCATGGAACCGGTCAATGCGTTGCTGACCCTCGTGGCGGCCATGGGTTCGCCAAGTATGGTGTGACGGCATACAGCGCGACGGCCAATGCAGTTATCAGCGGTAGCACAAGTGGTCAGGGTGCATATGCAGTCGCAGATCCCCGGCCCAATATCCAGCGTACCAAGGGTGACAACTACCTGACCGGCGGGCACTACGGCGTTAAGCACTGGAACGATTCGAGCATGGCCGTGTCAGCTTCGGCGTGCCATGACAATGGCTGGTGGAGCGTAGCCGACCGGCGCACTGGAACATACAGCGCCTCGGACGTTCCAGAAAATGTTCCAGCAATGCCGGCCCCGAACGACAAGCTCGTGTGTCGCATCCAATCCATGGATGGAACCTGGCACCGCCCTTTCACCACCCTGGAGCTGGCCGCGATCCAGTCCTACTACGACCCGGACGATTTCGCCGAACACGGCCCCCTGATCATGGAAGGTACATCCGACCAAGTCTGGCGTGAGCATATCGGCAACATGGTACCGCCAGCGGCCGCCCTAGCCATGGCCGAAGAGATCGGCCGGGCCATCCTGCTGTCGTGGGCTGGCGAGACCTTCCAACTATCCAGCACGCCGATATGGGTCCGGCCCTTTGCAATTGCTATTTCTGTGCGAGGTAACGAATGATCCGCTTCCTACTCCATCGCCTCACAAACCGCCTACCAGCACGCATCATCAGCGACGGCGACACGCCCTATCTGGAACGCTATTACGTTGGCACCTTCCTGGGCGTGCGCTTCTACCTACATCAGTTCGTTGGCTCGGACCCAGACCGTGGCTTGCATGATCACCCATGGCCTTGGGCCTTCTCGATCATCCTGGCTGGCAGCTACTTGGAAGAAACCCGCAGTGGCAAAAAGGAGGTCCGTTGGTTCAACACGCTTGTGGGCGATTCGTTCCACCGTGTCGTATTGAAGGAACGCTATGGACGCACCTTGCCGGTGTGGACGCTCTTTGCGCACCGGGCCAAGCGGGTGAAACGCTGGGGGTTTATGCGCGCAACTTCGTCGTCGGACGAATTCTATTATTTCCTGCATCGTCCATCTGTAGATGAATGCTGGTGGGAAACCGCACCCAAGGGCGCCGAGATTCGAGGTGCACAGTGAAGCCTTATGAGGACTTCTTGCGCGATAAGGTTGCCATGGCCGAGCCGCTTGGCTTCCATGTCGACCTGGCGGACATCAATCCGCTACTCAAGCAGCACCAGAAGATGATCGTGCAGTGGGCGATTGCTGGCGGCCGACGCGCGATCTTCTGCGCGTTCGGGCTGGGTAAGACCGTCATCCAGTTGGAGGTCCTGAGGATTTGCCGTGATCATACTGGAGGCATGGGCCTGATAACGATACCCCTAGGTGTTCGACAAGAGTTCATTCGGGATGCTCAGATGTTGGGCATCAAGGTCAAATTCGTGCGCCGGATTGAGGAATGCGACGATCCGGAAGGGATCTACCTGACCAACTATGAAACGGTGCGCGACGGCAAACTCGACCCCCGACTGTTCAGCGTAGCCAGTCTGGATGAGGCTGCATGCCTTCGTGGCTTTGGCGGAACCAAAACGTTTCGTGAATTCATGGCCCTGTTCGCTGGCGATGACCGCCGGGATATGTCTCAGCGCATCCGTGGCCAGGAAGTGCGGTACCGGTTCGTCGCTACGGCAACGCCCAGCCCGAATGAGTATATAGAGCTGCTAGCCTATTGCGCTTTCCTGGGCATCATGGACGTGTCGCAGGCCAAGACCCGATTCTTCAAGCGCAACAGCGTCAAAGCCGACGAGCTCACCATACACCCACACAAAGAGGCCGAATTCTGGCTTTGGATGTCGTCATGGGCGCTATTCGTGCAGAAGCCTTCGGATCTTGGGTGCAGCGACGAGGGCTACGTGCTGCCGCCGCTGGACGTGCGTTGGCACGAGGTCGAGTCCGACCAGGGCCAGCACTTCGACAGCCTGGGCCAGGGACAAATGTTTGCTCAGGAAGCTATCGGTATCGTCGATGCCGCACGCGAAAAACGCCGGAGCCTGCCCTCCCGCCTGGCCAAGCTGATGGACCTGCGCGCCGAAGACCCTACCGCCCACCGCCTTCTGTGGCACGACCTTGAGGACGAACGCCGGGCGCTGGAGCATGCCATCCCGGGCCTGACCACAGTCTACGGCGCCCAAGGTCTGGATGACCGTGAGGCCGCAGTCCTGGCTTTCAACGACGGAGCGATCCAAGAGCTTGCCAGCAAGCCAGTGTTGCTTGGTTCCGGGTGCAACCTACAGCGCCATTGCCACTGGGCCATCTTCATGGGTATCGGCTTCAAGTTTGCCGATGTAATTCAGGCTATTCACAGGCTGCAACGGTTCTTGCAGACCCACGCAGTACGCATTGACTTTATCCACACCACTGCCGAGCGCAGCGTACGGCGCGAATTCGAACGCAAGTGGAAACAGCACGACGAAATGACCCAGAAAATGACCGAGATCATCAGGAAGTACGGCCTATCCGCCGCGGCGATGGCCGATGTGCTGGCCCGCAAGATGGGCGTCGAGCGCGTAGAAATCAAGGGCGAGAACTATCTGATCGCGAACAACGATTGCGTGGACGAGACGCGCCGCATGGACACCGATAGCGTGGGCCTGATCCTGACGTCGATACCGTTCTCCACCCAGTACGAATACAGCCCGAACTATTCCGACTTTGGGCACACCGATGGAAACGACCATTTCTTCGAGCAAATGGACTATTTAACGCCCGAGCTGCTGCGCGTGCTGCAACCCGGCCGGCTGGCCGCCATCCATGTAAAAGACCGGATCGTACCGGGCGGGCTGAACGGCATGGGCTTCCAGACCGTGTATCCATTCCATGCTGACGTTATCCGGCACTTCCAGCGCCATGGCTTTGCCTATATGGGCATGAAAACCATCGTCACGGACGTGGTACGCGAAAACAACCAGACATACCGCCTGGGATGGTCCGAGCAATGCAAGGACGCCAGCAAAATGAGCTTTGGTATTCCGGAATACCTGCTGCTGTTCCGCAAGCCCCCCACCAGCTCAGAGAAAAGCTACGCAGATACGCCTGTGGTCAAGGACAAGCCTCTGAGCCTGGATGCTGAAGGGAACCAGATTCCTTTTGAGCGATACGCGCCGATGGTACCGGGCACGGGATATTCGAGGGCGCGCTGGCAACTGGACGCGCACGGCTTTACCCGTTCCTCTGGCAATCGTCAGATCACCCCTGAAGAGCTTCATGGGCTCACTCACGCCGATATCTTCCAGCTGTTCAAGCGATTCAGCCTGGAGCAAGTGTACGACTTTGAACACCATGTCAAGATCGGCGAGAGCTTGGAGGTCGATGGCAAGCTGCCCTCCGACTTCATGCTGTTGCAGCCGCAGTCTTGGCACCCCGACGTCTGGACCGATATCACCCGCATGCTCACCCTGAACGGCGCCCAGTCGGCCAAGGGCAAGGAAATGCACCTGTGCCCCATGCAGTTCGATATCGCTGATCGAGCGATCGCACAGTGGTCTATGCCTGGCGAATGGATTTATGACCCCTTCGGCGGCTTGATGACAACAGCCTATCGCAGCATCCGTTTGGGCCGCAAAGGGCGAGCAGCAGAACTCAGCCACCCGTACTTTCTCGACGGTGCCGTCTATTGCGCAGCTGCCGAGCGTGAAGCCGGCATGCCGACCCTGTTCGACCTGGATGAGGTCACCTGATCACCCTATTCATTTTTATGCCGCGCCGTGGCGGCTATTTCTCACGGCAACAACCACAAGGAGCATCAACATGAAGCGCACTATCTTAGCAATAGTAATCTTTGCGGCCAGCCTGGGCCTGGCCCAAGCGTCTGGCGGCACCGGCGCCATCATCATCGGTGGCGGCGCGTCCGGCTTTGCTGGCCATGCCGGCGGCACAGCCACTTCCAAGTCTGATGGTGCAGCAGTTGCCGTCGGCACCGTCGCCGGCACCGGCTACAGCCTGCAAACGGCGGTTTCCAACTCGGGCGGCACTGCCGTTGTCGGTGGTGCAGTCAATCACCACGGCGCAGCCATTCAAACGGCCACCAGCCAATACGCCAATGTCGTGACGGCTGGTGTCACCAATCAGGCGGTCTACAACAATGAAGGCCTCATCCAGAACGGTGCTATCGCCAGCGGCCAAAGCGTTAACAAGGCCAAGGGCACAGCGTCGTTCGAAACCGCAGCCATCGGCGGCATCATCGGCATCGGCGGCTTGGTAGCCGTCGGCGGGCTCTAACCCCCACAAGCGCAAAGGCGGGCCGGTATCTCACTACCGGCCCTTGCGACAACAATACGGAGTAACGACCATGAAACACCTTATCGCTGCCGCCGCTGCCATATTACTGGCCGGCACTGCTCACGCGCAAATCTCGGCGGAAAGCTCCACGCATGCCGCGGCTACGGGCCTGGCCCAGAACGCCGGGGTTCACCAAGGCATCACATTCCAGAACGACTCTCCGGGCACCCAGAGGGTATACAGCACTCCCGCGCTGGGCGGCCAGGGCTTTTACGGCAGCTTCTCACCCGATAGCTGCGCAGTGTCCGCCGGCGGCGGTGCTTCTGGATGGTTGGCGGCCATCAACATCACGGCACCCGTGGACATGAAGAGTTGTATCGCGCTGCGCGGGTTCGAGCGAACGATGCAGGCCTCGGCCAACTTTGAAGCGATCGGCGACAGGATGACAGCTTCCCGCCTTCGCCAATCCGGTATCGACATGCTGTGCCAGGTGTCCCCCGAGGTGAAGCAAGCGCTGACCTACCAGGGTCTGTGTTCGGATTTCGCCCAACAGTACGCCATCCCCGCACCGATACCCGTCATCCTGGCCGCGCCTGCCCTGCCCCAAACGATGCATTACCGCATCAATCAGGACGGAACGGTGACCAGGACAGAATGATGGACCCCATCAAACGATTCGATCTTGGCCGCAAGTATCAACACGGTGTCGGCGGGTCGGCCATGGTCGAGAAGCCGGACGGCGCCTACGTGCGGTTCACAGATCATCAGGTGCAACTCGACTTCCTACGAGGCGAGGTTGAATCCTGGCGCCACAGAGCGATTCGCGCCGAAGGCTTGGGCAATGACCTTGTCCGCGCAGCGCTCGCCCCACTGGAACACGGAAAACGATGAAGAAAGCAGAAACCGAGGACACAAACAAAGGCGACATGGGCGATTTTGGATTCTGGATTTTCATTGTCGTACTGATGGTCCTGTTCGCAGGCGAGCCGAACCTGCATGACAAACTGATAAAGCGCCTGGACTGCCCGATATCCGTACAGGAACAGGGAGGGAGCAACCATGACAACCAATAACACCAATTCGACAACCGAATACACGCCAGAAGGCGCCCAGCGCGAACTCATGGAACTGATCGTCAAGGCCGGGAGGCGCTGCGCGTATGACCTTGCCCACGCTGCTGATTGGCTCCCAGACCCGGGATCGCAGGCTACGTATCGGGCCCGGGCAAAGATGTGGATCAACATATTCGACCCAGCCAACGGCCCGAAAGATTATCGCCATCGCTTGCATCAGGAAATCTTCATGCTGGAGCGTCGCATCGAGCGGCTCAAAGCGCTGTGCATAAAACACGGCGTTGACGCAAACCACCCTGATATTCACGATCAGTTTTAAGGAGAATCCGATGTTGGAAATTTTTGACAGCAAGGGACGCAGGTACAACATGGATGATATTGCTCAAATCCGTGCTGAGATTGAAAACCGACAGCAGTGTCAGGGGCCGGTAGCCTGCATGCTTCGGGAACGTCGTTACTTCGGGAAAAGCCACGATGGAACAGAATATTTTTCTGCCTGGTCAGAATGGTCACCCGCCACCCTGAGTCATGGGCAAGCAGTGACCAGCCTAAATAGGAATACACCCGAAATTTGGCAGATGATGCCGCTGTATGCCGCCCCACAACCAGCCGCCACCCCGCCGCTATCGGCTACCAAGCTGGTTATCCCACTGGAGTGGGCCGGAACGGAGGCTGAATACGAAGCCGCCGTGATGCGCGGTGAGGTGCAGGCCGTTCACCGCACCAAGACACAGCCTGCCGCGAGCGCGGAGCCAGTTATCAAGGTCGAGCCTCTCCACCCTGACGATCTGGCGGTGGACAGTTTCGCCTGCGCGATGAAGGAAAAGCTTGCGCTGGCTCGCACAAAGGGCCGTAGCGGATGGCAGGCTTGCGATCCCGCCGAATTGTCCGCGATGCTGCGAAATCATGTCGATAAAGGCGACCCGCGCGACGTGGCGAACTTCTGCATGTTCCTTTGGAATAAAGACCAGCCTATCACCGCCCCCGTTGTCGCACAGCCCCAACCCTCCGGAAATACCGGATGGTTGCCGCTGGGCCTGCGCGCTGTAGCTGCTGAACTGCTGGATTCCTTCAACGCATGGGAATCCGGCGCCCGAGTTATCGGCAATGTTCAGGCGAAGGATGGCGCTGACTTGATGCGTGCAGTTCTTGCCGCCTCACCGGCAGACAGGCAAGCGCAGCAGGACATGAAACTGGATGCACCGGCTCAGGTGGGTAATGCCCGCTTTGGTAAAGGCGTCAAGTGGTCATCTGTAATTGCCGCCGCGCAGCGACACCATAAGTACATGACCGACCCACAACGCGAAGCAGAGCGCATTAAGCTCGCGCAATATGGGCAACAGCACCTTGCCAAGGGCGAGATGTTGCCAAGCCACTTGGAATGCTACGAGGCAATGATGGCGGCGCCACCTGCCGCGCCTCCGTCGTGGCTCGATGGCGGTGACGAGGCGGTACTGCTTGCCATAGAGGATGCGTTGAATGAGGCTGGCTCACCAGCCCGCGACGATAAAGGGCGCTTGCTTACCATTCCAGAGCGTATTTCCGCACTGGCCGCCCGCGCCAAGCAGGAGGGAAAGTAGATGCGCAACATGAGCTTTTCCCTGACCACAGAGCAGATTCAGTCCGGCACCAAGGACGTGACCCGCCGCCTTGGGTGGACGTTCCTCAAGCCGGGCGACTTGATCCGCCCTGTGCGCAAGTGCATGGGCCTACGCCCGGGAGAGAAGATCGAACCGCTGCGGGCGCCGATTCGCATCGTCAGCGTGCGCCGGGAGCCGTTGCAGATGATGACGGACGATCTGGACTACGGCCGGGACGAAGTACGCAGGGAGGGCTTTGAAGATCACCCGATCTATCACTGGCCGTCTGAGTGGGTGCACATGTTCTGCGCATCGCACAAAGGTTGTCGGCCTTACACGATCGTCACCCGCATCGAGTTCGAATACACCGATGGAGGTCAAAATGGACGGTAAACGGCATCGATTGGAGAAACGACAGTGAGTACCCGCACAATCATCGAGATCAATCACGACCACCTTACATTGTCCACTGCGACTGATGTGATCGGCCTGCTGAGAGAACTGGGCCTGTCCACGGTTACCGGATTGCTCAATCAAAGCGACGGCCAACCCGTCCAGTGGTCCACCGGTATCCGGGTCCTGGCCCAGCGCCACCATTCCGAAACCATCAAGCTGGAGGTTAAATGACTGACATCATCGCCCGCCTTCGCGGCCCTGCCCCAAGCATCCCGGCCATGCGTGATGCGGCAGACGAGATATCACTGCTTCGACAGCGAGTATCCGCGCTTGAATCGGCCCTGCAGCCGTTCGCCACAGAGTTCATGGACTGGACCGGTGTTGGCTGCTGGGACGATATGACCGTAGAGGATATGTATTCGCATGCCCCTGGCGAAAATGCTGGAATTACGTTTGGTGATCTGCGCCGCGCAGCTAGCCTACTGGAGAAGAAATAATGGCCCTGCCTTACAGCACCGCCACAAGTGGCGACAAAGCCCTCGGCGACATACAGAAGGTCCTGCGCGCCTTCGGCTGCAACAAGTTCGGCAGCATGGTCGACGACGGTGCCGGCGAACTGATCGTCCAGTTCGAATACCGCGGCAAGATGGTCAGCGTTAAAGCGTCAACCAAGGGCTATGCAGCCGCTTGGCTGAAGGAAAATCCATGGACCCACCGCCGGGCCGGCACGAAGCAGGCCTACGAGCGCAAGGCGCTGGATATCGCCAGTGTGGCGGTTTACTCAATCCTGCGCGACTGGATCAAAGGCCAGGTCATGGCTATAGAAACCGGCATCCTTTCCTTTGAGGGTGCGTTCCTCGGCCAGATATTGTTACCCAGCGGCAAGACCGTTCTGGAACACGCGGAACTGAACAACCTGCTGCCAGCACCGAAGGAGGAAGATTGAAGGAAAGAATCACCGAAGTATTGAAAACGACCGAGCGGCACTGGGGGGTGCCGGAACATAGGGAGGGCAAAGCATCAAGGAAACACTGCCATGTCACTGACGATCAACCAAATAGACCCAAAAGGCCTTTACCGCCTGGCCGAGATAATGCCCGTTCTGCCGATCAGCGAATCGTCCTGGCGCCGGCTGGTGGCCGCTAAGGCGGCGCCGCAGCCCATAAAGCTGACGCCAAAATGCACTCTGTGGCGTGGCGGTGAGATTTTGGCGTGGCTTAAACAACCCGACGGCTACATCCCACCAGATATAGGGGCACGAATCGGGGCATGAATCGATAAAAAAATATCGCCACCCTTAGCTTATAAGGCTTTGCAGCGATCTTACCGTTTCAGTACTGCCTACCATTATCTTGCTTTTTTTGGCACCCCATAAGCTGCAGAAGCCCCAATGACCCGCACTGTTCAACGCTTTGCGGGTTTTTTGTTGCCTGTTTGACCAACCATCAACCAACGACGCTGATCGAATACAACATTAAGCGTTCTGGGCCTTGCCCCGAATAAACGAGTATCGGTCGATATCCGTTCTGGGCGCCCATCCCCGGCTTTCCCAGTATGCATGCGCCGGCCCATTCGTTTTCAGCACATCGATGTGGGTTTTGATGATGCCAAGCGCCTCTAGCTTTGCCAGGCAGCTTTCAACCAATGCGCTGGCGATGCCCTTGCGCCGATGCTCGGGCAGCACCGCAAGGTGTTGCAGGTAACCGCGGCGGCCATCATGGCCAGACATGACGCACCCGACCAACTGACCGGCCATTTCCGCAACGAAACTCAGCCCTGGATTACGCTCCAGATAGCGATGCACGGCTGCGCGCGAGTCGGCATCCCGAAGCGAAACGCCCGGCGTCTGCCTCAGAAGTTCGATCACCGCGTCGTAGTCTTCGATCAGCATCGGACGAATCATGAACATGCTCTGCCTTCCTTGACGGATGCGGCCAGGACGCGGCACAACGCTACGCCGCCGCCCTAGCCTTGCGCGGACGCCACTGCCTTCATGAAGGCGGCGATTTTCTGCGCCGATTTGATGCCGGGGGCTTCTTCCACCCCGCTGCTGACGTCCACGGCATAGGGCTGCAGC
The DNA here is from genome assembly GCF_031628915.1 of Pusillimonas sp. SM2304. Classification (NCBI taxonomy): domain Bacteria; kingdom Pseudomonadati; phylum Pseudomonadota; class Betaproteobacteria; order Burkholderiales; family Alcaligenaceae; genus Pusillimonas; species Pusillimonas sp. SM2304. The sequence goes on from NZ_JAVLUJ010000003.1 coordinate 41,380, forward strand.
GCCCGGACCGACTGGGCCACGGTATCGGCCTTGAGCCCGCCCGCCAGCACCAGGGGCCGGCTGTCGGCCGCCTGCCTGACATCCCGCAGCAAAGCGGGATCGAACGGCAGGCCGCTGCCGCCATAGCCCGTGCTGTAACTGTCGAACAGCCATGCACTGGCCGATGCGTACTTCCGGCAAGCCGCCAACACCTGTTCCGGCGTATCCAGCCCCGGGCCGCCCACGCGAAATGCCCGGAAGTAACGGCGGTTGAAGCTTTCGCAATACGCCGGGGTTTCATCGCCATGAAACTGCAAGAGATCCGGCTGCACCTGATCGATGACCTCTTGCACCTGATCTTCGGCGGCATTCACAAACAGCGCGACGACGTCGACAAATGCCGGCACGGCCTTGCGCAGCGCAATGGCCTGCTCAAGGCTGACGGCACGTTTGCTGGGACCGTAGAAAACCAGGCCAACGGCGTCGGCGCCGGCATTCACGGCCGCATCCACATCTTGCGGCCGGGTCAGGCCGCAAATCTTGACGCGAATACGCCGGGGAGCAGAAAATGCGTCGGTCATGTCTTCCTACCTGAACGCCGCGCCGGGGTCATCTTCCGGGGCTGCGCCAGCATCTGCATCAGCCCCTCCGCCGAAGCCGAAATTATCCGAACCATAGGAATCGGACCCGTAGACATTTTCGGTGCCGAAAGAGATGGAGTCGGGGTCCAGCATGACCGCGTCATGTTTGTAATGCATGACCAGGCCCGGAAACACCATGACCGCCACGACCATCGCGATTTGTATGCCGATGAAGGGGATAGAGCCCCAGTAAATTTGACCCGTGGTCACTTTGGGGATGATCTGGCCCGTGACGCGGTCGCGGTAATCGTCCTTAGGCGCGACCGAACGCAGGTAGAACAAGGCGAACCCGAAAGGAGGATGCACAAACGAAGTCTGCATATTGACCGCCAGCAGCACACCGAACCAGATCAGGTCGATGCCCATTTTGTCGGCCACCGGGCCAAGCAGTGGAACGATGATGAAGGCCAATTCGAAGAAGTCGAGGAAAAAGGCCAGAAAGAAAGTCAGCAGGCTGACGACGATCAGGAAACCCCATTCGCCGCCGGGCAGGCCGATCAGCAAATGCTCGACCCAGATATCGCCGTTGATGCCCCGGAAGCTCAGGCTGAACACGGTGGAGCCCACCAGGATGAACACGACAAAGCACGACAGCTTGGTGGTGGTATCCATGGCCTGCTTGAGCAGGCTGAAGGAGAACCGGCCGCGCGAAACAGCCATGACCAGCGCCCCGACGGCCCCCATGGCGCCGCCTTCGGTCGGCGTGGCCACACCGATGAAGATGGTGCCCAGGACCAGAAAAATCAGGAACAGCGGCGGGATCATGACAAAGGTGACGCGCTCGGCAATCGGCGACAACAGCCCCAGACGCAAGCCTTTGTTGATCAGCGCGATCACCAGTGCGGTAATGCCCCATGCCATCATGCTGATGACCACCCGTTCGTCGACAGGCACTTGGGTATGCTCGCTGAAGTAGTATTGCGTGGCGAAGTAAGACACCGTTGACGCCACAATGGCCAGCACCGCCAGCGAGCGCAGGCCGCGGCTGCCGTCCGGCCTGTCGTAGATGCGCGCCTCGGGCGGCAGCGCAGGCGCATTGTCCGGCTTGATCAGCGACACAATCACAACATAGGCAATGTAGGCGCCTGCCAACAGCAGGCCCGGCAGCATGGCGCCCCGGTACATGTCGCCAATAGAGCGGCCAAGCTGGTCCGCCAGGATGATCAGGACCAGGGACGGCGGAATGATCTGCGACAAAGTACCGGATGCCGCAATCACCCCCGTGGCCAGCCGCCGGTCATACCCGTAGCGCAGCATGATGGGCAGTGAAATCAGCCCCATGGAAATGACCGAAGCCGAGACCACGCCGGTGGTGGCCGCCAGCATGGCGCCCACCAGAACGACGGCGATGGCCAGCCCGCCCCGTATCGGCCCGAACAGCTGCCCTACCGTTTCAAGCAGGTCTTCGGCCATGCCTGACCGTTCCAGGATAAGGCCCATGAGCGTGAAGAACGGCACCGCCAGCAGCGTGTCGTTTGCAACAATGCCAAACACACGTTGCGGCAATGCCTGAAACAGCGCCGGCTGCATCAGACCCAGCTCAATGGCCACCAGGCCGTACAAAATACCGGCGGCGGCCAACGAAAAGGCAACCGGAAACCCAAGCAGCAAAAACACGATCAAGTTGAAGAACATGATCGGCGCAAGGTTGTCGACAAAAAACTCCATGATTAACGACCCTTGCCTGTTGCGATATGGTTGCTTGAATGATGGGTGTCCAGTTCGGCCTGCCGGCGGATTTCCTCGGCCAGCTCTTCTTCCGCTGTCTTGCCAGTGGGCCGTGCCAAAGGATCGGGGCAGGCCCCCCGCAGATAGCCTATGCACTTGATCAACTGCGAGACACCCGCAAGAATGAGCAGCAGAAACCCTATCGGGATAAGCAGCTTGACCGGCCAGCGAATAAGCCCGCCCGTATTGGACGACAATTCGTGCAGGACGAACGATTCATAGAAGAAAGGCAGGGACAGCCAGAAAATCAGCATGCAGGCGGGGAACAGGAAAAACACGATCCCGAAAATTTCTATGTAAATCTGTATGCGCCGCGAAAACCTCTGCGCCACGACATCGACCCTGACATGCTCATTAAGCAAGAAGGTGTAGCCAGCCGCCAGCAAAAAGATGGCGCCAAACAAATACCACTGCAATTCAAGCCAGGCGTTCGAGCTGATGCTGAACAGCTTGCGCACGACTGCATTGCTGGCACTGACCACGACAACGACCAGGGTCAGCCAGATGACGGCTTTTCCGACCCGGGTATTGATACTGTCGATGACGCTGGATATAGAAAGAAGGAATTTCATGGGTCCCATTGAGCAAGGGTGGCAAAAAGCGCGCAAACGGCAGGGTGGCAAACACGCCTTGAACACGCAAAAGCGAAAAAGTATAAACGATGTATGTCAGCCCGAAACGGAATGTATTCTAGCTGATCCCCACAGGCCCGGCTCTTGGTACATGCCCGCAATCAGGCCCCGGGCCAGGCCAGGCCCACGTGCGACAGCAAGGCGTCGCCGGCATCGGCCAGGGGCAACTTGTACTCGACGGGATACGCCACCCCCGACAAGTACAGGCCGGATGCCGCAAAGGTAGGCGCCGCCCTGCGGCGGTCGCGCTGCGCCAGCAGCTCATCGATCCAGGCGGGTTCGTGCCTGCCTTGCCCCACATACAGCAGCGCCCCCATCAAGTTGCGGATCATGTGATGCAGGAATGCATTGGCCTGGAACCTGAACAGGAAAAAATCACCCACACGCTCGATGCTGGCTTCCTGCAGCGTACGGACGGGGCTGGCCGCCTGGCACTGCGACGAGCGGAAACTGCTGAAATCATGCTCGCCGACCAAACGCCGCAGCGCCAGCCGCATGCGGTCCAGATCAAGGGGATGATACACCCAGCCCACCCGCCCATGCATCAGGGGCGAACGGACCCGTGTGTTGCGGACAATATAGACATAGGTGCGCGACACCGCCGAAAAGCGCGCATGAAAGCTGTCGGGAACCGGCTGCGCCCACTGTATGGCAATGCTGTCGGGCAATAGCGCGTTCAAGCCGCGCACCCACGACTCAAGCCGCCGGTTGGCCAGGGTATCCAGGTGTACGACCTGCCCCAGCGCATGGACGCCCGTATCGGTGCGGCCGGCGCAAATCGTACCGGCCGGCTGATCCAGGAAATCGGCCAGGGCGGCTTCCAGCGTGTCCTGTACGGTCAGCCCGCCCGGCTGGGTCTGCCAGCCTTGCCAGCGAGAGCCGTCATAGGCAACGCCCAGCGCCATCCGTGGCATGGCGATTAACGCGTATCGGAGCGCGAACGGGTGGGCGGCTGCTGTTCAAGGTCAAGGTTGATCTGCTCGAGCTTTTCCTTGACCATGGCTTCGGTAATCGGCCCTGTGTTGCCGTCGCGTCCTTCGTCGCGGGCCGCATTGGCCCGGCGCAGCAGCCATGCAATGATCAGTACGATGAATGCCAGCAAGCCGGTAATGACGCCCAGCATGTGCTCTTGGAACCACGACACGGATTGTTCCGCCTTTGTTGAAATGGATTCTGCTGTCTCGGCGGCCCGGTCGGCATCGGAGGCTGCCGCATCCTGATGGCCGGTGCCGCCCCCTTGGGCCGCGCTGCCTGCCGGCGCGCCGGCCGATGCATGGCCGCCGTTTGCGCCCTCGGCACCCTGCAACGACGTTGCCCCCGAAGCCTGTCCTGGCGCTGCGGGCGTGCCTGCCTGGGAAGGCGACGACCCGGCGCCGGCTGCTTGGCCCCCGGCCTGGCCGCCTGCTGCAGCGCCGCTTGTTGCACTCCCGCTTGTTGCGCCGTTGCCTGCCGCAGCACTGCCTGCTTCGTTTCCGCTTGTTGCGCCATTGGCTGCCGCAGCGCCGCCTGCTGCCGAACTGCCCGGGCGGCCTGAAGCGCCGGCAGCAGTGGAACCCTCCGCGCTGCCGCTGCCGCCGGTCGTCGCGCTATCGCCGCTGGCGGCATTGCCGCCGGACGCAGCACCCTGCCCTGCCGCGCCATGGCGGTCGGCGGCGCCTTGCTGCCCCGCCGCTTCAGCGCCGGTTTGCGCCGAGGCGCCGTTTGCGTCGCCACGGTCGTTGTCTGTGGCCGTGACCGCCGCCGTCGCCTCGGCGATGGATTGGCTCAGGCCTTTCGCACTGTCGATGACCAGATCGGATGCCGCTCCGCCTTGGGAACGCAAGGCTTCATTCAGGGTTCTGACATTTTCCTCGAGCTGCGAAACACGCTGCTCGGAATCGGCAATGCCTTTACGTGTGGCGGCGGCATCGTCGGCGGCCGCACTGGCATCACCCGAGCCGGCCGTTCCGGCGGCGCTGCCGCCCCGGTTGCCAGCCGGCGCCGCTTGCGCCCCGGACAGGCGAAGCTGATCTTGCGGCCCCGCCGCGGACTCCGGCTCTGCAGCCTGGCCCGCGCTGGTGACTACACCCGCGGCGGCGCTACCGTGCTCGACCGGGGCGGTGCTTGCCGCCGCACGCTGACGGTACTGGGCAAAAGCCTGGGCCTGCTGCTGGAAAAGGCGGCGGGCCTCGCGGTCGGAAATAGCCGTCAAAGCGGCTCTGTCCGGCATCGTCAAGGTGGCGCCCGCCTTGACCAGATTAAGATTGTCGTGAATGAACGCCTGCGGATTGGCGCGCTGCAGCGCAATCATCATTTGATAGACGGTCACACCGGATACGGCGTGGCGCCCGGCGATGGCGAACATGGTGTCGCCCCGCCTGACATGGATCGCGGTCTGCGGGACGTCTGACGGCGTCGTGCCGGCCATGGACCCGCTGCCCGGCTGTGGCATAGCCGCGGCGTCGGACTGGGCGTGCGTCAGCAGGCTGACCTGATAACGCTGGTGGCCCGTTGCCGTGCTGATGTCGAGCAGCAGATCGGCCACGGGCTTGTTGAACGCCTGGTCGGAGCGCACCTGTATCAGCTTGCTGCCCGGGGCGTAGCCGTCCACCAGATGCAGGTGCAGGCTGGCCAGGTCGACCGGTGGCGTCAGCCCTGCCTGATCCCAGGCGGCGGCGGGCGCCGGAACGGCGGAAAAACTGCGTAGGTCGTCGGCGCTTAGCTGGGTGACCGGCACATTGATGTGCAGGGGCTGGCCCAGCCCGGAGACGAGACGCGAATGCCCGAAGCTCGCCGCATAAGAGGTCGAGCACGCCAGCAATGCCGCTGCGAGCGCCCCTATCAAAGGTTTAGTATTCGACACCAAGACAATCGATGAAGGCACGCCACGGGACATTTGCATTTTTACAGTTCACCCAAAGTTATTCGCAACATGCGACGCAGCGGTTCAGCCGCCCCCCATAGTAGCTGATCACCCACGGTGAACGCACTGATCTGATTCGTGCCGGTGGACATCTTGCGCAGACGCCCCACCGGAATATCGAGCGTGCCGGTGACCGCAACAGGAGTCAGCTCGTGCATGCTGGCCTCGCGTTCATTGGGAATGACTTTGGCCCACCTGGACCCTTTGCTGATGATGTCGGCGATTTCATCCATAGGCACCTCTTTCTTCAGCTTGATCGTCAGCGCCTGGCTATGGCAGCGCATGGCGCCGATGCGCACGCACAAGCCATCGATAGGCGTGACGGGCTTGCCGAAAGCTTTGCCGCGCCCAAGAATCTTGTTGGTCTCGGCTTCGGCCTTCCATTCTTCGCGCGACACGCCGTTGCCCAGGTCTTTGTCTATCCAGGGAATCAGGTTGCCCCCCAGCGGCACGCCAAAGTGCTGCTGAGGCAGATTGGGGTCTTGCTGCGCGGTCAGGACGCCGCGGTCAATCTCGAGAATGGCGGAAGCGGGGTCGTCCAGCAGCGGCTTGACCTGGCTGTTCAGCAGGCCAAACTGCGTAAGCAGTTCGCGCATGTGCTGCGCTCCGCCGCCGGAAGCGGCCTGATAGGTCATGCTGGTCATCCACTTGATCAGGTCCTGGTTGAACAAGCCAGCCAGCCCCATCAGCATGCAACTGACCGTGCAATTGCCGCCGATGAAATTCTTGACGCCCTGCTTGAGCGCCTTGTCGATGACCGGACGATTGACGGGGTCCAGCACAATGATGGCGTCATCGTCCATGCGCAGCGTGCTGGCCGCGTCGATCCAGACGCCTTGCCAGCCTGCGGCGCGCAGCTTGGGATACACCGCGGAAGTGTAATCGCCGCCCTGGGCGGTCAGGATGACAGGCAGTTTTTTAAGCGCATCGATATCGTAGGCATCTTGCAGGGGACCGGCTCCGTCCGCCCACGAAGGGGCAGCGCCCCCAGCATTGCTGGTGGAAAAAAACACCGGCTGAAACAGGGAAAAATCGTTTTCGTCGCGCATGCGCTGCATGAGGACGGAACCCACCATGCCGCGCCAACCGACTAAACCTACTGCTTGGTTCATGTTGCTGTCGCTTAAAAAAAGGTAAAAGTGCTAGTCTGACACATTATTTTAATGCTTTCAGCACGGCATCGCCCATTTCAGTGGTGGAAACCCGGGTAGTTCCGGCTTCATAAAGATCGGCGGTACGCAAACCTTGCTCCAGAACGGCCTGCACCGCTGCCTCAATGCGGTCCGCCTGCCCGGCCTCGTTCAAGGAGTAGCGCAACAACATCGCGGCCGACAGTATCGTCGCCAGCGGGTTGGCCTGATTCTTGCCTGCAATGTCGGGGGCCGAGCCATGGCTGGGCTCGTACAGGCCCTGGTTCGATGCATTCAACGATGCCGAGGGCAGCATGCCGATCGAACCGGTCAGCATGGCCGCCTCGTCGGACAGGATATCGCCGAAAAGATTGCCCGTCACGATCACGTCGAACGCTTTCGGCGCCCTGACAAGCTGCATGGCCGCGTTGTCGACATACATGTGGGACAGTTCGACATCAGGATATTCACCGGACACTGAAATCATGATGTCGCGCCAGAACTGCGACGTTTCAAGCACATTGGCCTTGTCGACGCTGCATAGCCGTTTGTTGCGTTTTTGCGCCGCCTGGAAGGCCACATGCGCAATACGCCTGATTTCCGATTCGGCGTAATGCATCGTGTCGAAGCCTTGGCGTTCGCCCTTGAACGGCCCGTCGGCCACCTCGCGCACGCCGCGCGGCTGGCCGAAATAGATGTCCCCCGTCAGCTCGCGCACGATCAGGATATCCAGGCCCGACACCACTTCGGGCTTCAGCGAAGAGGCATTGGCCAGTTGCGGATACAAAATGGCCGGGCGCAGGTTGGCAAACAGGCCCAGGGCCTTGCGCAGGCCCAGAATCGCCTGCTCCGGGCGCAGTTCGCGCGGCAGGCTGTCGTACTTCCAATCGCCGACGGCGCCAAACAGGATGGCGGCCGACTGCCTGGCCAGATCCAGCGTGCTGGCGGGCAAAGGATGCTCCTGGGCTTCATAGGCGGCACCGCCTACCGCGGCGGTTTGCAGATCCAGGTCAAGGCCAAGCGCAGTCAATACGCGTACTGCCTGCTCGGTGATTTCAGGGCCAATGCCATCACCTGGCAATACGGCAATCTTGTGAGTCATTGTTTTTCCTATGCGATGGGACGCGATTCGAGCCACGGATGGCGGGCCAGGCGTTCAGCCTCGAAAGAGCGGATCAAGTCGGCTTTCTGCAAGGTCAGGCCGATATCGTCCAGGCCATTCAGCAAGCAGTGCTTGCGAAAGGGCTCGATATCGAAAGCCAGCTCGCGATCATCCTGGGTAATGACAACCTGCCTGGCCAGATCGATGCGCAGCTTGTAGCCCGCGAACGCCTTGACCTCGTCGAACAGGCGCGCCACCTGCAATTCGGGCAGGACGATGGGCAACAGACCATTCTTGAAGCTGTTGTTGAAGAAAATATCGGCGTAGGACGGCGCGATAATGGCCCGGAAGCCGTATTGCGTCAGCGCCCAGGGCGCATGCTCGCGGCTGGAGCCGCAGCCGAAGTTCTTGCGCGCCAGCAAAATCGAGGCCCCTTCGTAACGGGGCTGATTCAGCACAAAATCAGGGTTGAGCGGACGCTTGCTATTGTCCATGCCCGGCTCGCCGTGGTCCAGATAGCGCAACTCGTCGAACAGATTGGGGCCGAAACCCGTGCGCTTGATGGATTTGAGGAACTGCTTCGGAATGATCAGGTCGGTATCGACATTTTCACGGTCCAGCGGTGCGACCAGGCCATGATGGGTGGTAAAGGCTTGCATGATGGCTTCCTATCGAAAATTTCGTATATCAACAAAGTGGCCGGCAATGGCGGCGGCGGCGGCCATGGCCGGGCTGACCAGATGCGTGCGCCCGCCCTGGCCCTGGCGGCCTTCGAAGTTGCGGTTCGAGGTCGACGCGCAGCGTTCGCCCGGTTCAAGGCGATCGGCATTCATGGCCAGGCACATGGAACAACCCGGCTCGCGCCACTCGAAGCCGGCAGCCAGAAAGATCTTGTCCAGGCCTTCTTGCTCGGCCTGCTCTTTGACCAGGCCGGAGCCCGGCACGATCATGGCCTGCTTGACCGACGAGGCCACCCGTTTGCCCCGGGCGACGGCCGCCGCGGCACGCAAGTCTTCAATCCGCGCATTGGTACAGGAGCCGATGAATATGCGGTCCACCTTGATGTCGGTCAGCGGCGTGTTGGGCTTCAGGCCCATGTATTCAAGCGCGCGCTCCATGCCGTTGCGCCGCACATCGTCTTTTTCCTTGTCGGGGTCGGGTACGCGCGCATCCACGGGCAGCACCATTTCCGGCGACGTGCCCCACGAAACCTGCGGGGTGATCTCGCGCGCGTCCAGCTCGATGACGCGGTCGAACACGGCGCCTTCGTCGGAATGCAGCGTACGCCAGTATTGCACCGCCTGATCCCACAAGGCGCCGGTGGGCGCATAAGGACGGCCGCGGAAATAGTCGATGGTTTTCTGGTCGACCGCCACCATGCCGGAACGGGCGCCGGCTTCGATGGCCATATTACAGACCGTCATCCGGCCTTCGACCGACAGCGACCGCATGGTGCTGCCGCCGAATTCGATGGCATAGCCCGTACCGCCCGCGGTGCCGATCTTGCCGATGACGTACAAGACCAGATCCTTGGCGGTGCAGCCAAAAGGCAGCTCGCCCTCGATCTTGATGAGCATGTTCTTGTTTTTCTTCATCAGCAGCGTCTGTGTGGCCAGGACGTGCTCGACCTCGGAGGTGCCGATACCGAATGCCAGCGTGCCGACCGCGCCGTGCGTACTGGTGTGGGAATCGCCGCAAACCACCGTCATCCCCGGCAACGTGGCGCCCTGCTCGGGCCCGATGATGTGCACGATCCCTTGGCGCCGGTCATTCATGCGGAATTCGGTAATGCCGTATTTTTCGCAGTTGTCGTCCAGGGTGTCGACCTGCAGCCGTGAAATAGGATCATGGATGCCCTCGTTGCGGGCCGTGGTGGGTACGTTGTGATCGGCAACGGCCAGGTTGGCGCTGATGCGCCACGGCTTGCGATCGGCCAGCCGCAAGCCTTCGAAGGCCTGCGGACTGGTGACTTCATGCACCAGGTGGCGGTCGATATACAGCAGACAGGTGCCGTCCGTCTCTTGGTGCACAACGTGCGCGTTCCAAAGTTTGTCGTACAAGGTTTGTGCCATGACAGTGCTCTTTGAGAAATTGAACAGGAAAACTATGCGCTTATTATGCCAGTGCTCAAACCTGGTACAAGACAAGTTTTTATACTGGTATCAATAGTGACAGCCAGCGCCCACAAACAGCGCGGGCTGAATCGCCAGGATCAGCGATTCAGCCCGATATCAGCGGTCTGCCAACACCGCTTTTTTATTTGCCGCCCGCCTTCTGGTACAAGGGCATGACCTTGTTCGCCGCCTCGGTCAGGTCGGAAGACCGGCTGGCGGCGGACGGGTGGGTCGACAGGAATTCAGGCGGCGCGCTGCCGGCGCTGAGCGCCCCCATTTTTTGCCACAGCGTGACCGCCGCGCGCGGATCGTAGCCGGCCCGCGCGGCCAGCTCGACGCCAATGCGGTCGGCCTCGGTCTCGTGTGTCCGGCTATTGGGCAGCGTAAACATCACCTTGCTCAAGGCCCCGCCCAGATCGGCCGTGGCGCCAATGCCGGTCACCGCCGACAAGACCGACAAGCCCATATCGGTGACCATCTGCTGCGATACCTGCTCGCGTGCGTGTTCGCGCAGGGCATGCGCCATCTCGTGGCCGATGACGGCCGCCAGTTCGGCATCCGTGGGCTTGATCTTGTCGATCAGGCCGGTATAGACGGCGATCTTCCCGCCCGGCATGCACCATGCGTTGACCTCGTCCGAACTGAGCACATGCACATCCCAGTTCCAATTGGCGGCATCGGGACGGAAGGCGCCGACCTGCTTGATCAGCCGCTGGGAAATAGCCTGGACGCGCTTGGTCTGCGCGGCATTCCTGTCGAGCGCGCCCTGGGCCTTGGCCTGCGCAAGCAGGGTAGTGTATTGCTGGTTGGCCTCTTGCTGCAAGGCCGCTTCGGACACCATCCCGGACATATATTGCTTGCGATCGACGCCAACAGTGCCTGAATCCGTGGTCTGCACGGCTGCGCAACCGCCCAGTGTCACAGCCGCCGCGATCAGGCCGGCGGCAAACACCCTGCGGGTCATTGATTGATTTTTTTTCACAGTACTGATGCTCCTTTTCTGGCAGGTTGATGTCTTATCCGCACTGGGCCCGATGGCGCAGCGCGTGGTCCATCAGCACAATGGCAAGCAAGGCCTCGACAATAGGCGTGGCACGTATGCCCACGCAGGGATCGTGCCGCCCCAGCGTCTGAACTTGCACCGGTTCGCCGGCCCGATTGATCGACTTGCGCTCGATGCGTATGCTGGACGTCGGCTTGATGGCCAGGGATACGGTAATGGCTTGCCCGGACGAAATGCCGCCCAGCACCCCGCCCGCGTGATTCGTCAGGAAGCCCTCGGGCGTGATTTCGTCGCCATGCTCTGAGCCGCGCTGGGCAATGCAGTCGAAACCGGCGCCTATGGACACGCCCTTCACGGCATTCAAACCCATCATCGCATGCGCAATATCGGCGTCCAGGCGATCGTACAGGGGCTCGCCCCAGCCTGCCGGCATCCCCTCGGCCACCACTTCGATGCGCGCGCCGATGGAATCGCCATCGCGCCGCAATTGATCCATATAGGCTTCAAGCTCGGGCACGGCCTGCGCATTGGGCGCATAGAAGGGATTGCCCGAGACCTCGTCCCACGACAGAAAGGGAATGGAAATCGGCCCCAACTGGCTCATGTAGCCGCGCACCGTGATCCCGTGCGCCTGGGCAAGCCATTTTTTGGCAATCGCCCCCGCTGCCACCGTCGGCGCCGTCAGGCGCGCCGATGAACGGCCCCCGCCGCGGGGGTCGCGTTCACCGAACTTGCGCCAATACGTGTAGTCGGCATGCCCGGGGCGAAACGTGTCGGCAATATTGCTGTAATCCTTGCTGCGTGCATCGGCATTGCGTATCAGCAAGCCGATGGGCGTACCCGTGGTCACGCCTTCATACACCCCCGACAGAATTTCAACCTGATCCGGCTCCTGGCGCTGCGTCACGTGCCGCGAGGTGCCGGGGCGGCGCCGGTCGAGTTCCAGCTGGATATCGGCCTGGCTCAGCGCAAGACCCGGCGGGCAGCCGTCGACCACAGCCCCGATGGCCGGGCCATGCGATTCCCCGAAATTCGTGACACAGAAGATTTTACCTAGCGTATTGCCTGACATAGTGATGCTTTTTTACCTTAAGCGAAACATCGATTCTATTAAATTATTGTGAACAAGCTGCGCGGACGGATGACGGCCGCTTACGACGAGCAACTGACTTCCAAGCGGCTTGCCCAGTCGGGCGGCGCCGAGGCATAGGCCTCGAAGCCGGGCTGCGCCGTATAGGGGTCGCGCAGCAGCCGAAGCAAGGTACCGATTTCGCCGGCATCGCCCTGGGCGGCCGCCCGGATCGCCCCTTCCGCCAAATGGTTGCGCAATACATAGACCGGATTCGCGCCATTCATTTGCGCAATGCGCTCGCCATCGGCGCGCCCGTCTTGCGCCAGTCGTTCAATGTAGCGGTCCAGCCAGGCATTGGCGGCTTCTTGATCCGCTGTGAAATGAGCCAGAAACGGCGTGCGTTGCTGCGGCGCCGTCGCCAGCGCACGAAAACTCAAGGTGAAATCCGCGCGCTGCGTATGCAGCAGTCGCCACCAGTCGTCCAGCAGATTGTCGTCGCCGTCTTCCCAGCGCATCAGGCCCAGCTTGTTGCGCAGATTGCCGCGATAGGCCTGCAGAAAGACCGATTCAAACTGCTCCAGCTCGCTTTTCAATGCATCGGCCGCGATGCCCAGGCCCAGCAAGGCGCTGGCCAGGCGGTACAGGTTCCAGTTGGCAACGGACGGCTGCGCATTCCAGGCGTAGCGCCCCTGCGTATCGCTGTGATTGCAAATATGATTGACCTGGAAGGCGTCCATAAAGCCGTAAGGACCATAGTCTATGGTCAGGCCCAGAATCGACATATTGTCGGTATTCATGACCCCATGGCAAAACCCCGCTGTCTGCCAATCGGCCACCAGCCTGGCGGTCCGGCCGACCACCGCCCTAAGGAAACGCAAGACGACATCTTGTTCGGCGGCGGCTTCACCGCCGGCGGCATCGCGGCATTCCGGATAAAAGCGGTCCACCACATAATTGAGCAAGGCACGCAGATGCTCGGGTGAACCCGACCAGTGCTCAAAAGAGCCAAAGCGTACAAAGCTGGGCGACACCCGGGTGACGATGGCGGCGGTCTCGACCGTTTCCCGATACACCGGATCGTCGGACACCACCAGCGCCAACGCCCGTGTCGTCGGTATGCCCAGCCCCGCCATGGCCTCGCCGGCCAGGTATTCGCGCACCGACGAGCGCAGCACCGCCCGCCCGTCGCCCATGCGCGAATAAGGCGTCCGCCCCGAGCCCTTCAATTGCAGTTCCCAAGGCCCCGCGGGCCCGGCGACCTCGCCCAGCAAATGCGCCCTGCCATCCCCCAACTGCCCGGCCCAGACACCGAACTGATGGCCGCTATAGACGGCGGCCAGTGTTTCGCCGCCGGGCAAGGCGGCAGCGCCCGAAAACACATCCAGAAAATCGGGGTCCTGCAATGCCTGGGGCGACAAGCCCAGCAAGGCGGCCACCTCCGGATTGGCGTGCAGCAGCCTGGGCTGATTCAGGGGCTGCGGCGCCAGGCGGGTATAGAACGCCGGCGGCAGGCCGGCAAATGAGTTCGCTACCTTCAGATCCCGGATAGCATCAATCATCAGGACACCTTGCCCTCGCGCTGGGCCGCACGCTGCTTGGCGGCGCGTTTGGCTGGCTTCAGATAAAAAATGGCGCACAGGTAGAACACCAGTGAAAAGAGGATTTCCAGCCCCCCCATCCACGCGGACAGGGGCGAAGGGTCGGACCACGCCCTGACCACCCCTTCCATGAAGTAAAGCAGAATCAGCATGGCAGCCCATTGCAAGGTGTAAAGCTGCCCTTTCAGCACACCGCGCAAGGGCAGCAGCAAAGGCAGTGCCTTCAATGCAAGCAGGGATCCGCCTGGCCGCAAAGGCGCTATTTTCAGCTCCCAGAGCAGGCATAAAACAATCAATGCGATCAGCGATATCGAGGCGCCATGGCGCAACACAGGGTTCAATTGCGTAGTCATGCTGGTATTATGACTCGAAAGAGGCCTGCGCTGCCTGAACATTGCCCCGGAACGAAAAGGTTTTTTATCGTCGCCATGCATCCCGAGAACGACAGCCCCGCATCCACATCGCCTGACGCCGCGCCATCACAGGCGTCCAGCAAGAAAACGCCCCGCGCCTTGCCGCGTTCCAAAGCATCCGACGGTCCGCTGCGCAGCGCATCCAACATGCGCAAGATCACGCGCTTCGCGCTGCGGCGGGCCGCCGAAAAGAAACTGACGCAGGTCGCTTCCAGCCTGACCTTCACCACGGTACTGAGCATTGTGCCGCTGCTGGCCGTGGTGCTGGCCTTGTTCACCGCCTTTCCCCTGTTCGCCGAGTTCCGGGTTGCGCTGGAAAACTTCCTGACCACCAGCCTGATGCCGCCGTCGGTCTCCGACAACGTCATGCTTTACCTGAACCAGTTCGCCGCAAAAGCCTCGGGCTTGACCGCGGTGGGCAGTTTGTTTCTTATTGTGACGTCGGTCATGCTGATTATGACCATCGACGAGGCCTTCAACAACATCTGGCAGGTCGAACGGCAACGGCCGCTACAGCAACGCATGCTGGTCTATTGGGCGATCATCTCGCTGGGGCCGATACTGACCGGCGCCAGCCTGTGGGCCACATCCATGCTCGCGCGCGAATCGCTCGGCCATGTCGACGAACTGCCCACCATCATCGGCTTTGCGCTGTCCCTTATTCCGCTACTGGCCACCGGGCTGGGGTTCACCGCGCTGTTCGTATTCGTTCCCAACCGCCGCGTTTTGTGGAAAGACGCGCTGGCGGGCGGCTTCGGCACCGCCATCGTGCTGGAAATCATGCGCGTGGGCTTCGCGTATTACCTGACCCGCTTCCCGTCCTACACCGTCATCTACGGCGCTTTCGCCACGCTGCCCATCTTCCTGCTCTGGATCTACCTGTCGTGGCTGGTCATACTACTGGGCGCCACGGTGGCCGCCACCCTGCCCGACCTGCGGCTGCGGCGCTGGGCCATGCAGCGCTATCCGGGCGGAAAACTCGTCCATGCCATACGCATTCTGCACACACTGTGGCAGGCCCAGGACAGCCTGCCGCGCGGGCGCAGCATGCGCTTTCTGTGCGCCCACCTGCAACTGCACCAGGATGACGTGGCCAACGTACTGTCTGCATTGAAAGACCTGGGTTATGTGGTGGACACCGAAGGGGACGACGCCGACCAATGGGTGCTGTCCTTCGATCAGCGCGAAGCCACCCTGGGCCCGCTGATCGATGCCCTGCTGCTGGACCGCGGTCAGCCGGGCCTGGACGACGAACATTTACTTCTTGAAGCCATTTCTGTGTCTTTGACACAGCCAGACATACGGCTGGCAACGCTTTTCGAACAAGAAGGGGCACTACCCGAAAGCCCCCGGATGGTGCAAAATAAGCTTACCGTGTCGCACGGGGACACACAGGAGAACAACGATGCTCAAAGTCAGTGAAATTCTACGCGTGAAAGGGCACACGCTATATACCGCCACACCTGACACGTCGATTCTGCAGGCCCTTGAAACCATGAGCGAGCAGGACATCGGTTCGCTGGTCATCATGGATCATGGCGAACTGGCCGGCATGCTGACCTTTCGCGAGATCATCCGCCACCTGCACGACAACCAGGGCAACACCGGGGCCAACACCGTGCGCAGCGTCATGGACGATGCGCCCGTCAGCGTATCGCCCAACACCAGTTTCGAAGAAGTGCAGCGCCTGATGCTCGAAAAGCACGCCCGCTACATGCCCGTCATGGACGGCCCGACGCTGATGGGCGTGATTTCCTTCTACGATATGGCGCAGGCCATCGTGGCGGCGCAGCAGTTCGAAAACAATATGCTCAAGGCCTATATCCGCGACTGGCCGGGCGATTCCGAAGTCGCCAGCGCTCAGTAGGCGCCATCGCTGGTGCGCAGCACCAGGTCCGACCAGGCCTTTTCCAGCAAACGGGCATCGTTCTGATTCAATAAGGCCGGGTCCGACAAGGTGCGCCGCCAATGGCGCGCACCCGCCCGTCCGCTCATCCACCCCAGCATGCTGCGCACGGCGATGCGCAAAGGCACCCCTTTTTCCACCTCCCGGCCGGCATAGGCCTGCATGGCCTGGACCACCTGCGCGGGTTCGGGCTGCGGGGCGTCGGGCGCCAGCGCCCGGCTGATCTCCGACAATATGCCGGGGTGATGCCAGGCAGCCCTGCCCAGCATCACGCCATCGAACTGCTGCATCAGGCCCAGCGCCTGGCCGGTTTCGGCAATGCCGCCGTTCAGCACAAATACGCTGTCGGGGAAATCCGCCTTGAGCCGGGCCGCCGCTTCGTAGCGCAAGGGCGGTATTTCGCGATTGTCCTTGGGCGACAGCCCTTTCAGGACGGCATTGCGCGCATGCACAATGAACACGCGGCAGCCTGTGTCGTGAAGCTTGCCCACGAAATCGCGCACGAAACCGTAAGTATCGTCATAGTCCAGGCCCAGCCTGTGCTTGACCGTGACGGGTATGGATACCGCGTCCTGCATGGCCTTGATGCAATCGGCCACCAGATCGGGCTCGGCCATCAGGCAGGCGCCAAACGCCCCGCGCTGCACCCGCTCCGACGGACATCCGCAGTTAAGATTGATTTCGTTATAGCCCCATTGCTGGCCCAGGCGCGCCGATTCAGCCAGCGCTTCGGGCTCGCTGCCGCCCAGTTGCAGGGCGACCGGCTCTTCGGCCGGGTCGAAATCCAGGTGCCTGGCCACATTGCCGTGCAGCAGCGCGCCCGTGGTGATCATTTCGGTATACAGGCGAGCCTGGGGCGCCAGCAAACGATGAAAATACCGGCAATGCCTGTCGGTCACATCGATCATGGGCGCGACGCACAGGCGCCAATCGCCGCGGCTTTCCGGGCTGTTCTGCATGGGGTGTGAATCTGCTTTCGTCATCGCGGCTAAAGTGTAGCTGAACTTAGGTGTAGCTGAACTTAGCCGGACCCGGCATCCGGCGTCCAGCCGTCGCGCAAGCACCACAAACGCAAAGCCATATGGATGTCCAGGGCGCGACCCGCCTTGCGCCACGGGCCCAGCATGGCGTCGATCGACTCCAGGCGCTGCCGAAAAGTATTGATATGGATCGCCATCGCGCTGGCGGCAAGGCGGGCGTTATAGCTGTTGTCCAGGTAGGCCAGCAGCGTCCTGGCCAGTTCGACCCTGCGAGCATCCCGGGGATCAAAAAGCCCTTCCAGGCTGGTGCGCAGAAAGCCGTCCAGATGCGGCCCCGGCGCGCCCGCCAGCAGCGGCGAGTACAGCAGCAGATCGCGCACATGAAGCATCGCCCTGTCCCGGCCCAGCGCAGCCATCAGGTCCAGGCACCGCGTGCCGGCCTGAAAGGCCTCTGGCAGGCTGGCAGGGTCGCCCACCGGCTCGGACACCACGCCCCAGAAATGCCCGTTGAACTCGCTGAAGAAGCGCAGCAGCGTCGACTGCAGGCCGGCGGCCGGGTCCTGACTGGACAGGACCAGCAAGGACTCGCCGACCTCGTCGATCAGGACGCCCGGCGCCTTCAGCCTGAGGCGCAGTTGCTTGACCAGATGGCCGGCCCCCAGGTCCCGATGACGCAGTTGAGTCAGATAGACGGGCTGCGCCAGGTCAAGCCCCAATGCCGATGCCTGCAGCGCCAGCTTTGCCAGCATGCCTTGCGGCCGGTGAACCAGCCCGCGTACAACAATGGGGATATCGGAAAGCATAGAGGACTCCCTTCTTTCCTTGAGCAGCAAGACAACGCCGGTCACCGTGGCGCTGCGCTCGACAATGCGCACGGCCACGTCATTCAGTTCGGTCCGGGTGTGGATGATCAGGCCGCCGAGCAGGCCATTGCCGCCCACCACCGCACAAACACGGCATACATGCGAAGGCAGTGAAAACGCGACGACGGAGCGCCCTTGCCGGCGGCTTTCATCCAGGGTCACATGCAAGGTGTCGTCGAGCCAGTCGACCGTGGCGGCCGATCTGTCCGCCAGCAAAGGAAAGGCCTGCGCCCCGCCCCCAGAGTGGCAGATCGTCCTTTCGGTTTCATCGCACACGGCCACATAACCGCCCAGGCGGTCGGATACCATCAGGCAGATATCGCGCAGCTCCCCGCCCCGGGCGACCAGGGTCGTCAGTTGTTCGTGCGCCTCGGCCGCGGCGCGGGTGTCGTGGGTCTGGCGCGTCAACAAGGCGTTGGCCGCACTGGCCTGCTGCAAGGCAAGCTCGGCCTGTTCAAACAAACGGGCATTGCCGATCGCCACCGAGGCATGGGCCGCCAGCGTCGACAGGATGGACATTTCCCAGGCGATGTAGGAACGGACATAGCGGTCCCCCACGAACAGCACGCCAATGACTTGCCCGCCGGCCAGCAGCGGCACACCCAGTATCGACTTGATGTTCTCGTCGAGCACGGCCGAATCCACCGACCCGGTGTGCAGGAAACGTTCATCCAGGCCATAGTCGGACGAAGCGTAAGGCGTACGATTGCGCGCCACAAACCCGCAAATACCGACCTCTCGCCCAATACGGATCTGCCGGAATTTTTCCGAGAAAGCGCCGGCGGTAGCCCGCACGTAGAAATCGCCCCGCTGCTCGTCGTAGATCGACAGATAACCGACGTCGCACCCCACGAGCTTGCGGGCGCGCTGCACGATGGCCTGCAAAACCTGGTCCAGATCGGTAATGGCCGTCAGGTCCTGGGCAGTTTCGATCAGGGCAAGCAGGCCGCGTTCGCGCAGTTGATGCTGCTCGAACCGTTCTTTCAGGGCGATCCCCATTTCCAGGCTGCCCACCAGGCGCGCCCGCGCGGCTGCGGACGGCATCGCCCGGACCTGGTCGAGCAGGCCCGCCAAGGCCTGGCGCTCTGCATCCTGGCTCAACAGGCGCAGGACCGCCTCCAGGGTCTCGGCGCAGAGCGCATCCGCCTGATGGCCGGTGCTGAGATCTTCCATGGACGCAACCTAATCAAATAAACATTTATTGTCGTTTTTTATGTGTGTTTTTCACATAGGAATTAACACTGACACTCCCTATACTTCCCCGGACTCTCTTTCCACCTACTTGATGCACACCACCATGACCACAGATTCGCGCCTACCGAAATTCCGATCCCTGGCCCCGGCCGAACGGCTGCAACACCTTGCCCAGAAACGGGCATTGACACCCGACGAACTGCGCCTGCTGGCCCAGCCCGGGGCCCTGCCCCTGGAAACCGCCGACGGCATGATAGAGAACGTGGTGGGAAAATTCGAACTGCCCTACGCCATCGCCGGTTATTTCCAGATCAACGGCAAGGATGTGCTGATTCCCATGGCGGTTGAAGAGCCGTCGGTGGTGGCGGCCGCGTCCTTCATGGCCAAGCTAGTACGCGATAACGGCGGGTTCCGCACCTCCAGCTCGGGGCCCATCATGCGCGCCCAGGTGCAGATCGTGAACGTCAGCGACCCCTACGGCGCCCGGCATGCCATTTTGCAGCAACGCCAGGAAATCATCGACATCGCCAACAGCCGCGACCAGGTGCTGGCCCGGCTCGGCGGCGGATGCAAAGACATCGAAGTGCATGTGTTTCCCGATACGGCGCGCGGCGCCATGGTCGTGGCCCACCTGATCGTGGACGTGCGCGACGCCATGGGCGCCAACACGGTCAACACCATGGCCGAAGCCGTGGCCGGCCGCATGGAGCAGATCACGGGGGGCCGGGTGCGGCTGCGCATCCTGTCCAACCTGGCCGACCTGCGCCTGGCCCGCGCGCATCTGCGCCTGACGCCCGCCACCCTGCAAACCAGCGAATACGACGGCCAGGACGTCATCGACGGCATTGTGGATGCCTATGAATTCGCAGCGGTGGACCCTTACCGGGCCGCCACGCACAACAAAGGCATCATGAACGGAATCGACCCCATCATCGTCGCCACGGGCAATGACTGGCGGGCCGTCGAAGCCGGCGCCCATGCCTTCGCCTGCCGCCACGGCCGCTACACCTCGCTGAGCACCTGGGAAGTGGCCGGCAACGGCGACCTGGTCGGAACGCTGGAAATGCCCATGCCGGTCGGCCTGGTGGGCGGCGCAACCAAGACCCATCCCCTGGCGCAGCTTTCCCTGAAAATCCTGGATGTCGCCAGCGCCCAGGAACTGGCCGAAATCGCCGTGGCCGTGGGCCTGGCACAGAACCTGGCCGCCCTGCGCGCGCTGTCCACCGAAGGCATACAGCGCGGGCACATGGCTTTGCACGCCCGCAATATTGCCCTGGTCGCCGGCGCAAAGGGCGACGACATTGCCTGGCTGGCCCAAAAGCTGGTCGACGCCAAGGACGTGCGGGCCGATCTGGCCGCGCAGTTCTTGCAGGAACGCGCGGACGGCAAGGCGCAATAAGCAAAGAACCGGGCGGCAAGCGGGCCGCCCGACCACCCCTTACTCGAAACAGGCGGCCGCTACGTTCACTCGCGACGATGCATACGCCCACATAACAGGAGACACGCAATGAAAACGCTATTCAAGCACACCCCCCTGCTGGCACTGATGCTGGCGGGACTGGCCGCCGGCGCGCAGGCGCAAGGCAGCGCCGATACCGTGCGCATCGGCTTCATCACCGACATGTCGGGGCCCTACGCCGACACGGACGGCTCGGGCGGCCTGGAGGCCATCCGCATGGCCGTGCAGGATGCCGGCGGCGCCGTGCTGGGCAAGAAGATCGACATCCTGTCGGCCGACCACCAGAACAAGCCCGAGATTGCCGCTGCCCGCGCGCGGGAATGGATAGACCAGCAAGGCATGACGCTGCTGATCGGCGGCGTGAACTCGGCAGCCGGCCTGGCCATGAACACCATCGTCGCCGAGAAGCGGATTCCCTACATCAATATCGGCGCCGCAACGGCGCGCCTGACCAACGAAGACTGCACGCCCTATACCATCCACTATGAATACGACACCGTCGCCCTGGCCAAAGGCACAGGCTCGGCCGTAGTGAAACAAGGCGGGAAATCGTGGTACTTCCTGGTGGCCGACTATGCTTTCGGCCATTCGCTCGAAGCCGACACCGGCGCGGTCGTCAAGGCCAATGGCGGCACCATCACCGGCTCGGTCAGGCATCCGCCGACCTCGCCCGACATGTCCTCGTACATCCTGCAGGCGGCAGCGTCCAACGCCCAGGTCCTGGGCCTGGCCAATGCGGGCTCGGACACCATCAACGCCATCAAGGCGGCCAATGACTTCGGGCTGGTCGACAAGATGAAGCTGGTCGGCCTGTTGATGACGATCAACGATATACACGGGCTGGGCCTGCCCGTCGCGCAAAAGCTGCTGATGACCGACAGCTGGTACTGGGACAAGGACGACGCCTCCCGCGAATTCTCGGCGCGCTTCTACAAGAAGATGGGCAAGATGCCCAGCACCCACCAGGTGGCCGCCTACTCCGCCGCCACGACCTACTTGAAAGCGGTCCAGGCCGTCGGCACCACCGACTCGGACAAAGTCATGGCCGAGCTCAAGAACATGAAAATCGACGATGTCTACACCAAGGGATACATACGCGCCGACGGACGCTATATCCACGACATGTACCTGATGCAGGTCAAGACGCCGGAAGAATCCACCAAGCCCTGGGACTATATGAAAACAGTGGCCACCATCCCGGGCGAAGAAGCCTTCACCAGCGTGCAGGACTCCAAGTGCAGCCTGCTCAAGCCATAGACCTCGCTGCAAACAGGCCCGGACACGAGCAGCGTCCGGGCCGATGGACTAAAATCAATCGCCCGACTTACGGGCTTTTTATTTATCCACGCTTTATACAAGCAGAGTTTGCAGCCTATGGCCGTTTTTACCCCCGTCAGCGAAAGCGACGCGCAAGAGCTCCTGACCCGCTACACCCTGGGCGAACTCGTGTCGCTGCGCGGCATTACCGCCGGCATTGAAAACACCAATTATTTTCTAAGCACGACGCACGGCGAATTCGTCCTGACCCTGTTCGAGGTACTGACCCATGAACAGCTGCCGTTCTATATCGAGCTGATGCATCACCTGGCCACGCGCGAGATTCCGGTGCCCAAGCCCCAGACCTTGCGCGACGGCACCCGCCTGACCACGCTGCACGGCAAGCCCTGCGCCATCGTCACCCGCCTGTCGGGCGGCTACGAACCCGATCCCGGCGCCGCCCACTGCGCCCTGGCGGGACAGACCCTGGCCAGGGCGCATCTGGCCGCCCGCGACTTCGCCATCGTCCAGCCCAATCTGCGCGGGCTGCCATGGTGGCAGGAAACCATGCCTAAAGTGCTGCCCTTCCTGTCCGCCTCGCAATCCGCGCTGATCACCGCTGTACTTCAGGAGCAGTCCCGTTTTGCCGCCACCGACACCTACGGGGCGCTGCCCTCGGGTCCGGCCCATTGCGACCTGTTCCGCGACAACGTGCTGTTTGACGGTACTTTCGAGATGCCGCGCATGGGCGGTTTCATCGACTACTATTTCGCCGGCTGCGACACATGGCTGTTTGACGTGGCCGTGAGCGTCAACGACTGGTGCATAGAACGCCATACCGGCGCCTTCCAGGACGACAAGCTGCAGGCCTGGCTGAACGCCTACGCCGGCGTCCGGCCCTTCACCGAAGAAGAAAAGCGCGCCTGGCCCATGCTGCTGCAGGCGGCGGCCCTGCGTTTCTGGATTTCGCGGCTGTACGACTTTTACCTGCCCAGGCCGGCCCAGACGCTCAAGCCGCACGACCCGCGCCATTTCGAACGCATTCTGCGGGAGCGCCGCAACACCCCCGCACTCCCCCTTTAGGAAGCAAGACTCACCATGCAAGCTGCCACTCTTCCCATCACGTCCGGCTGGCTCTGGATACAAGATGGCTTCCGGCTTTTCAAACGTCAGCCCATGGCGATGTTTTTCTGGAGCCTGATGACGGGCTTCCTGATCACGGTCAGCTACCTGATCCCGCTGTTCGGGCAGATGCTGCTGATCGCCTGCACACCCATGCTGACCTTTGTGACGCTGTCGGCCTGCCGCAATATCGCATCCGGAAAACCTATGCTGCTACCCATGTGGCTGGAGCCGCTGCGCGATAGGGAAACCCGCCGGCGGCTGCTGGCGCTGGGCCTGGCCTACCTGGTTTTCTGCCTGGTGGGCGGGTTTATTGCAACGCTGCCCTTTCTGGACAGCCTGATGAGCGCCATCAACGTCAACGGCGCCATCGACGAGGTGGCGCTGGTCACCGCCATGCGCGGCCCCTTCATTACCTTCGGCCTGCTGTACGTGCTAATTTCCGCCTTGTTCTGGCATGCGCCGGCGCTGATAGGCTGGCACCGGATCAAAATGTCGCAGGCACTGTTCTTTTCCATGGTGGCCTGCTGGCGCAACAAACTGCCCTTCCTGGCCTACGGCGCCAGTTGGGCGGCCATCTTCTTCGCCATCCAGATGGCCGGCTCATTCGTCGTCGCCCTGGGCATTTCCCCCGGCGCGGTGCAAGTGCTGCTGACACCCGTCAATATTATCGTGGCCGCCGTGCTGTATTGCAGCTTCTACCCGGCCTACTACAGTGTTTTCGGGGTCAACTACGCGGCGGAAAACTAAATCAGGGCGGGCCAGGCAATAACCGGCGGGCAGCTCTATCACCGCCACTGCCTTGCGGCAATATGCCACCCGCCAGGGCCGCAGACTATGCCGTAGCCCGATGACCCGATGGCCCGCGTCAAGAAACACCACATCGATGGCGTAAGACAGGCCGACAGTATGGATGGCATTGCAGGGCGCTATGTACAGGCCGGTATGCCAGGGCAAGCCGGCGTAGGCATGCAGGCCGCGCAAACGTGCCCAGAAGCCAGTGGCCCTGTACAGCCTTAAACGGCTTGCGTCACAGTCAAACGGCTTCATGCTGTTTACAAATCGGCCGCCAGCAGCTTGACCACGATTGGAAAACCGATGATCAGAAAGGTGCAGGGAAAGATGCAGAACACCATGGGAAACAGCATTTTCACTGGCGCCTCGAGCGCCAGTTTCTCGGCTCGCAAGAAACGTTCAGCCCGCCGCTGCTCCGATTGCGAACGCAGCAACGGGCCTAGGCTCATGCCCAGTTGATCAGCCTGCCCCATCGCCGCGACGAGACTGTGCACAACCGCCAGGCCAGTGCGATCAGCCAGTGCGTTCAAGGCTTGCAGACGCGACATGCCTGTGCGCATATCCGCCAAGGCATGCTCGATCTCGGTCCGTAAAGGGCCTTCAGGACCATGCCTTGCGGCCTGCTGCAAGGCGCCCTGCAAATTCAGGCCGGCCTCGACGCACAAGGTGGTCATATCAAGCAGAAACGGAAGCTCGCGCAGCATGCGAGCCTGACGCTCGCGGCCCAGATCGCGCAGCCAGTGCTGCGGCCACCACATGCCAGCCAGGCCCGTCGCCGCGGCAAGCCACATCAATGGAATGGCGCCCGATGCATCAAGCACGCTTAGGGCAAACACGGTTGCAACCGCCAGGACCAAGCAGCACAAGGCCTGCATGGCCACGATGTGCTCAGGCGCGCACTGGCGGCTGATCCCGGCCCGTTGCAGGCGCTGGCTCACGATATGCCGCATGCGCCAGGGGATGAAAGGCTGGCAGACCGGGGTCAAAGCAAGCACCCAAGGCCAGGCCAGACGCAAAAGCAATCGCCCGGGACCATGTCCGGCAAGATTTTTCTGTTGTACGACGGGGCGGGTGAATACCCTGACCAGCAAGTACAGCGACAGCCCCGTGGCCATGCAACTGATCCAGAAGAACATAAGCGGCCCTATACCTGAATGTTGACAATGCGGCGTATGAGCATGATGCCGGCGGCTTCCATCATGATGATGATCGCCAGCACCGACCAGCCTGCGGGCGTTTCCCACAACGCCTTCATGGATTCGGGATCCAGACGATGCAGCACCACAGCCAGCGCCAGGGGCAGGCAGGCCATGATCCAGGCTTGCAGCCGTCCCTGAGAGGTCAGGGCCTGCACGCGTCCCAACAGATGCAGACGGGCGCGCAGGGTAACAGCGATCTTTTCCAGGGTTTCGGCCAGGCTGCCGCCCGTCTGCGCAGCAATGCTCAACGATGAAACCACCAGGCTGGTGCCCTCCGCAGGCATGCGGCGGTAAAGGTTCGCCAGGGCCTGATCGAACGGCACCCCCATGCGTTGCTCGCGCAAGAGCAGTCCGAACTCCTGCGCCAGCGGTGCCGGCGATTGCGACACGATCTGCCGCAACGCGGCCTGTATGCCGGCGCCCGCCCGCAAGGCGCCGGACAAGGCTTGCAGCAGATCGGGCAACTGCTCGTCGAAGCGCTGCAGGCGCTTTTGCCTGAGCTTTTTTAAACCATATTGCGGCGCGAACAATGCCATGGCGCCGGACAGCGCGGCAACAAGGCCCAGCCCCGTCAGGACATAAACCAGCGCCATCGCCGCGGCGCATAGGGTCAGGTTGGCGACCCAGAGTTGCGCCGGGTCCAGAAACAGGAAAAATTCATTCAAGCGTTCGCTGGCTTCCTTCTTGAAAGCCAGCTGGTAACGCTTGTAAGCCTTGCCCGCCATGCGTTGAAAGAACCAACTGCCCACGCCGGCAATCACAGCGATACACAATAAAAAAAGAATCACCATCATGGCCTCCGGCAAGCGGTTGAACACGGCGCGTGGGTCAGAAGCGGCGCCAAGCCGCCGTGGCGGTCAATTCAGTCCTTTGATCAAACAGCGCAAGCGGCAGCAAGGCGGCCCCTTCCTCGTCAATGAAGCATTCGGGCATCACCCCGCAACCCTGAAAAGCCGGCGTTGGCGCGCGCACATACCGGAAGAGTTCCTGGGTTTGTATCCGGCCGCTCTCCATGCCGGTCACCTCGACAATAGAGGTCATCAGGCGGCGGCCATCGTTCAGGCGTGCCTGCTGCACGACAAAATGGATGCTGGCGGCGATATGCTCGCGCACAGCGGCCAAAGGCAAGTCCATGCCCGCCATCAAGATCATGGTTTCCAACCGCGACAAGGCATCGCGCGGGCTATTGGCGTGCAAGGTGGTCAATGAGCCCTCGTGCCCGGTATTCATGGCCGCCAGCATGTCGAACGCTTCGCTTCCGCGGCACTCGCCCACGACAATGCGGTCGGGCCGCATACGCAGTGCATTGCGGACAAGATCGCGTATGGCGATCTGGCCGCGCCCCTCGAGATTGGCGGGCCGCGATTCCAGGGCGACCAGATGCGGATGGTCCAGCCTGAGCTCTGCGGCATCCTCTATCGTCACGATACGCTCGCCCTGCGGAATGCAATTGGACAAGACGTTCAGCAGCGTCGTCTTGCCCGAGCCGGTGCCACCGGACACAATGATGTTTTTCTTGCTGCGCACACATTCCGCCAGGAAGCCGTGCATGGACGCATCCAGAGCGCCGACCCGCAGCAGGTCATCCATGTCCGGCCGGCGCTGCGGGAACTTGCGTATGGTCAGACTGGCACCGCGCAGAGCCACCGGCGCCAGCACGGCATTGACGCGCGAACCATCGCGCAGGCGCGCATCGACCATGGGTGAACTTTCATCGATGCGCCGCCCCAGCGGCGAAACAATGCGGTCAATGACACCCAGCACCGCCTGCTCGCTGCTGAACGCCGTGGGGTGCTGCCTGATTTTCCCTTCCACTTCGACAAATATTTCATCGTGGCGGTTGACCATGATTTCAGTCACCGACTGATCGGCCAGCAAAGGCTCCAGCGGCCCCAGCCCGACAGCTTCGTTCACGACGTCCAGCAGCAATGCCTGCCGGTCGACCGAGGCAGGCAATTCAGTATCGAGAGCGATGATTTCACCCAGCGCGGCAGCCGCTTCGCTGCGCAAAGCGTCATCGCTCATGCTGGCGACATCGCGGCGGCGCAGATCAAGGGCGTCAAGCAAGGCGGCGTGCAGGCGGCGGCGCTGCGGCAGCATGGCATCGAAAACAGTATCCGTTGGCACTAAGATAATGTCCTGGGTATTTTGCTTGGCCGGCACCGTTTCCGTGGGCGGGAAGGCCTGCCGGAGCGCTGCAGCCGCCACGACCTTGTCCAGCGGGGCGGCATGGCGGCCGCCGTCCTCTTCCTCTGAAACCGCCTTACCTTCCAAAATCGCCCCGCCTTCTGGAACTGTCTTATCGTCTATTTTGCGCAGATGGATCAGGCAAGGCCCGATCACCAGTTCGTCGCCCGCCAGTAAGGGACCATACTGGGCGACACGTTGGCCGTTGACCAACGTGCCGCTGAGCGCGCCGAAATCGTCAAGAAACAGGCCTGCCGGGCGTCTTTCAATACGTGCATGGCGCTTGGCCACCCGCCAGGCCTTCAAGCGCAGACCGCAATCCTGACCGCGGCCGATCTCCAGCGGCAGGCGGTAACTGCCCGACTGTACCGTGCCGTCTTCAAAACGCAAGTCCACATACAGCATTGCCCTACTCCGTAAACTGATGTTGATTGGCCCGTGATCGGCCCCTATCCGACGGGGGATCCGACAGCGCGCCATCCTGCCATTGGGAACCCGCCCCGCTCCATGGATCCCAGGCCGGATGGGCGTTGGCCGGCAACGCCTCGGGCAAAGAACCCACGGGGGTATTGATCAAAGGCGCTTGTGAAAAAGCGGTATCGACGATTTCTGCGCCCCGCTGGACGCGCCGTGCCAAATCCGGATGATCCGCCGTCACGAGAACCGGGGTCACAAAGATGGCAAGCTCAGTGTCCTGACGCTGAAAGCGGCTGGACCTGAAAAGCTGCCCCAGGACGGGGATTTCGCCCAGGCCCGGCACCTTGTCGACATGCTGCGATGCCTCACGCGACAGGAAGCCGGCCAGGACCAGTGTCTGCCCCGAGCGCACATTGAATTCCGTTGCGGCCCGGCGGGTTTTTAAAGAAGGACCATTAGGCGCCGAGAAAGCGCTATCCACCGAACTGACCTCGACCTCGATACGGGATCGCACCGCGCCATTACGCTCGATTTGAGGGGTAATCCGCAGCGACACCCCATAGGGCTTGAAGACGGTATTCGTGTTGCCATTGGCATCGACCGTTGAATAAGGGACTTCACCCCCCGCCAGAAACTCAGCGGTCGCCCCGCTGCGGGCCAACAGCTGGGGCTGAGCCAATACCACCGCCGATCCGGCCTGCGCCATGGCATTGATCCGCGCAGACAGCAGCGCATTCACGCCGAAGTATCCCGCTGCGGCGGTTGCCGGAAAATCCACCGGCATCACGGTATCGCCCGGTCGCCCCGCCAGCCTTTTGCTGCCGGCCTCCCAGGCCAGGCCGGCATGGAGCCCCCCTTCTGATACCGTGCCCCAGCGCAAGCCGAACTCTTGCAGTTTTACGCGCGGCACCTCGACGACCTGGACATCCAGCAGGACCATGCGGTCCCAGCCGACCTGACCGGTGAAGTCCAGCAACTGGGGATAACGCTTGGCCAGTTCGGCCACTCTTTCGCGGTCGCTATCCGACAGGTCATCCCCTTCGACCACCAGCTTGTCGCCCACCGTCGACAACCTGGCATGAGGAATGCGCTCAAGGACGCTGCGCAGTTCCTGCTGCGTCTGGCGCAGGCCCTCTGGCGCCACATCGATCAGATATCGCCGGCGCTGGCCGTCGGCGGACCAGACCTGCAGCGCCGTAGAGCCTTCGTGGCGGGCGAACACAATGACCTCTTTTTCGTCGGTCGTTACGGCGTTGACCACGTGGCCATCGCCCACCGCGACACGCGCCACATCAGGTACCGCCAGGACCTTGACCTCGCCGACCTGCAGCTTGAGCAGGGTTTCCCTGGCCGCGGCTGCGTTTGGCGGAAGCGCCAGCCAGGCCATCATCAGAGCGAAGAGGAAAGCATTGCGGCTCATGATCCATCGCCGTCCTGATCCAGTGGTGTGTCGGCGCCCATCGTGTCTGGTGCATCGTGGCCGGATAATGCCTGGCGCGGCTGATGCTGCATGGATGACTGTATCCAGGCACTGACCAGCTCCTGCGCCTGCGGCAGATTGAAGAGCCCGCTGGACTGGGGCGGCCCTGCGGGCGCGGATCTCAAGCGGGACACACCGCGCACCGACTGGTTCCCATAGATCACCTGGGCTTTCCTGCTTGGGGCTGGCGGCGCCTTGTTCACGCCAAGCAGACTGGCAAGATCACCCCGGACGGCCTTCTGCGTCGGGGCACTGTCATGCGACGGCCTCAGTACCGCCGTAATGGCTCCTCCTTGCCTGGCGGCCACCAGCTTGACCGCGTCTTCCGGAGATGCGTCCAGCGTGACCGTGGCATAGGCGCCCTTGCGCGCCTGACCCTGATCGTGGACAAACTGCGTGCTGGCATCGGTGGCCAGCACCAGCACACCTTGCAACAAGGGCGCTGTGATATGGCGCCGCTGATATTCAAACGATACATACAGATCGATCAGGTCGCCCGGCTGCAGAAGGCCCGATACTGAGTTGATGGCATCCACGGGCATGGTAATGGCACGCCTGCCCAGTGAAAGATGGCTGGAAAATGCCGTATGGTCCTGCGCCGTTGCGTGAACTTGCAGCACCGCATCGCCGCCGCGCAGCGGGGCGCGCAATACCGTGCCGGCAAGTTCCGACAAGCGTCCCGCAGGCAGGCTGTCGCTCGACACCATGGCGGCGGGGAACTGGCGCAAGGCAAGGTGCTCGGGCCCCAGACGGGTACCTGCCGGCAAGTCGTATGCGGCAACAATTCTTTCTACAGTGGGAACACGTGCCTGATCTTCCAGCAGCTGGACACGATTGTTGATATGTTGTCTGGCCGACCATGCCGCCCCCAGCCCGGCCAGGCCGGCAAGCAGCAACATGGCTGCTGATCGACTCAATGCAGGCAAACGCATACGCCCCCCTTGTCTGTCATTCTGTGTAATGAAGATACAGCGATGTTCCGGCGGCCCCTTGCAGGGGATACACGATCAGTCGTGCTTGCCCCAGGCGCCAAGTACTGCTGCCGCGAACGCCGGCCGGACCGGGCTCGGCCGCCCACCCCATGCTTAACAACTGCTCGTGCATATGAGCGGCGAGCGCTTGCACCGTCATCGGCACGCTGTAAATCTGCTGCACGACTTGCTTGCCCCCTTCGCCGCTTCGGTAGTCGAACTGCCGCTGGGCCTGATGCGGCAGCCAGGAAAATGACGGTTCATGCCCGAGCGTGCCGGCGGCATCAGGCCCGGCGACATACAAGGCCGACACATACCCCGTGGCCCCCGGCTGGGCGGCGTCGATTTCCGCCAGCCAGTGCCAGTCTGCCTGCAGGCCGGAGAGCACCACTTTGTCGTTGATGTTGAGCACGCGCTGGAACAGGCCGGAATGCTCAGCCAGCGCTTGCGCCGCCTGCAGCAGCGGATCGGGAGAATCAAAGCCTTTTATATAAACGGGCACGCCCGACATATTGATTGCCCGCTGAGGCTGCCAGGTAAACCCGGGAACGCTCAGCGCGGCGAGCCGGTCCGGCACAGAGAGCGCAGCCTGAACAGCCGGACTGACGCAGACCAGCAACGCCGCGGCCCACCGTCTGGCCAGACTGGCCTGCTTCCTTGCATGGCTTGGTCTATGCATTGCGGCTATGTATGGCGCGTGCTTCCTCATTGTGCCCCCTTTTGCACGGCATCGAGCCGGCTGGCGGGGATATCACCCGCCCAAGGACCCAGCCAGTCCAGCACGGGGCGATCACGGCGCCAGGGTGCATCGACCAGCCCCATCACGTTGTCTATTTTCCGCCCCAGCGCATAAGCAGTGTTGGCGCTGTCATGCCAGGCCAGCGGCGACTGGGCCAGGATGTGTTGAACCTGCGCATCCTCCGCGGCATGCCCCGCTCCGGCGAGGATGGCCGTATGTCTGTGCAGGACGGGATAAATATCGAAGTCGTTCAAGCCCGAAGCGAAGGCGGCGCCGGCAGGCCGGGAACCCTGCGGCTGCGGTGCTACCCGCAGCCTGGCCGTGACGATACCGCCATCCTGCACACGCCAACTGCGCCGCAACGATTCCGCGCTGGCATCATCGCCACCCGGCTGGGCACTTTGTTGAAGCATTGCGTGCCGGTCTAGACGCAGCTGTATGCTGTCCGGGCTTTCCCCCAGCATCCGCGCGCCGCGGCGATCAGACCACTGATGCGACGGTCCGGAAAAGTACTGCTGGCGAATGCGTTCAGCCGGATCGTCCGCCGGATTCCGGGTCAGCGAAAAGGCGGCCTGGCGGCTGGCATGCTGGGCCGACAATGCCATATCTTGCAGGTGCCCCAGCCACGCGCCCGCCACCCATAGAGACGCCAGTACCACCAGCACCAGCAGGCCTTCGAGCACCGCCTGGCCGCCCTGCCCCAGCAGCAGCGTACCCGCAGCACGATAGCAAGGAATACGATCGTTAGCTAAACGCAGCGGCTTCACGGCTGCCCCCCGGCGGGCTGAGCTGCACGGGCAGGATCGGCCAGCCGCGCCTGCCAATAGGGATGAAATAGATTGTCTTGTTCCCGGCGCCCATCGCTACGGGCTTCTGGCCGGCTGAAAAAGGTTTCAGCGGCACTGCGGGCGGTGACAGTCAGGCCGTCCGGGCCGGGTTGGCGTAGCCTTACCGCAAACCCAAGAGGCCGGCCGTATTGCCCCGCAGGCACATCGAAATAAGTAGGCAGCCCACCCCCTTGCCAGCGCCGGCGCGACGACACGGCCCGCGAGTTGGCAAGTGGATTGGCGCTGTCGGATGTGATGTCCCAGTCGGTGGCTTCTTTGACCCAGCGCCAGAAATCCTGGGCGGCAAAATCGGCAGGCGGATCATCCACATGAGGTTGGCCGATCGTTTGCGTCAGGGCGCTGGGAATCCAGCCCCACCCCATGGCATATTCGCGGTAGTAGCAACCAATCCAGCGATTGGAGCGCAGAGCATGAAACGATTGCGTATCGATCGATTGCCAACGGCCCTGCGCATCCAGTTCGGTGGTGCCGCGGCGCCGCAGTTGATGCCGTAGGCCCGGGCAGCGCCCGTCGACCACCCAATTGTTCGATGCCGTTGTGTTGCGTGGCCCCAGAAAACCATAATGCCGCGTCACGGCCTGCACCAGGCTGCGCAACTCGCCCTGGCCGGAATGACGCTGTACGTAGCCAGGCCAGTTGTCGTCATCCACCTGCAGGTCGAAGCCGCCGGGGCCAGCCGCATGCTTGGGATAGTTGCGGGCCAGTACCGCCTGCATGGCCTGCCGGCGCGCTTCGGGCAAACCCGACACAATGACATCTTGCACAGTGTTGAGCACATTTCGCACAACATCATCATGCCCGCCGTAGGCCCGTGCCAGCTCTGCCTGCGGCATGGACAGGCCGCCGAAGCCCGACGCCTTGCCGGCCGCCCGGTAAGCGGCCCCATGCTCAGGCCCGAACAGCATGGCAATCAGGTGTGCCGGCGGATTGCCCGCCGCCCATTGACCGGCCTGCGCACCGCCCAGCGAGGCCCATGACCCCAGGGTAACCAGGTGCGCCATGGCAAGCTGATGTCCGACGTGCGCCCGATTGATATACGCAAGCATGTTCAGGGCCCGCGCCTGAATCAGGGCGCCGCTGTACGCGGCGGCATCCAGAGCGTGCAATTGCCTGGCCTTGGCCCCGATCACCTGACCCACCGCAAAGTAGCGGATCAGGACGACCATGGCCGCGCCCGCCAGCAACATGCCCAGCACCAGCGCCTGGCCTTGCTGCGCCGCGGGCGCGCAGGCCCGGACCCGCGCAGTCATTGGCCTGCTCCGGCATTGGCGGTAAACGATTTAAGTGTTTTGGCGGCCGCCTGCGCCGCAGCGGCCTCGGCCGCCGTCTGCGCGATACGCGATTGCTCTGACCCGTCTTCGCCAGCCAGTTCCTTGGCCATGGCGGCGGTTTGCGAACGCACTACCTGCCCAAACAATTGATACACTGCAATGGCGGCCACGGCAACCAGTGCGACGATGATGATGTATTCGGTCATGCCTTGCCCGCTTTGGGCATAGCGTTCTTTCTGCACGGGGCTCTCCTGGCGAACAATCAGGACTGCAGTGTGCATCCTTGCCGGCAGCCCAACAATTCGGGGAATCCGAACTGGGCAAAGCCATCAGCCATCCACCAGGAGCACATCTTGAATCAGGCACAATGGAACATCGTCGATGATTATTTTTCAGCCACGCTGGCGCCATCCGACCCGGTGCTGGACGCCGCGCTGGACAGCAGCCAGCAGGCCGGGCTGCCGGCCATCAACGTAGCGCCCAATCAGGGCAAGTTCCTGCATTTGCTGGCGCGCATCAGCGGTGCGCGGCGCATTCTGGAAATCGGCACGCTGGGGGGCTACAGCACCATATGGCTGGCGCGGGCGCTGCCCGCCGGCGGCGCCCTGGTCACGCTGGAGCTGGAACCGGCGCACGCCCAGGTTGCGCGCCAGAACATCCAGCATGCGGGTTTCAGCGACAAGGTGTCGGTGATGGTGGGCAATGCGGTGGACACGCTTGAAAACCTGGTGCGCGAACAGGTCGAGCCTTTCGATTTCGTTTTTATCGATGCCGACAAGCAGAACAATCCGCTGTATCTTGAATGGTCGCTCAAGCTGGCCAAGGCCGGCACCGTCATCGTGACCGACAACGTGGTGCGCAAGGGCGGCGTTGCCGACCCGGACAACCACGACCCCGACGTCGAAGGCGTGCGCAGCCTGTTCGCCATGGCCGGCGCCAACCCACGCTTGAGCAGCACGGCCATTCAGACGGTGGGCGCCAAGGGCTGGGATGGCTTTGCCATCACGGTGGTATCAGACTGATCCTGTCCAGGCAACCTGGCACGGGCCGCCCAGCACCGCGCCGTCATAACCTGTCAAGACGGTGTCCGGCAACACATGGGCCTCGTCCATCAGCCACGCATCCAATGCGTGGCCAATATGGGTCAGCACACTCTGCCTTGCTTGCAGCGCATGCACGGTGTCCAGCGCCCGGGTCAGGTCATTGTGATTGCGGGGCGCCTGGGCCGCCGGCGGAAAGGAACAGTCCAGCACCAGCAGGTCCAGCGCCTGGCCTTTCAGATAGGCCTCGGTATCAGGCGGCAGCCCCACGGTATCCGTCAGATAGGCAAACCGCTGCCCGTCGCCATCGAATACATAGCCGTAAGTAAGCCGTGAATGCGCCAGGGGGACCGGGGTGACGGTGCAATCGCCCAGCGCTATCGGGGTAAAAGGCGTCAGCGTTCTGGAAAAGTCCAGGATGCCGGGGTGCTTGTACAGGTCGGCCAGGCCTTCCGGATCAGGCGGACCCAGTACAGGCAGGCGCAGGCCGCGGCCCCAGCGCAAATGCAGCAGCCCTTGGGCATGGTCGGCGTGGTAATGCGTTTGCAGTATGCCGTTCAAGCTGCCCGGCGGAAAGCGTTCGGCAAGATCGGTCAGCCCCGCATCCACCAGCCAGCGCACATCGCCGCATTCAAGCAATGCTGAACAGGGGCCGCGCCGATAGCGTGTCTGCGCCCGCGCACGCACGCAGGCTGCGCACGAGCAATTGTAGACCGGCACCTGGGCGGCATTGCCTGTACCCAGTAAGGTCAGTTGCATGATGGAAGCCGTCCAGGTTGGCCACGCATCAAATACCTGTAAAGCGTGTGGACGGCATCATTGGCCGCGCCTGAATTATCCAGCACGAAAATGGGTACCCCGGCCGCATGGCAAGTCATCGAGGTGAACCGCCTGTTGCGAGCCAGCCGCTCGCCAATCCTCGCATCGCTCTCACGGCCGCGGTCGGTCAAGCGCCGGCGTAACAGTGTATTGTCGACCGTCAATAGCACGGGCACCAGATCAGGATAACGCCTGCCCGCCTCGGGCAGGTATTCACGCGAACCGTTCACCAGTACGTCGCATCCCTCGGCCAGCTTGTCGTCGATGTCGCGCAGCACGCCGTAGGCCAGGCCATGGGCGCGCCAGGCCATGGCCATCCGGCCGTCGCGCTCCAGCCGGACAAACTCCGCCATCGACACCGGGACAGCCCACGGCTCCTTGCCATGGGCTGGCCGCGTCACCAGGCGCGGCGCCATGTAGCCGTCGCCGCCCATCAGGCCATGCAGGCCTTGCAGCACCGTATCTTTGCCTGAACCCGATGGCCCCATTACGTATATAAGGCGGCCCGCCATCAGAACACCCGCTGCCCGCCGCGCCACACCCGATCGACAACGAACTGCCGCTCGTGCGGGCGCACACGCACCATGTCTGCGCGCAGGCCATGCCGCAGCTCGCCGCGATCATTCAGGCCAGCGGCGCGCGCCGGCGCCAGGCTGATGGCCCTGACCGCCTTGGGCAAGTCGTATCCTTCAGTGTCGTCCGCCAGCCGGCGCGCTGCCTGCAGCAAACTGGCCGGGTAGTAGTCGCTGGAAAGAATGTCCAGGACGCCTTTTCCCGCCAGCTCGGCCGCGGCGACATTGCCCGAATGCGAGCCCCCCCGCACGATATTGGGCGCCCCCATCAGGACGCTCAGGCCAAGACGATGGCTGACCGCGGCGGCCTCGACGGTGGTGGGAAATTCGGCAATGCTCATACCGTAGCCGGCCGACTCTTGCACATGCTCGAGCGTGGCGTCGTCGTGGCTGGCCAGGGACAGGGACCTTTGCCGGCACTCGTGCGCAATCGAGCGCCGATAGCGATCGCTGTAGCGGCGGGAATTCTCGATCTGCCGCTCGATGAAATCTTCCATCTCTGTATCGCTCAAGTGATACTTGCCCTGGTAGTATTCGCGGTACTTTTCGATGCGTACGAATTGCCGCTGGCCGGGCGAATGGTCCATGACCGACACCAGTTGCACCAAGGGGCTTTCCACCAGCTCGTTGAAGATATCCAGTGTTTTTTCGTGGCTGAGCTCGCAGCGTAAGTGCAGCCGGTGCTCCGCACGGGTGTGGCCCCGCTGCTCGGCATGGGTAATGGCTTGCTGCATGATCGGCAGTTGACGCAAGCGATCGCCTTTCGGGTTGACGTCGCCGATGGACAAGGCGTCGAAGACGGTGGTGATGCCGGCGGCCACAAGCTGTGCATCATGCGCCAGCACCGCCGATTCGGGTGGCCAGTCCACGCCGGGGCGCGGATTCATGTACTTTTCCAGATTGTCGGTATGCAGTTCAACCAGACCGGGCAACAAGTAGTCGCCCTCCATGTCCTGGGCCTGCGCCAACTGGCTGCCGCCCTGGCTGACATCGTGGATCAGGCCGTCGCGCACGGCAACGGTTCCCAGGAAAACCTCGGTGGCGGTGACCACGCGGGCATTGGTCAATATGTGTTCAGCAGGCATGGGCCAGCTCCTTGGAGGTCATATCCAGATAACGATCCGCGATGGCATCGCGTGTGGCGGCGTCGTGTGAAATGGCGATCAGCGCCGAGCCGGCTGCCCTGGCTTCGGCGATCAGTTCGATCACCACATGGCGATTGGCTTCATCCAGCGCGGCGGTAGGCTCATCCAGCAACAGCACCGGCCAATGCACCATGAAGCTGCGTGCAATATTCACGCGCTGTTGTTCACCGCCCGAAAAGGTGCCGGGCGCCAGTGTCCACAGGCTGTCGGGTATGCCCAGGCGCTGCAGCAGAGCCTGGGCGCGTTGCTGCGCCAGGCCGTGATCGATACCGCGCGCCAGCGCGGGCTCCATCACCACATTCAGGCAACTGACGCGCGGAATCACCCGCAAGAACTGGCTGACGTAGCCCATGGTGCCACGGCGCACAGCCAGTGTCAGGCGCGGTTCGGCGCCGGCCATTTCAACCAGTTGGCCCTCGTGAAGCACGCGTATGCTGCTGCCCGCGGCCGGCAGATAATTGCCGTACAGGGTACGCAGCAATGTCGATTTGCCCGCGCCCGAACGGCCATGCAGAATCAGGCATTCGCCTGCAAGCACTGAAAAGCTCAGCCCTTGCAGGACGTTGAGCACGACACCATGCTGCTGATGTAGCGTAAAGGCTTTGGCAAGCCCATTGACTTCCATGACAGGTTTCATTTTTTCACCTCAAGGCTGCAGCACCGACGACACCAGCAACTGGCTGTAGGGATGCTGCGGATCGTCCAATACCTGATCGGTCAGCCCCGCTTCAACCACATGCGAACGGCGCATGACCATCAGCCGGTCCGCCAGCAGACGCGCCACGGCCAGATCGTGCGTCACGATCACCACGGCCAGTTGCAGTTCGCGGACCAGCCCGCGCAACAGATCGAGCAGGTGGGCCTGTACCGAAACATCCAGGCCGCCGGTGGGTTCGTCCATGAAAATCAGCCGCGGCCTGGACACCAGATTGCGGGCAATCTGCAGTCTTTGCTGCATGCCGCCAGAGAACGTGCGCGGCAAGTCGTCGATGCGCGCGGGGTCGATCTCGACCTGCTTCAGCCACTGCAGGCCGGCTTGGCGCAGTTGCCCATAATGGCGTATGCCCTGCGCCATTAGGCGCTCGCCGATATTGGCGCCGGCCGACACATTCATGCGCAGTCCATCACGCGGGTTCTGCTCGACGAAGCCCCATTCGGTGCGTAGCAGCGTGCGCCGATGCGCCTCGCTGGCCTGATACAAATCCACCCATCCGTCTTGCGGGCCGCGATACGACACCGTCCCGCGATCAGGCAGGGACCGGCCCGACAAGACGCTGAGCAGGGTCGATTTGCCTGAACCCGATTCACCGACAATCCCCAGGACCTCGCCGGGATACAGATTGAACGACACACCCTGGCAGCCCTTGTCCGGCCCATAAAGCAGGGTCAAGTCCTGTACTGATAAAAGCGGATTCATGATGCGGCCTCCGTTCCAGCGCTGCGCTGCCGGCAATAATCGGTGTCGGAACAGACGAATTGCCGGGTGCCTTCGTCGTCCACGATCAATTCATCCAGATAGGATTCGGTGCTGCCGCAGAACGCGCAGCTGTGATCCCAGGTCGGCAATTCAAATGGATAATCCTCGAAATCCAGGCTGTCGACATGGGTGTAAGGCGGTACCGCGTACAGGCGCTTTTCCCGGCCTGCGCCGAACAACATCAAGGCCGGGCTCATATGCAATTTGGGATTGTCGAACTTGGGGATGGGCGATGGGTCC
Organism: Pusillimonas sp. SM2304; assembly: GCF_031628915.1. Taxonomy (NCBI): domain Bacteria; kingdom Pseudomonadati; phylum Pseudomonadota; class Betaproteobacteria; order Burkholderiales; family Alcaligenaceae; genus Pusillimonas; species Pusillimonas sp. SM2304. The sequence goes on from NZ_JAVLUJ010000003.1 coordinate 79,675, forward strand.
ATGACGTAGCGCCCATCCACCATGACCGGATAGGCATAAGTGGTGGCGATATGGCCATAAGCGGCAATGTCCTCGTACAACTTCACGTGCATGACGCCATAGTCGTTCAGCGCATGCATGGCGCGCGTCTCCGAGTCGGATGGTTCGATGAAGCGCAAGGGCTCGGGAATAGGCACTTGGTAAACCATGATCTGGCCTGGGCGCAGCCGGGTTTCAGGAATGCGGTGGCGGGTCTGGATCAAAGTGGCCTCGTCCGTGCGCGCTGTGGTCCGCACCCCTGCGGTACGGGTGAAAAAACGGCGTATGGACACCGCATTGGTCGTATCGTCCGCCCCTTGATCGATGACTTTCAGGACATCGTCCCGCCCCAGGATGGCGGCGGTCACTTGCATGCCGCCGGTGCCCCATCCGTAAGGCAAGGGCATTTCCCGCCCGCCGAAGGGGACTTGATAGCCGGGAATCGCCACGGCTTTCAACAAGCCCCGGCGCAGGCTGCGCTTGCTCTGCTCATCCAGGTAGGCGTAGTTGTAGCCGGCCTCGATAATGCCGGTCTCGATATTTTCCTGCCGCGTTTCTGCCGTCATGCCCGCTTCTCCTCATGTGCCGCCGCATCGTCCGCCGGAACGCGGCGCAGTGTCCGGATCAGGTCCAGTTCGGACTGGAAGTCCACGTAATGCGGCAATTTCAGGTGCGAGACAAATCCCGCCGCTTCAACGTTGTCGCAGTGCATCAGCACAAACTCTTCCTGCTGGGCGGGCGACTCGATGTCCTCTTGATATTCGGCCGCGCGCAATGCCCGGTCGACCAATGCCATCCCCATGGCTTTGCGCTCGGCGTAACCGAAAGCCAGCCCGTAGCCGCGCGTGAACTGGGGAGGCTGGGTTTTGCTGCCAACGAACTGGTTGATCATTTCGCATTCCGTGATCTCGATATCGCCCAGCGGCACGGCAAAGCCAAGCTCTTCCGGCTCCACCCAGACCTCGACCTGCCCGATGCGTATCTCCCCGGCAAAAGGATGGTTGCGCCCATAGCCGCGCTGCGTTGAATACCCGAGCGCCAGCAGGAAGCCTTCATCGCCGCGCGCCAGGGCCTGCAGCCGCTGGGCCCGGCTGGACGGAAAGTCCAGCGGCTCGCGCGTGATGTCCGGCACGTTTCCTCCCGGGTCCGTTTCCACACTCACCAACCCTTCCCGCGCCAGCATATCCACCACCCGCGGGCACGGTTCGGGCTGGGTTGCACCCGCAACGGCCTGTGCCGCTTGCGTGGACGCTTCGGCCAGCAAAGAAAAATCCAGCAGACGATGGGTATAGTCGAATGTCGGGCCCAGCCGCTGCCCGCCGGGCAAATCCTTGAAGGTGGCGGAGATGCGCCGCTCTACCACCATGTCTTCCGTGCGCAGCGGCTGGCTGGACATGAAGCGCGGCAGCGTCGTGCGATAGGCCCGCAACAGGAAAATGGCTTCAAGCAGATCGCCGGCGGCCTGTTTCACCGCCAGCGCCGCAAGCTCCTCGTCGAACAATGCGCCCTCGCCCATGACCCTGGCCACGGCCAGGGGCATCTGCTGGCGTATCTGCGCCACGCTCAGTTCGGGCACCGACGCGTCGCCGCGCCGTTTCCTGGCCAGCAAGGCATGGGCATTATCAATGGCCTGTTCGCCCCCTTTGACTGCAACATACATTTAGACCACCTCTTGGATCATGGGTGAAACACGCGTGCTGCGAGGCAAGCCAACCAGCTCGCAGCCCGCTGTGATGAACAGGTCATATCCCTTCGGAAAGGCCTGTGCGGCGCGCTGCGGCCAGATCTGCCCGGGCATGGGCAACTGCGTTGTGCGCTTGCCCAATATGCCCGGCCCTTGCCACGACATGGGCGAACCGCCCTGCAAGGACGGCAGTTGGATAAACACCGTGCACGACAAATGGGGGTCGCGATCCGTGCCGGGACTGAATACGGACAGCGCGCCGGGCGAGCCGCCGTCCAGGATGGCGAACGCCGCCTGCGCCGGCGCCTCGACAATCGGACAGCCGCAATGGAAGGCCAGGTTGGCCCGCAATCCCGGCGTGTCCAGCGATGGACTCAGCCAGAGCGGCGTATCGCCATCCAGCAGGCAAAGGCATAGTGCATATGTGGCGGGCGCCAGGCGGTCAAGCCCGGGAGCGTCGCTGATGGTCTGAATCAGTCCGGGCTCGGACAAGGCGTTCAGCGCGTTGCGGAAGACCCGTTGCGTGGCATGGACCGGATCGGAAAATGCGGGTAGAAGCTGTGCGTCCGTCATGCGTCTTCTCCTCGAACCAGTGTGACGAAATCGACTTTGGTGGCCGCGCTTTCAGCTTCCTTGGCGGCGCGCCGGGTGGCCTGCTCGCGCTGCAGCGGCCCGATCAGATGCGCCAGCCAGTGGGCTTGCCGTTCGCCCTGCAAATGTGCGTCGGCCAATGCCGCCAGCTCCGCATGCTGCTTGCTGCGGCCTGCCACATAGCTGTGGCCGTGGCGCCCGTCGGCCAGTTGCACGACGCAGCGCGTAACCGTCATCTCACCCAGGTTGAAGGGCCCTCCGCTGGCGCCCATGCGGCCGCGCACCATCACCATGCCGATCTCGGCGGGACGAATGAAGCGATGTTCATCCTGGCGCAGGGCATCGCTGTAGGCCGCAAGCTGCTGGCCGGCGCATGCCAGCACGCGCATCCATTGCTGGCGCTGGGCCGTCCCGCCGCGCTGGGCTTCGGCTCTCGGTTTATTCACCATCTTGTTCTCCAGAAATAACGTGATACTTGAAACGGTCGGCACGCGTCAGGGAATGGGACAACTCAAAAACATTGCCCTCCGGATCGCCAGAAAGCGTGCGTATAGTCAGCACGGGCGTGTGCCTGGGCATCATCAGGTGCAGGGCGTCGCGGGCGGAAGGCATCCGCGCCCCAATCAGTGTCGATACCCGCTTGAGCGCAACACCCTGGCGGGCCAGATGCCCGCGCATTGAGCCCCCCTTGTACGACTGCATCAATGTTCGATGCCTTGTGGCAAAGCAATGGGTAATCAAGCTGATGGGCTGCTGATCCAGCAAGCGCAATGTCTGCAGCTCAAGCACGAGCTCGCTGCCGCTCAGTTGCAGGTCTGCCTGTTCGCCTGGAATGGCCGGGCGCTCGCGTTTGCCCAGCAATACCGCCTCGGATTGAAAGCCCAGGTTTTCAAGCGTCTTGCTGTAGGCGCTGCCCGGATGCACCGGGTAGATGACGGGCTGGGGCAATATGCAGGTGCCCCGCCCCTTGCGGCGCAGGACCCGGCCTTCCGCGATCAGTTCATCCACCGCGCGGCGCAGGGTGTGGCGATTCACACCGAAGCGTTCGGCCAGCTCCATTTCGCCGGGCAGGTACTCCCCCGCCTTGTAATCGCCCAATTGATCGCGCAGGGTCCGGGCCAGTTCCAGATATCGGGGCAGTTGTTGTCTAGACAAGTCCATGTGCACTGAAAAAGGCGTGTGGCGGCCGCCCTTCGCTCCTTAAATAAAATGCTTGCGCAAGCGTTGCGACACGATGTCGATCAGGCTGACGGCAACAATGATGATGATCAGGATTGCGCACGTCTGCGCCAACTGAAAACCGCGTATGGCTTCCCACAGCGTGACGCCTATTCCGCCCGCGCCCACCATGCCGACCACGGTGGCCGAGCGCACGTTGGACTCGAAGCGGTACAGGGAATACGAGATCCACAAGGGCAGTACCTGGGGAATGACGCCGTAGATGACTTCCTGCAGGCTGCTGGAACCGGTGGCGCGCACGCCCTCGACCGGCCCGGGGTCGATCGCTTCGACCGCCTCGGCAAACAGCTTGGCCAGCACGCCGGTCGTCCCGACAAACAGGGCCATGACACCTGCGAACGGCCCCAGGCCCACCGCCACCACGAAAAGCATGGCGAACACCATTTCGTTGATGGACCGGAATGCATCCATCACGCGGCGCACAGGCTGGCATATCCACCAGGGGGCGATGTTCTCGGAGCACAGGATGCCTAATGGAATCGAACACACGATGGCCAAAGCGGTGCCCCACACGGCAATCTGGATCGTCACCAGCATTTCGCTCAAGTACAGATCGACATGACGAAAGTCGGGCGGGAAGAAATCGGCGATGAACACCCGCATGTTGCCGGCGTCGCGCCAGAGCATGGCGGGGTTCATTTCGGCGCCGTCCCATGACCACGCCAGGATCAATGCCAGGACGGCCCACCCCAGCCATTGCGTCCATGAGCGCTGGGGTGGCTGGAGGGCGGGAGAGCCGGAAGCGAGTGTCGTCATGGCTTACTGGGCGCTGGCCACTTTCTTGTCAAGCGCGGCCATGCGCGCGGCCAGCTTTTCCAGGTCGGCATCGATGGCGGCAAGCTTGTCCTTCTTGTCGCTGTCGCTCAGGCTGCTGTCGGAGGCGACCTGGCCGCGCGCCTTGAACAGTTCAAGCTGGCGTATCGGCAACAGCTGGTCGTTGTCCGACACACGGAACTTGCCCCATTGCAGGCCGTTCAGCACCGCCATCTCTTGTGCATTGGCGCCATAGAGGGTGAAGAAGTCATTGATCTTCTTCTTGGTGGCGTCGGGCAGGTTCTTGCGCCATACGATAGGGTCGGCGGGAATCAAGGGCGATTTCCACACCACCTTCAGTTGGGCGGCCTTGTCCGGATGGGTCTGCGTCAGCCGCTCCATGCCTTCGGTGTTGAACGTGGCCACGTCGACCTGCTTGTTGGCCACACTCAAGGCATTGACCTCGTGGCTGGCATTCAAGGTACGCTTGAAAATCTGCTTGGGGTCGACATGGTTCTTGGCAAAAACGTAGTAGCCCGGGACCAGGAAGCCCGATGTCGAGTTGGGGTCGCCATTGCCGAAGGTCAGGTCTTTGGCATGCTTGAGCAAGTCGTCAACGGAATTGATGGGGCTGTCCTTGTGCGCGATCAGCAGGCTCCAGTAGCCCGGGCTGCCATCGGCGGCCACTGTTTGCATGAAGATCTCGCCGCCCGCGCGGTCTACCGCTTCCATGGCCGACTTATTGCCATACCAGGCCACGTCCACTTTGTCGAAACGCATGCCCTGGATGATGCCGGCATAGTCAGGGGCGAAAAAGGCCTTGATTTCCATGCCGGTCTGCTCGCTCATGGCTGCCAGGAAGGGATCCCACATCGATCTCAGGTTCTGGGACGATTCAGTGGAAATAATGCCGAAATTGAGCGCCTTGGATTCGGCGGCATGGGCGGCGCCGAACAGCGCCGCACTCATGACCGTAGCGCCTAGAAAAACTTTACGCATGCTTTTGAACATATCAATACTCCTGGGAAGTGCCCCACGAACCTGTCTAGACAAGTTGGTAAAGAGAAGCCCTTTTGCACAAGGCAAATCAGGCCGCAATCAAAGAAACAGAGCGCACGGGATGACGCGGATGCGCCTGCTCCGGAAACAGCAAAGAGGTATCAAGATCACCGTCGTACAGTTCATTCAGAAAGGGGCCGCTAAGCGCCCGGACAGAGCCATCGAAATGAATGCGGCCGGCTTTCAGCGCCACCACGCGTTCGCAGTAGCGCACGGCGTAGTCCACTTGATGCAGGGTGACCACGACCGTCTTTCCGTCGGTCTTGTTGATATCGGCCAGGATGTCCATCACTTTGCGCGCCGACTCGGGGTCGAGCGAGGCGATGGGTTCATCGGCCAGGATGATTTCGGCTTCCTGGGCAAGCGCACGGGCGATGGCCACGCGTTGCTGCTGCCCGCCGGAAAGCGTCGAGGCGCGCCGATGTGCGTACTGCGCCAGCCCGACTCGCTCCAGGGCCGCCATGGCGCCCTTTTTTTCCTCGTGGCTGAACAGGCCCATCGAGCCGCGCCAGCGCGGCATGCGGCCCAGGCGGCCCAGCAGGACGTTGCCGAGCACGCTCAAGCGGCCCACCAGATTGAACTGCTGAAAGATATAGCCAATATCCGCGCGCAGGCGGCGTACGTGTCCATTCAAGCGGCCCGCCGACTGCACAGACCGGCCCAGGACCTGTATGGAACAATCGCCGTGCCGGTCGCCGCAGGCCAGGCCCGACAGGTGCCGCAATAGCGTCGATTTGCCCGAACCCGATGCGCCTATCAGCGCGACCATCTCGCCGGGCTCCACCGCCAGGCCCAGGTCAAACAACACTTGCTTGCCGCCAAAGCTTTTATTCAAGCCTTCGACGTGAATAGCGGAATGCATACGCATGTTCCTCAAGAAACCAAGCGACGGATCGCTTTCGATGCTGGCATCTTAGAGAACGCGTATGACCGGCAAGTTAATTCATCATGACGTTTTTATGACCTGTTTGAAAACAAGCGCCCTGCCGGGGAAGAATCCGCCGGCGCATAAAAAAACACCCTGAAAACTGGAATGGAAATCCCGCTTTCAGGGTGTTTTCGGCATGCCCGGCGGCATGCCCAGCTACCGCGCTACTTCACAGACCTGGAAATAGCGTCGCCCGCTTTGCTGATGTCTTGTCCGGCGCCATCGACGGTATTGGCGCAGCCGGCCATGGCCAGGCAACCCAATAAAGCAAACATAGCCAATATTTTATTCTTCATAGCTGCTCCTGTTGAACAAGATGATTTTGCGATTTTTACGATGGGTCGACCACTTTTACCTGCAGTTCGCCCAGGCCGGCAACAGCGCCCACCATGGTGTCCCCCACGACCACTGGCCCTACCCCTTCGGGTGTGCCGGTAAAGATAATATCGCCTGCCTTCAGTTCAAACAAGCCCGACAGATAAGCAATGGATTCAGCTATGTTCCAGATCATTTGCGACAGGTCGCTGGACTGCTTGGATGTGCCGTTCACGCTGAGTGAAATGGCGCCGGAATCCAGGGTGCCCACCTTGTCGCGGGGATGCAAAGGCCCTATCGGCGCGGACTGATCGAATGCCTTGCCCACTTCCCAGGGACGGCCTTGTTTCTTGGCTTCGCCCTGCAAGTCGCGGCGGGTCATGTCCAGCCCGATCGCATAGCCCCAGACGCATTCGGCCGCCTGCTCGACCGTCAGGTCGCGCCCGCCTTTGTTCAGCGCCACGACCAGTTCGATTTCGTAGTGCAGGTTGGAGGTCTTGGGCGGGTAAGGCATATTGCCCACCTGGCCATCAGCCACATTCAGCAAGGCATCCGCAGGTTTGCAAAAGAAGAAAGGATCTTCCCTGCCGGTAAAGCCCATTTCCTTGGCGTGCTCGGCGTAATTGCGCCCGACGCAATACACGCGCCTTACCGGAAATACAGCGGTTGAACCAGCGACCGGCAATGCGGCAACCGGCAAGACAGGAATAACGGTATCCATTTACTTCTCTCCCTTTGTGTAGCGTTCGGCGCTGTCGCGGATTTCTTTCAACGCCGCCTCTGGACCTTCCCAACCTTTGACCTTGACCCACTTGCCTTTTTCCAGGTCTTTGTAGTGCTCGAAGAAGTGCTGGATGCGCGCCAGATCCTCTTCGGGCAAGTCCGCCGGGCTCTTGATGTGGCGGTACGGGGGGTAAAGTTTGTCGACGGGAACCGCCAACAGCTTGGCATCGCCGCCCGCTTCGTCGTCCATATGCAGCACGCCGATGGCGCGCGAGCGGATCACGGCGCCCACCTGAACGGGGAACGGCGCCAGCACAAGCACGTCGACGGGGTCGCCGTCGTCGGAAATCGTTTGGGGGATATAGCCGTAGTTGCAGGGGTAATGCATGGCCGTCAGCATGAAGCGATCGACAAACACAGCGCCGGAGTCTTTGTCGACTTCGTACTTGACGGGATCAGCGTTCATGGGGATTTCGATAACAACATTGAATTCATCGGGCAGTTTATTCCCGGCGAGTACGCGGTCTAAGCTCATGCTTAATCTAACCTTAAGGATATGAATGAGAAAAAATCAATGATGGCCGGAACCGCGTTGCGGACGGTCGGAAGTTTGAGACAGATCCACCCCCGGGATAGGCGCGCTGTCGAAATACTCGTCCAGTTCGCTGGCGCCGCCGCTCGGCGAGGATGCGTCCGCGGCGGACGCCGGCGCGGCAGGGCGTGCGGGCGATGACGCGGATGCGGGGGTGTCGTCGCTGACGAAATCGGCGGCGCTGGCCGCCAGGGGCGCATGCAGGTCGCGCAGGACGTGAGCCTGTGCGGGAAGGCGTTCAACATCGATCAGGGTGGGGTCGCCCCGGGTGTCGGCGGCCGGCAGAGCGCGGCTTGCGGGCAGCACAGGCAGCACGCCCGCCACGCCCGATGCCAGGCGCCAGTGTTTCATGGCGTCGTCCGGACGGCCCAGGCGGTCGTATAAATTACCCAGCAGGGCATGGATGCGCATATCGCTGCGAAGTTTCATGCTGCGCAACAGGTAGTGCTCGCCCTGCCCCCACAACTGGCCGGTCAGGCACAGGTTGCCCAGCGCCGCCAACAGGGCGGAGTCGTCGGGATGCGTCTTGAGCCATACCTCGGCCTTGCTGAGCCGGCGCGCCACATGCTCGGGCGGGCATTGCGAATAGGCATTGAGCAAACGGGCCTCGAGCCGGACGGCAATGGCCGCTTCCAGGATTTTCGAGGCTTCGTCGATGTTGCCTTGCTGCGTCTGGATCTCCGCGGCGGCCAGCGCAATATCGGGCAACACGCGTTCGTCGGCCTTCAGATCGCTCCAGATGGCCTTGAAGCCCTCGGCCCCCCCCGTGTGCAGGCGGGCGGCGGTAGCGGTTTCGATCAACTGGATGGCTTCGGTTTTTTCGAGCACGCCGCGCCGGGACAACAAGCGCGTCAGCTCGTAGACGCGGTCGTGGTTGCGCAATTGCCGATAGGCGCGCAGCAATAGCCGTGTCGCGTGGAAATAACGGGAACTGGCATCCTGCAAAGGTTGCAACAGCACCAGCGCGTCCTGGGGACGATTCTGGTCCAGATACATTTCGGCCGCCACGGTGGCCGCGGCCTCGCGCAGGCGCGGGTCGTCGGAGGCGCTGTCCTGGGCCAGCTTCAGCGCTTCATCGCGCCGGTTGAACTCCCCCATGTGATGGGAGGCGCGCGCCGAGGCCAGGCCTGCCAGTACCTTGCGGCTGCTGGATTTGGTGCGCCCGAGCAGCTTGGCCAGGTCTTTCTCGGCTTCCGGGTAACGTCCTTCGAGCACATTGATCCAGCCGCTTTCAAGCAATTCATGGTCGCGCTTTTGCGAACGCAGGCTGCGCCAGGAACGGAAGCGTTCCGGTCCGCCGCCTATCCAGGCCAGTACGCGCAACGCAATATACAAAATCACGAACAAGGCCAGCGCAAGCAAGACGGCCAGCGTCAGGGAAAGCTCGATGCGCCAGGGCTGCGCCACGATCAGCACGTTGCCGCTATGTTCACGCAGCACCAATGCCAGCCCCACCGCCGCTACAAATACCACCAGTGTCCAAAACCAGGCTCTCATTGCTTGTACCCTTATGATCCGACCGTCGTCGTGCTGCCGGCCGCGGCAGAGGCAGCCGGGGCGGCATCATCCGCCGAAGGGTCGGCTTCTGGCGCCGAGGCCGGCTCTTCGGCCCGCGGCGCCTCGGCGGGCTCGGTTTCAGCCGCTGGCGCGGCATCTTGCCCCTGCCCGGCATGCCTGGCCTGCTCTTCGCGCAGGGTTTCGATCGACTGCAAGGTGTTGGCAACGGTGGGCAGCTTGACGTCGATAGAGGTATCGGCCATGTGCCGTGCGATCTTGAGCGCCTGGCGAGTTTGCGGCGAACGCTCGTCAAAGCGCGTTTCTATGGATTTGACCAGGGAGTCCGTTTCCGCTTCCCAGACTTTGGGCTGCCTCATCATCAGGGCGAGTTGAGCCGTCATGATGCGCAGGCGCAAAGTTTCACGGAAACGGGTGGCCTGATCGGGCGACATCAGCAGCGCGGTGGCGTCGTCCACGCGGCGAACCGTGATGAACTGCCCCAGGTCCCGCTGGACGGAATCCCATGCGGTGCGCGACCAGGATTCGGCGGTGGCCAGGCCTTGTTTCCACCAGGGCGCATCGGGGTCTGCCGCGCTGTCCGGGGTGCTGGACGCCGCTGCGGCGGATTCGGGCTGCGGGGCCGGCGTGGGTTCGGGTGCCGCGTCGTCAGGCACCAGCAAGGCGGCCTGGCTGATCAGACCGCTGAGTTCGTCCAGTTGGGTGGACAACAGAGCGATATCGATAGTCGAGGCCGCGCGCAGGCGGTCCAGATCGCCGTTGAGCGTTTGCTGCAGCGATGCCAGCCCCGGGCGGTTGGCCCTGGCCAGTTGCGCTTGCGCCGTTTCCAGGGAAATCACGGCATTGGCCACATTGCCGCCCAGTTGCAACTGTTGCTGGGCAATGGTGACCAGATGATCGACATCATTGATCAGGACGAGGTCCGAGCTGCTGTCGGTCAGGGTCTGGAAGGCCTGGTCCAGGCCATCGATCTGGCCCCTGAATTCACGCAGCGCATTTTCCAGTGTGGCAATCTGGCGGGACTGTTCCTGCGACAGGGCCAGGGCCTGCTGGGCCTGATCCGCCGCCTGGCGAACCGCAAGGGTGCTGTCCTGAACCTGGCCGGCCAGGTTGGCCTGGTTCTGTTCGAACTGCTTTTGCTGGTACCAGACCACGGCGGCCAGGGCCGCGACAATAAGCAGCGCCACAAGGAAAGCGGGCAACAATGGGGAACGCGATTTCCGGCGAGCCGGCGGCGCGGGAGGCGCCGCCGGGCTGGTTGCGGGCCCCGGCGACTTCGGCGTCGGGGTGCTGCCTGCCGGGCCTGCCGTCTTGGAGGCGGCAGCGCCGCCCGCCTGCCCCGAGGGAGCGGATGACGCGGACGTGGCTGCGGGCGAGGCTTGCGGGATCTCGGTTTTTTTATCAGTCATGACGAGATTGTAATCCTAGGAGCTTTCTGAAAGCGATGCCATCAGAGTGATCGTCTGAAATAGAGCGTCATCGCTGGGTTGGCATATTTTTACCACTGGCGCCTCTACCTTACCAGATGCCTTGAGTATCGATTGTAAACGGCTTGCAACACGCTCATGAATGACCACGAAGCGAGAACGGCTCCATGCATCCGACAGACCGAGCCGGACCACATTGGCATGCACGGCATTCACACTTTCGGTGCTGGTCAGCAGGCATACGCAGGGATGCTCCGCGGACAGGGCACGCGCAAACTGCCCCGCCTGCTGCGGGGTCCATTGCACCGGCCGGCGTGCATAAACGGCCAGCCGTTGCACTTGCAGCCCTGCTTCCTCCAGCTTTTTCCCCAGCCATTCGCGCCCTTTGCCGCCCCGCACAATCAGTGCGCGCTGCATCGTCGGCAGGCGTGGCGCAAGCAAGCACCACAGGCTTTCGGAATCCTGCTCGCCGCCCGCACCGGGATGCAGGATATGCGTGCGGGGAATCCGCGCCATGTCGTAAAGCTGGCGTGCGCTGGACACGCCGACCGTGGCCGCCAGCGTCCGGCCTGGCCACTCCTGCATGGCGCCGCGCGCCGACAGCTCGCTGAAATAGCGCTGCGCGGCGTGACCGCTTACGAATACGATCAAGTCATAATCGGCAGGCAAGGGAAAGGCGCCGGCGTCATGCGTGATGGGGTCGATCTGCAAAGCGGGCAGGAGCAATGCCGGCACGCCGGCCGCGGCAAGCCGGCGGGCCAGCGATTCATTTTTTCCTTGCGGACGCGTCAGAATGACGCTGGCTCGTAGGGCCGCTGCAGACACGGTGCGACCCCGTCAGGAAGCCGTATCGGAAGATAAAAGCCGGTCGAGTATCGCGCGGGCGCCCTGTTCAAGCAGTTCGCGCGCAATGCGCTCGCCCAGTTGTTCCGCCTGCGCCACCGGGCCGGATGCTTGAGCCCGGATGATGCGGGAGCCGTCGGGCTCGGCAACCAGGCCGCTGACGTTCAGGGTATGGCCGTCGCGCTGCGCAAACGCAGCCAGCGGCACTTGGCAGGATCCCCCCAGAACGCGGGATACTGCCCTTTCCGCCAGCGTGCAGGCGGTGGCGTCCGCATCGGCCAGCGGCGCCAGCCAATCCCGCATATCGCCGCGCGAGGCGATGATCTCGATGCCCAGGGCCCCCTGGCCCGCCGCCGGCAGGCTTTGCCCGGTGCTCAGGCAGCCGCGTATCCGGTCAGCCAGCCCCAGGCGCCGCAAGCCGGCCGCCGCAAGAATGATGGCGGCATAATCGCCGCGATCAAGCTTGCCCAGCCGGGTATCCAGATTGCCGCGCAACGGCTGCACCCGCAAACGCGGGTAGCGCTCGCGTATCTGGGCTTCGCGGCGCAGGCTGGATGTACCCACCACAGCGCCGTCCGGCAAGGCATCCAGCGATGCGTAATCGTTCGACACAAAGGCGTCGCGCGGGTCATCGCGCTCGAGAATGACGGACAGCGCAAAAGGGCTTTGCATATCCACCGGCACGTCTTTCAAGGAATGAACCGCCAGATCGGCCCTGCCATCGAGCAAGGCGGTCTCCAGCTCTTTGACGAACAGCCCCTTGCCGCCGACCTTGGACAGGCTGCGATCAAGAATCTGATCGCCGCGCGTCGTCATGGTCAACAGACTGACCTGGCATGCCGGATACAGTGCTTGCAGGCGACCCTGCACATGCTCGGCCTGCCATAGGGCAAGCCGGCTGGCGCGGGTTGCAATCACGAGTTTCGCGGGTGATGCAGACATGCCGGCGCTAGGCAAAGTAGTTAAGCAAAATAGCGGCGACAATGCCGATCAGGGCCAGGATGCCCAAGCCTTGCAGCAAAGACAACCCTGCCTCGTTCGGCTTTTTCCGGCCTGACGATTTGAACAGACTCATGCACTTTCTTCCTTGGCGCTGGATGCCTTGCGGGAACCCAGCCATTTACCCAGCAAAACAACCGATATGGCGCCGATGACTTCGGCGGTGATCTTGGCGGTGGTCGAGATGGGGCCGAACTGTTCGACGATGAAGACGTCGGTCACCAGCATGCCGCCGGCAATCCAGCCCAGCAGGGCCGCGCCGAACGTCACCACCAGCGGGAAACGGTCGATCAGCTTCAGGACCAGTGTACTGCCCCAGATGATAATGGGCACGCTGACGATCAGGCCGAAGATCACATAGTACAGCTGATGATCCAGGTGTGTGTTCTGGGCCGCGCCGGCAATGGCGATGACGTTATCCAGGCTCATGACGAAGTCGGCAATCAGAATAGTCTTGACCGCCGACCAGACGGAGCTGCCGCCCTTGATGTTGCCGTGCTCGTCTTCGTCGGGGATAAGCAGCTTCACGCCGATCCAGACCAGCAGCGCGCCGCCGACCAGCTTGAGGAAAGGAATGCCCAGCAGCGTCAGCGCAAAGGCGATCAGCAGGACGCGCAGGACGATGGCGCCCGCGGTGCCCCACAAAATCCCTTTCATGCGTTGTTTGGGCTGCAAATTGCGGCACGCCAGCGCAATCACGACGGCATTGTCGCCGCCCAGCAGGATATCGATCAGGATGATCTGGAATATGGCGCCCCAATGGAGCGTTTGAAAGAATTCAACCATTTTTAGTCCGTTTTAACCTAGAGGCGTGGTAATAAGAAATACCCGGCCGCAGCCAGTACGTCGGGGTCAAAAAAACGGGCCATTATAATTCAGCTTATGATGAGGTTCGCCGCAAGGCCCTGCGAGCACAGTCGATCTCGAAACCGTAAAACCGACCGCGCAGTAGGAATGGGCCCGCTTGTGGCGGGCCCGACCTGTACTTACAGTACCGACTTGAGCAGCTTGCCCATTTCGGATGGGTCGCGGGTCGTGCGGATACCGCATGCTTCCATGATCTCGAGCTTGGCATCGGCCGTATCGGCGCCGCCAGAAATCAACGCGCCGGCGTGGCCCATGCGCTTGCCCGCCGGTGCCGTGACGCCTGCGATAAAGCCGACCACCGGCTTTTTCATGTTGTCCTTGGCCCATTCTGCTGCGTTGACTTCATCGGGGCCGCCGATTTCGCCGATCATGACGACCGCATCGGTATCGGGATCGTCGTTGAACATTTGCAGCACATCGATGTGCTTCAGGCCATTGATAGGGTCGCCGCCAATACCCACCGCGGTGGATTGCCCCAGGCCGAGTTCGGTCAGTTGAGCCACGGCTTCGTAGGTGAGCGTGCCGGAACGGCTGACCACGCCGATGCGGCCCTTGCGCGAGATGTGGCCGGGCATGATGCCGATCTTGATTTCATCGGGCGTAATCAGGCCGGGGCAGTTGGGGCCCAGCAACAGCGTTTTCTTGTTCTGGTCGCGCATGCGATTGCGGACTTCCAGCATGTCGCGCACGGGAATCCCTTCCGTGATGCAGATGACCAGGTCCAGGTCGGCCTCGACGGCTTCCCAGATGGCGGCCGCAGCGCCCGCGGGCGGAACGTAGATAACGGAAACTGTTGCGCCGGTTTCAGCCTTGGCATCTTTGACGCTGCCGAAAATAGGCACGCCTTCGAAGTTTTCGCCTGCTTTCTTGGGATGTACGCCAGCGACGAAGGCATTTTTGCCATTCGCATATTCGCGGCACATATGAGTATGGAACTGGCCGGTTTTCCCGGTGATTCCCTGGGTAATGACTTTAGTGTCTTTGTTGATCAGAATCGACATTTACAAATCCTCGGCAATATTCTTATTTCGCGGCGGCTACGACTTTGGTCGCGGCTTCGGCCATGGTGTCAGCGCTGATAATGGGCAAGCCCGACTCGGCCAGCAGCTTTTTGCCAAGTTCTTCGTTGGTGCCCTTCATGCGTACGACCAGCGGCACGCTGAGATTGACGGCTTTGCACGCGGCAATGACGCCTTCCGCAATCACGTCGCAGCGCATGATGCCGCCGAAGATATTGACCAGAATGGCTTTGACGCCTTCGTTCTTGAGCATGATCTTGAAGGCTTCGGTGACTTTTTCAGCCGTTGCGCCGCCGCCCACGTCCAGGAAGTTGGCGGGCTCGCCGCCGAACAGCTTGATGGTGTCCATGGTAGCCATGGCCAGTCCGGCGCCATTGACCAGGCAGCCGATATTGCCGTCGAGCTGGATGTATGCCAGATCGAACTTGCTGGCTTCGACTTCAGCGGGGTCCTCTTCGTCCAGATCGCGGTACTCAACGATGTCAGGATGGCGGAACAGTGCATTGGAGTCGAAGTTGAACTTCGCATCCAGCGCGATGATGTCGCCCGAGCCGGTCAGGATCAGCGGATTGATTTCAGCCAGGGATGCATCCGTTTCCCAGTAAGCCTTGTACAGCTTCTGGAATTCGGCGGCGGCCTTGGCCACCGACGCGTCGGGCACGCCGATGCCGCGCGCCAGTTCGGCCGCTTCCTGGTCCGTCAGGCCCGTTTTGGGGTCGACGAACACTTTCAGGATTTTCTCGGGTGTTTTTTCAGCGACTTCCTCGACATCCATGCCACCTTCGCTGGACGCCATGACGCATACGCGCTGGGTCCCGCGGTCGGTCACGATGCCAACATAGTATTCCTTCTTGATGTCGGCGCCCTCTTCGATCAACAGGCGGCCCACTTTCTGGCCCTCGGGGCCGGTTTGGTGCGTTACCAGCTGCATGCCCAGGATTTCAGAGGACAATTGGCGAACTTCATCGAGTGAGCGGCCCAGCTTGACGCCGCCGCCCTTGCCACGGCCGCCTGCGTGAATCTGCGCCTTGACAACCCAGACCGGCCCGCCCAGCTTTTCCGCGGCTGCAACGGCTTCGTCTACGGAAAAAGCAGGAATCCCGCGTGGCACAGTCACGCCAAATTTCTTCAGCAGTTCCTTGCCTTGATACTCGTGAATTTTCATTTGTTACCTGTCAGAACGTAAAGATAAGAAAAAGAACGCGTTCGCCAGCGCCTGTAGCGCCATTGCCCGCTGTTGAGGGTTGCCTACTCGCATTTTGCTTCCACCTTGGGCGCAACGTACCACTGGGGATAGAACTCTTGCACCACCGGGCCATCCAGCCTTAAGGCATGACAGCCCGAAAGCTGAAAAGGCCGCTTCTGCGCATTGGTTTCTTGCTCTTGGCGCCGCCGGTTGGCCATCGTCTGGACCGCAGCAGTGGGCAACACATATGACAATTCGGTCATGTGCGTACAGCCTGCCTCGCGCCCGAAGCGGTCTTTAACCGTCTGGCGGAAGTTGCGCAGCAGATTCATGCCGACCAGCGCCCGGTAATCGGGCGTAATGCCGGCACAGTTTTCGTCATAGGGCGCCGCATCGTAATGGGCCACGGCCGACGTGATCGTGAACGTATCGTCGATCGTGACGCGAAGATGCATGTGATGGATGGGTTCGCCGGCCCGATGCACGACACCCGCCCTTTTGGGGAAATCGTAAGCCTTGACGTCGATGAGTTCGGCTTCAATATCCCACTGACCGTCTGCCCGGGCGAACGAGTTCACGCGTATGGAACGCGTGTGCAGTGGCTCGCGGGCGATATCGGGAGGCGGCAAGGGCATGTACGGAGAACACGAATTGCGATAAACCCTCTAAGTATAGCGCAGTGTTTGCGCCGCTTTGACCATCGCAAGCAGCGCCGCCTCGGTTTCAGGCCAGCCACGGGTTTTCAGGCCGCAGTCCGGATTGACCCACAGACGCTCCGGGGGCAGGCGCGTGGCGGCCTTTTTCATCAGTTCGACCATCCACTCTAATTTCGGGACATTGGGCGAATGGATGTCGTACACCCCTGGGCCGATATCGTTGGGGTAGTCGAAATCTTCGAATGCACCCAGCAGCTCCATATTAGAACGCGAGGTCTCTATAGTGATCACATCCGCGTCCATGGCCGCAATCGATTCGATGATGTCATTGAATTCCGAATAGCACATATGGGTGTGTATTTGCGTGTCATCCCGGACGCCGCCCGTGGACAGGCGGAAGCAATCGACCGCCCAGTCCAGATAGGCCTGCCAGTCGGCGCGCCGCAGCGGCAGGCCTTCGCGAAATGCGGGTTCGTCGATCTGGATCACGGTGATGCCGGCGGCCTCCAGGTCGGTGACCTCGTCGCGCAGCGCCAGCGCCAACTGCCGGCAGGTTGTTTCGCGCGGCTGGTCGTCCCGCACAAAAGACCACTGCAGGATGGTCACAGGACCCGTCAACATACCCTTGACAGGCTTGTCGGTCAGCGATTGGGCATAAGACGACCAGGCCACGGTCATGGCGGTGGGCCGGGCCACGTCTCCGAAAATAATGGGCGGCTTCACGCAGCGCGAACCATAACTCTGCACCCAGCCGTTCTGGGTAAAGGCAAAGCCGCCCAGCAGCTCGCCAAAGTACTCGACCATGTCATTGCGCTCGGGTTCGCCGTGCACCAGCACGTCCAGCCCTACTTTCTCCTGGAAACGGATGACATGCTCGATTTCAGCCTGCATGGCTTTTTCGTAGGCCGTGTCGCTCAGCGCGCCGTTCTTCCAGTCGCGGCGCGCCACCCTGATTTCGGACGTCTGCGGAAAGGAACCTATGGTCGTGGTCGGATAGGCAGGCAATCCCAGCTTTTCGTGCTGGCGCGCAATGCGCTGCTTGAATGGCGCCCGATCGCGCGTAATGGCGGCGGATGCCTCGAGCTGCTGCTGGACGCTGCGGTTATGGATGCGGGAAGAATTCTTTCTGGCCAGCAGCGCTTCACGCTGCTGTTGCAGGGCCTGCTGCGCGGCCGGATCGGCCGCGTCCGCCAGCGAGCCCGCCAAGAGATTCAATTCGCCCAGCTTCTGGGTGGCGAATGAAAGCCAACTGCGCAGTTCGGCATCCAGCTCATGTTCGGCTTCCAGGTCAACCGGCACATGCAGCAAAGAGCAGGACGGCGCCAGCCACAGGCGATCACCGCGCTTTTGCGCAATCGGCCGGATCAGCGCATCGGCCTTGTCCAGATCGGTACGCCATATATTGCGCCCATCGATCAAGCCCGCCGACAGCACTTGCTTGTCATCGAGCACTGCCACGATGCGCTCCAGTTGCTGGGGGGCACGCACAAGATCCACGTGTACGCCGGCCACAGGCAAGCCTTTGAGCACAGCGGCGTTTTCCTTGAGGTCATCAAAGTAGGTGGCGAGCAAGAGCTGCACCCCGCCTTCGGACAAGGCCTCGTAGACGCGCCGGAAAGCCTGCTGCCAGGCCAGGGGGAGATCCAGGGCAAGTATGGGTTCGTCGATTTGCACCCACTCCACGCCCAGTGCCTTGATATTGCGCAGTACCTCTGTGTACACCGGCAGCAGATTGTCCAGCAATGCCAGCTTGGCGCTGTCGCCCGCCCCCTGGCCGAAGGCATCGCCCTTGCCCAGCCAGAGCCAGGTCAAGGGGCCTGGAATGACGGGTTTGACGCGATGGCCCAAGGCCTGCGCTTCACGAATCTGGTCGAATAGATAACTGCGGGCAATGCGGTAGGATTGCCCGGGCACCAGCTCTGGCACGATGTAGTGATAGTTGGTATCGAACCATTTGGTCATTTCGCATGCCGCTGCAGGCGAACCAGTGGGCGCCCGGCCGCGCGCCATGCGAAACAGGGTGTCCAGCCCCACAGGTTCATCGCCCGCCTGGCCGAATCGGGCCGGAACCGCGCCCAGCAAGGTCGACCATTCCAGGATATGGTCGTACCAGGCAAAATCGCCTACCGGCACGAACTGAAGGCCGGATTTGGCCTGCACGCTCCAGTGCCTGGCCCGCAGCTCGCGCCCGGTGGCTTCCAAGTCTTGCAGGCTTTGATTGCCTGCCCAGTAGGCCTCTTGGGCCCGTTTGAGTTCGCGTTGCACGCCGATGCGGGGGAAGCCTAAACTATGAGTAACGGTCATTTTGATTCGCCAATAAATGAAAAATATTTGTTCTGATAGATATTGTGCCTATACAATCAGTTGAATCAAAATCAAATACACCATGTTTAGAATGAATTTAATTCATTAAATAGCATTGACTGAGCGAGCCGCCATGCTGGAAATACGTCATATGGAAACCTTGTGCGCCATCCGCGATGCCGGTAGCCTGCAAGAAGCTGCCGAAAGGCTGCATGTCACGCAGTCGGCCCTGTCGCATCAATTGCGCGATCTCGAGGTCAGGCTGAAAACGCCGCTGCTGAACCGCCGCACGCGTCCCGCCAGGCTGACGACGGCCGCCCTGCGCATCCTGGCCCTGGCCGATGTGGTGTTGCCGCAAGTGAAAGCGACGGAGCGGGATCTGCAGCGGCTGGCCGCCGGGCGAACCGGCCGCCTGCATCTGGCCATCGAGTGCCATTCATGCTTCCAGTGGCTGATGCCGGCCCTGGACGCGTTTCGGCACGATTGGCCCGATGTCGAGCTTGACCTGTCGGCCGCTTTTTCCTTTGCGCCCTTGCCGGCCCTGGTGCGCGGCGACCTGGATGTCGTCGTGACCTCAGACCCGCAAGCCATCGAGGCGGTCGAGTATCTGCCCCTGTTCCGATACGAACTGGTGCTGGCCGTGGCTGCCGCCAACCCCTTGTCGCAATACAAATATATTGAGCCGGAGCAACTGGCCGACCAGGTCATGATTACCTACCCGGTGGAACGGCAGCGCCTGGATGTCTTCACCGCCTTTCTGGACCCGGCCGGCATCGAACCCGCCTCGCTGCGCAAGGCCGAGCTCACGCCCATCATTGCGCAGTTGGTCGCCAGCCAGCGCGGCGTGGCCGCCCTGCCCAATTGGGCCTTGACCGAATACTTGAATCAGGGCTGGCTGCGCATATGCCACCTGGGCGAACAAGGCGTATGGCGCACGCTGTACGCAGCGGTGCGGGCCGAAGACCTCGAGGCCGACTATCTGCAGGCGTTCATGAAGCAGGCGCGAGACACCTGTTTCAAGACGCTGACAGGCATCAAGGCCGTGCGCTGATGTAACGGGGGCTGATGTAACGGGCGCTGATGTGACGGGCGCTGATGTGACGGGCGCTGAAGCAACCGGTGCTGAGGCATCGGACGTGCGGCGCCGCCGGGAACAGAACCCGCGCGTAGCGTGTGATCAGTCTTGGTCCGCTCCATAAGGAATATCGCCCAATATGCGCCGTAGCGCTTCGGCGGAAAAACCGCGGGAAGCCAGAAAACGGTATTGCCGGGCGTAGTCCTTGGCATGGGCGGGCGGCTGGCCGAATTTTTTTTCCCATAACGCGCGCGCGCGTTCGAGTTCGGTGCCGTGCAGTTGCTGACCCAGGCTGGCAATGGCGTCGTCCGCCACGCCATGCTGCCTGAGCTCGTTCAAAATGCGGCTGGTGCCCTGCCGCGGCGCTCGCCGGTTCAGCAGGCTTTGCGCAAAACGCGCATTGGATAACCAGCCTTCGCGCTCGAGGTCGTTCAGCAGGGGTTCAATGTCGCTGGGGTCATCGGCATAAGGGCTTAGCTTGCGCGCCAGTTCATAGCGCGAGTGCTCGCGCCGCGATAGATAGCCGATGGCGCGCGCTTTCAAGGAAGGCCCCGCTTTCCTGGGGGCCTTTTCCGAGGCGGAGCCGGGCGACAGCGTTTCGAAATCGTCGTCGTTCGATGACATGGCGCCCTTTTCCCGCAGGACTAGTCTTCGGCTTTGGCCTCGGCCACGGGCTTGCTGCCATTCGTGGCGGCCGCCTGGGGTATGACGCCCAGTTGCTCGCGAACCCGGTTTTCGATTTCGAAAGCCATTTCGGGGTGTTCTTTCAAGTATTCGCGGACATTGTCCTTGCCCTGGCCGATGCGCGTGCCGCTGTAGCTGAACCAGGCGCCTGCCTTGTCGACGATGCCGGCCTGTACGCCCAGGTCGATGATTTCGCCCTCGCGCGAGATGCCCGCCCCGTACATGATGTCGAATTCGGCCTGCTTGAATGGCGGCGCAACCTTGTTCTTGACGACCTTGACGCGGGTTTCGTTGCCGACGACCTCGTCGCCCTTCTTGATGGCGCCAATGCGGCGGATATCGAGACGGACGGACGAATAGAACTTGAGCGCGTTGCCGCCCGTGGTGGTTTCGGGATTGCCGAACATGACGCCGATTTTCATGCGGATCTGGTTGATGAAGATCACCATGCAGTTGGCGCGCTTGATGGTTGCCGTCAGCTTGCGCAGGGCCTGGCTCATGAGGCGCGCCTGCAGGCCCGGAAGGGAGTCGCCCATGTCGCCTTCGATTTCGGCCTTGGGCACCAAAGCCGCAACCGAGTCGATGACAATCAGGTCGACCGACCCGGAACGGACCAGGGCATCGGTGATTTCAAGGGCTTGCTCGCCGGTGTCGGGCTGCGAAATGAGCAGATCGGCCAGATTGACGCCCAGCTTGGAGGCGTATTGGACGTCGAGCGCGTGTTCGGCATCGATGAACGCGCAGGTGCCGCCGATTTTCTGCATTTCGGCGATGACTTGCAGGGTCAGCGTGGTTTTACCTGAAGATTCGGGGCCGTAGACTTCGATGACCCGGCCGCGCGGCAACCCGCCGACGCCCAGCGCGACATCCAGCCCGAGCGAACCAGTGGAAACGACCTGGATATCGTGCTCAACAGTGTCGTCGCCGTAACGCATGACCGAGCCTTTACCAAACTGCTTTTCAATTTGGGATAAGGCGGCGGCCAGGGCCTTGTTGCGCTCGCCGGCGGCTTTGCTGTTTTTGTCGTCCATGTAGGGTCCTTGACTGAAAAGCGAAAATGGATAAAAACGGACAAGCACCCCAGGTGCCGGCTGCCCATTTGTGGATGGCAATGTTTTGGGCTATGCAACATCAAGCGTAGCCGGCCAACGGATTGCCAAGTGAATTATTGCATCAAATTATACTGTATAAATACACAGATATCTACTGCACTACATCGTTATCCCTGACTGTTCATCCCCGAACGATGGTGCCAAAATGGTTCTTCCTGCCTACTTACCAAGTGTCGACCACCCTGTCATGCGCATTCTAATCGCCGAGGACGACAGTATTCTTGCCGATGGACTTTCCCGTTCCCTTCGCTACGAAGGCTATGCCGTCGACGTCGTCAATGATGGTTCCAGCGCCGACTCCGCGCTGCAGCTCCAAAGCTTCGACCTGCTGATTCTTGACCTTGACCTGCCCCAGTTGCACGGCCTGGCGGTGCTGCGCCAGTTGCGCCAGCGCCAGACCCCCCTGCCGGTATTGATTTTAACAGCCGCCGATACGGTGGAACAACGCGTCAAGGGCTTGGATCTGGGCGCCGACGACTACATGGCCAAGCCTTTTGCGCTGTCCGAGCTCGAGGCCCGCGTACGGGCGCTGACCCGCCGTAGCGCCGGCATCGGCACAACCGTGCTGCGCTACAAGCATCTGAGCTTCGACCTGAATGGGCGCATTGCCCATATCGACGATCAGCCCCTGGAACTCTCGGCCCGCGAAACCAGCCTGCTTGAAATCTTTCTTTCGCGCTGCGGCCGCATGATCAGCAAGAACCAGTTCGTCGACCTGCTCTGCGAATGGGGCGAAGAGGTCACGCCCAATGCCATCGAAGTCTATATACACCGCCTGCGCAAAAAAATAGAACCCAGCGGCGCCAAGATTGTCACTGTTCGGGGCCTGGGCTACTGCCTGGAACCCGAAAACCGCAATGACTCCCTGGCCGCCTGAGCCCAGGGGCTGATGGGTGTCCGATCCGATGCTGATCGACCCGCAAGTCCTGAAAGACACCAGCGCCGGCACCGAGCCGGCTGAAAAACCGTTTTTTTTCGGCTTGTTCAAGCGCAAGAAAAACAACCGCGCCCTGCTGAACAAGATCATGATCTGGATGTTCGGCCCCTTGTTCCTGCTCTGGACCGTCGGCCTGGTCATTACTTATTTCATTGCCCAGAACATTGCCAACGCCCCCTATGACCGCGCGCTGGCCGACCACCTGCGCATGCTCAAGCACGAAGTGGAGCAGCAAAAAATCGCAGAAGGCATTCAACTGAGCACATCGGCCATCACCATTTTGCAAGGCGATCCCGCCAACATGATCCACTGGGAAATCCGGGATGCCAACGGTAATTCACTGGGCGGGAACGCCAGCATACCGTTGCCCGACAACTGGACTTATGAAGAGGACAAGCTGCGCTTGCGCAATGAAACCGCCGACAACCACAGCATACGGGTCGCCTACATCTGGGGCGGAAAAGACCTGAACGGCCTGCCCTTTCTGATGGTCGTATCCCAGTCCAATCAGATGCGTGCAACCCTGCAGCAGGAAATCCTGACCGGGATGCTGACACCGCAACTGATCGTGCTGCCCTTGGCCGCCCTGCTGGCCGGCCTGGGGCTGACGCAAGGCCTGGAACCGCTCAGCCTGCTGCAAGAACGGATACGCGCGCGGCGCGCCAACGATATGTCGCCGATCAGCGCCGAGCTGGCACCCGCTGAAATCGTTCCATTGGTCGCCGCCATGAACAGCCTGCTGCTGCGGCTTGCCGCCACCAACGAGACGCAGCGCCGCTTCGTGGCCAACGCCGCCCATCAGTTGAAAACGCCGCTGGCGGGCATGCGGACACAGGCCGAACTGGCCCTGCGCGAGCGCAGCCCCGACAAGCTCAATGCCAGCCTGGAACAGCTGGTGCTGGGTTCAGAGCGCGCCACCCGCCTGGTCAATCAGCTGCTGACACTGGCAAAGGCCGAAAGCACGGAAGTCCCGAATCTGTTTCCGGCCGCCGATGTCGATTTGAATGCGCTGGCGGAGCAGCAGTCCCTGCAATGGGTCGACATCGCCCTGCAGAAAAACATCGACCTGGGTTTCGAGGCCGCAGCCGGCCCCATCCATATTTCCGGCGATCGCATGATGCTGGCTGAGCTCTTGAACAATCTGATCGAGAACGCGGTGCTGTACAGCGCTTCGTCAGGATGGGTGACTGTAAGGGCCGGCGGGGACCCGCTGTCGGCCTATCTTGAGGTCGAAGACTCCGGACCGGGCATTTCAGCGGAAGACCGCGATCGCGTCTTCGACCGGTTTTTCCGCGTGCTGGGCAGCCAGGAGGATGGCAGCGGACTGGGCCTGTCCATTGTCAAGGAGATCGCCGAGCATCACCACGGCAGCGTCGCTTTCATGCCGACGGGGCACCGCAACGGCATCCGGGGCGGTACCTGCATACGCGTGACGTTCAACCGCATCAAGCCCGCCCCTGCGGCAGCCATTTAGGGCGTGCTGTGGCAATTTCCGCAACACATTCAGGCTTTTTGTCAGCTTGGTGTCAGCCAGATCCCTTAATGTCAAAAAAACCGGCGCCATAAGCCAGCCAAAAAAACAGAACAAATCCGACACGGAGACACTATGCATAGCACGACAACGGTCGTTGAGCCCGGCGCCGCGTCTATTGGCGCCCCGGCGTCGACGAACCGGCCCATGACCCCGGAGGAAAGACGGGTCATTTTTGCATCATCGCTGGGGACCGTGTTCGAGTGGTATGACTTTTATCTGTATGGCTCGCTGGCGGCCGTCATTGCCCTGCACTTCTTTTCGGGCGTCAACCCCACCGCCGGTTTCATTTTCGCCCTCCTGGCCTTTGCCGCCGGCTTTGCCGTACGTCCGTTCGGCGCCCTGGTCTTCGGCCGCCTGGGGGATCTGGTCGGGCGCAAGTACACTTTTCTGATCACCATCCTCATCATGGGGATGTCTACCTTCCTGGTCGGCGTACTGCCCTCTTACGCGTCGATCGGCCTGGCCGCGCCGGTCATTCTGATCGGCCTGCGCATGCTGCAAGGGCTTGCGCTGGGCGGGGAATACGGCGGCGCCGCGACCTACGTGGCCGAACACGCGCCCCAGAACCGGCGCGGCTTCTACACCAGTTGGATACAGACTACCGCCACCATGGGGCTGTTTCTGTCCTTGCTGGTCGTCCTGGGCATACGGAAGTCGCTGGGCGAAGAGGCCTTTCTGGACTGGGGCTGGCGCATACCCTTTCTTATCTCCGCCGTTTTGCTGGGTATTTCCGTATGGATACGCATGCGGCTGAACGAGTCGCCCGCCTTCCGGAAGATCAAGGCGGACGGCACCGGCTCCAAATCGCCCATCAAGGACTCCTTCGGAAAATGGAGCAACCTGAAGATCGTGCTGCTGGCCCTGTTCGGCCTGGCCGCCGGCCAGGCGGTCATCTGGTACACCGGCCAATTCTATGCCTTGTTCTTCTTGACCAAAACCCTGGCCATAGAGCCCAATACCGCCAATATCCTGCTGGCGCTGGGCTTGCTGCTGGGCACCCCGTTTTTTGTGGTGTTCGGCGCCCTGTCGGACCGCATCGGACGCAAGCCCATCATCATGGCCGGCTGTCTGATCGCCATTGTTGCCTACTTTCCCGTCTTCAAGGGCCTGACGCATTTTGCCAATCCGTCGCTGGAAAGAGCCCAGGCTTCCGCACCCGTCACCATCATCGCCGACCCCGCGACCTGCTCCTTCCAGTTCAATCCGGTGGGCGTATCGTCGTTCAAAAGCTCCTGCGACATCCTCAAGGCCTTTATGGCCAGCAATGCCGTCAACTACACCAATCAGGCGGCGCCCGCCGGCAGCCTGGCCAAGGCACGCATCGGCAACGACGAATTCGCATCATTCGAGGGCCAGGCCTTGAGCAAGGCCGATTTTGCCGCCCGGTCGCAGGAACTGAAAAAATCCCTGACGGATGCCATACGCAGCCATGGCTATCCGGCCAAGGCCGACCCGTCGGAAATCAACTACATCATGGTCGTCCTGCTGCTGACCTTCCTGGTCATCATGGTCACCATGGTGTATGGCCCGATTGCCGCCATGCTGGTCGAAATGTTCCCCACCCGCATCCGCTACACCTCCATGAGCCTGCCCTACCATATCGGCAATGGCTGGTTCGGAGGCTTCCTGCCGCCGGTGGCCTTTGCCGTCGTCGCCGCAACCGGCAATATTTACGATGGCCTGTGGTACCCCATCATCATCGCGTCCATTACGCTGGTGGTCGGCGTCCTGTTCGTCAAGGAAAGCAAAGACAATGACATCAACGCCTGATCGCCGGCGGTTTCAGGCTAACGTCAGGCTGGATCGGTACACTCCCTGAATAGAAAGAGCTTGTGTTTCCTGTCGTCAAGCGTCTGATCCCCCGGCTTGGCGGTACGGCTGCTCTTTTTATCACCTGCATTGCGCCCCCCGCGAGCCTTTTTAGCGCAATGCAGTGTGTCTCTGATGGCCCGGCGCTACGGCACTCGGGCCATTTTTTTGCGCTGCGCAAATGGGCTTACAATCAGCGCTCATTCATTTTTTGCGATCACGTCCGGCCTGCCGGGCAAACTGGGTCGCATCGACAACTCAAGAAGACATCTGCATATGTGGTTCAAGAATCTCAGGATATTTCGCCTTGCCCCCTCGTGGTCATGTACCGCCGACACACTGGAAGCCGCGCTCGAGAAACAGGCCTTCCGGCCCGGCGGCAGCACGGACATGCAAAGCCTGGGATGGATCGCCCCGCGCGAGGACAGCGGCTTGGTCTACACGCAGAACGGCCAGTACCTGATCACTCTGCGCGCCGACAAAAAGCTCCTACCCACCACGGTGATCAACCAGGTTGCCAAGGCCAAGGCGCAGGACATTGAAGAACAGCAAGGCTTCAAGCCGGGCCGCAAGCAAATGAAGGAAATCAAAGAGCAGGTCACCGACGAGCTGCTGCCCAAGGCATTCAGCGTTTATCGGGACACCCGGGTCTGGATCGACACCCAAAATCACTGGCTGGTGATCGATGCGGCGGCCGCCGCCAAAAGCGACGAGGTCCTGGGCATGCTGGCCAAAGCCATGGAAGCTTTGCCGGTCTCTCCACTTTATGTCGAGCAATCGCCGGCCTCGGCCATGACGAACTGGTTGGTCAGCGACGAGCCGCCGTCCGGTTTTACCCTGGACCAGGATACCGAGCTGCGTTCCACCAGCGATAGCGGCGCCGCAGTGCGCTACGTGCGCCAAAGCGTCGAGATCGACGATGTGCGCAAGCATGTGCAGGCCGGCAAGCAGTGCACCCGGCTGGCCATGACCTGGAATGACCGGGTTTCGTTCGTGCTGACCGAAGGGCTGGACATCAAGCGGGTCAATCCGCTGGATGTCCTGAAAGAAGGCCAGGACAGCGCGGCGCACAACGAGGCCGAGCAGTTCGATTCGGACTTCACCCTGATGACGGGCGAGCTGTCGCGCCTGATCGCCGGCCTGGTCGAGGCATTGGGCGGCGAAAAGCAGTCATAGGCCCAAGGCCCCGCCGCCCAAGCGCCAGGGCCTCGGGGCACGGGCGCTTGGGCCCATGCCCCAAGGCGTATCAATCCATTCCGTGGAATACGCTATCGTCGGGGCCGATGTGGGACGGCGGGCTCCAGGTGACATCGCGCAGGGAGTGCTGCACCAGCCCTTCCACACCCAGCAGCACGGCAAAAATGGCCATGCGAACCGGGATGCCATTGTCAGTCTGGCGGAAGATCGCCAGGCGCGAATCATGATTCAGATCGACGCTCAGGTCATTGGCGCCCTCGCGGCTGTCGCGCGGCAGCGGGTGCATGACAATCACGTCGGGCCCGCAGCACTGGTCGACAATCGCCTTGTTCACCTGGAAGTCCGGCGTATAGCCTTCGAGTTCTTCGGCGGCGAAACGCTCTTTCTGGACACGTGTGGCATAGATGACATCGGCGCCTGGCAAGCCCTGCTCCAGCGAGTGGGTCTGCTCGATGACGTGGCCCCGCGCGCCGGCCTGCTCCAGCACATAGTCAGGCATTTCCAGCCCGCGCGGTGAAATCAGGGTGAACTTCAAGCCGCGGTACAGGGACAGCAGCTTGATCAGCGAATGCACGGTGCGCCCGTATTTCAGGTCTCCGACCAAGGCGATATGCGCGCCATCAAGCAGTTTTCCCAGACGCGAGAATTCGGTCAGAATGGTGTACAGGTCCAGCAGCGCCTGACTGGGGTGCTCGCCGGGGCCGTCGCCGCCGTTCACCACCGGAATATTGGTTGCGCGGGCAAACTCCGCCACAGACCCTTTTTCGGGATGGCGAATGACCATGGCATCGACATAACCGCTCATGACCCGGCTGGTGTCATAGATGGATTCGCCCTTGGCCATGGACGAGAACGTAAAGCCCGTGGTATCGCATACGGAACCGCCCAGCCGGCAAAAAGCCGCGCCGAAGCTGACGCGCGTACGGGTACTGGCTTCGAAAAACAGGTTGCCCAGCACCGCGCCTTCGAGTACGCGCGATACTTTCTGGCGCCTTGCAATCGGCTGCATCTGATCGGCGATCCGGAAGAACTCTTCGACCGATTCGCGCGTGAACTGATCGACCGACAACAACTGGTGCTTGCCTTCGGCCGCGATACGGTTGCGTAGCGGCCCGGTCTGTGCGCTTTGCGCATATTTTTGCAGCAAAGCCTCGTTTTCGACGATTTCCGTCACGAAGCGATTGACCACTTCAGGCATGGCCCTGAATTCCTGCGACCCTTCCGGCAAGAGCCATGTGTCCAGCGCACGGCGCTTGACGCCGATCCGGCCGGCAAATACATCACGCGTCAGATTCAGCCGGCGCATGGCATCGCGAAGAAACACCTGTTGCGAGACAGTCATGAGGAAAAACCCTTGTTATATACGCAAAGCGTATATTTTATTTTCACTCAATACAATTGACGAGCAGTTTCTGTCATTGCCGTCAAAATACAACATCCGCCACGCTTGGCTATTCAAGATAGGTAAAGCTGGCCAGCGTTTGCGTAAACCAGCACCCGAGCGCAAAAGCGATCAAGCTCAAGCTATACGCCAGGATCGTGGCAAACAGCGGCAGCCAATGCATACGCCGGATCAGCCGTCCGGATGACACCTGATCAAGCAGACTGCTTTGAGCCGGACAGGACCACAGCAGGCCCAAGGCGCAAAGAGCCAGGCCGGCCAGAAAGGCCGCCAGCGGCAAACGCAGCCACTGGGGCGCAAGGCCGAATTCAATAATACCGACGGAGCAGGACAGGACCAGGAGCACGCCCAAGCCATTCAACCATGCCAGAAACTTGAATCCCAGCACAAACATCCTGGCCAGCGCCAGGAACGCACCATATTCCGCATTTTGATTATTCATCGATTCCCCACCCCTGAAACCTGCCTATGATACGCGCCTGCGTGGCATGGCAACGAAAAACGGCACCGCCAGGGTGCCGTCTTATTGCCATGATGGTTGAAGCGCACTGTGATCAGCCGCGCCACATCATCACTGCGTACCCGTACCCGTGCCGCTGGCGGCCCCTCCCGTTCCGGGGCTGGGCGCCGCACCGGACTCCGCGCCCGGCGGCACGCCGGCGATCGCGCGCGCGGCCGCCGTTGCATTGGCTTCGGTACCCACTGCAAACACAAGATGCCCCGTCGTGACGGGCGTGTTGTAACCCGGCGCGGCCAGCATCGTACGGCCGACCACCAGAGCCAATCGCTTGTTGGGATTCTGGGTCGTGGCCTCGGCCACCTTGTTCTTGCCTTCGTCATTCAGTTCCAGCGCCAGCAGGCCTTCGCCGTCTTTATTGGCGCCTGCCTGTATGCCGGCCAGATCGTCCCGGGTGATGATGGGCTGAGGGTTCACGTACAAGGTGCCCGACTGGATGTTGACGGGGGTCCAGCCTGCTTGAATGGTCGTATCGGCCAGGAACACGGCGACCGGCGCCCCTTGCTGTTGAGCCTGGATGCTGGTTTCAGGCTCCGGCGTCTCGGTGGCAGGGCTGGTAGTACCAGGGGCCTGGGCGGTTCCCGTGCCAGGCGTCGTCTGGCAGGCGGCCAACAAGACCAAGCTGAATGGCACAAGAATGCGGCCTAGCGTACTTACCTTAATCATGAAAACTCCCCTTCAGTGAATCAATACAACGATGAATAAAGTTTAACGAGGTGCGCAGAAGAATCTAAGTCAAGATCTGTCAATTTGTTCTGAGACGTACTGGCATGCCGTTATTGTAGCCGTCCGCCCCGTACGTCCACGTGCACCTTATCCAGGACACGAGCCTGTTCATCGAGCAGCTCGATGCGGTGCCTGCCCGGCTTTGGCGTCCAATGCGCCGTGCCGCCCTGGCCTATCGTCCGTCCGTCGACACGCCAAGCGACGTGTGCCGCCGCCCCTGCCGCCACGTTGGCGGCCTGCAGCCGCACCCGCTGATGGCCCGCCGGGATATCGGGGTCGAGCGCCAGTATCGTATTGTCGGCCGGGGTTTTGATCAGCGGCGAACCCTGGCCCGGCTGGACATAATCCTGTGCCAGGCTCACCTGCGTCACGGCCGTGTCGCCCAGGAAAAAATCCTGCCGCGCGGGTTCAATATGATCCTCGAACCAAACGCGGGCCTGACTGACCGACGCCGGCGCGGGCGCTTGGACGCTGCCCCGGTGGCGGTGCAGATAATTCATCAGGTCATGCCAAATGGGACCCGCCCCCGATACGCCCGAGACGTCGCGCATGCTGGCGCCGCCGCTGTTGCCCACCCATACACCCACCGTGTACTGCTGCGACCAGCCGAGGCACCAGTTGTCGCGCATGTCTTTGCTGGTGCCTGTTTTGACCGCCGTCCAGAAAGGCGTGGACAACACGCTGTCAAGTCCGAAGGTGCGGGCCCGGGCCTGCCGGTCCGACAGAATGTCGCCGATAATCCACGCCGCGCCGGGCGGCATGAGCTGTTGGGCCTGCCCCTGGGCCGCCGGCGTATCCGAGAACCGCGGCGGGGAATACCGCCCCAGGTTGGCCAGCGCCCGGTAGGCGTTGGTCAGGCTCAACAGGGTCACGTCGGCGCTGCCCAAGGCCAGGCTATAGCCGTAAAAATCGCCGCTTTGATCCAGCGGCACGCCCAGGCGGACCAGCCGGCGCGCGAATGCATCGGGCGTCACCATCAGCAAGGCGCGCACCGCCGGGATGTTCAACGATGACGCCAGGGCGGTACGCACGCTGACCCAGCCCGCAAAATGCTTGTCGTAGTTCTGCGGTATGTACAGCCCATTACCCGTCGGCAGGTTCAGCGGCCCGTCATTCAGCAGGGACACCGCGGTCAGTCGTTCTTGCTCGATGGCCTGCGCATACAGAAAGGGCTTGAGCGTAGAGCCCGCCTGCCGCAAGGCACGCGCGTGATCCACGCGCGGCGCCGCGGACAAATCCTCCGACGAGCCCACATAAGCCAGGACTTGGCCCGAGCGGTTATCCAGGACCACCACCGCAGCGTCGCGTACGCTTGCCATGCCCAGTTCTTTGACATGGCGGGCGACGCTGTGCGCGGCATAGCGCTGCAAGGCGGCGTCCAATGTGCTGCGCACGGACTGTTGCTCTGGACTACCCGCATGCGCTGGCCCTTGCTCGATGGCCAGCCGCGCATAATGTGGCGCCCATTGCCGGCTGCCGGCCCACGGCCCGGCCGAACGCAGCAAGGCCAAGGCAACGAAATCGCTCAAGCCTTTGCACTCCTGCGGCGATCCCATCTGAACCAGCACCTGGCAGGCTCGCTGCACCACGACCGGATGCCTGGCATTGGGCGCCCTGAGCAGGACCGCGGCCAGCGCGGACTCGCGCGCATTCAAGCCGCTGGGATGTTTCTGGAACAGGACATGCGACAAGGCATCGACACCCACAAGCTCGCCGCGAAAGGCCGCCAGGTTCAGATAAGCTTCCAGAATGTGCGGCTTGCTCCATTGCGCTTCAAGCCGCCTGGCCTCAAAAGCCTGTTCAATTTTCTGCATGATGCTGCGCCCATGTGGACCGCGGCCATATTCCTGGTCGATCAGGCCCAGCAACTGCATGCTCAATGTGGACGCGCCGCGATGCTGGGCGTGGGCAAGATTGCCCCATGCCGCCGCCGCAACGGCCTGCCAATCGACCCCGGCATGGTCGTAGAAGCGGCGGTCTTCAGACAGAATCACCGCCTGTTGCAGCGCTACGGAAATATCTTCCAGCGGTACCCATTCGCCCCGGCGGCTCTCGAAATCCGTACGCACGCGGTCCAGCGGCTGTCCGGCGCGGTCCAGAACAAGGATGTCGGAAGCCCGGTAATGGGCTTTGACCTCTTGGTAGGCGGGCGCGCCCAGCGCCAGGCCCGGCAGCCCCCATGCCAGCCCCAGCCCCGCCAGAATGCCCGTCGCCATGCGCTTCATCGCAAACATCCGCTATTTACTCATCCTTGGCCTCGGCACGCACCGTCATCGACTGCGGACCCGATAATTCACCGTAGACATCGGGTTGGTACATCGCCTCGATGCGTGTCGAAGGCAACTGAAACTGACCGGCGGTATTCAGGCGGACGGTGTACTCCACCGTCGATACGCCCATGGGCAGGTAGTCGTAGTACGCACGGTACGACTCGAAGCTGCGCTCAACAAAGCTGGGTCCGTACCAGCCCTGGCCGGAATCCTCGGTTTGCGTTGCAATGCCCGCGTCGCGGCCCAGTCCGCTGCCCAGCACGGTGGCCCCGGCGGGAATCGGATCCGTCAAGACAACCCAGGTCATGGGGGTTTTGGCGTCGACGGTCAAGGTCACGCGATACACATCGCCCCGCGACCACACCCCGGGCACCGCCTGCGAGATCGGCTTGACGCTGCGCTGCAGCGCAAACCCCGCTTGCGTGTCTTTCTGCACCGGCACGGCCGCCAATGACCGGACCGTAGCCCAGGCGTTGCCCTGCCCCTGCTGCGTCAGCGACAAGGCGTCGGCAGGCCGTTCGCCCCAGGGCAGGAAGAAGTCATGCATCTTCACGCCATCCTTCGCCGCCTTGGAGGCATCCCAGTTGAACGTTTGCGCTTCCCCGCCGGAGGCCATGCCCACCTGTACTCGTCCCGAAACCGGCGTGTGCTCAACATGGCGGGCGAATTTCTCGATGGCCAGGCTTCCCATCAAGTTGGCCGTCGTGGTGCGCCACGCGCCGTTGCGCTGCAGGCTCATCAAGCCCTGTGCCATGCGGGGCAAATCCTTGTCCCAGGCTGGCTGACCCGTAACGTTCAGTATCAGTTTGGCCTGATTGGACGCGCGCCCCATCATCAACCACCAACTGTCGTTCTGCGCCTCGTCGTTCAAGACCATTTCCGTACCGCGATCCACCATGCGCGCCAGGATGACCTGGCGGGCCCGGGCTGCCTGCGCTTGCTGGTCCGGTATGCCGGGTACGCGCTGCAGCAGCGCCAGCCAGTCGATCACTGCCGAGGTAGGCCAGCGGTCAGGGGCGATGGCAATACTGCTCAACATGCGCGGGTTCACCTGCTCGTAGCGGGACAAGGCCTCGAGCGCCATCAGCTTGCGCACGTCCAGGTCGCGCGCGGGGGACCATCGATTGCGGACCAGCTTGCCCTGCGCAAAAGCCGACAGGCCGCGGATCATGGCTTGCCGCGCCGTGTCGGGGATGGCGAAAGGCAGGCCCAGGCTTTGCGCCTCGTGGCTTGCAGCCAGCAAATAAGCGGTCAGCACTTCGTTGCCGCGCCTTGCGCCCGGAAAATACGCTGCCAGCCCGTCCTCATCCAGATAATCGGGCAGGCGGCGCATCAGCTCTTCCCAATCGGACACACTGCGCAAACCGATGGCCTTGGAACCGAGCTGCTCCAGGCAGGTGTAGCGATAATCGGCAAACCATTCATGCACGCCGGGCAGGCCACCGGCCAGACTCGATTGCACATGCACCTGCAGGCCGCCGCGAGGCAGTCCGTTGGCATCGGCCAGCGCGCCTTGCGGAACCGACACAGGCAACTCCACCGCGGGCTTGTCCGACGCCAAAGCCAGCAAGACGGACTGCCGCGTCCTGACCGGGACAGCGGGCAACAGCACTTGCCGGAACGACAGGGCGTCCGTCGCGGCCTCCGCAGCGCCGCCCTGCTCTTGGGCGGAAATCGTCCAGTCAAGTGTCGTGGACGCGTTCAGCAGATTGCTTTCCGGCACGTCGATATCCCAGTTGACCGTGCCGGCCGCGCCGGCCGCCACCTCGATCTCTTGCGGCGCCAGCGCCTCCGAAGGCACCCCTTTGCCGCGGTAGCCGGCCTTTACCTGCAGACGCATGGCGCGCTGCGTCGTGTTGCGCACCGTAACGGCAGCGGCGTAGCGATCGCCTTCGCGCACCAGGGCCGGCAAGCCCGATATGGCCTGCAGGTCTTGCGTACTGACAATGCTTGCCGTGCCGGTGCCGAACCTATCCGCCCCAAAGTCGGCCACCGCCACCAGCTTGAAGCGCGTGATCGCGTCGTTCAGCGGCACCTTGATCACCGCCCTGCCGTTCTCGTCCAGCGGGACGTCAGGCTGCCACAGCAGCAGCGTGTCCAACAGCTCGCGGGTGGGACTCTTGCCCCCGCCGCCGCCCGCCGGCAAAGCCTTGCGGCCATAATGCCGGCGTCCGACCACTTGCATCTGGGCCGTTGCGGTTTCAACGCCGTAGCTGCGCAACTGGCGCATGGCCCGCAAGATATCCCAGCTATCGTTGGGCGCCAATTCCAGCAAGGCCTGGTCCACCGCCGCAAACGCCACCGTGCCGTGCGCGGCAGGCTGCCCGTCCGGCTGCTTGACCTCGATGGTCACGCTGGCCTGGTCGCGCACCTGATAGGTTTGCTTATCGGCGCTGACACGCACCGCCAATGCATTCTGTTCGTCCGACACCCGTATCTCGGCCAAACCGAAACGGAAGGACGGCTTGGCCAGATCGACAAAAGGCGTGGGCGCAACATAGCTGGTCTTCGCTTGCACAAACGCGTCATACCAGGCAACAGGCTGTTGCCAGCCCCAGTCAAAAAACGATTGCCAGGGGACCTCGTGCACACGCCCGCGCAAAGCCAGCACCGACACGTAGACATTCGGCCCCCAGGAGGCCTCGACCGGCACCTTGATGGTCGGATCCGTGCCTGACAGCTCCACCACCTGCGTTTTCAATACCCCTTCGCGCTCGATGGCCAATAAAGCCGTGGCCTGCCGGAAAGGCATGCGCACCTGGAACTCGGCCGTCTCGCCAGGCTTCCAGTCCTTCTTGGCGGGAATGACATCGATGCGGTCGTCATTTTCACCGCCAAACCACAAATCGCCCGCGCCTGTCACCCACACGGTCGACGCCGCGGCAGAGACGCGCCCCTGCGCATCTTCGGCCTTCGCAATCAACTGAATCGATCCCGGCTCCTTCAAGGACAGCTCGCATTCCAGCAATCCATCCGGCCCGCTGCGCCCCTGGCATACCGTACCCAGATCACGTGTCTCGGTATGATTGTCGTAACTATAGAAGCCGCCCACCATGCGCTTGCGCGTCGAATAAGTCTTGTGGGCGACCGCGGCGATCGTGATGGGCACATCGGCCTGCGGCTGGCCGTCCAAGGACAAGGCCAGGCCGTGTACATGGGTCTCTTTGCCTGCCTGGACCCAGTTTCCGGCCCGCAGGCCCGCCTGAACGCTGGCCGGCCAGACGGGCACCGATTGCGACAGCGTCTGGATCTGGCCATTGGGGTCTGAAAAACTGGCCTCGAAAAGCAAATCCCGGGGCTGCGTGAACGCCGGCAAGGACGGCACATTCAACCGGCCGCCGCCCTGCGCATCCAGCACTAGCGCCTGTTTATCCAAAAAGAGCGCCTGCTTGCCCTGCTCATCGCCGGATTGGCCGTCGCCGTCTTCCGCGTCGGGCGCGCTGAAAGAATAGTCCTCATAGCCGGCGAAGCTGACCGGCCGGTCTTGCACCACCCCTGACATACTGACCGGCAATTGCCCTGCCGGACCGCCCGACACATAGGCGATCTGCACATCGGCATCCAGACTGGATGGCGCCACCAGGGCCGCCCCCCCTGCGTCGCCGCTGATTTTCAGGCTACCCGTCAACAGAGGCAGTTTGAATTCTTCGACGCGGAACTCGCTGCTTCCGTACCAGCCGCCATCGTCATCGGTCAATCGAACCGAGTACACACCCAGGCGGGCCGTTTCCGGAATGGCGAACTCGCCGGCCGCCGCCAAGCCGCCCGAGGGCGTTTCCTGCCAAGTCAAGGCCTGCTCGTAGCGCTGATCCGACCCCTGGTGTTCGATCAAGAGCTTGCCCGGCAGCGCCTCTGGCCTGGCCGGCAAGGCCAGGCCGTCGCGCGTCTGCACACGCACGAAATGCTTCATCGAAACCGTTTCGCCGGCCCGCAGCAACGTACGATCGAACACCGTATGCGTAATCACCGTTGGCGTGGGCCGCGTATCGGTGGGCACATTGAAGCGCCACGATTCTATGCCGTCATTCCAGGTCGAGAAAACAAAGGAAAAATCGGCCTTGCCGCGCGCCTGCGGGTGGTCGGCATCGATGCGGGCCGACACATACA
This sequence comes from Pusillimonas sp. SM2304, assembly GCF_031628915.1. NCBI lineage: Bacteria > Pseudomonadati > Pseudomonadota > Betaproteobacteria > Burkholderiales > Alcaligenaceae > Pusillimonas > Pusillimonas sp. SM2304. Next base: position 115,763 of record NZ_JAVLUJ010000003.1, read on the forward strand.
CACCGCTCAGCCCCGTATCGTCGCAGTAATCGGGGGCATCCAGCGGCTCGTGGTGATGCCAGACGCCATGGGCATCGGTCTTGCCCTGGGCAAGCATTCGGCCCGAGCAATCCAGCACGGTAATGGCCGCATCGGGCACCACCTTGCCCTCGTCCAGCGTCGTGACCCAGGCCAGGGTATCGTCCCGGCCCGTTTTCACATGCACGCCCAAATTGGTGACCAATGCCGTTGTGCGCACATACATCGCTTGGCCGGAGGCCAGCAGCGATTGCCCCAAGCGCGCGGACTCGACTTCCAGCACATGAAAACCCGGTTCAGGCAGCGGCACGCCGATCACCTCGAACGGCCGGGGGTCTTCGGCCGACACACCGGGCAGCTTCAGCGTGCGCACACCGGCCTGATCCGCCAGCGCCGAGAATCCCCGCGTATCCAGCAACGGCTTGTCTTCCAGGCGCAACCGCTTGCCCGCCATGACATCCTTGATCTGGTTGGCCGTCAGGCGGCTGTTTTCCAGCTGCAGCACCCGTGCGTACCATTGCAGCACATCGCGATCGTCCCGCGTGACGTAGTCGCCAACAGAACCCGCCGACACGGAGGATGCCTGCGCCGCCAAGGCCGCCTCGACATTGCGCACAGTGATCGGCACACTGGCCGGCGCCTTGGCCTCGTCGCCGCCCGGATCGACATTGGCGAAACGTTCGATGACACCGAAAGCGCCGGAAGAAAACTTCACCAGCGGCGGGAAAGCCGCCGTCTGGAACGACAAGGGAAACTGATCGGCGTTGGCCAGTTCACGCCCGGCGTCATCCCGCAGCCCTTCCGGCACGGTCAACGTCATGCTTGACTGCTCCGGGAACGGCCCCTGAAATTGCACGCGCGACAAACCGCCCAGATAGCCCTCGCGGTCGTCGATGTCCGGCTCGAGTGTTTGCGACGGCGTCTGCAGCCGTATCTTGCCGGCATCGTCAGGGGAAATAGGCGCGGAAAACGCAAGCGTCACCGGCGACACAGGAGTGCATGGCATCCGGGCGTTCTCGCGCTGGCAGGTAAAACTTGCCGTGAAGGCCGGGCGTACCGTGTACTTGAAAAGCTCTGGCTGGGTGCTGGCCACTGCAGCCCGTTCGTTTGTCGCCAGCGTCGCCACACCCGGGCCCACGCTCAGTTGCACCCGCGCCTCGGCCGGCAGGCGCCGCTTGCACTGCAGCAACTGCGTGGCGGGCGTATCCCATTCCTGGCTCCTGGAGTAGTAGACCGCTTCCAGAATCTGCTTGCGCGCGTCGCCCGTTATTGCCCGCACTGGCACGGCCTCACCCAGGCCCTCGACCAGGCAGCGCGAATTGGCCAGCACGGTATTAGGGTCAACTGCGCCGTTAAAGCGCAGTACAAAAACCTGATCCTCATCGATGGTGGAGCCATAGGGGCGCGACTGGCTGACCATGGGCCCGCCCGTCTGAAACGTAAAGCTTGTTTTGCCGCCTATTGGCTCATTGGTCAGGGTCTGAAACGCAGGGTCAAGCTCAATGCGGCAGCTGATGCCAGGCCCCGGATTACTGGCGAATTCATACGTCCAGCGCCGGTCGTCGAGCCAGCGGCCAGCGCCTTTCAGATCAGGATCATCACAAGCAACGTGCACCGGCGGCGGCGCCTGCCCATCGCCGAACGCCATGACGGCCTTGTCGAACGACAGCTTGATGCTTTCCACCTTGGCTACCGTCCCCTGGGGGCTGAACTGGGTGATTTGGGCGGCCCACGCCGTCGATACACATAAAGCCCACGCAAAAACCGCGATTCTGATTTGATGCACGCCCATGTCCTGTCTTGGTAGCTTATTGCCGGGCCGGAAAAAGCACGCGCCTGCCGCCCCGTTTCCGGCCACAATACCATCGTTTAAATACGCAGTCAGCCTTGTGCGCACAATGCAGCCAGGACGCCACCCATTGGCTAGGCAAGCGTTTACGGTTTATGTAATAATTGCGGGCTATCGACTGGTTTTTGGTACGAAAAACAACGATACGCCCCTCTAGCTCATGCCTGGTTAGAGCAGCGGACTCATAATCCGTTGGTGCCGTGTTCGACTCACGGGGGGGGCACCAGTATTCATGCGGGTTTCCGGTCAAGCGGGAACCCGTTTTTCGGCTCTTCCCCATTAACGGGGGATATGGGCATTCATCACACTCGGTTAATTACACCATTCCAACCGCACTGAGCCAAGACTCTCATACGGTAATTCTCAAAATTCCTGAAGCCATACGCTCTGCGTGAGAGCATTTCCATCTTTGTGTGGAACCCCTCGGTGATCCCATTAGACTTGGTGAATCGCCACATGCGCACAATGGGTTCCAGCCACGATCTAAGCGTTTGAGCCAAGGCCCGAGCTGGGCTTTGCTCAAACTGGCGGATCAAGGCCAGGAATTTAGGCAGCATCTGCTTAGCCCGCTTGGCCTTCAAACTCTTCATGACCAGGAACCCATTCAGTTGCTGCTTGGCAAAGTACAGGGCCTGCAGCACGGGCTCCTGGGCCAAGTACTGGCGCAGGCGCTCCTTCTGTATCGAGGATAAATTCCAGTGATGGCGGCGCATCAGGCTCAGTAAGCCCCGGTTCTTGCGCCCTTCGGGATCATGCTGCTGCCATAGCTTCAGAAAGTGCTGGTTCACCAACCGAACAACATGAAAACGGTCGGCCACGATCATGGCATTAGGGAAGTACTCCTGGGCAATGCGCCGATAGGTCTCGGACAGATCCATCACAATGACGCGCACGTGCTCCTTGCCCGGCAGGCGCTTCAGAAAGCCACGCAGGCTGGCTTCTGAGCGCCCCAGCACCACATCGAACACCTTGTGGTGCTGCAGATCCACCAGCGTGGTGGCGTAGCCCTTCTTGCGGCTGAAGAAGTGCTCATCAATGCCCAGCACCTGGGGGCAGGTCCTGCCCGAGAGCTCCGAGACGCGTTGCTTTACAAACGATTGATACCAGCGCTCGACCGTGGCGCTGCCGATCCGGTGCGTGCGCGTCAGTTGGTGCTGGCTCACGCCCCCATCGTGGGCCTCGAAGACCTCCAGGCGATACGCCTCGGTGGCCCGGCGCCGTGGCCGGATACCAGCGAAGCGGTGACGAAAATAGCGATTGCAATCAATGCAGTGGTACTTGGGCACGCGCAGATGCAGCACCATCAACTGGTTGCCCTGACGGGTGTGCTTGAGCGTACGTTGGTGCGTCGCCTTAATCCGCACCGACCCTTGCTGGCAATGTACGCACACCAAGCGCTTGGCTGGCCGGGCCCACACATGAATCTCTCGGCCACGCTCGACCCGATCAATAACGAGATCTCTGATTCCTAAGATAGAATTTACGGGGGACATCGGCATTGCTTCCATTAAACATGTTTCTTCGCAAAAACAAGTCTAATGAATGTCGCTGTCCCCCGTTAATGATTAAGAGCCCGTTTTTCTTTGCTCGAATGCCGTTCATGATTCGCCACCTGGACCACCTAGTTCTTACAACAACAGGCGAAAAGGCCTGTGTCGCGCACCGGTGCTACCGGGCCGATAGCCGTGCTATAAAATGACATCAAACATTATCTTCCGTGAAGCTCAGAAAGCCGATCTTCCGGCGATTGCCACCCTTCTCTCTGATGACGCTTTAGGCGCCAACCGTGATGGCGTTCAGCACCTCACTGCCTATGCTGCGGCGCTCGAAGCAATCCAGGCGCAGAAAGGAAACTTCATCATTGTGGCAGTGCTCGGGGCCGAAGTGGTCGGTATGCTGCAACTGACGCTTATCCCCGGCCTATCCAGGGGCGGCATGCTCCGTGCACAAATAGAAAGCGTTCGCGTGAGTGGCAAACACCGTGGCCAGAAGATTGGCCATGCCCTGTTTGAGCACGCCATCGGCTTGGCGCGGGAGGCCCGCTGCGGACTGGTTCAGCTGACAACTGACAAGCAGCGGCCGGATGCCTTGCAATTCTACGAGCGGCTTGGGTTCACAGCCTCACACGAAGGGATGAAGCTAAGCCTGTAAGGGGCTGGGTCGGCAAGCAGCCGCTACCTCCAGCAACAGCGCATCCAGACTGACCAGCAGCGCTGCGTACAGAGCAGCGGCATCCTGCGCTTGGCGCGTCAATTTTTGGTCGGCTGCCTTAAGAGGAAGATATGTGGCCGAATCGTAGCGGCCCTCGTTTGCCTGATAAGCCGCTATGTATTCCAGACGAAGCTGTACGTAGTACGCCAAGCTCATACGGAACGTATCTATGTCGTCGTACATGTCATGTATACGCTGTCCTAACGAATAATCTTCAAGCAGCGTCAGAAAATAGGCGGATCTTCTATAGGCTTGAAAATCATTATTGGCCAGCGGGATGTCGGGAAGGTTTTCCCCTTTTTGCAACGCGGCAATGATGCCTTCCATTGAAACAAGCTTCTTGCTGCGATACGACTCGAGCTCGGCGCGGATAGACTTCAGTGCTGTCTGCGCCTGTATACGCCGGGTCGCTGCATCATGCTGCCGTTGCTCCGCGGCTTTGCGCTCACTCTCCAGTGTTTGATGGCGTGCCACGCCGATCGCCACGAAAATGGCGCCTACGGACCCAAGCGCCTGAACCCAGGCGGCCGTTGCGCTATGAGAGATAAAGCCCCGAAAGCCCGGCGAAAGAATGGCCGCTACGCCCATTGCAAGCATCAGCGCTGCAGCAATAACCACCCATTCTCGCCACCCCAGCGACCGCCAAAAACCCGTTTCCTCTTTGCCCATCGTCCCCTCCGTTATCAGCAGGGGCTGGTCCCCTCTTATCGGAAAGAATCGTACTCCTTCCCCAAAGCCCTTACCACCACAGCGATAGCCCCGGCCTATCCGCCACATGTGACTCCCACGTATTCAGTGGGGCGTCAAAGGCAGCAACTGCATCCCCTTTGGCGCGCATGATGTACTTGCGCGTATCGTTTTCAATAGCCGCGCCCCCGGCAAGGGGTGTCAGTGCAGGCGTGTTCAACTCACGGGCCATGGCAAACTATCGCCCCTGTGCTTCCCGCCATTGGTTGAACTTCGCCTCCACCGCCGGCTCTGTGGCCGGATACAAGCCAAGAATCGATTCCCCATTCAGGACCTGCTCGGTGACAAAATCTTCGAACACCGTCATGGCGGCCGCTTCCGATGCGATCTCGTCAGCCAGGTGCGCGGGGATCACAACGACCCCTTCCGCATCCCCCACCACGACATCGCCCGGAAAGACGGCCACGTCCCCGCAACCAATCGGCTCGTTGATGGCGATAGCCTGATGCAGTGTCAAGTTTGTCGGCGCCGAAGGCCGATTGTGATACGCGGGAATGGCTAGCCGAGCGATCTCGGGAGAATCGCGGAATCCCCCATCGGTCACGACGCCGGCCACTTTGCGCATCATCAGCCGCGATACCAGAATCGAGCCCGCGGAAGCGGCCCTGGGGTCCTTACGGCTGTCTATCATGAGGACGGCGCCTTCCGGGCACTGCTCGACAGCCTGGCGCTGGGGATGGGAGCGATTCCGAAATACCGCGATCTGGTTCAAGTCTTCGCGCGCCGGAATATAGCGCAAGGTAAAGGCTTCCCCCACCATATTCTCGAGCTGCGTATTGAGCGGGCGAACATCCTGGATGAACTGGTTGCGCAATCCGCGCTTAAAAAGAGCGGTGCATAGTGTTGCGGTGCTGACGTGTTTCAGTTGCTGCCGTGTGCTGTCTTCAAGTTTGCTCATGGATATATTTCACAGAAAATGGATAAGTTCAGGGAATGCAAAGATCGGCCTGGCTCTTAAATGACGCCCGAATCACGCAGTTCAGCCACCTGCTCCGGATCATATCCAAGCCATTCATGAAGAACCTCGTGCGTATGCTCACCCAGGACCGGCGGCGCGGACCAGCCATCGGTGATGTCGAATGCCGAGAATTTCACGGCCGGACCCAACGTTGGGATTTCGCCGTATTGCTCGTGATGCAGGCGCTGTTCCATCTGCCGATGCCGTACCTGCGGATGCGAAAAAACCCCTTTCATATTGTTTACCACCGAGCATGGGACTTTCGCCGCGTCCAGTTTGGCGACCAGTTCCTCTGTTCGATGCCGGACTATTTCCGCATCCAGAATCGCGTACAGTTCGTCCCGATTGTTGACCCGGTCCTGCAGTTCAATGAAACGCGGATCGGAAATCAGATCTTGACGCTTCAAGACCTTGCACAGCTCCGCGAACAAGTTGGAGAAACCCGCCCCGATCACAATCCAGCCATCCTGGGAACGGAAAGCCTTGTAGGGCACTTGCTGGGCATGCTCGGACCCCCACTTTTCGGGTTCCCTGCCCAGAATCAAATATTCGAGGGCGGCGTTCGCCAGAAAAGCCACTTCCGATTCAAGCAGGCTGGTCTCGATCCGCTGGCCTCTTCCTGAAACAGTGCGCTGCAGCAACGCAGCCAGCACAGCCGCATAGCAATTGGTCCCGGTTATGATGTCAAACGCCGACGTGCCCATTTTTATTGGGGCGCCGCCTCGGTCTCCGGTGATATTCATGTAGCCGCCGACCGCCTGTATCGTCAGGTCGAACGCCCCTTTCATGCTGTCGGGCCCGTCCGCGCCGAACCCGGACATGCTTGCATAGACCAGGCGGGGATTGTCCAGCGCAAGGCTGTCGTAATCCAGCCCCAGTCTTTGCATCACGCCCGGCCGGAAGTTTTCCAGTACCACATCCGCCTTCAGGCATAGCTCCCGTGCGATGGCTTTGCCGCGATCAGTCCGCATGTCCAAAGCAATCGATCGCTTGTTGCGGTTGGCGGCGTAATAGGTCAGGCCGTTGCCCTCGTGAAACGGCGGCCCTTGTGTACGCAGGGGATCGCCTTCCTGGGGGATCTCGACCTTGACGATCTCGGCGCCCAGATCGCCGAGCAGTTGGGCGCAATAGGGGCCTGCCAGTATCCGGGTAAAGTCCGCTACGCGGATTCCTGTGAGTGGCTTGTTGGTTGACTTCATGGCTAGAATTCCAGCTCCTTTACATGCATTGGCTCAACGGCCGGCGAAAACCGGCTTGCGTTTCTCAAAGTGGGCCCGAATGCCTTCTTCATAGTCGCGTGTGCCCTCTAGCGGCCGGCGCAGCATCTGGTCAAGCTTCGCGGCCTCGTCCAAAGGCAAGTCACTGCCTTGATTGACGGACCGCTTCACCGCCGCGAGTCCCAAAGGACTGGTTCGCTCGACTTCCCCGGCAAACTCAAGCGCGGCCTCGAGCAAGGCAGGCCGCGATACGACACGCTCGACCAGCCCTATACGATAGGCCTCATGGGCATCGATGCGGCGGGCGGTAAAGAACAAGAGCTTGGCCTGGGCCGGCCCGACGATGCGCGGCAGCATCAAGGCGGCACCGCTGCCTGGATAAGCGCCCAGGGTCATTTCCGGCCAGCCGAAGCGGGCATCGTCCGCGGCGATACGTATGTCGCAATATAAGGCCAGTTCAAACCCGCCTCCGAGGCACCATCCTCCCACCGCCGCAATGACGGCTTTGGGGGAGTTGAATAAGGCCTGGTTCAGATTCCACCCTCCCCGGCTCTGGGCCCATTTCTCTTCAGGCGATAAGCTGCGGCGCTCCTTCAAGTCCGTACCGGCGCAAAATGCCTTATCGCCCGCGCCGGTCAGGATAATCGACCGGCAGTCGGGATCTTCCGATGCATCCTTTATCGCTTCGATCAATCGGCCTACCAATTCATGCGATAAGGCATTCATCGATTCCGGCCGGTTCAGCGTCAATACGACCGCTTTGTCAATTTTTTCGCGCACAAGCACCGCCATGGCACCCTCCTGTTGGCAAGACCCAGGAAATCCCCAGGATTCATTCAATACTGCAACGGCCGATTTCAAGCTGATCGGCGTCGATCTTCCGTACACTGACGTGACACATCCACTTATCGTCATCACGTGCGGGATAGTCCTCTCGCCAGTGGGCTCCTCTGCTTTCCGTCCTTTCAAGAGAAGAGCAGGCAACCGCCTTTGCCGCCATGACAAAACTCATGGCCTCGAGCGCCTTCACCCGATCCGCAGGCCTGGCCACGCACAAGCCCGCACGCAACTCGTCGTGCAACACGCGCAAATCGTCCAGCGCGCATCGCAAATCACGTTCCGTGCGCACAATGCCGACATGGTCGAGCATCGTTTTCCGCACGGCGTTCTTGATGTCATCGGGCCGAGGTCCATCGGCGCGGACAGGCACGCTGGCCAGTTTATCCGCGGCCCTGGCCAGGATGTCAGTCCATGGCAGCCCGCTCAGATCCTGAGAGCCCGCAGACGCTGCCGCCGCGGCGCCGGCTACGCCGCCGAAGATGATTGCATCGCTTCCGCCATTACCGGCTATCCGGCTCGCCCCGTGTACGCCTCCGCTTGCTTCCCCGGCAGCATACAAGCCATCGACGCCCGTGTGGCAGTTCGCGTCGATGCGTATGCCTCCCATGTGGCTGTGAGCGGCCGGCTTGACCCATATGGGTCCCCGCATGGGGTCGATTCCAGCAAGCCTCAATCGCTTGCAATGCGCCATATAGCTTTCGAGGCGCGCTGCGGGGATGCCGGACGTATCAAAAAGGACAGTACCCCCTTCTTCCGCCCTCCCCGCCATGGCCTCCGCCTGAATGGCCAGCGCGATCTTGGCTTTCTCTATTTGCATTTCACCGTGCCCAGGGTTGTGCGCCAGCATAAAGCGTTGCCCCAGCCTGTTCCGCAATGTGGCGCCGTCGGCGAACATGGCTGTTGGCATTTCCATGCCGCAGCAGGGACCCGGTTCAACGATGACTGTCGGTTCGAATTGCACGAACTCCATATCCACCAGCGTCGCCCCGCTGTCTAGCGCGAAAGCATATGAATCAGCCGTGATATCCGGAGGGTATGTGCTGTTTCCGAATATGGCCCCCACGCCCCCCATTGCCAGCACGGTCGAGGCCGCCCGCACAGCCACCGGCTGCGACCCGTCCCGCCGGCACAGCAATGCACCGACGACAGAAGAGGCATGTTGAAGAAGGCTGATCGCTTTCCAGCCCGAAAGCTTCTGTATCCCGTGCTCGCCGGACAGTTCAATCAAGCGGTCCAGGGCAAGGCGGCCAATGCCGTTGGGATGATAAACGGAACGGGCAAATGTGTTTCCAGATAAATGTCGGCGAGCGATGGCGCCGCCATCGCGCTGCAGCGGCACACCGATGTCAATCAGTTCACGCAGGGCCGCGGCGGCGCGGACCGCCATGACGTCAACCAGGCGCCTGTCGTTGATGCCGTATCCGCCTTCGACCGTGTCGCGCGCATAGGCGGCAATCGAATCAGGCGATTCCGCATCCTCCCGCGGAACATTGAAACCGATGATGTGCTGCGACGCCCCCCTGGCCTGGTAAGCGATAAGCACCCTGGCGCCCGAGCGCTTTGCGGCGCTTGCCGCCCTGAAGCCGGCAAGCCCGCCGCCCAGCACCAGTACATCCGTGTCAACCGTTTCTATCGTAGCGGTCATCTACCCCATCCCTGTCCTAAAATGCAATGGCAACTATCCGCCCATCCAGAGGTCACACGCATGGCGAGCTAGTTCGGCTCTATGCCTACGTCTTTGACTATCTTCATCCATTTCTTCTGCTCGCCAACCATCATTTCCTGCATTTCCGCAGGGGTCGAGCTGCGGCTGGTCACGCCTTGCTGGGAGAAAGTTTCCTCGATCTCCGGTGATTTCACCGCCTGCACCAACTCATGATTCAGCCGCTCAATAACCGCATCGGGCGTTCCGGCCGGGACAGCGAAACCGAACTGCCCGACGACGACGTAGTCCGGATAGCCCGATTCCTTGACCGTGGGCACATCCGGCATCGTTGAAGACCGCGCGTCACCCGTCACGGCAAGCGCACGCAATTTTCCAGCGCGTATATGAGGAAGCAGGGCCAGCACATTACCGAAAGTGACATCGATCTGGCCACCAATCAAATCCGTCACAACGGGGCCGTCCCCTTTATAGGGAACATGTGTCAGCTGTATATCCGCCGAGCTCAGAAACAACTCCGTGCTCAGATGGCTCACCCCGCCAACGCCCGACGATCCATAATTGAGGCTATTCGGCTCCTCTTTCGCAAGCGCCACGAACTCCTGGAGTGTTTTCGCCTTCACATTCGGATTGACGGCCACGACATAGGGGGTATCGCCAACGAGCCCAAGCGCGCTGAAGCTCTTCACGGGATCGAATGGAAGGTTCTTGTAAAGCCCTTTGGAGGATGTATGCGGGACGAGATTCAAGATCAACAGCGTATAGCCATCGGGAGCCGAACTGGCCGCAAACGCAGCCCCGATTGTCCCCCCGGCCCCGGGCCGGTTATCAACGACCACCGGCGTGTGCATTTGAGCCTGCAGCCTGGCGCCCACTGCGCGGGCCATGGCATCGGTACCGCCGCCGGGCGAAAACGGGACAACGATGGTGATTGGCCTATTTGGATAGGTGGATTGGGCAGAGGCCGTGCTGGCGAAAGCCAATGCAAAGCAGCCTGCAAAGCCCAGGATGGCGAAACGACGCCCCGCCCTAAGAAATGCTGTAAAACTCATGAGTTTATCTCCTATATTATTGCCGGCACCGGCGGCAGCGATTTATACGTATACCTTGCTGCTGCACACATTCTAGAGGCCCATCGAGCAGGCCTCCAAACGATAAAAACTTGGACAGTCATGAGATAAAGTCATAAACTTGAGAAATGTCCTGGCATATACCCTCCATGTCCTCATTAAGAGCATTTGAAGCTTCGGCAAGACACATGAGCTTCACGAAAGCCGCAGCGGAATTGCACCTTACCCAGAGCGCGGTCAGCAGGCAGATAGCGCTGATGGAGGAATCCTTGGGTCTGCTGCTGTTCCAAAGGGTGCGGCAGCGGCTCGTGCTGACCGATGCCGGACAGCAGTATGCCGAGGCAGTCAGAGGCGCGCTTGGCCAAATACAGGAAGCCACGGTCACGCTACTTGCCCATAAAGGACGCGGCGGCGCATTAAGGATTGCCACCGCCCCCGCATTCGCGACGAAATGGCTTATTCCCCGGCTTGCGCGCTTCAATGAAGCGCACCCCGGCATCGTCATCAATCTATCGACGCGGGACATCCCATTCGATCTCGAACAGGACGAGTTCGACGCCGCCTTCCATTACGGCTCCAATGATTGGGCGAATGTGCTCTCGGAATCGCTGGTTGGCCGCGACCTGGTCGCAGTATGTTCCCCCGCCTACCTGAACCGGCATCCCCCTATCACCGCCCCCGCGGACCTGAAAGAGCACGTTTTGCTGCAGCAAACAAGACGGCCGAGAAAATGGCGGGAGTGGTTCGAGGCCATGGGCGTCAGCGGCCTGGATGCCGGCGCGGGCCCCAGGTTCGAACATTTCTATATGATTGCGCAAGCCGCCATTGCCCACCTGGGCATCGGGCTCGTGCCGCGCCTGCTGGTGGAAGACGACATCGCGAATGGCCGTCTGGTCATGCCATTACCGATCCCGTTCTACAGCGGCGACTCTTATTGCCTGGTTTATCCGCCATCGAAACGAAATGACCCCAAGCTGGAACAGTTCCGCCGCTGGCTGATCAGCGAAGCGGAGGCCAGCGCGGGTCCCCATAGCCCGCCCCTTCCTTCTGTTCAAGAAACCTAGCCGCCGTTATCACGCTATTCCTTCAATGCGCTGGCCAGCAAGGCGTTGGTCAGTTCGTTGATACTCATGCCCTCGGCTGCCGCTCGGGCACGCAAGGCGTCGATCAAGGGCTGTTGCAGTTTGACCGGAAACGGCACCAGGCCGGCGGCCTGGTCCAATCGGCGCTGCTCGCGGCGATCCAATACGGGCGCCGTGCCGGCATAGCGTCCAGGCGGCGTTGCCGCTTTAAGCTTGCCCATTAACTTCAGGGCTTTGTTTTTTTCAAGGTCGGTCTTTTTCATGAGGAATCCGGAATTGAGCGCTGCGCCATCATGACACAAATTTATCCCCACAATCTGTGTATAACTTTGGGGATATCAATTTAACTCTTGGCTCAAGCCCGGACTCCATGCTGGTGTGAGGTTCTTTGGGCAAACAACGCTCACTACCATCCATGGAAAATCGATAGAGGAAAGCAAAGGCATGCAGGGTGGAACCCTGGGCCGCCTGACTACTTTTGAGGCAAGGCATAGGCGATCACATCGTCTCCCGCTTTGGTTCCCAGCGAACCATGGCCGCCCGCCACCACCAGCACGTATTGGCGGCCGTCTTCGCCGATGTATGTCATGGGCGTGGCTTGCCCGCCTGCCGGCAGGCGGCTTTCCCAGAGCTGTTCGCCGTTGGATACATTGTAGGCACGCACATAATAGTCAAGCGTGCCCGACAGAAAAGCAACGCCGCCGGCCGTCAACATCGGGCCCCCCAGGTTGGGCACCCCCATGTTGAACGGCAGGGGCAAGGGCGAACTATCGATCACCGTGCCATTCTTGTGCTTCCAGACAATGTCGCCGCTTGTCAGGTCGGCCCCGGCCACATAGCCCCAGGGCGGCGCCTGGCAAGGCAGCCCCAGCGCAGAAGTGAAAGCGCTCAGCTCTATGGCGAAAGGCGCGCCGAAATTTTCGTTCAGGCTGGGCAGGCTGTTCTGCGGGCGATTTCCGCCCTGCACATACAGCGTTTCGTCGTCGGCACGCGGCACCAGCCTGGACACGAACGCCAGATAAGTCGGCGTGGTAAAGGCAATCTGCCGCTGCGGATCCACAGCAATGCCTCCCCAGTTGAATACCCCAAAATTACCCGGATACACCAGGGTGCCCTGCTCCGAAGGAGGCGTGTAGCGGCCCTCGTACCGCAACTGCTGAAAACGGATGCGGCAGGCCATCTGGTCTATCATCGTGGCGCCCCACATATCGGCCCCGCTCAGCTTGGGCGGGTCATACGACAATGTCGAAACCGGCTGGGTTTCAGCCGTCGTGTCTCCTTTCGCCGCGCCTTGTGGAACAGGTGCTTCATGCACGGGAAGGACGGGTTCGCCGGAGCGCCGGTCAAGGACAAAGAGCTCGCCTTGCTTGGTGGGCTGAACCAGGGCGGGAATGGTGTTTCCGCCAATGCTCAGGTCGATCAGGCTGGGTTGCGATGGCACATCGTAATCCCATAAGTCGTGGTGCACTGTCTGAAAATGCCAGCGCTCTTTGCCGCTGGCCAGATCCAGCGCCACGACTGCGGACGAGTAGCGGCCGACCGATGCCGTGCGCTCACCGCCCCATTGGTCGGGCGGCTGGTTTCCAAAAGGGACATAGACCATGCCCAGCTTCTCGTCCACGCTGGAAATGGACCAGCTGTTGGGCGAGCTGGCCGTATAGGTATCGCCGGCGGCAATCGGCTCCGTTGACTCGGGATTGCCCGGATCCCAGTTCCACACCAATTGACCCGTATTGACATCAAAGGCCCGGATGACGCCTGACGGTTCTTGCGTGGACACGTTGTCCAGCACCGTGCCGCCGACAATGATCAATGACTCGGTGACCACCACCGGCGAAGTCGAGTAGTAGCCGCCCGGCTTGACGTTGGGCATATTGGCCCACAAGTTGATCTGCCCTGTGCCCCCGCCGAAATCCTGGCAAACGGTCCCATCATCGGGATTCAATGCAATGATCCGGCCATCCGCCGTCGGCATGAACAGCTTGTCCTGGCATTGTTCACTGGTCTGGCCATCCTGGGCCGCAACCGGCTGTCCTGGCGGCGCCGGCACCTTGTCATTGGATGCCTCGGGCAAGTCCGGGCCCGCCCCGGCGCTGCTTGCCTGGCCTGCATGATAAGACAGGCCGCGGCAGGTGAGATGCTGCAATGCAAGCTCCCCCTGTATCTGCGGGTCGTAGCGCCAGATTTCCTGGCCTGTCGTGGCGTTCAGCGCAATCACCGATTGGTGCGGCGTGCAGAAATAAAGCCGATCGCCAATCTTCAAGGGCGTTACCTCAAACGTGGTTTCTTCCGGGTCCCCTTCCCGCCCCCGCATATCGCCTGTCTCGTAATGCCAGGCGACTTCCAGCTGATCGGCGTTCTGGGGCGTGATCTGGGTCAGCGGCGAATACCGCTGGCCGAATCCGTCACGGCCGTATGCGTGCCACTCCCCCGCCGGCACGCCCTGAGCATCGGCAGCGACCTGTACCCGGCTGCCCGGCAACATGCCTTTGATCTGCTGGGGCTCGACAAACCACGTGGCAATACTTACCACGGCCAACAGGCTCAGCGCCAAGCCCAGCGGCAAGACGGCGCGGCGCACCGCAGGGGCGTATTGCTCGCGCGCTGCCTCAGTCGAGCGCTGGCGATGAACAAGCGGACGGGTCACCCACGGCGTCAGCAGAAACAAACCCAGCAGGAACAAGAGGTCGGCGCGCGCGGCAAGCGGCCACCAGCTCAGGCCGGCCTCCCACACAGCCCACGCCAGCGTTACGGCAATCAGCAATGCATAAAGCCAGAGGGCTTCGCTTCGGCGCCGAATCAACAGCACCGCAACGGCGATGAGCACAAGGCCCGCAATCAGGTAATACCAAGACCCGCCCAAGGCAATAAGCCAACCGCCGCCGGCGGCCAGCGCCAGCCCGAGGAAGGCGCTGATGCCAGCGGCCACCGCCAGCGCTATGTTTTGCCGCCCGCTACGCATCATTGCTCTCCCTATCCATGTCAACCGGAAAAAGACATTCAATACGAAAAGCGACAGCAAGTATCATGCCGGGCGGCAGGGCGGCATCAATATTCGACCCGCAGCCCCAGCATCACACGGCGCCCCGGCAAAGGGGCTGCCGACGACAGGAAGGACGCATGATTGAATGCCCGCTGGTCAAACAGATTGGTGGCGCGCAGGTAAACGGTGTAGTCCGTTCCGCCTGTGCGTCCATCGTAAGCCACGCCCGCATTGACCATGTTGTAGCCCGGGGTCTCGCTTTCATAATCCGCCAGCCTGTCTTGACGAAGGACGCGATAGGCTTCGACATGACCCGACCAGTTTTGCCAGTTCGCCATCAGGCGCGCGCCGGCGCGCGCAGCGGGAATCCGCGGCAAGTTGCCGCCGCTGCCCTTGAGTTTGCCGTGCACCAGGTCGCCGAACACGCCTGCCGTCATATGCTGATTGAAGCGGTAGCTGGCTTCGCCTTCGATGCCCGTAAATTCGGCATCGCGCTGCGTATACTCAATCAAGCGGAAGTCTTCATGCCGATCCAGCGTGTTGGCATAGATGTAATTTTTGACCCGGTTGTGAAATATGCTCACAGCAAAGCGTGCATCGCCGGCATGTTTGCGCAGGGTCAGGTCGATATTCTGCGAGGTCTCCTGCTTCAGGTCCGGGTTGCCCAGTTCATACGTATTGGTGGCCAGATGGATACCGTCCGCGTAGAGTTCCTGAGCCGACGGCAATCGCTGCGAGCGCGATGCGGATAGGGACAAGGCGTATTCGGGCGCAAACTCCCAGATGGCTGCGCCCGACACCGATGTGCCGCCCAGCCGGGAACGCGGCAATCCGCCCTCGGGGCTGATCGTTTGCCAATCATGGCGCGCGCCCACTTCAAACCTCCAGTCCTCCAGGCGGTACTCTTCCAGAAGGAACAGGCCCATCGTCCTGGTGTCTGATTTAGGCAGGAAACCTTCTTCGCCCAAGGCGCTGAAATTGCTCTGCGCGCCCTGCAGGCCCAGCACGCCGCGCCACCCTGCAATGGGCTCGTGCTCCAGTTCCAGGCGAGCATCGTAGCCGCGGTTCTTGAAGGTCGTACCGACAGTATGCCCTTCTATTTCCTTATGCTGGTAATCGGTCAAGCCGCTGCGAAACCTGATTTTGCGAACGCCCGCAAACGGTTCCCTGACTTCGGCCCGCAAGTCGATGCGCTCCGTTCTCAAACGCACGAACGGCGCCGCATGATCGTGCTCGTGCTCGTGCTCGTCTTCGTGTTCTTCATGATCATGCCCATGGCCATGATCGTGGCCGCCGCAATGCAAATGACTGCCATGCGGATGGCACGATTCATATTCATGCTCGTGGCCGGGCAAACCGTATTCGCTCTCGGTGTTGGTGTACGCGACGCCAACATAGCCGCGGCTGCCTATCCACGACAGGCCTATGCTGCCCGTCGTGCTTTCCTCATACGAGCCCGCGAGCCGCCCATCCGTCCATCCCGGCACCCGATAATCCTTGGATCGCCGCTTCAGCCCTTCGACATGAATCGCGAAGTTGTCCTGCCCGGCCGTCAGCCCGAATGCGCCGGCGCGCTCCCCGGAGCCTGTCGACCCCCTTAGCTCGGCAAACCCCTCGACGCCGTTTTCAGGAACCGCTACGGGAATCTTGTCATCCATCACATTCACGACCCCGCCTATCGCCCCGCCCCCATACAGCAGCGTCGATGGCCCGCGCAAGACCTCGATGCGCCTGGCCAGCATGGGTTCGCTGGTAATAGCGTGATCGGGGGACACGCCCGAGGCGTCCATCAGTTCGGACCCGTCGGACAGGACCTTGACCCGCGGCGCGGTTTGCCCGCGGATCACCGGCCGGCTGGCGCCCGCGCCAAACGTGTCGGCATGCACGCCCGGCAGGCCGTTCAGCGTGTCTCCCAAGGTGGCTTCGCGCTTCAGGACCAGATTCGATCCATCCAGCACATCGACCGGCATGCCCATGGCATCGCGGCTTGCGCCTAAAGGACTGGCCGATATGGTGATGGACGGCAGCGACTGGACGGCGGCGCCGTCCGCTGCGGAAGCGTCCTGCGCGTGAGCCGGCATGCCGGGACCGAGTGCCAGCGCCAGCATGGCGGCCAGCGGATGAAGCCTGAAGGACATTCTTTTCCCCTTATTGGAATAATCAAAAACTGAAATGTTATAACATAACATTAAAAATAAATGATCATCCCTGTCGAAATCAGGGTTATTTTCCATGCGCCGTCCCCGCTGCCATGCCCCGTATTTCCCACTGCCAACAGACAGTGCTAGCATAGCCACCTTCATATTATTCCTTGCATGACAATAGAAAAAACGGCCGAGGCACCTGTGGGCAACTGGTTCAGGATTTCGCATATTTCCGCCGGCTTCATCGCCGTGCTTGTCGGCTATACCAGCTCGGTAGCCATTATTTTCCAGGCCGCGCAAGCGGCGGGCGCAACGCCCGCCGAGCTGAATTCGTGGATGTGGGCGCTGGGCATCGGCATGGGGGCAAGCTGCATCGGCTTGTCATTGCGCTATCGCAGCCCGGTGCTTACCGCCTGGTCCACGCCGGGCGCGGCGCTGCTGGTCACCAGCCTGCAGGGGCTGAGCATGAGCCAGGCCATCGGCGTGTTCCTTTTTTCTTCCTTGCTGATCACGCTGAGCGGCATGACCGGATGGTTTCAGAAACTCATGCAAACCATGCCCCGGCATATCGCCGCGGCCATGCTGGCGGGCATATTGATCCGGTTCGGCATGGATCTGTTTACCGCCATGCAAACCCAATGGCTGATGGTGGGGCTGATGTTCATCACATTTGTGCTGGGCCGGGTCTGGCTGCCGCGCTATACCGTGCCGCTTGCCCTGGCCGTGGGCATCGCATGCGCGGGCGCGCTGGGGCTCCTGCACTTGGACACCCTGAGCTGGACGCCGGCACAACCCTTGTTCATGGCTCCGGAATTTTCGCTGTCGGCGCTGATCGGCGTTGGCATACCGCTGTTCATCGTGACCATGACCTCGCAGAACGTCCCCGGGCTGGCGGTGCTGCGCGCCAACGGCTACAACACGCCGGCGTCGCCCCTTATCGGCTGGACCGGCGCAATAGGCTTGCTGCTGGGTCCCTTCGGCGGGTTTTCATTCAACCTGGCTGCCATTACCGCCGCGATCTGCATGAGCAAGGACGCCGATCCGGACCCCGCCAAGCGCTACGGGTCGGCGATCTGGGCGGGTGTGTTTTACCTGGCCACGGGTATTTTCGGCGCCACCGTCGTGGGCCTGTTCGCCGCCTTCCCCACCGAACTGGTCGCCGCCATTGCCGGCCTGGCCCTGCTGGGCACCATCGCCAACAGCCTGGCCGGCGCCCTGGCGGAAGAACAAGGCCGCGAGGCCGCGCTGGTCACGTTTATCTGCACCGCATCGGGCCTGACATTCATGGGCATCGGCAGCGCTTTCTGGGGCCTGGTCTTTGGCATGGCGGTGCATCTGTTCGCCCGGCGCATCGTCAGGTAGGCCTGGCTACGCGGCGTCGCCGCCCACCCGGCGGACATTGATCCGGTTTGCTTCCAGGGCCGCGCGGATGGCCTGGGCAAACACCACGGCGCCGGCCTGATCGCCATGTATACACAATGTATCGGCCTTGACCGGAATGTCGCCGCCTTGCAGCGTATTGACTTTGCCTTCCGTGACCATGCGCAGGACCTGGCGTATGGAAACGTCGGGATCCTCAATCATGGCATCAGGCTGTTTGCGCGAGGTCAATGAACCGTCCGCCTGGTAAGTGCGGTCTGCGAAGACTTCGTGGGCAACGGCCAGGCCCGCTTCCTGGCCGGCCTGTATCAGTTCGCTGGAGGCCAGGCCATACAGGACAAGCGCAGGGTCGACGTCGTAGACGGCCTGCGCAATGGCCTTGGACAGCGCGCGGTTCTTGGCCGCCATGTTGTACAGCGCGCCATGCGCTTTGACATGATGCAGCCGGGCGCCCTGGCTGGCTGCCACACCCGCAAGCGCCCCCACTTGCACGACCACGATGTCGTAGGCATTCTCGGGGCTGATGTCGATGTTGCGCCGGCCAAATCCCGCCAGGTCCGGCAAGCCCGGGTGAGCGCCCAATGCGACGCCGTGCCGGATCGCGGCCGCCACGGTCTTGCGCATGGTGGCCGGGTCGCCGGCATGATAGCCACAGGCGATGTTGGCCGAGGTCACATAGGGCAAGATGTCTTCGTCCTGCCCCATTGTCCAGACGCCGAAGCTCTCGCCCATGTCGCAATTCAGATCGATCGATACATTCATGTTTCAGTTTCCGTCGTTGCAGGGCAGGCGCCGCCCGCCCCCTAGGGGTAGCCAGCTTCGATCATAAAGCAAAACCATGCCCGCTCCGATACCGCTGGAGCGGGCAAGTTGCCCAGGCGGGAACCCGGCCTTGCGGCAGCGGGCCGCCCCAAGACCGGACAGCCCTGGCCTAGAAGAAACCCAGGGCGTTGGGGCTGTAGCTGACCAGCAGGCACTTGGTCTGCTGGTAGGCCGACAGCGCCATCTTGTGGGTTTCGCGGCCGATGCCGGATTTCTTGTAGCCCCCGAACGCGGCGTGGGCCGGATACAGGTTATAGCAGTTGGTCCACACCCTGCCCGCCTGTATCTGCCGGCCCATCCGGTAGGCACGCGTGCCGTCCCGCGTCCATACGCCGGCCCCCAGCCCATAGAAGGTGTCGTTGGCCAGTTCGATCGCCTGCTCTTCGTCCTTGAAAGTCATGACAGAGGCCACCGGTCCGAAGATTTCTTCCTGGAAGACGCGCATGCTGTTGTCGCCGAACAGCAGGGTAGGCTTGATGTAGAACCCGCCATCCAGCCCTTCGCCCGGCGCGTTGCGCGCGCCGCCTGTCAAGCATTGGGCGCCCTCTTGGCGTCCGATATCGATATAGGACAGGATCTTGTCCATTTGCACCTGCGACACCTGCGCGCCCACCATGGTCTTGCTGTCCAGGGGGTGCCCCGTCTTGATGGCTTCCACCCGCTTGACCGCGCGCTCGATGAACTTGTCGTAGATGGATTCCTGGATCAGCACGCGCGACGGGCATGTGCAGACTTCGCCCTGGTTCAGCGAGAACATGGCTAGCCCTTCCAGCGCCTTGTCGAAAAAGGCGTCATCCTGGTCCATCACATCGGCGAAAAAGATATTGGGGCTCTTTCCGCCCAGTTCGACGGTCGTGGGAATCAGGTTGTCGGCGGCGGCGTGCAAAATATGCTTGCCGGTGGGCGTGGAGCCGGTAAACGCCAGCTTGGCGATACGATCACTGCTGGCCAGCGCCTGGCCGGCCTCTTTGCCGAAACCGTTCACAATATTGACGACGCCCGGCGGCAGAAGATCGCCCACCAGTTCCATCAGGACCAGGATGGAGGCCGGGGTCTGCTCTGCCGGCTTCATGACTACGCAGTTGCCCGCAGCCAGTGCCGGGGCCAGCTTCCAGGCCGCCATCAGCAGGGGGAAGTTCCAAGGAATGATCTGCCCCACCACCCCCATGGGCTCATGAAAATGATACGCGACGGTGTCGTGGTCGACCTCTGAAATCCCGCCTTCCTGCGCGCGTATGCAACCGGCAAAGTAGCGCAGATGGTCGATGGCCAAAGGCACATCAGCGGCCATGGTTTCACGCAGCGGCTTGCCATTGTCTATCGATTCAGCCACGGCCAGCACCTTCAGATGCTGCTCCATCTTGTCGGCCATGCGCAAAAGGATATTGGAACGCTCGGTGACCGAGGTTTCGCCCCATGTCTTGCGCGCCGCATGCGCCGCATCGAGCGCCAGCGCCACATCGGCGGCGTCCGAACGCGGCACTTCGCAGAAAGATTCGCCCGTAATCGGCGATACATTGTCAAAATAATTGCCGGATACCGGCGGCACCCATTTCCCGCCGATGTAGTTCTCGTAATGGCGTTTATAGGGAAACTCCACGTCGATACCGAAGTACTTGAGTTGAGTCAGGTCCATTGAGCGTCTCCTGGAAAGTTGAATGGAAGGGGCCGGCTCAAGCCGGTCTTGATTCACTTCAAGCAATACGCATGCCAACCCGCCCGGCCAGCCTGCCCGATAGGCAGCAACCCGCAAAAGGTGTATGGTTAAGGCGTTTCCACCCCGCCTGAAAAACAATAATTATCCCCATGGAAAACAAGGGCTTGTCGCAGAACGCGACAAGCCTGCCAGCACAATGCAACACAGCCTGACGCACAATGCGACATGACGGAGACCCTAGGCATGCACGCGATGACGACCACCGTATCAAGCGCCCTGCTGGACAGCGCCGCCCTGCGCGCAGCGGCATCCATAAAACGCTCGTGGGAACGCTGCGCCGCCATTGATTATTCCTTGCACTCGGACCCCAATCCCATGTCCGCCGGCGAGCTGCAAGCCCGCCGCGAACAGCACGCGCATGTCCTGGAAGCGGCCCAGCCCGAACTGGAAAGCCTGGCGGCGCTCGTCTCGAGCGCAAAAAGCGTTGTTCTGCTGGCCGATGCCGGCGGGGTGATCCTGCAAGAAGCAGGCAGCACGGAATTCCTGCACAAGGCCGAGCGCGTCGCGCTTCGCCCCGGCTTCAGTTGGGCCGAATCCTTGCGCGGCACCAATGCCATCGGCACAGCGCTTTACGAAGGGACGGCCATCCGGGTGCATGGCGGGGAGCACTTCCTTGATTGCAACGCCATACTCAGTTGCCATGCCGCGCCCATCTTCTCGCCGCGCGGCGATGTCATCGGGGTGCTCGATATCTCGGGCGAGGCAAACACGCTGCACGCCTACGCCTTGGGCCTGGCCCAGATGTGCGCCAAGCAGATCGGCAATCGCCTGCTGGACAACACCGATGCACGGCTGCACCGGCTGGTTTTCCAGCAGCAGCCCTCTTTGCTCGAGTCCGTCGAGCGCGCCATCTTGCTCATCGAAGGCGAACGCATCGTCGGCGCAAACGATGCGGCCCTGCGCCTGCTGGCCACCGACTGGGGCCTGCTCGACAGTCCGGTCGATGACTGGCTGGACGGATGGAAAGCCCTGAAACGCGAACCGGGCCGCCTGCGCACCCAAAGCGGGCTGCCGCTGCTGGGTACGCTGCGGCACGGAACCCGCCGTGGCGGGCTGCCGAACCCGGACAGCCGGCCCGTCCCGCCGGCAACCCCCGCGGCCCCCGCCGCAGTCATCCGCAGCGCCCTGCCGCCGCTCAGCCCCGAAGCCGACAAGTCATTGGCGCATGCCATCAGCGCGCTCAACGCGGGCATGGCGGTTTTGCTGCAGGGGGAAACCGGCGCGGGCAAGGAAATATTCGCCCGGCACTTGCATGACCGCAGCGATTGGCGGCAGGGTCCGTTCGTGGCGGTCAACTGCGGCGCGCTGCCGGAAAGCCTGATCGAATCCGAGCTTTTCGGTTACGAGGCGGGCGCCTTCACCGGCGCCCGGCGCGAAGGCGCGCTGGGACGGCTGCGCGAGGCCCATGGGGGCATTCTGTTCCTGGACGAAATCGGCGACATGCCCCTGCTCTTGCAGACGCGCCTGCTGCGCGCGCTGCAAGAGCGCGAAGTACAGCCTTTGGGTTCGGATAGGCGCATCCCCGTCAACTTCGGCGTGGTCAGCGCCACCAACCGCGATCTGGCGGACATGATCCGCCGCGGCGCCTTCCGGGCCGACTTGTTCTACCGTCTTCAAGACTACAAGACCACGCTGCCTCCGCTGCGCCATCGCGCCGATCTACGCGAATTGCTGTGCCATGAGTTCAAGCGCCTGGGCGCCCTGGAACGCGCCACGACGCTGAGCGACGCGGCGCTGGATGCCTTGGCGGCCTACCCATGGCCCGGCAACTACCGCGAAATGCAAAGCGTCTTGCGCACCCTGCTGTTTCTGCGGCCCGCCGGCCGCCTCATACAGCGTTGCGACCTGCCGGCCGACATCCTGTCCGGCGATGCCGACGGGCTTGCCGCAGCACCGCCGGACACGGCAGCCGCCGCCGCAAGCGCCGGCCCCGCACCCGGCACGACCCTGCGGGCCATCAATGAACAAGCCATCCTGCGCGTGATCGCCCAGTGCGGCAATAACATCAGCCAGGCCGCGGGCATACTGGGTGTTCATCGCAGCACCTTGTACCGCTACCTGGCACGGTCGGCCGCGTCCAAGAGGCAGCAAAGACCCTGAATGCGCACGCGCACTCAACATAAATTTGATCGTTCGAATTTAATACTATTGTTCAATCGCCGGGCAGCCGCTCCCTATAATTCAAAGATAAAAACTTTGAACTTATATGGAGACTGATATGAAGAAATTCTTTATTCTGGCCTGCTTGGCGCTGACCTTTTCCCATCCGGCGCCCGCACAGAATACGAGCAGTTCCTATCCCAGCCAGCCCATTACCTTGATCGTTCCGGCGGGTGTCGGCGGCATTACCGATTCGCTGGCACGCATCCTGGCCGACAAGCTTGGCTCAGTCCTGAAGCAGTCCGTGATTGTCGATAACAAGGCCGGAGCCAGCGGGGTCATCGGCTCGAGCCATGTGGCCCGGGCCAAGCCGGACGGCTATACCTTGCTGATGGTCTTTCCGTCCCATGTCGTCAATCCCAGCCTGAAGAAAGACTTGCCCTATGACACCATCAAGGACTTTGCCCCCGTGGCAAAAGTGGGCACGGTGTCGGCCATTCTGCTGGTCAACGCCGACAGCAAGGCGGACAGCGTGCAGGCATTTATCGACCTGGCCAAACAGCAGCCCGGCGTACTCAACTACGGGTCGGTCGGCGTGGGAAGCTGGGGCGATACCGCCATGAAGCTGTTTCAGTCCCGCACCGGCGTTGAATTGACCCATGTGCCGTACAAGGGCGACCCGCAGGTCATTGCCGCCCTGATCCAGGGCGACATCCAGGCGGGCTTCGTATCGCCCATTTCCTCCATGGCCATGATGAAAGCCGGCAAGGTCAAGGCCCTGGCCATTGCCGACGCCGAGCGCCTGCCCGCCACCCCCGACTTGCCAACCATCGGCGAGTCGGGACTGCCCGACTTCAATGTGACGGGATGGAATGCGGTGTTCGCGCCGGCCGGGACGCCCGCCGACATCGTCGCCAAACTCAACCAGGCCATGAACACCGCGCTCAAAGACCCCGATCTGGCCAAGAAATTCCTGACCCAGGGCGTGAAGCCATTGGGCGGAACGCCCGAGGAACTGCAGGCGTCGGTCGAGAACGACATCAAGCGCATAGGCGATACGCTCAAGGCCGCCGGCGTCGAGCCATCGTAATCCCCGCGTCAATCAAGCTCTCTTTCACATTACTTTTTTCTTGGAAACGACATGCCGTATCTGGACTTATCTGAAGACTATCAGCCGTATTACGAGATTTTCGACTACACCGACCCCTGGGAAAAATCCGAGACCATACTGTTCATCCACGGATTCACCGAAGACCTGACCGCCTGGCGCGCCTGGATTCCGCACCTTTCGCGCAAGTACCGCCTGCTCATGTTCGACATCCGGGGCTTCGGCAAGACCAGGCCGGTGGATGAAACGTTCAAGTACTCCACAGACTTGTTCGTGGACGATATCGTACGGCTCGTCAACCGGCTCATCGACGAACCGGTGCATGTGGTGTCCGGAAAAAGCGGAGGCATCAGCGCCATGCGGTTTGCCGCCACGCGCCCCGATCTGGTCAAATCCCTGATATTGACGTGCCCTCCCCTGGTCGCGCCCGGCAGTTCGGATTGGCTGCCCTATATGCTGGAGCACGGCATCAGAAGCTGGGCCCGCAAGACCATGCCCGCCCGCCTGGGATACGATGCTTCGCCCAAATGCATAGACTGGTGGGTGGATATGATGGGCGCCACCTCCCTCTCGACCGCCAAGGCTTACCTGAACTGGGTCGTAACCACCGAGCCGCGCCTGGATCTGGACAAGATCAAATCCCCGGCATTGGTGATCATGACCGAGCCGTCCGAGCAGACGAATGCGGCGGCCGGGCAATTGTTGCCGGACGTCGTTCGCGCTGGCATGCCGCAGGCGGAAGTCCTGGTCCTGCCCATCGACTGCTATCACGCCGGCGGCGCGCATCCGGACACCTGCGCGCAAGCTGCCCTGAAGTTTCTTGAAAAACTTTCATGAATACAGCGCTGGATGATTGCTTGTGCCTGGACGACTTCGAAGCCCGGGCACGGCAAATATTGCCACGGCCCCTGTACGGCTACGTGTCGGCCGCCGCGGAGGACGGCGTGTCGCACCGGAACAACCTGGACGCCTTCCGCCGCTACGCGTTCGTCCAGAAAGCGCTGGTCGACGTGTCCACCCGCGACACGGGCATCACGCTGCTCGGACAGCAGTATGCGCAGTCCTTCGGCATGGCCCCCATGGGGCTGACTGCGCTTTACACTTACCGGGGCGATGTCGTGCTGGCCGAGACCGCCGCCCGTCGCGGCATCCCCATGATCATGAGCTCGTCATCGCTCATCCCCATGGAGGTCGTGGCGCAACGCAACCCGAACGCCTGGTTCCAGGCTTATATACCCAGCGACCCCGAAAAACTCGATGCGCTGATCGAACGCATTGACCGCAGTGGTTTCAGAACGCTGGTCATCACAGTGGATACGCCGGTCAACCCAAATAAACAGAACTATCTGCGCCATGGCTTTTCGTCGCCCTTGAAGCTGACCCCTGGATTGATGTGGCAAGGCCTGACGCACCCGCGCTGGCTTGCAAACACCTTCCTGAAAACCATGCTCAAGCACGGCGTGCCCCACTTCGAGAACAATTATGCGACCCGTGGGGTGCCCATCATTTCGCGCCATGTAGAGCGCGATTTTTCGGATCGCGGCCGCCTGAACTGGGAACACATCCGGCGCATACGCGCGCTATGGGGCCATACCCTGGTCATCAAGGGGCTGCAGAGTCCCGAGGACGCGGCCAAGGCGGCAGACCACGGCGCAGACGGCATCATCCTGTCCAATCACGGGGGGCGGCAACTGGATGGCGCCGTATCGCCGCTGTACTTGCTGCCCAAGGTGGTACAGCGCTGCCCCGGCCTGCCCGTCATGATGGATGGAGGCATACGGCGCGGGTCGGATGTGATCAAATGCCTGGCGCTGGGCGCACGCTTTGTCTTTGTCGGCCGGCCGTTCGCCTATGCCGCGGCGGCGGGCGGCCGCCAGGGCGTGGAGCGCGCCGTCGACTTGCTCGCCCTGGAAGTGGACCGCAATCTGGCCATGCTGGGGGTGCCTCGCGCAGCCGATCTGGACAGCAGTTGCCTGGCGGCCCTGTAGGCCGGATGCGCCATGGCACTAGAAAGACCTTCTGGCCTCGTCAAGAATCATCTTGATAAGCGTTGCATGCGGGCTGTTGGTATTCCAGAAAATGCCCATATTGCGCGCGGGAGGCTTGTCAGGCAGGGGCAAGCGCAAGACACCCAGGCTGTTGACCCACTCTGGCGCCCAATCGGGAATCAGGGAAACGCCTATGCCGTCGCTGACAAGATAGGCGATGGTCATCAGCGTGTCGATCTCCAGCCGCTCATTAGGGGAAATCCTGTGCTTGCGCAGGTATTGCTCGGCAATCTGGCCGCCGCGCAGCGATCGGTCGAAACGCAGAAAGGGTTCCCGGGCCAGCAAATCGAAAGGGTCGCTGCCCCTGACATGTTCAGGCGCGATGACAACCAGCGTTTCCTTCTTGATCAGTTGCCACTCGAAGCCCTTGGCCGTGGCGTACACGGGTTCGACCATGATGGCCGCATCCAGATGGCGCGACACGGTGCGCTCTTCCAACGAGCTGGACGATCCCGACTCAATGAAGATCGTCATCTTGGGATAGCGGGCGTAGATTTTTCGAAGCAGCGTGGGCGTGAGCGCCGCAAGCGTCGACGTGGCCACGCCCAGCCGCAGCTCGCCCAGCGGCTCATCGTTGTTGGCCACGGCGCGCATATCGCGCGCATCGCGCAATATCGATCGCGCGTGGTCGACGATTTTCATGCCCGCGTCAGTCGGCTTCACGTTGCGGCCGGCACGGGCGATCAGGGTCGCGCCGATGTCCTCTTCAAGCGCCTTGATGCGGGCGGCCAGGGCGGCCGGTGTCAGGTTCAGGCGGCGGGCAGCCTCTGCAAACGAGCCGCAGTCGACCACTGAAACAAAACTATGAAGATATCTGGTATCCATTGCTTGGCGTTGTTGTATTCGGACCCTGCATCCAGAGTGAAGCAAATCCGTCCTCGTAACATAGCACGATTGAATGCGCCCACCCTATTCCAACCCGGAGCCCACTATGTTTGACGTCCCCGCATTATCGACCACCACCGTTTTTGCCAGGCTCAGCGAGCAGGACCATCGTCCGGCGGGCGCGTCGCCCTGGCTTGAGCTGCAGCGGCCGGGCATGCCTGCGGCCAGCTTTATCGAAGGCCCGGTCTTCGACCGGGAGGGCCGCCTCTGGTTTTGCGATATTCCGTGGGGAAGGATTTTTCGCGCCACGCCGCAGGGGCGTATAGAGCAGGTCGTCCAGTACGACGGCCAGCCCAACGGCCTGGCGTTCGCCCCGGATGGCCGCTTGTTCATTGCCGACTACCAGAATGGGCTGCTGGCCCTGGACCCCGCCAGCAACACCCTGCACACCGTCCTCGACAAAGTGGCCGGCGAACGGTTCAAAGGCCTGAACGACTTGATATTCAGCAGCAACGGCGACCTGTACTTCACCGATCAGGGCCTGACTGGCCTGCACGATCCAAGCGGCCGTCTTTTCCGCTTGCGGGCCAACGGACAGCTGGATTGCTTGCTGAACAATGTTCCCAGCCCCAACGGCCTGGTGCTGGCCCCGGACGAGCGTTCCGTATTGTTGGCGGTCACCCGCGACAACTCCGTCTGGCGGGTGCCCCTGTTGCCCGACGGCGGCGTCATGAAAGTCGGTGTGTTCATCCGCTTGAGCGGCGGCAGCGGCCCCGACGGTTTGGCGATCGACGCCCAAGGCAACCTGATCGTGTGCCATCTTGGCCTGGGCACGCTTTGGGTTTTCAACCCCCAGGGGGAGCCCATACGGCGCATCAAGTCGTGCGAAGGCTTGCTGACGACCAATGCCACCTTCGGCCCGGCCGAGCATCCCGGACTATTCATTACGGACTCCGAAACCGGCTCGATACTGCATGCAAAGCTGGAGTGGTAGGCGGCAAAAATCAAACGGCAGCCGAAGCTGCCGTTTGATGCGTCAGGACGTTAAGCCGGCCCGTCAGCGACGCGCCCGGCCTGTGGAGCTGCTTACTGCCCTTCCAGGAAGCTCTTGAGCTTGTCGGCGCGGCTGGGGTGCCGCAGCTTGCGCAAGGCCTTGGCTTCAATCTGACGGATGCGCTCGCGCGTGACGTCAAACTGCTTGCCGACTTCTTCCAGCGTCTGGTCGGTGCTCATTTCAATGCCGAAACGCATGCGCAGCACCTTGGCTTCGCGCGGCGTAAGCGAATCGAGCACTTCCTTGACCACGTCGCGCATGGAACCATGCAAGGCCCATTCCGACGGCGACAAGGTGCCGGTGTCTTCGATGAAATCGCCCAGGTGGGAGTCATCATCGTCGCCGATGGGCGTTTCCATGGAGATGGGTTCTTTGGCGATCTTCAGGATCTTGCGAACCTTGTCTTCCGGCATGTCCATCTTCTGGGCCAGCGTGGCGGGATCAGGCTCGGCGCCGGTTTCCTGCAGGATCTGGCGATTGATACGATTCATTTTGTTGATCGTTTCAATCATGTGCACCGGGATGCGAATGGTGCGCGCCTGGTCCGCGATCGAGCGGGTAATGGCCTGGCGTATCCACCAGGTGGCATAGGTCGAGAACTTGTAGCCGCGGCGATATTCGAACTTGTCCACGGCTTTCATGAGCCCGATGTTGCCTTCCTGGATCAGATCCAGGAACTGCAGGCCCCGGTTGGTGTACTTCTTGGCGATGGAGATCACCAGACGCAGGTTGGCCTCGGTCATTTCGCGCTTGGCCTTGCGCGCCTTCGCCTCGCCGGTTGCCATGCGCTTATTGACGTCTTTCAGGTCTTTGAGCGGCAGCACGACGCTGGTCTGCAAATCGATCAGCTTTTGCTGGATTTCCTGGACGGCGGGGATATGGCGCTCGAGCGTTTCCGAATATCCGTGCCCGGCGGCCACTTCTTCAAGCACCCAGTTCAGATTGGTTTCATTGCCGGGGAAAACCTTGATGAAGTGCGCGCGGGGCATCCCTGCGCGGTCGACGCAGGTGTGCAGGACGGCGCGTTCGAGCTTGCGCACTTCGCCCACCTGCTCACGCAGGGTATCGGCAAGCTTTTCGACCATCTTGGCGGTAAAGCGGACACCCATCAGTTCGTTCAGGATGGCTTCCTGCGCCTGGATGTATTCCTGCGCCTGATAGCCGTCGCGCTCGAAGGCCTTGCGCATCTTGTCGAACCACGAGCTGATGATTTCGAACTTCTTGAGCGACTTGGTGCGCAGGTGCTCGAGCTGCTTGCTGCTCATGCCGCCTGCCGGCCCGTCTTCGTTCTCGTCGTTGTCCACCGAGACGCCTGCGCCCGCGTATTCTTCGCCTTCCTGATCGATCAGGCCGTCCACGACCTCGTCGATCTGGGCGGCGCCATCGCGGACCCGCTGCACATACTGCAGGATTTCATTGACGGTGGTCGGGCATGCGGCAATGGCCATGACCATGTGCTTGAGGCCGTCTTCAATGCGCTTGGCGATTTCGATTTCGCCTTCACGCGTCAGGAGTTCGACGGTGCCCATCTCGCGCATGTACATGCGGACGGGATCGGTCGTGCGGCCGAAGTCGGAGTCGACCGTCGTCAAGGCGGCTTCGGCCTCGTCTTCGACGTCGTCGTCGCTGGACGCCACCGGGGCGTTGTCGCTCATGAGCAAGGCATCGGCGTCAGGCGCCTGGTCGTAGACCGAGATGCCCATGTCGCTGAAGGTGCTGATGATGCCGTCAATGGCTTCTGCGTCGACCAGATCGTCGGGCAGGTGATCGTTGATCTCGCCGTAAGTCAGGTAGCCGCGATCCTTGCCCAGCTTGATGAGCACTTTCAGGCGGTTGCGGCGCGCTTCTTGCTCTTCAGGCGTCATCTGGTTGCGCGCGGGGACATCCTTGTCGGCCTTGCCGCGCTTGCCGCCACGTTTGGGCAAGGGCTTGAGCTCGGGGATGACCTCGGCGTCGCCGGTATCGTCGTCATTGAAATCGACGGAATCGTTATTGGCATTCTTCGCGGGCCGTCCCGGACGGCGGCCGGTAGGCGCCTTGGCAGCCGTGGCGGTTTTGGCGGCCGTGGTTTTACGCGCGGCGGTCTTGCTTGCCGCGCCCGCTGTACCGGCCGCGGCCTTCCGGGCCGTGGTCTTGGCGGCCGTTTTCTTGACCGCCGCCTTCTTGGCGGCCGTCTTGGCTGGCGCTTTTTCTGCCTTTGTGCTTTCCCCAACCTTTACCGCTGTCTTGGCCGTGCTTTTGCTTGCCGCAACAGTCTTTGTTTTCTTTGCAGCATCTTCTGCTGCCTGGGGGGTTTTACCAGTAACTTGGGTCATAGTCGCTTCCGTAAACGCAAACACACTCGGTCGGCATGCGCCAACGAGTGTTGCAGGGGCAGAACTTACTCATCGCAAAGCCTTGGCATACCGCATGAATAACGCCAATGCAGCTCAGCAGCCCAGATGAAAGAATCCCTGACGTATCTGTATATATCGTTGCAGGGCAAAAAGGGGCTAACCGGCTTGCATGCCCGTCATCACGCCTGACGTGCTTGGGGCAAGTATGTTGAGTCTTTGCGAAAACTCTCTATTTTACCGTACTTAACGCGAAGTGGCATTATTTACCAGTGCAATTCGTCGCGTCAATTCTTGATACCTTTTCCTGGAGGCATCATCCTTCAATCCCGCGTCCACCAGCGCCGACTGCTCGGCTTTAATGGCGTCGAGCTCTATGCGTCGCAAGGCATCGTTCCATTCAGCATGGGGATCGGGCAAATCTTCCTGGGCAAGCAATTCGGGGGTCAGCGTGGCCAGCACGCCTTCCAGATCCGAACCGGGATCGGCCGCCTGCAACAAAGCGCCGGCATGGCGTGCACCGCTCATGTTCGCCAGGGCGATTAAATCTCGCACAAGTATCAGATGGGGGCCATGCTCCAGAATTTCAAGCTGCTGGTCGCCCAGGCTTGATACCAGTTCCGGATGCGCCAGCAGCAAACGCAATAGGCGCTTGGCCATCGGCGTCACCGTCCTGGCCTTGTTATGCCGGGTTGAGCTGCCCTTTCTTCGGGCGACAGGCTCGTCCTGCTCCTGGACCGGGGCATACGGCTCGTAAGCGTCCGAATCAAAAGATGGCACATCCATGAAACCCGGCGGCTCGTCAAAGCCCGACGCCGGCGTACGCCCCGCCATGCCCGCGCCCGCGGGGTGCTGGCCGCCGGGGGCGGACGGGACGGGCGTTTCAAGCAGAAGCTCGGCCAGCTCTTCGGGCGTGAGCTGGACCAGCTTGGCGAATTCGCGCTCGATCTGGAGACGCAGCGTCGTGCTCTCGGGCAGCAAGGCCAGCAAGGGTTTGGCCTCGTGCACGCACGCGGCGCGGCCTTCCGCTTCGCTCAGGGCATGGCGCGAAGCCAGTTCGTCGAGCATGAAGCGCGAGAGCGGTACGGCTTCAGCCGCTGTCGCCTTGAAGGCTTCCGCGCCAAATTCCTTGATGTAGGAGTCCGGGTCATGGTCGTCCGGGAGGAACAGAAAACGCATGGACACATCATCGCGCACCAAAGGAAGGCAAGTGTTCAACGCCCGCCAGGCAGCGCGGCGCCCCGCCTTGTCGCCGTCAAAGCTGAAAACGATCTTGCTGCTGACGCGCAGCAGTTTCTGTATATGAAACGGCGTCGTTGCCGTGCCCAGCGTGGCCACGGCATTGCCCAGCCCGTGCTGGGCCAGCCCGACGACATCCATATAGCCTTCCACGACCAGCACATAGCCTTCGCTGCGTATGCCGGCACGCCCTTCCCACAGCCCGTATAGCTCGT
The DNA here is from genome assembly GCF_031628915.1 of Pusillimonas sp. SM2304. NCBI lineage: Bacteria > Pseudomonadati > Pseudomonadota > Betaproteobacteria > Burkholderiales > Alcaligenaceae > Pusillimonas > Pusillimonas sp. SM2304. The sequence continues at coordinate 147,386 of NZ_JAVLUJ010000003.1, forward strand.
GCCCTTTTGAAAACAGGCTGGTTTCAGGCGAGTTCAGGTATTTGGGCTCGCCCTTGCCGATAATGCGGCCGCCAAAACCGATCAGGTTGCCGCGCGTATTCCGTATCGGGAACATGACGCGTTCCCGAAAGCGGTCGTAGCGGCGGCCGTCCTCGGCTTCGATGACCAGGCCCGATTCCACCAGCAAAGGATCTTCGTACTGGGGAAAGACCGCCGCCAGCCCGCGCCGGTCCGTCCCGGACCAGCCCAGACCGAATCGCGCCGCGATTTCGCCGGACAAGCCGCGCTGCTTCAGATAACGGATGGCGCTTTGCGACCCTTTGAGTTCGCGCAGGTAGTGGGCTTGCGCCAGGTCAAGGATCTGCTGATGCCGATTGACTTCTTCCTTGCGGCGTTTGTCGGCGGCCTGCTGCCGGGGGCTGCGCGATTCTTCCGGCACCGTCATGCCGACGGTGGACGCCAGCGACCGGACCGCTTCCGGGAAGCTTGCGCCGGTATGCTCCATCAGGAAGCCGACCGCGCTGCCATGGGCTCCGCAACCGAAACAGTGGTAGAACTGCTTGGTGGGGCTTACTGTGAATGAGGGGCTTTTTTCGTTGTGGAAGGGGCACAAGCCAAGCAGGTTGGCTCCGCCCTTGCGCAACTGTACATATCGCCCGACGACGTCAACAACATCAACCCGGGCGAGTAGTTCCTGAACAAATGATTCAGGGATCAATCAATACAAACGCGGAGGCAGTTGTTGGCTGCGGATGCGCTTGTAGTGGCGCTTGACGGCCGCAGCATGCTTGCGTTTACGCTCAGCCGTGGGCTTTTCGTAAAATTCGCGCGAGCGCAGCTCGGTCAAGAGGCCGATTTTTTCGATAGTGCGCTTGAAGCGGCGAAGCGCGGCTTCAAACGGCTCGTTTTCTTTCAGACGAACGATAGGCATGTAATCTTAAAGCCCTGTTTTAGGTTGAAAATTAGTTGTACAGACGACAACCTGAAAGTTTAGCACGAACGCCGCTTTTTTGCCAGCTTATCGGCTAAAACGCCGCATGTCCGCGCACCGCCGCACCCAAACAGGCTTAGTTCCGCACGCCCTTGCGCACCCAGGATTCAAGCTGATGAGGACGGATGCTGTCATAGTCTTCGAAGGGCTGATGTATCCAGGGATTAGTGGGCAGCTTTTCGACGTAGAAATCAGGGATGGCTTGGGAATGCCCTTTCCACCACAGGACGGCGGTCTTCAATTCGGTAATGGCCGGAAACTGGGACAGCAGGTGGTCGCGCACACGGCTGAAGGTCATGCCGGTATCGACCATGTCGTCCACCAGCAACACCCGGCCATCGAGCGTGCCCCGCGTAATGGTAATGAACTGGGCGATATCAAGCTGCCCCTGCTCGGTACCGGCCGCTTCGCGGTAGCTGCTGGTGGCCAGAATACCCAAGGGAATGTCGTAGATACGCGACAGTACGTCGCCCACACGGACCCCGCCGCGGGCCAGGCACACGATTTTTTCGAACTGCCACCCCGATTCATGAATGCCCAGCGCCAGGCGTTCGATCAGGCGGTGGTAGTCATCCCAGCTGACCCACAGGTCGCGGTCGGTGTTTGGCGGCAAATTCATAAAGCGGAAAAATCCATAGGTTGCATCATGCGAGGACCGTAATCATAAACCTGTATGGCGATCAAGAAAAGCCGGGAACTGAAAAGGGCCGACCCCGCATTGTGCGGAATCGGCCCTTGAGTCCAGGCAGCCATGCGTGCGCCTTCAGCGCAGTGCTGCCCGAAGCGCAGAACCCGGTCAGCACAGCGATGGCGCGGGCGATCAGCCGTTGAAGGGGTGGCGCAACACGATGGTTTCCATGCGGTCGGGTCCGGTGGAGACCATATCGATGCCCACATCGCAGACTTCGGCGATACGCTCGAGGTAGCGGCGCGCATTGACGGGCAACTTGTCGTATTCGGTGATGCCCACCGTCGACTCCGTCCAGCCGGCCATTTCTTCCAGCACGGGCTCGGCCTCGGCGGCGGCATGGGCGCCATACGGCAACACGTCAAGGAACTCGCCCTTGTAGCGGTAGCCGACGCCGATCTTGATCTGCTCGACACCGTCCAGGACATCCAGCTTGGTGATGCACAGGCCGGAAATGCCGTTGATCATGACGGAGCGCTTCATGGCCGCGCCATCGAACCAGCCGCAACGGCGCGGACGGCCGGTGACCGAGCCGAACTCTTTGCCGACCGTGGCCAGGCGCACGCCGGTATCGTCCAGCAGTTCCGTCGGGAAGGGGCCGCCGCCCACGCGGGTGGTGTAGGCCTTGGCAATGCCCAATACGTAGTCGAGCGCTTGCGGACCCACGCCGGCGCCGGCCGATGCCGCGCCCGACACGCAGTTGCTGCTGGTGACATAGGGATAAGTGCCGTGGTCGATGTCCAGCAGCGCGCCTTGGGCGCCTTCGAACAACAGCTTGTGGCCGGCCTTGCGGGCAATGTGCAGATTGCTGGACACATCGGCCACCATGGGCTCGAGCACAGGCGCCAGCGACATGGCCTGGTCGCGGACTTCGTCCATCGAAACCGCCTTGCCGCCCAAGTATTGGGTCAGCACGAAGTTGTGGAAATCGAGCGCTTCGGCCAGCTTTTCATCGAAAATGGCCGGATCGTACAGGTCTTGCACACGCAAGGCGCGGCGGCCGATCTTGTCTTCGTAGGCGGGGCCTATGCCGCGCCCCGTCGTGCCTATTTTGCCCTCGCCCTTGCGTGCCTCGCGGGCCTGGTCGATGGCAATGTGATAGGGCAGGATCAGCGGACAAGCCGGCGAGATCTGCAAGCGCGAGCGGACATCCAGGCCGGCCTCTTCGAGCTCGTTGATCTCTTTCAGCAGGGCCTCGGGTGACAGCACCACACCATTGCCGATATAGCAGGTGACGTGCGGATGCATGATGCCCGACGGGATCAGGCGCAGAATGGTTTTCTTGCCATTGATCCACAAGGTATGGCCGGCGTTATGGCCGCCCTGGAAGCGAATGACGCCCTGGGCCGACTCAGCCAGCCAGTCGACGATTTTTCCTTTGCCTTCGTCACCCCATTGGGTGCCGATCACCACGATATTCTTGCTCATGTTACGTATCAATAAAGTTCCGGCCCAAGAGAAACAAGGCCAAAATCGGTTTAACCTATACGATAAAACAAGCCGGCTTCCCCGGCTAGTGAATCGCCCTTACCTTCCATGTTCCGCCGTCCAGCACCAGTTCTCGGTCAACGGTAAATTCATCCAGCCTGGGGGGCTGCCCCGGCAGCATCTGCACGACGATTTCGCCGGCGTCGCGCAACTGGCGCAACGCATCGACCAGGACGGCGTCCGTGCCCCACGGCGCCCGTATGGCCTTGGCGGGCGAGGCCGCCGGCAAGCCCGACGACAGTTTGCGCAGATCCAGGCTGAAGCCGGTGGCGGGACGCGAACGGCCGAAAGCCCGCCCCACCCCATCGTAGCGCCCGCCCCGGACCAGCGCATCGTGCCAGCCGTGAGCGTAAATGGAAAACACCACACCCGAGTGATAGCCGTAACCGCTGCCCATGTCGGCCAGATCGACGCTGAACTCGTGCCCGGGCAGCGCGCGGATCAATGCATCGAGATCGTCGAGCGCAGCGCGCAAGGCAGGCAGTGGCGGCAGGACTTCGCGCGCCCGGGCAATGGCTTCGGTACTGCCGTACAGCGAAGCCAGTTGTATCAGCGCCCGGATGCTTTCGGGCTGCACATCGGGAATCCGGGCGCCCAGTTCTGTCAGGCCGGGGATATCCTTGGTGCCCAGAAGGTCGAAGATGGTGTCTGCAAAATCGGCCAGCGCACTGTCGGATTCGATGAGGGCGCGCAGCACGCCCGGATGATTCAGATCGAGGCGGGCATGGACGACACCCGCACGCTTTACGCTGGCCAGCGCGAGTTCGATGATTTCGATATCGGCTTCAACGCCCGCATGGCCAAAGATTTCAGCGCCTATCTGCAAGAGCTCGCGGTCCGACAACAGACCGGCGGGCCTGGCATGCAGCACCGTTCCACAATAACACAGGCGGGTTACCCCTTCGCGATTCAGCAAATGCGCATCGATGCGCGATACCTGCGGCGTCATGTCGGCCCGGACCCCCAGCGTACGGCCCGAGATCTGGTCGATCAGTTTGCAGGTGCGCAGATTCAGGTCGGCGCCGGTCCCCGACAACAGGGAGTCCAGGTATTCCACCAAAGGCGGCGCGACCAGCTCAAAACCGTAGGTGCGATACAAGTCCAGCAGATTGCGCCGCAGCTCTTCGATGCGACGCGCCTCGGCGGGCAGAATATCGGCCAGATTCTCTGGCAACAACCAGTTGGACATCATGCGAACCAATGCAAGTAAAACGCCAAACAAAAAGCGACCTGGGGCGTAAGCCCGCCAAGTCGCTTGCGGAAAAGGTAAACAAAACTTACGCGATAGTATAAACGATCATGCGCAAGAAGTGAAACAGGGCCCGGCAAGCCGGGCCCTGTTTCCTGGCATCGTGCGGCCAGGCCTTAAGGCGTGGCGGGTTGCGAGCCTTGCGCCGAATTCCAGAACTTGAAGAACTCGGACTTGGGACTGAGCACAATGGCGTCCTTGGAATCGGAGAATGCAGCCTTGTAGCCTTCCAGGCTCTTGTACAAGCTGTAGAACTCGGGATTCTTGCCATAGGCGCCGGCATAAATGGCCGCAGCCCTGGCATCGCCCTCGCCCTTGATCTCTTGCGCCTCGGCGTAGGCCTTGGCCAGGAGCTCCTGGCGTTCACGGTCGGCCTGCGCGCGAATACGCTCGCTGTCGGCCGCACCCGTGGCGCGCAAGCGGTTGGCTTCCTGCTTGCGTTCGGCTTCCATGCGGCGATACACCGATTCGGAAATTTCAGGCGCAAAGTCGATACGGCGCAAGCGCACATCGACCACCTGGACGCCCAGCGGCTTGGCGCGCGCTTCGACGTTGGTCAGGATTTCACGCATGATGAGGTTGCGCTCGTTGGACACCACTTCTTTGACGGTGCGCACGTTCACCGATGCATTGAGGGCATCGCGTATTTGCGCGGTCAAGCGCTCGACAGCCGCGCGGTCGTTGGCGCCGAAGGTCACATAGAACAGGCGCGGATCGGAAATACGCCATTTGACGAACGAATCGATCAGCAGGTTCTTCTTTTCAGCCGTCTGGATACGCTCGGGGTCGTTGGCCTCGATGGTTTGCAGGCGCTTGTCGAGCCTGACCACGTTCTGGAACGGCGGCGGCAGCTTGAAATACAGGCCGGGCTCGACGATCGTTTCGCGGACTTCACCCAGTGCGAATACCAGCGCGGCATCGCGCTCGCGAACCACGAATACACAAGAAGAAATAATTGCCAGGAGAATGACCAGGCCGACTAAAGCAGGGAAAAAACGTTGCATCATGGCCTCCTAGCGCGAATACGGGTTGATCAACGACGAATTGACCGTGGTGCCGCCACTATCGGGCGTGCGGCCCCGGGCCGGCGTAGACGGCCTGGCGGGTTGCGTCGTGGCAGCGGCGGCTGCGCTGGAGGTGCTTTCGACAGAACTGCTGAAGCTGCTGCGGTCCGCTGCGGCCTGGCTCATGATCTTGTCAAGCGGCAGATACAGCATGTTATTGCTGGCCTGCGAATCGATCATGATCTTGCTGGTGTTCTGCAGAATGTCTTGCATCGTGGCCAGATACATGCGTTCACGCGTGATGTCGGGCGCCTTGGCGAACTCGGCTTCGACACTGGCGAAACGCGCGCTGTCACCCGTCGCGTCGCCGATCACGGTAGCGCGATAGCCTTCAGCCTCTTGGATCATGCGGGCCACCTGGCCCTGCGCCTCGGGCAGCACCTTGTTGGAGTAGGCGTTACCTTCGTTGATCTGGCGCTCGCGATCCTGGCCGGCCTTGACGGCATCGTCGAATGCGGCCTGCACCTGCTCGGGCGGCTGCACGTTCTGGATGGCGACCGTGCTGATCTGGATACCGGTCTCGTAGCGGTCAAGAATGCTTTGGGCCAGGCTCTGCACCTCGGTCGCCACTTCGGTACGGCCGGAATACAGCACGAAATCCATGGGCTTCTTGCCGACGATTTCGCGCATGGCGGTTTCAGCCGCCTGGCGCACGGATTCGTCGGGCTGGCTGGTTTTGAAGAGGTAGTCCGGCGCACCGGTGGACATCAGGCGGTACTGCACCACGAACTGCAAGTCGATGATGTTCTCGTCCGTCGTCAGCATTAGGGATTCAGGCAGCACTTTGTTACGTGCATTGCCGCGAAAGCCCACTTCGAAAGTACGCAGTTGCGAAATGTTGACGTTCTGGTGCGCTTCGATGGGATACGGCAAGCGCCATTGCAAGCCCGGCGGCAAGGTTTTGGTGTATTTGCCGAACTGGGTGACCACGGCCACCTGGCCTTCCTGCACAATCATGAAACCGCTGGCCAGCCAGAGCGCAATGATGATGGCGATGATGACGCCTACGGTCTTGGGCGACCCCTTGGGCATTTGCACGCCGCCATTGCCCGATCCATTGTCACCCCCGCCGAACTGGCCGCCGCGCTTGGGCTTGCGCCCAAACAAAGACCCCAGGCGATTATTGAAATCGCGCCAGACTTCGTCCAGATCGGGAGGACCGTCGCCCTGATTGGGACGACGGGGCGGCTCGGAGCCATTATTGTTACCACGTCCCCAACCGGGATCATTCAGATTAAATATTTTCGACATTAAACGCATTATTTCCCGCGATTTGACCAGATTCGACAATTGCCCCACGCAAACTGTCTAGACCCGAGCGCTCTATGGCGCTTACAAAAACTCGTGCAATCGTACCATGTTCGTTACGCTCTACCCTGGGTTCGTAACCCGCCTGATCGATTTTGTTATAAACCAGAATGCGCGGGATATCGGCTGCCCCGATATCCGCCAGCACCTTGTCGACCTCGAAGATCTGCTCATCGCGCTGCGGGCTGGCCGCGTCGACCACATGCAGCAGCAGGTCGGCCTGCACTGTTTCCTCGAGCGTCGCCCGGAAGGCGGCGATCAACGTAGGAGGCAGATCACGTATGAAACCCACCGTATCCGATATAACCACCTGCCCCGCCCCTTCTATCCACACGCGCCTTGTGGTTGTGTCCAGCGTGGCGAACAACTGGTCTGCCGCATAGGCGCCCGCGCGGGTCAAGGCATTGAACAAGGTGGATTTACCCGCGTTGGTATACCCCACCAGGGAGACTGACAGCGTATTGCTGCGGGACCGGGCCCTGCGCTGGGTACTGCGCTGGCGCTGCACCCGGGCAAGGCGCTCGCGCAGCAAGCGGACCTTGTCGCCGATCATGCGCCTGTCCATTTCCAGCTGCGCTTCCCCCGGCCCCCGCATGCCTATGCCGCCGCGCTGACGCTCAAGGTGAGACCACATGCGCGTCAGGCGTGTCGACAGATGCTGAAGCTGGGCGAGCTCGACCTGCAGCTTGCCTTCGTGGCTTTTGGCCCTGAGGGCGAAAATGTCCAGTATAAGCGCGACGCGATCGACGACGCGCCGCTTGAAGCCCCGTTCGAGGTTGCGCTGCTGGGCGGGGGTAAGAGGTTGATCGAACAGAACGATTTCCGCCTCGGCTTCGTCGGCGAGCAGTATGGCTTCTTCAAGCTTGCCGGATCCAATGAAGTGGGCGGCATCGGGGCGCGCGCGGCGCGCCGTGACCGTGCCGACGATATCGGCCCCCGCACCTGTGGCCAGCATCATGAATTCTTCGGCATGTGCAGCGTAATCGGGCTCGCCCAGATCGACGCTGATGATCAGGGCCTTCATCATGAAGGCCTGAATGAAAGGCCCGCCGGCGCAAGGCACACGGCGGGCGTTCCGGCAAAACGATCCGGCTGTGATTTATTCAGAAGGCTCATCCACTTGGAAGTTGACGGGGCGAGCGGGTACGACGGTGGATATGGCGTGTTTGTATACCATTTGAGTCACGGTATTGCGCAGCAGCACAACATATTGATCAAAAGACTCAACCTGCCCTTGCAGCTTGATCCCATTGACCAGATAAATCGAGACGGGTACGTGGTCCTTGCGAAGGGCGTTTAGAAATGGATCTTGTAGTGTTTGCCCTTTATTGCTCATTGGCTAGGCTCCGATTGTGTTGTTATTTAAGACAGTTTGCTGAAACGTATACTGTACAGGGTTTTCCCTGAATGTGCACGGTGCGAGAAGTGATAATAAGTAGCGGCTAAGGTATTTTAATGTGTTTTCGTGAGTATTTTGACCAAGGTATTACATAGACGCGCACAATCGTCAGGAGTTCCCACCGTGATGCGTAAAAACTGGTCGATACGCGGCAAACTGAAGTGGCGCACCAATATGTTCTGGGCGCGCAAGGCCCGGCTCAATGCCGCGCCGTCGTGGGCCGGATGCCTGGCGAACACAAAGTTGGCCCGGCTGGGCAACACCTGGAATCCAAGCGTAGTCAATTGTTGCGCCAGCTGCTCGCGGGCGTCGATGACGGCCTGGCGCGTTTGCTCGAAATAGTCCGTGTCCTGTATGGCCGCCAGCGCGCCGGCTTGCGCCAGGCTATCGACCGGATAGGAGTTGAAGCTGTCCTTGACGCGGTTCAGGCCTTCCACGATCTGGCTGCCCGCCACCGCAAACCCTACGCGCAGGCCGGCCAATGAACGGGATTTGGACAAGGTATGCACCACGACGATGTTGTCGTGCTCCTTGAGCAGCGCTATGGCGGATTCGGCGCCGAAATCCACATAGGCTTCGTCCACCACAACGGGGACGTCCGCGTTGGCGCGGGCAATGGCCCGGATGTCATCCAGCGGCATGGCAATGCCGGTGGGCGCGTTGGGATTCGAAAATATGATGCCGGCCGGCTCGGCATCCCGGCCATCGATGTAATCGCGCGCGCGGATCGAAAAATCATCGGCCAGCGGCACCAGCCGGACCGGTATCTTGTACAGCGTGCAGTAAGTCCGGTAGAAACTATAGGTGATGTCCGGCATCAACAGCGTGCGGCCCGAGCGGCGGAACAAGCCATTGAAGATATGGGCCAGGACCTCGTCGGAGCCGTTGCCCACGAATACCTGGCCGGCATCCAGGCCATGCAAGGCGGCAATGGCCTCGCGCAAGGCCGTCGACTCGTTGTCGGGGTAAAGGCGCAGGCGCTCGGTTGCCGCGGCCTTGATGGCATCCAGCGCGCGCGGCGATGGCCCATAGGGATGCTCATTGGTGTTGAGTTTGAGCAAATTGGCCACTTTGGGCTGCTCGCCGGCGACATAAGGCGTCAGGTCAACAAGATGATCGCTCCAGAAACGGCTCACTGCGTCCCCTGTACGTAAGGATTGTGGGAAGATTTGAATTCAATGCGCAACGGTGTGCCGTCCAGCTTGAACGCCGCGCGAAAGCGCGACTCTAGGTAGCGCCGGTACGATTCGGGTATGGCATCCAGGGCGCTGCCATGGATGACGATAAGCGGCGGATTCTGCCCCCCCTGGTGCGCATAACGCATCTTGGGCCGGAAAATTCTTTTACGGGGCGGCTGCTGCTGCTCGACCGCGGCGTGCAGCACCCGGGTCAGCTTGGGCGTGGACAGCTTGGCAAACGCCGCGGCGTGGGCCGCATTGACCGATTTGATCAAGGCATTGACGCCCTGCCCCTTCAGGGCCGAAACGGTATGCATTTTGGCAAACGACAGGAAGCGCAGCTTGCGTTCGAATTCGCGCTGGATGCGTTCACGCTGCTCGCTGTCCAGGCCATCCCATTTATTGATGGCGACCACCAGCGCCCTGCCCGTTTCCAGCACAAAACCGGCAATGTGGGCATCCTGATCGGAAATCTCGGCCTGTGCATCCAGCATGAGCAGGACCACATTGCAGGCTTCGATGGCCTGCAATGTCTTGATGACCGAGAATTTTTCCACCGCTTCGAAGACTTTGCCGCGGCGGCGCAGACCAGCCGTGTCGATCAGGGTGTACCCCACCCCGCCTCGTTCAAATTCGATTTCGATGGCGTCGCGGGTCGTTCCAGGCATATCGAAAGCGATGACCCGCTCTTCACCCAGCAAGGTATTGATCAGCGTGGACTTGCCGACGTTCGGACGGCCCACAATGGCCAGCTTGATGCGGTGCGACACCGGCTCGCCGGCGGCGTCGTCGGCCTCGTCCATGCCCGCGTCATCGCCGGTCAGCAGCGGTTCCGCGTCATCGACAACGAATTCAGGCTCATCGTCGGCCAGATCGACCGGCGCTGCATCGTCAAGATACGACAAGGCATGCTCGATCAGGTCGACCACCCCGTCGCCATGCGATGCCGAAATGGGATGCGGCTCGCCCAGGCCCAGCTCATGAAATTCGGCGGCAGCCGAACCATAGCGCATGCCCTCGGCCTTGTTGACGGCCAGAAACACACGCTGGCCGGATTTGCGCAGCAGGCGCGCAATTTCATGGTCGTGGGCGTTGACACCCGCCCGGGCATCGACCAGGAAGATGACGACATCGGACTCGGCAATCGCTTGCTGCGTCTGGCGCGCCATTTCAAGCAGGATGCCGTCTTTGGCCACCGGCTCGAAACCGCCCGTATCGACAGCGATGAAGGGGTGTTCACCAACCCGCCCTTCGCCATAGTGCCGGTCGCGCGTTAGGCCTGAAAAATCAGCCACTAGCGCTGCGCGAGAGCGGGTAATCCGGTTGAACAAGGTGGATTTACCCACATTGGCGCGCCCGACCAGGGCAACGACCGGCTTGTATGCAGTACTGTTCAATTAACACCAACCAAAACGAGATTTCCGCTACCCGTTTGCACCAGCACGCCGCGATTGGTTGCCACGAGAGGCGAAACGATGGCTCCGCCACCGACATGGACGCGACCCAATAACTGGCCGTCGGTACGTGACAGGAAATGCACATACCCTTCGAAGTCGCCCAGGGCGACCGCCTGTGGAACGACGGCGGGCGATGAAAGCCTGCGGTTGGCCAGCGCATCCTGTTTCCAGGCTTCGTGCCCGTCGGTCAGCCCGTAGGCATAGACGACGCCGCGCTGATTGGCCGCATAAGCCTGCTGGCTGTCGGTCGCCATACCGCTATTGCTGGAGAAATTCTGCTCCCAGAGCGGCCTTCCGCCTTGCGAGATATCGAAACACACCATGCGCCCCTGGTACGAGACGCCGCACAGCAGCGGGCCTTGCAGTTGCGGCGTGCCCACGACATCGCTGATGCGTTCAAGATCGGTAGCGCCCTGGGAGACCGACACGGTCCCTTCCCATTGCACGTTGCCATTGCGCGCGTCGATCGCCATCAGCCTGCCATTGGGCAGGCCGGAAAGCAGCATGCCATCGACAATCAGCATCTGCATATTAGTCTTGAGGGCCAGCGCGGGGCCAGGACGCTGCAGATTCCAGCGCAGCTCGCCCGTCGACGCGTCAAAGGCCTGGATGCGGTAATCGCTGCTGCGCACCACCACGACCCCGCCGCCCACGGCCGGGGGCACGTTGACGGCGCTGGTCGCCTTGGCGCGCCATTTTTCGGCGCCTTGGTCGTCGAAAGCAATCACGGTACCGTCCGAGGCGGCGACAGCGGTCGTCTGGCCGTCGGATCCGACGCCCGCCGACAGCTTCAGATCGGTGCCGGATTGCCATTGGGCACGGCCCGAGGCCAGGTCAATTTTGCTGACACGGCCATTGGGCGTCGCGGCGTAAACGGCATCGCCGACCAGGGCGGGCGCAAACCCGTAGCCACCGCCGCTGCCCAGCGAGACGGTCCATGCCACGTTGGCCGAAATACCCGCCGCGTATTCAGTCAGCGGCGCCGGATCGTAACGCGGATTAGGGCTGGAAAACATCGAGCACCCCGCCAGGGCGGCAACACTCATGGCCAGCACGGCGCTACGCACGCTGCGGCGAAGGATGGCTATTTGCATGAATCAGGCTCCACCTAAAGCATCTATCTTCAATTGAACGATTTGCGCCACGGGATCACTGCCGAATGCCTTCAGCGCGGCTTCCCAGGCGGTTTTTGCCTCGGCCGTCTTGCCTTGCGCCAGCAGGATATCGCCGCGGCGGTCGGCATACAGGCCCGCAAAAGCAGGCGGCGCATCGGCGATCTGGGCCAGCGCCTGGTCGTACTGCTTCTGCTCGAGCAGAAGCCCCGCCAGCCTCAGGCGGGCGACGGGGACCAGCGCGGGATCGGCACTGTTGTTGACCAGCCATTCGAGCTGCTCGCGCGCGCCGTCCAGGTCGTTGCGGGCCTGCAGGGCCTGCGCCGCGACCAGGACGCCGCGAGGGGTATAGCCCGACTTGGTGAAATCGCTGCGCAGGGTATTGCTGGCCGCCTTGATGCGCGCCACGGCGTCGTCGCCCTGTTGCCCCGCCGCGCCTTCCAGCGCCTCGAAGTAACCCATGGCCTGGCTGGCCGTATGGCCTTGGTACCACTGCCAGCCGCGCCAGCCGACAATGCCGGCCACAATCACAAATACCAGCACGGCGCACAAGGTGCCATAGCGATCCCACCATGCACGCAGCGCGTCCAGTTTTTCCTGTTCTTCTAAATCGTATGCCATGCCTTAAACCTTTAATGTCAACTCTGTAACCAAACGATCAAGAGGGATCGTTTCCTGCTGGGACTGGCCTTCGGCAACCTGTTCCCTTAACCATTTGACGCTGGCGGTACCGGAAGCGATTTCATCGTCGCCCAGAATAACCGCCAATGTAGCGCCACTGGCATCGGCGCGCTTGAACTGCGACTTGAACCCCGCGGACCCGGCATGGACAATCGCCCGCAAACCGGCATCGCGCATCTTTTCAGCCAATTGGGCGGCCAGGCGCTGCGCCTCGGCGCCCTGGTGAATCAGATAAACCTGGCACTCCGGCAAGGCGGCTTGATCGGCCGACTGCGCGCATAAATCCAGCAAGCGCTCTACGCCGATGGCGAACCCCACCGCGGGCGCAGGCTTGCCGCCCAGCAGCTCGATCAGGCCGTCGTAGCGGCCGCCGCCGCAGACCGTGCCCTGCGCGCCCAGGCGATCGGTCACCCACTCGAAAACCGTCAGATTGTAGTAGTCGAGCCCGCGCACCAGACGCGGGTTCAGACGATACGCAATGCCGGCATCCTGCAAGCGATCGCAGACGCCCTGGAAGTGGGCCAGCGAATCGGCCCCCAGGAAATCAAACAAGCGCGGCGCATTGTCAGCCATGTCCTGCATGGCCGGATTCTTGGTGTCGAGCACCCGCAAGGGGTTGGTATGCATGCGCCGCCGCGCCTCTTCATCGAGCACGTCTTTGTGTTGTTCCAGGTATTCGATCAGTGCGGCGCGGTGCGCCGCGCGCTCGCCGGCCTGGCCCAATGAATTCAGCTCGAGCCGTATGTCGGTCAGCCCCAGGAGCTTCCATAGCCTGGCCAGCATAACGATCAGTTCCGCATCGATGTCGGGGCCGGCAAAACCCAGCGCCTCGACGTCGATCTGGTGAAACTGGCGGTAGCGCCCCCGCTGCGGTTTTTCGTGGCGAAACACCGGGCCCATGGCATAGACGCGATGCGGGCGATCGTACAGCATATTGTGTTCGATGCTTGCCCGCACCATGCCGGCGGTGAACTCCGGGCGCATGGTCAGGCGCTCGTCATTCAAGGCATCGGTGAACGAATACATTTCTTTTTCGACAATGTCGGTGACCTCGCCGATGCCCCGCGTAAACAAGCGGGTATGCTCGAGCACGGGCGTACGCATATTGCGGTAGCCATAGGCCGCCAGCCACTCGCGCACGGTGGCCTCCAGCGCTTCCCATTGCGCGCTGGTATCGGGGAGTACATCTTTCATGCCCGTCAGGGCACGGACCTTCTGAAACGACTGCGTCATAAATAGATTTACTGTGCGCGCGCGATCTGGCCGCGTGCATTGTTATGTTTTACGAACCGCCCCCGCCATAGCGCCGTTCAACGTATTGCTCGACAATGGCCTGGAACTCCTGTGCGATGGTATCGCCCTTCAAGGTCACGGTCCGTTCGCCATCGACATAGACAGGCGCCGAGGGGATTTCACCGGTTCCGGGCAGGCTGATGCCGATATCGGCGTGCCGGCTTTCGCCGGGGCCGTTGACCACACAGCCCATGACCGCCACATTCATGGTTTCGACACCAGGGTAGCGGGTTTTCCAGAGCGGCATTTGCGCCCGCAGATAAGCCTGTATGCTGTCGGCCAGCTCTTGAAATACGGTGCTGCTGGTGCGCCCGCAGCCTGGGCATGCTACCACCATTGGCGTGAAGGCACGCAGCCCCATGCTTTGCAGGATCTCCTGGGCCACGATGACTTCGCGGCGGCGATCGCCGCCCGGCTCGGGCGTGAGCGAGATGCGGATGGTATCGCCAATGCCTTGCTGCAGCAGCACCGACAAGGCCGCCGTCGAGGCCACGATGCCTTTGCTGCCCATGCCGGCCTCGGTGAGCCCCAGGTGCAGGGGATAATCGCAGCGCGATGAAAGATCCTGGTAGACCGTGATGAGGTCTTGGACATGGCTGACTTTGCACGACAGCACGATGGCGTTGGGAGACAGGCCCAGTTCTTCGGCGCGCCGGGCGTTGCTGATGGCGGAGACCACCAGCGCGTCGCGCATCACGGCCTGGGCGTCCCAGGGCTGGGCGCGCCGGCTGTTGTCGTCCATCATGCGGGCCATGAGCTCGTGATCGAGACTGCCCCAGTTGACGCCGATGCGCACCGGCTTTTCGTAGCGGCAGGCCACTTCGATCATTTGCGCGAAATTATCGCCGCGCTTCTTGCCGCCGCCCATATTGCCGGGGTTGATCCGGTACTTGGACAGGGCCTGGGCGCATTCGGGGAACTCGGCCAGCAGCTTATGGCCGTTATAGTGGAAGTCGCCCACCAGCGGCACCGGCACATTCATGCGATCGAGCTGTTCGCGGATGGCGGGGACTTCGCGCGCGGCTTCAGGCGTATTGACCGTAATCCTGACAAGCTCCGACCCCGCCTGGGCCAGCGCTTTGACTTGAATGGCCGTGGCGATGGCGTCGGCGGTATCTGTGTTCGTCATGGACTGCACGACAACCGGGGCATTCCCCCCCACCTGCACCGACTGGCTGCCCCAGCGGACGATGGCGGGACGCGTCGGCCTTCTTGCCGCCGCGCCGACCGCCAGGGGACCGCCAACTGTGGCCAAGTCTGGATTTTCGCTCATTTTTTCAGTGATTTGAGCCAGTCGAACACCAGCCACGAGTCAGGCACCCAGCCGCGCTCGATGGCGTAGAAACCGGCGACGAACAATAAGATCAGGATAACGATGAGCCAGCCCCAAGACCGGCTGGCCGGTTCCCCGTGTATGGGCAGATCGGTGGGGCCGAGCGATTGGGCGCCGCTGAGCGACGCCTGCCGGGCCACCGGCGCAGTGCCAACCTGGTTGTCGAGCATGACCAGCAGCGCATCGACATCGGCCTCGAGGAAGCGGCCATAGTTCTTGACGAAACCCCGCAGCGACATGCCTCCGGGAAGGCGGTCCCACTGCTCGGTTTCAAGCGCCTCGAGCTGGCGGCTGGAGAACTTCAGGCGCGCGGACACCTCGCCGGGTGAAAGCCGCTTGGCTTCGCGCAGGCCGCGCAATGTTGCGCCCACGCCCGTGGGGGCAGGCTGTGCGTCGACCTCGGGCCGTGCTTCTCTGAGTAAGGGTTGATTCATCCACGCTCCTGTTTTATTTCGATAATCGCGCGATCGGGTAAACGTTCGCTGATGCGCGTACGGTCTTTGACGTCGCCTGCCAACTGCCCACAGGCCGCGGCAATGTCATCGCCGCGTGTTTTACGCACGGTGGTCACCACACCAGCGTCCATCAGGCGCTGTGCAAACAAGCGG
Source organism: Pusillimonas sp. SM2304 (assembly GCF_031628915.1). NCBI lineage: Bacteria > Pseudomonadati > Pseudomonadota > Betaproteobacteria > Burkholderiales > Alcaligenaceae > Pusillimonas > Pusillimonas sp. SM2304. The sequence continues at coordinate 163,235 of NZ_JAVLUJ010000003.1, forward strand.
ACTCGCGACGCCGGCGAACGCTTCAGACCCGACTGCGGAAACGGATTGAACGGAATCAAATTGAATTTGCAACGCACCTGCTGTGCAATAGTAATCAATTCGCGCGCATGCTGATCGGTATCGTTGACGCCGTCCAGCATAATGTACTCAAACGTGATGAAGTCCCGGGGCGCATGCTCGAGATAGCGATTACAAGCCGCCAGCAGTTCGGCAAGCGGATGCTTGCGGTTGAGCGGCACAAGCTTGTCGCGCAAGGCATCGTTGGGCGCGTGCAGGGACACGGCCAGCGCCACCGGGCAATCGCGGCCGAGCCTGTCCATCATGGGCACGACGCCCGACGTGGACACGGTGACGCGGCGGCGCGACAACCCATAGGCATTGTCGTCCAGCATCAGGCGCAGCGCGCCCAGCACCTGGTCGTAGTTGAGCAGGGGCTCGCCCATGCCCATCATGACCACGTTGCTGATGACCCGCGTGGGCTCGGGCGCGGCTTGCGCGGCGCCATCGCCAATGCGGGCGCTTTGCATGTCGGCCTGCAATACACGCCGGGCATGCCACAATTGGCCAATGATTTCAGCGGTCGTCAGATTGCGATTGAAGCCCTGATAGCCGGTCGAGCAAAACGGGCAGGCCACGGTGCAGCCCGCCTGGCTGGAAATGCACAAAGTGCCGCGGTCGTCTTCCGGTATGAAAACCGTCTCGACCGCATTGTTCTTGCCCACATCGAACAGCCACTTGCGTGTGCCGTCGGCAGAACGCTGCTCGGTCGACACGGCGGGCGCGTGAATCGAGCAATGCGTTGCAAGCTGCAGGCGGAACTCACGCGCCAGGTCGGTCATGTCATCGAAGGAATCCGCGCCACGCTGGTGCACCCAGCGCTGCAGTTGCTTGGCGCGGAACGGCTTGCCGCCCCACTGGCCGACCAGGTCGGTCAGCGCGGCGGTATCCAGGCCAAGCAGATTGATGGATTCGGCGGACGGCATGACGTTGCTGCGGCGAAGATCGCGTATGGCGGAAATCAACGGCTGTGGATGTTGCTTTCGGGGAAGAAGAAAGCGATTTCCACAGCGGCGGTTTCAGCGGCATCGGAGCCGTGCACGGCATTAGCGTCGATGCTGTCGGCGAAGTCGGCGCGGATGGTGCCGGCGTCGGCTTTCTTGGGGTCGGTGGCGCCCATCAGGTCGCGGTTCTTCTGGATGGCGTCTTCACCTTCAAGCACTTGCACGAACACCGGGCCCGAAACCATGAAGTCGACCAGATCCTTGTAGAAGGAGCGCTCTTTGTGGACGGCGTAGAAACGCTCGGCATCGTCGCGCGAGAGCTGTTGCAGGCGGGCGGCAACGACCTTGAGGTTGGCTTGCTCGAAGCGAGCAACAATCTGGCCAATCACGTTTTTGGCAACAGCGTCGGGTTTGATAATGGAAAGAGTGCGTTCAATAGCCATATGAGGTCCAAAGAATTAAAGTGGTTTGAAAACCGGATCGCCCATTCAAGGGATGTCCGCAAAAGCCAAACGTCGGCAAGCAGCCAAAAATATCGATCCAGTCAAGAATCTTCAATAAAAACAATAACTTTGCTAAAGTTTATGTTAACCGGGCATTTTAACATGCCGAGGGCCGTCCCGCATACAATGCACGTTTCAGATATAGTCAGACTTTCGCCGCTTTGCGGCTGCCTGCATTAACCGATTTACATCATGACTACACATTCCAGCCAGAACGATCCCGACCAACTTGCCAAAAGCTTTGAACCACAAGAGATTGAATCGCGCTGGTATGCAGAATGGGAACGTAAAGGCTATTTTACCGGCGGCCAGCATGTAGCCCCCGCCGACCCTGCTGAAAGCAAGCCTTTTGTGGTTCAGTTTCCGCCGCCCAACGTGACCGGCACGCTGCATATGGGCCATGCCTTCAACCAGACCGTGATGGACGGGCTGGTCCGCTACCACCGGATGCGGGGCGACGATACCGTCTTCATTCCCGGCACCGATCATGCCGGTATTGCCACGCAGATCGTGGTGGAACGCCAGTTGGATGCCCAGAACATATCGCGCCATGATCTAGGGCGCGAGAAATTCGTCGAAAAAGTCTGGGAATGGAAGCAAAAGTCCGGCAACGCAATCACCGAGCAGTTTCGCCGCCTGGGCTCGTCGTGCGACTGGGACCGCGAATACTTCACCATGGACGACAATCTGTCGCGCGGCGTGGTCGAAACCTTTGTGCGCCTGCATGAGCAAGGGCTGATCTATCGCGGCAAGCGCCTGGTGAACTGGGACCCGGTCCTGGGCACCGCCGTCTCCGACCTGGAAGTCGTCAGCGAGGAAGAAGACGGTTTCATGTGGGAAATCCGCTACCCGCTGGCTCAGCCCTCGGGCGGCATCGAACACTTGGTGGTCGCCACCACCCGCCCTGAAACCATGCTGGGCGACGTGGCCCTGATGGTGCACCCCGAAGACGAACGCTATGCCCACCTGATCGGCGCCAGCGTGATCCTGCCGCTGGTCGGCAGGCAGATTCCGGTCATTGCCGACGACTATGTCGATCGGGAGTTCGGCACCGGCGTGGTAAAGGTCACCCCCGCGCACGACTTCAACGATTACGCGGTGGGCCAGCGTCATGGCCTGGACATGATCAGCATCCTGACCCTGGATGCCAAAATATCCGACGACGCCCCCGAGGCCTACCGCGGCCTGGACCGCTACGACGCACGCAAGAAGATCGTCGATGACCTGACTGCGCTCGATGCGCTGCAAAGCGTCAAGCCGCACAAACTGATGGTTCCGCGCGGCGATCGCACCAACACTGTGATCGAGCCCATGCTCACCAATCAATGGTTCGTGGCCATGAGCAAGCCCGCCCCCGCCGACACCCTGCACCCCGGCCGCAGCATCACCGATGTGGCGCTGGAAGTCGTGGCCGACGGCCGGATCAAGTTCTACCCTGAAAACTGGACCACCACCTACAACCAGTGGCTGGAAAAGATCCAGGACTGGTGCATTTCGCGCCAGCTCTGGTGGGGCCATCAGATTCCCGCCTGGTATGCCGACGACGGGCGGATTTTCGTGGCCCGCAACGAGGCCGATGCACGCCGCCAGGCAGACGCGGCAGGCGTCAGCGGCCCGCTGACGCGCGACCCCGACGTACTCGACACCTGGTTTTCATCGGCTCTGGTCCCGTTCACCGACCTGGGCTGGCCCGAGCAAACCCCTGACATCGAACGCTACCTGCCCTCCAGCGTGCTGGTCACGGGCTTTGACATCATTTTCTTCTGGGTCGCCCGCATGGTCATGATGAGCATGCACATGACCGGCAAAGTGCCGTTTGAAACCGTCTATGTACACGGCCTGGTCTGCGACATGGACGGCAAGAAAATGAGCAAGTCCAAGGGCAACACCATCGACCCGGTCGACCTGATCGACGGCATCGGGCTCGATGCGCTGCTGGAAAAACGCAGCAGCGGCCTGATGAACCCCAAGCAAGCGGCCAGCATCCGCAAGAAAACCAGCAAAGACTACCCCAACGGCTTTCCCGCCTACGGCACCGACGCGCTGCGCTTCACGATGGCCGCCTATGCCACGCTGGGGCGCAATATCAATTTCGACCTGAAGCGCTGCGAAGGCTACCGCAATTTCTGCAACAAACTGTGGAATGCGTCGCGGTTTGTCTTGATGAACACCGAAGGCCATGCCCTGAACGGCGCGGGCACGCCGCCCGAACTGTCTTTTGCCGACCAGTGGATCGTCAGCCAATTGCAGCGGCTCGAGGGCGATGTCGAGCGCGGCTTCGCCGACTATCGTTTCGACAATATTGCCAATGCGATCTACCGCTTTGTGTGGGACGAGTACTGCGACTGGTATGTGGAGCTGGCCAAAGTCCAGATCCAGCACGGCACGCCGGCCCAGCAACTGGGCACGCGGCGCACGCTTATACGGGTGCTGGAAACCGTACTGCGCCTGGCGCATCCCATCATCCCCTTCATTACCGAAGAGCTCTGGCAAAAGGTGGCGCTGGTGGCCGGCAAGCGCCAGGCGGGCGACGACAGCAGCCTGAGCATACAGCCCTACCCCCGTCCCGACAACAGCTTGCTGAACGAACAGGCCGAGGCTCAGATCGCCGAACTGAAGGCGCAAGTCGAAGCGGTGCGCGCGCTGCGCGGCGAAATGGGCCTGTCGCCCGCGCAACGGGTACCGCTCATCGCTCAAGGCCAACGCGACGTCCTGGCCCAGAACAGCCCTTACCTGACCGCGCTGGCCAAGCTCGACAGCGTGGATATCGTGGACCAGTTGCCCGATGTGGGCGCGCCCGTACAGATCGTGGGAAGCACGCAACTGATGCTGCACGTAGAGATCGATGCCGAGGCGGAACGGCTGCGCCTGGGCAAGGAAGTGGAGCGGCTGCAGAATGAGATTGCCAAGGCGAACAGCAAGCTGTCGAACGCCAGCTTCGTCGAGCGCGCGCCCGCCGCCGTCGTCGAGCAGGAAAAGAATCGCATTGCGCAGTTTGGCGAAACGCTGTCGAAGGTTCAGGAGCAATTGGCCAAGCTGGGTGGCGCATAGGCTTACGCCCTGCTTTTAAAGCGGGGGGGCCTGCTTGTTGGGTGTCCTGCTTGTCATTGACGGCAGTCCGTATCGGCGCGTAAAAAAGGACAGGCAGGCCGCGCCAGAACAGGCGAGCCGCGCCCGACGGACAGCTTATATGCCCTAGCGGCCGGTTATTCCAGTTCGCTCAGGAATTTCTCGTCCGCCTTCGACAGCAAGCCATCGCGCCGCGCAGCGTCGATAAGGTCGGGCCGGCGGGCAGCGGTCAGCCTGAGAGACTGGCGGCGGCGCCAGACTGAAATATTGGCATGATGGCCGGACAAGAGTTCGGCGGGCACCGCCATGTCCTGATACTGTTCGGGCCGGGTGTAATGCGGGCTGTCCAGCAAACCGGTCAGGGCTTCATGGAAGGAATCCTGCCTGGCCGACTCGGCATCGTTCAACACGCCGGGCAATAAACGCAGCACACTGTCCATGATGGCCAAGGCGGCGATCTCGCCGCCCGACATCACAAAGTCGCCAAGGGAAACCTCGTGCGTGACGCAACGGTCGATAAAACGCTGGTCCACCCCTTCGTAACGTCCGCAAACCAGGATGGCGCCCTGGCCGGCAGCCAGTTCCTGCGCCATCGCCTGATCGAACCGCTTGCCGGTCGGGCTCATCAAGATCACCGGGGTAGCGGCGGCTTCCGCCCGGCAGGCCTGGGCGGCATGCACCGCCTGCTCCAGCGGCTCGACCATCATCACCATGCCGGGGCCGCCGCCATAAGGCCGGTCGTCGACGGTGCGATGCACATCATGCGTGTAGTCGCGCGGATTCCACAGGCCCAACGACCATCGCTCCTGCTTATGGGCGCGCCCTGTCACCCCCAGGTCGCGGACCAGGGAAAACATGTCGGGAAACAGCGAAATCACATCAAAACGCATGGTTGCGTCCCCCAATTTTTCCGCAAAATAGCATGTGAAACGGGACGGGCCAGGTAAGGCGGCTGCGCGAACCAGTCAGCCTAGAATTCAGCCGGCCAGTTGCTTTCAAGTCTTTGGGCGGCGATATCGACCGTGTGCACGTGCGCACTGACAAAGGGCACAAGCACCTCGAGCGTTTTGCCTTTTTCATTTTGCATGAAAGTCAGTTCGCCGCCGGCATCGGCCGTCGCCCGCCCTACGCGTAGTACCGCATGCGCCCCGTTATCGATGACGTCGAGCACCTGACCTATCAGGACCGAACGGCCCTCGTGCTCGCCAAACAGCTTGCAGCCGATCAGATCCACCCAATAGTATTCATCGTCGTCCGCCGCCGGGAAATCGGCGCGGGGCACCCATACCGTATGGGCTTTCAGGGCTTCAGCGCGATCGCGATCAGGCGCAGCGTCGAGCTGGGCCACCACGGTCGCGCCCTGGGGCCGGCTGGCAAGGACCTGTACGGCGAACGCCAACGGCGAAGCGCCCGGGCTTGCTTTCAAGGCGGGCGCTTTCAACCACCAGGTTTTTGCCGCAAGCAATACCTGGCCGTTTGAGGAGTGAGGCTGAATTTTGACCCAGCCGCGCACGCCGTAGGCGGACACGATGCGCCCAAGCTCCACCAGATCAGCAGGCGGGTCGGCGGACAACGTCGCGGGCGTACTCACTGTAGTCTTTTGCAATCATCGGCTGTTACAACGGCAGACTGCCGCACCGGGCAGGCCTGCAATGGCAACAGGCGATCAGGCAGCAGCTTTAGCCGAGTATTCTTTAACCAGGCGGCTGACGGCAGGCGACAGTTGCGCGCCATTGTCGGTCCAGTACTGAACGCGATCCAGGGCAAGACGCAGGTTTTCCTGGCCTTCGTTGGCAACAGGGTTGTAAAAGCCTACGCGCTCAATAAAACGGCCATCGCGGCGATTACGCGAGTCGGCTGCTACAACGTTGTAAAACGGACGCTTCTTCGAGCCGCCACGGGCTAGACGAATCACAACCATGGTAATCCTTTGAAAATGTTGTGAAAAACAAAAGATTCTAGCACTTTTCGGCTTGTCTTCGCAAACCAAATTGCCTTGAACCGTTTAAATAACCAGTTAAAAAGCAACAGGCTGGCATCGTGCGCCGGCGCGCCTTGACGCAGCATGGCGGCAGCAGGCCGGCGCCGGCCTCAAGCGGGCCGCCGCCGCAGGAAATGGACGGCGCTGCTTCCGGTTTCGACCTGCGCCTCGAGCACGTTGCCGGTTTGCTTGGCAAAAGCCTGGAAATCCTTGACCGCGTGCGTATCGGTGGTAATGACTTTGAGGACCTGCCCGCCGTCCAGCTGCGCCAGCGCTTTCTTGGCACGCAGGATAGGCAACGGGCATTTCAGGCCCGATGCATCGACTTCGAGGTCGGCCTCGGGCAACGGGGCATGGGTGTTGTCGGCCATGATCGGTTCGCGCAACAGGCCGTCAGGCCAGGCGCTCGCGCACCCACGATTCCACACTGGCGGTCGCCCCGGCCAGCGCAGCCACATCGGTGCCGCCGCCCATGGCCATGTCGGGCCGCCCGCCCCCCTTGCCGCCCACCTGCGCCGCCACCATGCCGACCAGATCGCCCGCCTTGACACGGCCGGCCAGATCGCCGGTCACGCCGGCTGCCAGGCTGATCTTGTCGTCAGCGACCGCCGCCAGCAGCACCACCGCCGACTTCAGCTTGTCTTTAAGCTGATCGACCATGCCGCGCAGGGCCTTGGGGTCCGCGCCGGAAAGGCTGGCCACCAACAGCTTGGCATCGCCCTGGAGCACAATGGCCTGGCTGGCCAGATCGTTGCCGGCCGACGCCGCCAATTTACTTTGAAGCCGGTCAAGTTCGCGCTCCAGGCTTTTAGCCTGGCTTTGCATCAGCGCAATGCGGTCAACCAATTCGGCCGGCTGGGTCTTGAGCAATCCCGCCGCGCGTACGAGCGTATCGTTGGTTTGCTGCACCCAGGCCAGGGCATTGTCGCCGGTAATGGCTTCGACCCGGCGCACACCCGCCGCCACGCCGCCTTCCGAAACGATTTTGAATAGACCGATATCGCCTGTGCGCGCCACGTGCGTACCGCCGCACAACTCGCGTGAAAAACCGATATCGAGCACGCGGACCGTGTCGCCGTATTTTTCACCGAACAGCGCCATGGCGCCGCCCTGCACCGCATCATCGTAGGCCATCAATTGCGCCTTCGTGGCGTGGTTGGCCAGCACTTCGTCATTGACGATGCGCTCGACCTGCGCAATCTGCTCGGCCGTCATGGGCGCATCGTGCGCAAAGTCGAAACGGGTTTTGTCCGGGTCGACCAGGGAACCGCGCTGCTGCACATGGCTGCCCAGCACCTGGCGCAGCGCCTTGTGCATCAGGTGGGTGGCCGAATGGTTGCGTATCGTGCGCGCCCGGCGCAGCGTATCGACCAGGGCCTCCACGGTATCGCCAACGGCCAGCACGCCTTCAAGCACCTGGCCATGATGGCCAAAGACACCGTTCTGGATCTTCTGGGTATCGGCCACCGCAAAGCGCGTGCCACCCGCCTGCAGCACGCCGGCATCCCCCACCTGGCCGCCGGATTCAGCATAGAACGGCGTGGCATCCAGCACGACAATGGCCTGTTGGCCCGCCGCAATGGAATCGACGGGCGTGCCGTCGACATACAAGGCGGTGATGGCGCCCTGGCCCTGCAAATGCTCGTAGCCATCGAAGCGGGTTTCGACGCCGCTGTAGCTCAAGCCCTCGACCGCCTTGAATTTGCCCGCCGCACGGGCCTGCTCGCGCTGATGGTTCATGGCTACTTCGAAACCATCGAGGTCGACCTGAACTTCGCGCTCGCGGCAGATATCGGCCGTCAAATCGACGGGGAATCCATAGGTGTCGTACAGCGTGAATAAAGTCTGGCCGTCGAGCACACCCTTTTCAGGAATGGCCGCCAGTGCGGCATCCAGGATCTTCATGCCGTTTTCCAGCGTTTCGCTGAAGCGCTCTTCCTCTTGCTTGAGCACTTGCTCGACGCGGGCCTGCTGGGCGGCCAGTTCAGGATACGCATGGCCCATTTCGGCCACCAGGTCTGCGACCAGGCGATGAAAGAATGCGCCGGACTGGCCCAGCTTATGGCCGTGGCGCAACGCGCGGCGCACGATCCGGCGCAAGACATAGCCCCGGCCTTCGTTGCTGGGAATCACGCCATCGACGATCAGGAAGCTGCATGCCCGGATGTGGTCGGCAATCACCTTGAGCGAATTGTTGCTCAGGTCGCTGACGCCGGTTTCACGCGCGGCGGCCTTGATCAAGGACTGGAACAGATCGATTTCGTAATTGGAATGCACATCCTGCAAAACGGCCGCAATGCGCTCCAGGCCCATGCCGGTATCCACGCAGGGCTTGGGCAGCAAGGGCATGTTTCCAGCGGCATCGCGCTCGAACTGCATGAACACCAGGTTCCAGATCTCGATGTAGCGATCGCCGTCTTCTTCGGGCGACCCCGGCGGCCCGCCCCAGATTTCCGGGCCATGGTCGTAGAAGATTTCGGAACAGGGGCCGCAAGGGCCGGTATCCGCCATTTGCCAGAAGTTGTCCGAGGCATAGCGGGCGCCTTTGTTGTCGCCGATGCGGATGATGCGCTCGGCCGGCACGCCGATTTCCTGGGCCCAGATGTCGTAGGCTTCGTCGTCCTCGTGGTAGACCGTGACCCAGAGTTTTTCCTTGGGCAGCTTATAGACCGTGGTCAGCAGTTCCCATGCGTATTGAATGGCGTCGCGCTTGAAATAATCGCCGAAGCTGAAGTTGCCCAGCATCTCGAAGAAAGTATGGTGCCTGGCGGTATAGCCCACGTTCTCGAGGTCGTTATGCTTGCCGCCCGCACGCACGCAGCGCTGCGACGACGTCGCCCGTGTGTAAGGGCGGGTGTCTTTCCCCGTAAACACGTCTTTGAACTGGACCATGCCCGAATTGGTAAACAGCAGGGTCGGATCGTTGCCGGGCACCAAAGAGGACGACGGCACGATCTGGTGTCCTTTCGACTCGAAGAAGGACAAAAACTTCTGACGTATTTCGGAGGTTTTCATTGCAGAAAAACACGGGTTGATAGGTAACCGGACATTATAAACACTAATCCACGCACAAATATCCCACCGTGCGGCCATCCGGAAACGCCTGCGGGCCGCTGTCGGAAATCACCACCGGGGCCGAGTATGGCGGGCAACTGCAGCCACCGGTGACGGGATTGGCGGTCGACGTCCCCAAGTTGCTTTGGCATCCCCACCATTCATTGGTTGAAAATCCCCCGCTGCCGCTGCGGCTGGCCGGAAGCCAAAGGCTGTCGCGGCAGATCAGCAGCCCCCCGCCCGCCTCCCGGCTGACCGCGCCATCGCCGCCGCAAGGCATGAACCGCTCTTCGGAGGTTCCCAGGTAGACGTAGCGCCGCACGTGCAGGTCGGCGCCGGTCGAAATATTCCCTTGGACCGTGGCGGTCCCTTGAAACTCCGGGTCTCGTGTGTCGCCCACCCTAAGGAAATCGGCGTCGCGCAGTTGCCCATGCGTAACAGCCAATGCCACGGTACCGGCCGGCAAGGGCTCGCCTGGCCAAGGCGGATTGGGGTACTGAAATGCCGCCCCGCCCACGACATGCGGCCGGCCGCCGGCCACCCACCCTCCCCAGCCCCGGCTGGCCATCAGCCACTGAGCCACCATCTGCTCGCTGACATGCCCTGAACGCTTGGTCAGAAAAGGTGTGTTGCTATGGATCAATGCATCGATACGGCAATCGCGGCCTGGGCAATCCCCTTGGCGGATCACGCGCACCGACGCGCCGCCGCCCAGCATCGTCCGCGCCGGAAACCCTTGCGGCAGCAGGGCATCCGCCTTCAGCTCGGCCAGGGTGGGCCGGGACCAGTCGGCGTATCCCGCAGGGCCAGACACGGCGCCATGCCCGGCCAGCGCCAGCGTGCTTGCGTAGCGCTCCAGATAGCGCTGCACGGACTCACGCAGCGACAGCATCCATGCGGCGTTGGCCTGGGCGCTGGCATCGTCGAGCCGGTTCGCCAGCGTCTGCGCCCCCCATACGGCAAGCAGGGTGACCAGCAAGGCGGCCACGATCAGTTCAAGCAGGGCGAAGCCCTGCTGGGACCTTCTACCCATGACCGAAGCCTTAGCTGGCCGTGAAAACAAAGGTATTGACGTCGCCCTTGGCGCAGCGCGACTCAGCGGCCAGCGCGCTGTAATGCGTGCTGCCGTCCTTGATCGTGACCGCCGCCTGCCCCTGGGCGGCCACCGTCATGGTGTCCGACACCCGCTGCATCACCGACGCGATGGACGGGCAGGCGGCATTGTGTACCCGGGACAGCGTAATGGAGAACGCGGCCCCCGATTGCGCTTCGGCCACGTTGACCTCGCCATCCGACCCCAGGCCATGCAGCACCTTGACCGCCGCGTCGGCCCCCGACACCGTGAAAATGCTGGAATCGCGCACCAGATTCGCAAAGTTGGATGTGGCTATCCCCGCATAGGGTGTGGTGGACCCATTCGGCGCGTTGACCTTGGTCTGCAGAATAAAGCGCGCCAGCTCTTCGCCCACTTTGGGGACTTTGTTCTCGACGACATAGCCGCCAATGGCCGGGACGCCGATGATGGCCAGCAAAAGCACGATGGCCGTGACGATGGACACTTCGATCAGTGAAAAGCCCTGCTGGGCAAGCCGGATTGCAGGCATGATAGCTCCTTGTAGGAAAAGGCCAGGCTTTATTGACTGGCATGAAAAAGCATGAGTGAGCGGCGCAGTTCATCGATCACGGCGTAGTGCCACAGGCCCAGGCCCAGCAGGCCGGCCAGGCAGGCCATCAACAGGCACCAGCGCAGCACCTGGGCCTGCCTGGCCGTGACGCCCAGCACATGGCGGCGCAAGCGCGCGGTGCCCAGCACCAGCCCGCCATGCAGGCCCTTGGCCATGACCATGTCGCTCAGGAACCAGAATTGCTCGCGATCCAGCAGCCCCACATCGAAGGTGCCCGCCCCGGCGACACCGGCGTCGATCCGGGCAAGCATGGCGCTTAGGTAGCTGTCCAGCCAGCGCGATAGGCCAACGCGCTGCAGCGACAGCGCGGCGCGCAATTGCGTCGAACCGACATCGTCGCGCGCGAGCAGAATGGCCAGCAGGCCCAGGAAGCGCAAGGCATGGATATAGCGGTATAGGCGCCAGAAGGCATGGCGATCAAGCCGATGGCGAAGCCGTCCGCCGGTATTGGGCAGCGACCATAGCAGCAGGCCTGCGCCCCCTGCCGCCAGCACGGCCAGGAACATCCAGTGCGCCTGGATAGCCGCCGCGAAACGGATCAGCAGTGTGGTCAGGCGGCCGTAGTAGTCGAGCGGAACCGCGGCAAAAGCATGCAAGAGCCGGGGCAAAGTCAACCATGGCACCGCCAGCAGCATGGCAAAGAGCATGGCCAGGGCCGCGGCAGCGGCCCAGAGCGTCGACGTCAGGATGTGCCTGGCCTGCTGCGTCAGATGCAGGGCCTGAGACAGTTCGCCGAAGGTGCGCAGCAGGGCCGCATTCCCAAAGGCTTGCGCCGCACGCAGCAAGCCCAGTTCGCTTTGGGGAAAACTGCCCAGCCATGTGGCATACAGGTCGCCGCCGGCAGCCTGATAGGCCTGCATCCAGTGCCTGGACAGACGCCCGCGCACCGACGCGGGCCCGTAGCGGCGCGCGTCCAGCTCAAAGACATCCCTAAGGGTGCGCACGCCTTGCATTCCTTGCAGCAAGGCGGACAGATAGTCGTAGTAATCGGCACGCATCGCCGAAAACCGCCAGCAGTCCACGCGATGGAGCACGGCGCGCAAGCCATGCATGCCCCGCAACCCGGAACGGCGGCGGGTCACGGCACCACCCTCAGGTGCGCTGCAGGCGGTGGCCGCTCTTCTTTCGCATGGCGCCTGGCATATTCGGTTTCAAAAGCGTGGAAACGGACCTCGATGTCGCGCAAGTCGATGCCGCCTTCAGACGCCTTGTGCACGGCGCACGCCATGGCGGAACGGCCTGCCTGCAAGCCTAGCCCGGGCTCGATGATTTCAGCAACTACCGTACGGCCGGCGTAGCCGTTCAGTTCGGGCAAGCGCTCCTTGCGGCAGGCGCGGCAGCCCTCCGGGTTTCGTATGCGCCACGACGGGCTTGAATGCGGGTAGAGCCGCTGAACCAGCCCCAGCCACGCTTGCCATTGCGTGCCGCTGCGATGTATGCCATCGAGATGCTCGCCCCCGTTCAGCAGTTCGCCAGCAGGCAGCGCGCACTGGGGGCATACGGCCGGAAGCAAGGCCTGGAAAACCAGGAGCTTGAGCATGCCCGGCGTGGCCAGGAAATCACGCGACACGCCGATGAAGTCAGAGGCCAGCCGGTCGGGTATGTGCGCCGCGGACGGCGCATGCACCGTGGTGTAGACGTTCACGCCGGAACCGGCCAGGTCCATGAACGCCCGGCCCGTTTCCTGGTCGCGTATTTCGCCCAGCAAGACATCGGTCATGGCCGACCGCTTGAGCGCCCTGAGTTTCGAGGCATAGCTGCCATGCGCGGCGCCATCAAGGTGCCGGGCAACCGTATTCTGTATGGACGCGGGGATCAGGTATTCGACTGGATCTTCGATGGTGATGATCTTGCGGTGCGCGGGCAGCCCGGCCATCAATGACGCCAGGCTCGTCGACTTGCCCGAGCCCACCGTCCCGGCAAACACCACCGCACCGCCTTCGGACAGCATGACACGGTTGATGAGCTCGATTTGATCCGCCAGGTAGCCCAGTTGATCCAGGCCGGGCAGCCGCAAAGAGGTGTCGCGGCGCAGCAAGCGCAGACACACGCTGGGGCCCGCGTCGGCGGCCAGCGAAGCCCAGCGCAGTATCATGCCCTGGCCATCGACCCGCCTGGACAGGCTGCCCTGCTGCTCGATGAAGGGATCGAACACGGCCCCATTGCCGCCACGAATATCCATCCATGCCACCGACAACATATCGACCAAGGTACTGGTGGGCATGCGGCGGAAGCGTTCGGGCGCCAGATAGCGCCCGGACACCGTGTATTTCACCTCGGACTCGGCCTCGTGCAGCCGGACATTCAGGTGAATGTCGCTGGCATCGTGCCGCGCGCCCCACTCCAGCAAGTCCTGAAACGCTTCCTCCAGCGCCGTTCTGGATTGCTCGAGCCGCAGCCGGGGCGAACGGGACAGCGACTGCGGCGTAACCTGGCTGCGCGCCACGGCCAGCAGCAAAGGGGCCGCCAGGATGTAGCGCGCGGGGCTGGCCAACGGGTACCCGGCCTGGACAATACGGCGGGCCAGTTCATCGGCCTGATCGCTGCCCACGTGTTCGGCCAGCGAAAAAATGGCTACTGTCTGGTCCTCCAGCAACACAGGGCTTAGCCGGCTGGCCAGCGCATCGACGTCGAACTGGCTGCTTAAAGAGCGAAGAAAGCCGGGTTCCATGCCCGCCAGCTCATCGGCATTGGAGAGGGTCACGGCAGCCGACGAGTCGAAGCGTTCGGCCGGCGCCATCAGGCCGGACCGTGATGCAGCGGAACGGCCCCAGGCCGGAAAGACGGCCCTCATTCCGCTGTCCCCAAAACGGGATTCAGACACAGCGTGTGTGCTTCACCGCCGCGTTCAAGGTGGACGCAGGACCCGGACATGCCCCGCAACAGATAGGTTGACGGCCCGGCCTTCGCGCCGACGGCCAAGGGCTGCCCGCGCATGTATACATGCGCCTGCCCGCCGATCGCCACTTCGGCAAGCAGTTTCTTGCCAACGCCGTATAGCGCCACCAGCTTGAGATTGCCGTGGCGGGCGGGCATCGCGCCCGCCTCGGGCTGATCCGGTCTGCCGCGCTGCTGGCGCAGGCGATTACGGGCCTGCGCCAGCGCCAGGTCAGTGTCCAGGCGCATCAGTTCACGCACCGACATCTGCTGCGCTGCCAGATCCTCGTTGTCCGGCGCAGTGGCCTGCGCCAGACCCGGCGCAGCGCACAGCAGACACATCATCCATAATTTGATCGGTTTCATAGAAGACCCCTTGAAGAGAAAGATTCAACCGGCTGTCCTTCAAGCCGGGCCGCTCGGCCTGGCTTAATGTGAGCGTGGCTTTTTCCCAGGCGGCGAACGCGGCATGAGGCAGGAACAGGCTGGCCGAGCGCAATGGACCGCTGACATGCACCGGACGCGAAACATAGACAGCCTGGCCCGCTGGCCGCTCCAATGCCTGGCCCTGGTGATCGGTGGGAACAGACAGCGGAATAGCCCCCGGCCTGCCGATGCGCATCTGGGCAAAGCCGGGCATGATGCCCTGCAGGGCGCTGAGCAGATCCTTGTCCTGCTCAGCGGTGGCGGGCAGCTTCAAACGCGTCAGGGGCAAGCCGTAAGCCTCGGCCTGCCAATGGGCGGCGACATGATCCAGAGAGGAAAACGCGATCGTCCACGACGGCGGCGCAAGGGCCAGAAACGAGCGGTTGCTGGCTTGCGGGCCGCTGCGCTCGTAGCGTGCCTGGCAATGCCAGCGCTGCCCCTCTGCCCGGCAATCGGCCCGGCGCAGCAACCAACCGCCCAAGCCGACAGGCAGCGCATGGAAGGCATCCAGCAAGGCCGTGGTCCCTTGGACCCCATGCACCCTGCGCTGGCTGCCCGAGCGGGCGACGGCCGCGCGCCAGGCTTGCTCGGGTTCGGGCTGCGCCTGACCGGCGGCGGCAGGCTGGGCATAGTCAAACACTTGCCAGACCCGCGGCACCAGCAGCACCAGGATCAGCGCCAGGACAAAGCCCTGCACAGGCCAGGGCATGATGGCAGGCCAGCGCCTGACGGGCTGCAAGAGGCTGCGGGAAGAACTGGCCGCCTCGATGGCTTCCAGCGTCGGCAGGCCATCTTCCGGGGTAAGCAGCACACGCAACTGGGGATAGGCCTGACGCAGGCTGTCGATCACCTCGGCGGCATCTTCCTTGTTGCGATACAGCTGGTCCGTACGCGCCACCACTGCGCCTTCGTGCACCGCCACCAGCCAATATCCCACGCGCTCCACTTCAAGCAGCGCGGCAATCGTGCCCGAGGTAAAAAGCTGCCCCACGTTCTGTGCCGCCGAGTACAGGCTTGTTTTGCGCAATGCCCGGTTTTTCAGCGCGACGACCCCGATGGCGCCAAGCTCGCCTTCGGGCAATACGCTATGCGTCGATCGGTGCTGCCGCGCCAGGCGCCGGCCGGCTTTGCCGGACCGGCTGCCGACCAGCGGAAACCAGTGCAAGCCGAATACCAGCGTGCAGGAAGACCGGGGCAGCAGCAACGGTTCTGCGATGTGAGCCATGTCAGAATCCCTCTTCGACCTGCGCGGTGACGATCATCACCGTCATCAGGCTTTCCCGCGACGCCCGGTCGCTGCCGCCCAGCGCCAGCGGCATGCCCGGATTCAAGCGTCTGCCCTCGGTTTCTTCTTGCGAGCGGTCGAAGCCTGAAATGAGCAGGGGCTGCCCGGGCTGCAGCGCCACTTGCTGGACGGTGCCGTTGCCGTCGATGGTGATTTGCTGCAATTGCAAAGGGTTGTTCTTGTCGCCGAACGTGACTGACTTGAGCGGCTGCGCAACGGTGTTGTCGTAGGCTACCGACAGCAGCACCTGGCCGTCATCCTGTGCGTCGGGCACCAAGGTCAGCAGGGACCCCACGGTTTCCTCTCGCTGGCTCACGGACACGGATGGCAAGGCCATGCCCGCCCCGCTGGCCAGCGCCGTTGTCTGCACCTTGTCGATATAGGAAAAAGTAGTCCGCACGGCATGGGTGACCGGACGCCGGTTCAGCGTCAGCACCGGCAGGCTGCTGCGGCGCACGACTTGACCGACCTGGCTCAAGGCCTTGACCACGGCATCAGACCCCTGGAACGCGCCTTGGTTCAGGCCCAGGCTGATGGACCCCGGGTCCCCCACGCTTGCGCCGGGCATGGTCATGGCGGCGGCAAGCTTGGCGCTTGAGAAAACCAGATTCCAGTCCAGGCCCGCTTCGGCGCTGTCTCGTATGACCACGGTCAGTTCCTCGAATACCAGCCGCACCCGGCGTGT
Source organism: Pusillimonas sp. SM2304 (assembly GCF_031628915.1). NCBI lineage: Bacteria > Pseudomonadati > Pseudomonadota > Betaproteobacteria > Burkholderiales > Alcaligenaceae > Pusillimonas > Pusillimonas sp. SM2304. The sequence goes on from NZ_JAVLUJ010000003.1 coordinate 179,801, forward strand.
CAGGGCGCGATTTTCCTGCTCGATGTAGGCGCCGATGCGCTCAAGGACTTCAGGGGTATCGGTGACAATGACGGACGCGCTCGCGCCCGGCTCGGCAACCAGTACGCCGGACAGGGACAGAAAAGGCGCTATGCGGGCGCGCACGACCGCAAGCGCATCGTGTTCCCCACTGCGCAAAGTGGTGCGCGACGTGCTGACGAACCCGTCCGAGGCCGCCCCGCCGCCCAGCCCCAGCGAGGCCTCGGCGCTGGCATTGAGCGCCAGTGCCCGCACATTGAACATACGGGTTTCGGTACGGTAGAACTCGATGCGTTCTTGCTGATACCGCCACATGATGCCCAGCCGGGCGCCGATACGATCCAGGATGCGCGCCAGGGGTTCGGGGCCGCCGGCCAGCGTCACCGTAGCGGGTGCTTTGATCACAGCGCCGGCCTGGCCGGCGAGCTGCAGGCGCGGCAGGAAACGTTCGAGCGGCAGCAAGGCATCGGGCCTGATGTGCACCGGTATCTGCGTGGCCGCCGTAATACGCTGGGCGATGGCGGCCAGGTCCATGGGGCCTTGGGCAAACATCAGTGTGGTATTGACGTCGGCACGCAACGCCGGGGGCAAGCTCACTTCCCGGGCCAGGGGTTGGGCCCGGCCGGCAAGCCAGGGGCGGCCGACGTCCTGGGCGGATCGCCGCGCTTGCGCACTGCTGGCGGCGCGGGCGAAGCGCTCATGCCTGTCTTGGGCCGCGTGGCGCGCCTGGCCGACTGACGCGGCAATCTGCTTGACCTGCTCCCCCAGAGCGCAAGCCGACAGCATCAGACACAATCCGGCGACAAGGAGCAGACGCATTACGACGCCCTCGATGAACCAACCGTTCTGTCGCAGGACTGTGCATAGGGCACGATGCGCAATACGCGGTTGGAGTAGAAGCACGGCTGCAGCGGTTTGTCGGCCAGTTCGGTCGAGGCCACCAGTTCCTGCACCGCGGGCTTGAACTCGAGATCGAAGCGGGCCGACCCCACGATGGGAATGTCCGCATCCACCGTCCAGTGTTCAGGCTCGAAGGTCCAGCCTGCCGCCCTGGCCCATCTGGCCAGGGCGGCGCGCAAGGTCAGATCGCGAGGGCTGACCTGGTAGTGCTCGGCGGAGACGGCCGGATCAGGCGCATGGCCGGCCGCCATCGGCGCTGCAGCCTGCGAGGCGTCGGGTGCTGCGCTGGCCGATAAGGCCTGGGGTTCCGCCACGGATGGCACGGAGACGGCGGAAACCTGCGCGGCGGCTGCGTCGGCCGCCTTGCCGGATGCCTGCCTTGGCCCGCCATCAACCGGTGCATCGTGCTGCCTCGTGGCTTGGGCGCCGTCCGTATCAGCGGAGCCGCCGGGCATGCGGCGCGCCATGGCTTGCAGCGCACCGCCCCGGAACACCAGCTCGGGCCAGACCCCCGGCAAGACGATATAAGGGCCTTCCCGCGCGTAGCTAAGCGGGCGCTCGCCACCCGCGGCACGCTCGAAGATGGCGGGCACCGGCTGATGCGGCGCGAACTGCAGCCAGGTCCGGCGGCCGTCGTCAAAAACCTGCATGGGCGCCACAGCCTGGCTGCCGGAAAGCCGCCAGTCAAAACTGTAGCGGGCCAAGGCGGACCGGACCGGGCCGCTTGCCTGGGGCGGCCGCGCAAACCAATCGGGCACGGCGGCGCAGGCAGGCAGCAAGACCGGGAACATCAACGCAGCAATGATTCTGATCATCGTTCACACCCAAGACAGGAACAGCGCCACCTTTTGGCGTTGCCGCTATCTTGCGCGGCTCCCGGCACGTCCCGCCAGACCGGCTTCCACGGATAGCCTGTTTTGTCTTGGAGGCAAAAACAATAAAGCCAAGCAAAAACAATTGCTTGGCTTTATGTCCAGCGTATGCGCAACGACCGCGATACGGGGCGGACTTATCCACCCGTTCCGGCCGGCTGCGCGGCTTACTTGCGCATCATCTTGCCCGCTTCCGCCGCCGCCGTCTTCAACGCGGCGGGCGCGGATTGATTGCCGCTCAGGGCCTTTTCCAGCGTGTCGTGGAACATGGCGCGGATCTTGGGATAATTATCGATGCGGAAACCGCGGCCATTGGCGCCGGGATTGCGCGCATAGGCGGCGACCAATTCCTGCCATTCGCCCAGATTCTTGTAATAGCCCTTTTCGGTTTGATCAAATGCCTGATGCGTCAGCGGCAGGAAACCGGTCTCTTGATACCAATCGGCGGCGCGCTTGGGCTGGGCCAGCCAAGCCAGAAACTGGGCGCTGGCGGCATCGCTTTCCTTGGAGTGCCCGGCGGTTGCCCACAAGGCCGAACCACCCACGAAGGCGTTGCCCGGCTTGGCGGTGACCTGGGGATAGTACGGCAGGCCGGCTACCGAGAAATCGAGCTTCCGGTTATCGCTGAACCAGCCGATATTGCTGGATGTGGAAAACAGCACGGCGCACTCGCCATTGGCAAAACGCTTGGTGGCATTGGCGTTGAATTCAGGCTTGACCATGAGCTCGGACTTGACCCAGCTGATCATCATCGACAAATGGCGTATGTACAGCACGTCGAACGAAAAAGCGGGTTTGCCCTTGCCTTTGAGCCCGTTATCGTTGCTGGCATACAGCTGATTGTTGACGGCGGCAAGATTTTCAAGATTGACCGATACCGGCTGGTCGCTGGTCAGCGGGCATTTACGCGAGCCGTTGTTGGCAAGCGTCACCAGCTGGTCTTGCAGGCTGGCCCAGTTGCGCTGCGGAACGGTAGGCTTGAGATCGGCTTTCTTGAATGCGTCGATGTTGTAGAACATCACGGGGATATCCACCATGTAGGGGAACGCCACCAGCCGCCCTTTGCTGTCGCGCGCAAAGGTGTTTTTATCGTCCAGGAACCACTTGGCATCCTTGATGGGGTGTTTGGCCAGCAAGGTATTCAAGGGCTGAATATACGAGCGTCCAGCGACTTCGTCGGGAGCCCGGTCGTCGTCCAGCTGGACCAGTTGAGGCCGGTCTTCGCGTTTCTTGGCGCCGGCCAGCGCCGCTTCGATGTCGTCTTCCCGGTCAAAGGCCTTGAGCTTGACCTTGACGTCTTTCTGTTCCTTATTGAAGTCCTTGACGAGATCTTCGAACACGCCCTTGTTGTAAGGGTTAAGCGAATGCCAGACTTCGATATCCGTGGCCGCCGCAGCAGCCATGGAAGCCATCAGCATGGCGCCGGCGCTCGCCCACGCAATAGTGCGCCCCGAGCACGGGGCGTCGAAAAACCAAGGTCGTTTCATAAAAGGCTAACCTAGAAAAGGAAAATCGGGTTCGGGCTTGCGGCCGCATATCAGGTCGGCCAACGCACGGCCTGAACCGGCGCCCATGGTCCAGCCCAAGGTGCCGTGCCCGGTATTCAGGAACAGATTCTGAATTTTTGTTCTGCCGATCAGCGGAACATTTGAAGGCGTTGTGGGGCGCAGGCCCGACCAGTAGCGTACATTACCAAAATCAAGCGCGGTTGGGAACAATTCGCGCGCCAGCGCCAGCATATTTTGGCAACGGTTTGTATTGATGGCCCGCGAGTAGCCGGACAATTCAGCGGTACCGGCCATGCGAAGCTGGTTCCCCAGCCGGGCATACACGACTTTGTGCGCGCTGTCGGTCAGGCTGACCATGGGCGCTGCCTGAGGGTCCAGGATGTCGAAGGTGGCGGAATACCCTTTGGCCGGATAGACGTTGCACGGCACGCCGAGTGGACTTACAAATTGAGGCGTATACGAACCCAGCGCGGCCACATAGGCATCGGCGCGCAAGATCTCGTACAGCCCGTCCGGGTTGATCACCTCGGCCCCTTCGATGCGCCCTCCCACCGATATCAGCCGGCTGAGCTGCGTCGAAAAACGAAACTCGACACCCGCCTGGCGGGCCTTGTCGGCCAGCGCCGTCGTGAACAGATAGACATCGCCGGTTTCGTCTTCGGCCGTGTAATCGCCCCCCACGATGACATGGCGGGCGCCGGCCAGCGCAGGTTCCAGCTGGATGATCTCATCGGTGCTGACAATGCGCCGGTCCACGCCAAAGTCCCGCATCACGCCCGCCATTCTTTGGGAGTCCTCGAACTCGGCCTGATCGCGATAGAAGTTCAGGATGCCGCGCTCCAGGTGATGGTACTGTATGTCCAGTTCGCGGCGCATCGATTGCAAGGTGCCCCGGCTGTACTCGGACATGCGCACCAAGGCGCGTATATTGGGCGCCAGGCGGGCGGGAAGGCATTCGCGCAGGAACATCAAGCCCCACCACCATTGCCTGGGGTCGAACTGCGGCCTGAACAGCATGGGGGCATCGTCCTTCATGAGCCAGCGCAGAAGCTTCAGCGGCGCCCGCGGATTCGCCCAGGGCTCGGAATAAGACACCGAAATCTGCCCGCCATTGGCCCTGCTGGTTTCCTGGGCGGGACCGCTTTCCCGGTCAATGACCACCACCTCGTGGCCGGCCTGATTCAGCCACCATGCCGTGGATGTTCCGATGATGCCGCTACCCAGTACCGCAATTTTCATGGTCTTTTCCTTCTTTAAGGCTGCTTGAACGACGCGCCGTGCGATGGCTGTTCCAGACCGGACACCTTGCTAGACCGTATCGGCCTCGGTGGTGAAGGCATCAGCAAAAAATTCGTCTTCAGGCAGGCCATTGTGCTGGATGAAGTCTTTTCTTGCGTTCTCTACCATGGCCGGCGCACCACAGGCGTAGACCTGATAACCCGACAGGTCGGGAATATCGTGCATGACGGCCTGGTGCACGAAACCGGTGCGCCCGCTCCAGCCGTCGCCGGCCTGCGCCTCGGAGATCACGGGCACGAAGCGGAAGCCGGGCAAATCCCGCTCCCACTGCTCGGCCAGCTCGCGCATATACAGATCGGCCGGACGACGCCCGCCCCAATACAGCACCGCGGGGCGCTGGTCCCCGGTCGATATCATACGCTCGACGATGGCCTTGATCGGCGCAAAGCCGGTGCCGCTGGCCAGAAACACCAGCGGCTTGGCGCTATCGTCGCGCAGGAAAAAGGAGCCGAAAGGCCCTTCGACCCTAAGGATTTCCCGCAGTTTCATCTGCGTTTCACCCGCGCCGAACACGTGGTCGGTGAACACCCCGCCCGGCATATGGCGGATATGGAGTTCGACCAGGTTGTTTTCAGTGGGCGGGGTGGCCATGGAGTAGCTGCGGCGGCGCCCGTCTTTCAAAATAAACTCAAGGTACTGGCCTGCGTAGTAGCGGAACGGATCGGCGGCCGGCAGTTGCAGCTTGACGATCATGACATCGGCGGCGGGCTGCTCGATGCCCATCACGCGCGAAGGCATCTTGCGAATCTGGATATCGCTTGCCATGCGGATTTCATGGGCCTCGATCACCAGGTCCGACGTAGGCCGGGCCTGGCAGAACAGGGTATAGCCTTGCTCCAGGTCTTCGGGCGAAAGGATCTGGGCGGGACTCTCGCCCGCCTCGAACGACCCTTCCACCACCTTGCCCTTGCATGTGGAGCAGGCGCCATTGCGGCAACTGTAGGGCAAGACAATGCCTGCGGCCAGTGCCGCATCCAGGACGGACTGCCCTTCCTGGACCGTGAACTCATGATTGCTGGGCTGAACCGCGACTTTGAAACTCATAACGCCTGATCGTAAAGAAGAATAAATAGAAACACCTACAAGTTTAACTAAACGGGCAAAAGCTGGGCTTGCTTGACTTTGACCGACAGGTTTTTCCCCTTGCGGGCGCGTTTGCCGATATATTCAGCCAGAGCATCCAGCCCCAGCGTTTCGATGATTTCCTTATTGCGGTACACGCCTTTTGCGGCAATGCCCTGGGGGCCCACGGCCACCCATTGGGCCAGGGCGTCTCCGGCATCGAACCCCATCAAAATGGTACCCCGCCCGCCCCCGGACAAGCGTTTCAGCTCGGCCAGCTCGACCACCAGGAAACGGCCTTTTTTGGCGAGCATGGCCAGGTACTGGTCGGTGTCGCGCAACAAGACGGGCTTGAGCAAGGTATCGCCCTTTTCCAGGGTGACGAACTGCTTGCCGGCGCGCTGGCGCGTGGTCAGGTCTTTCAGGGTCGTGATGAAACCGTAGCCGGATTGCGTCCCGACCACATAGCGCTGCTGCGCACGCCCCGCAATCATATGCGTAATGCGGGCGCCCTGTTCGGTTTCTATCATGGACGTGACCGGCTGGCCGTCCCCCCGCGCCGAGGGCAGGCTGGACACGGCCACGGTGTAGACACGGCCTGTGCTGGAAAAAGCCACCAGATCGTCGGTGCTCAGGCACTCTATGGCGTCGTACAGCGCATCGCCCGCCTTGAAGTTGAACTGCGCCGCATCGTGGCCATGCCCCTGGCGCGACCGCAGCCAGCCTTTCTGGGAAATGATCACGGTAACGGGTTCTTCAACTACCCGGTTTTCAAGCACGGCCCGCTCCGCCGCCTCGATCAAGGTACGCCGGTCGTCGCCGTATTGCTTGGCATCCGCTTCGATTTCCTTGATCATCAGGCGCTTGAACGCGTTGGGATTGTCCAGCAGTTCGCGCAGGGCGGCCTGCTCATCGCGCTGGGCGGCCAGTTCTTTCTCGATCTTGAAGCCTTCCAGGCGGGCCAGTTGGCGCAAGCGCATTTCCAGGATGTCTTCCGCCTGCCGCTCGCTCAGGTCAAAGCGCTGCATCAAGGCCGCACGCGGCTCATCCGACTCGCGTATGGTCTGGATGACCTCGTCCACATTCAGGTAGACCACCATGCGGCCTTCCAGGACATGGATGCGATCGGTGACCTTGTCCAAGCGGTACTGCGTCCGGCGCGTCATGGTGTGGGCGCGGAAGCCCAGCCATTCGGTCAGCACCTGCCGCAGCGAACGCTGGCCGGGCCGTCCATCCGTGCCGATGCAGACCAGGTTGATCGATACACTGCCTTCCATGCTGGTCTGGGCCAGCAAGGTATTGACGAATTCATCGCGGTCGATGCGGCTGGTCTTGGGTTCAAACACCAGGCGCACGGCGGCGTCCTTGCCGGACTCGTCCCGCACGGCGTCCAGCAGGCCCAGCATCAACGCCTTGGTCTGCTGCTGTTCCGTCGTCAGGCTTTTCTTGCCGGCCTTGATCTTGGGATTGGTGCGGTCTTCGATCTCTTCCAGGATTCTCTGCGACGAGGCGCCCGGCGGCAACTCGCTGACCACCAATTGCCATTGCCCGCGGGCCAACTCCTCGAACTGCCAGCGCGCCCTGGCCTTGATCGTCCCTCTGCCGCCGGCATAGATGTGCGCAATATCGGCGGGCGACGAAATAATCTGGCCGCCGCCCGCAAAGTCGGGCCCCGGGACCAGCCCGTACAGCTCTTCGTCTGGCAGCTTGGGGTTGCGAATCAGCGCCACGCAGGCCTTGGCGACCTCGCGCAGGTTATGCGAGGGGATTTCAGTGGCCATGCCAACGGCAATGCCCGACGCCCCATTGAGCAGCATGACCGGCAGGCGCGCCGGCAGCAATACCGGCTCTTTCTGGCTGCCATCGTAGTTGGCGGCAAAGTCGACCGTGCCTTCGTCCAGTTCATCGAGCAGGATGCGCGCAAAAGGCGTCAGGCGGGCTTCGGTGTAGCGCATCGCCGCCGCATTATCGCCGTCGCGCGAGCCAAAATTGCCCTGCCCATCGACCAGCGGGTAGCGCAGCACGAAATCCTGGGCCATCCGCACCATGGCGTCGTAGGCCGCCTGATCCCCGTGGGGGTGATACTTGCCCAGCACATCGCCCACCACACGGGCCGATTTCACCGGCTTCGCGCCGGGCCCCAGGCCCATGGCCTGCATCGCGTAAAGAATGCGCCGCTGCACGGGCTTTTGCCCATCGGCCACATCGGGCAAGGCGCGGCCGCGCACCACGGATACCGCGTAATCCAAATATGCCTGCTCGGCGTAATGCGCAAGGGTAATGCCCTGGCCGTTCTGTTCGCCGTCGAACAGGCCTGCTTGTGTACTATCCATTTTTTATCCCGCTATAGGTTAAACGTCGACCTCGGCCAGATTGCCTTTTTCCTCGAGCCAGACCCGGCGTTGCGCCGATTCACCTTTGCCCATCAGCATGTCGAACATGTCGGTGGTGGCGGCGACACCCAGTTCGCCGCAGGTCACGGGCATCAGGCGCCGCGTGTCGGGATTCATGGTGGTGTCCCACAACTGTTCGGCGCTCATTTCGCCCAGGCCCTTGAAGCGGCTGATGCTCCAGGAGCCTTCCCGCACGCCTTCGCCCCGCAGCTTGTCCTGCACCGCCTCCAGTTCGCCCTGATCCAGGCAGTAAACCTTGCGGGCCGGCCGCTTTCCGGCGGCGGGAACGTCCACCCGGAACAGCGGCGGACGCGCCACATAGACGTTGCCCGCCTCGACCAGCCTGGGGAAATGCCGGAAAAACAGCGTCAACAGCAACACCTGGATATGCGAACCGTCCACATCGGCGTCCGACAGAATGCAAATCCGGCCGTAGCGCAGGCCGGACAGATCCGCCGCATCGCCAGGCCCATGCGGGTCGACCCCGATCGCCACGGCAATATCGTGGATTTCATTATTGGCGAACAGCCGGTCCCGGTCCACTTCCCAGGAATTCAGCACCTTGCCCCGCAAAGGCAGGATGGCCTGGAATTCTTTATCGCGCCCCATCTTGGCGGAGCCCCCGGCCGAATCCCCTTCGACCAGGAAGAGTTCCGTGCGCGAGGTGTCATCCGATTCGCAGTCGGTCAGCTTGCCCGGCAGCACGGCCACGCCTGAACTCTTGCGCTTTTCGACCTTCTGGGACGAACGGGCCCGGGCCTGTGCCTGCCGGATGGCGCTTTCAGCCAGCTTTTTACCGTATTCGACATTGGCGTTGAGCCATAGATCCAGCGCATTCTTGACGAAGCCGCTGACCAGCCTGACCGCGTCGCGGCTGTTCAGCTTTTCTTTGATCTGCCCCTGGAATTGCGGATCGAGCACCTTGGCCGACAAGACGAAACTGGCCCGGGCAAACACGTCGTCGGCCAGCAGCTTGACCCCTTTGGGCACCAGGCTGTGCAATTCGGCAAACGACTTGACCGCCGTGAACAGGCCATCGCGCAGGCCCGCCTCGTGCGTGCCGCCGGCTGTGGTGGCGATCAGGTTGACGTAGGATTCACGCACCACGGCGCCGTCCAGCGTCCAGGCCACGACCCACTGCGCGCCCTCGCCCAGCGCAAATGATTCGTCATCATCGGCGGCATACTGTTTGCCTTCGAAAACCGGAATGATTTTTTCAGCATCGCCCAGCGCCTCGTCAAGATAGCCGCGCAGCCCTTCCTGGTATTGCCATTCGCGCGTCTCGCCCGTCTTTTCGATGCTCAGCGAAACCTTGATGCCGCTGAGCAGGACAGCCTTGCTGCGCAAGGCATGGACCAGTTCGGCGACAGGCAGGACAGCGGTGTCGAAATACTTGGGATCGGGCCACACCCGCACACGCGTCCCGGTTTTCTTGCGCCCCACCGGCTCCAGTTCGCGCAGGGGCGTATGCACCGCGCCGTCGGCAAAGACCAGTTCGTGCGCGCTGCCGCCGCGCCACACCAATACTTCAAGACGCGTGGACAAGGCGTTGGTGACGGATACCCCCACGCCATGCAAGCCGCCTGAAAAGGCATAAGCGCCCGCCGATTTCTTGTCGAACTTGCCCCCCGCATGTAAACGCGTAAACACCAGCTCGACCACCGGGGCATGCTCTTCGGGATGCATGCCCACTGGAATGCCGCGGCCGTCGTCCTCGACCGATACGCTGCCATCAGTATGCAGGGTGACTTTGATCTGCGTGCCGAAGCCCGCCAGGGCCTCGTCGGCCGCGTTGTCGATGACCTCTTGCAGGATATGCAGCGGATTGTCGGTTCGGGTGTACATGCCGGGCCGCTGCTTTACGGGTTCCAGCCCCTTCAGAACCCGGATGGATGCTTCGTCGTAGCGTGGTGTAGCCAATTTAGTCTCGAATTTGCTGAAATGGAATTACGGTATTTTACGGAAAGGATGGATTCTGCATCAGGCCGGGCAAAAATCCCGCTGTGGCCAGCCCCTGTGCGCCATGCCGCCTACAGTGGTATGCTTGTGGAAATACGGCAACAATCGCAGGCATGCCGCCCGTAGCATACAGGGTGTTGTTGCCCAGCCTTCCCCTTTTTCATACACCCATCATCCTCTATTTCTTTTTATCATGAGCGAATCCATCAAACACGTCAGCGACGCCTCGTTTGAGGCCGACGTCATCAACTCAGACGTTCCCGTATTGGTCGACTACTGGGCAGCATGGTGTGGCCCCTGCAAGATGATCGCCCCCTTGCTGGACGAGGCCGCCAGCCAATACCAAGGCCGTGTTATCATTGCCAAGGTCAATGTCGACGAGAATCCCGAGACAGCCGCCAAGTTCGGCGTTCGCGGCATCCCTACGCTCATGCTGTTCAAAGACGGCAAGGCGGCTGCCACTAAAGTGGGCGCATTGTCCAAGTCACAACTCAATACGTTCCTGGACGAATCCCTGTAGAACCATTTTTTGCGCGCGAGCCTTTTCTGGGCTCGCCACCACTTTGCAAATACCCCCCTCTCTTCTCACATGCACCTCACCGAATTAAAAACACAGCACGTTTCCAAGCTGCTGGAAATGGCCGCCGAACTCGACATCGACAACGCCAGCCGGTTGCGCAAGCAAGAACTGATGTTTGCCATCATGAAACGCCGGGCCAAGCAGGGCGAACAGATTTTCGGCGACGGCGTCCTTGAAGTGCTGCCCGACGGTTTTGGTTTTTTGCGTTCGCCCGAGACATCGTACCTGGCCAGCCCGGACGACATCTACATCTCGCCATCGCAAATACGCCGTTTCAATCTGCACACTGGTGACTCCATTGAAGGCGAGGTCCGCACGCCGAAAGACGGCGAACGCTATTTTGCCCTGGTCAAGGTCGACAAAGTCAACGGCATGCAGCCCGAGGTCATCAAGCACCGCATCATGTTCGACAACCTCACGCCCTTGCATCCGGACGAGGTCATGACGCTTGAGCGGGACATAAAAAGCGAAGAGAACATCACGGGCCGCATCCTGGATATTTTTGCCCCCATAGGCAAAGGGCAGCGCGCCCTGATCGTCGCCAGCCCCAAGTCGGGCAAAACGGTCATGATGCAGCATATGGCCCATGCGATCAGCACCAACTACCCCGACGCCATCATGATCGTCATGCTGGTCGACGAGCGCCCTGAAGAAGTCACCGAGATGCAGCGCACGGTCCGCGGCGAAGTCGTGGCTTCCACCTTCGACGAACCGGCCACGCGCCACGTCCAGGTGGCCGAAATGGTGATCGAAAAAGCAAAGCGCCTCGTCGAGCTCAAGAAAGACGTCGTGATCCTGCTCGACTCCATCACCCGCCTGGCGCGCGCCTACAATACCGTCGTCCCGGCTTCCGGCAAAGTATTGACCGGCGGTGTCGATGCCAACGCCCTGCAACGGCCCAAGCGTTTCTTCGGCGCAGCCCGCAACGTCGAGGAAGGCGGCTCGCTGACCATCATCGGCACCGCGCTGGTCGAGACCGGCAGCCGCATGGACGAAGTCATTTATGAAGAATTCAAAGGCACAGGCAACGCCGAGGTCCACCTGGAACGCCGCCTGGCTGAAAAACGCGTCTACCCGGCGATCAACCTGAACAAATCGGGTACGCGCCGCGAAGAGCTACTCATCAAACCCGAGCTTCTACAGAAAGTCTGGGTGCTTCGAAAGTTCATTCACGATATGGACGAGATCGAAGCCATGGAGTTTATTTTGGACAAAATCCGCGCAACCAAAACAAACGCCGAATTTTTCGACATGATGAAAAAATAAGCGGCAAGCCACACCTGTAAGCCTCTCTCACGAGAGGCTTACTTGCGATATCCGTCCGCATTCGCCGACGGCTGGCAGGCCGGTCCCAGAACCTTCCATTTTCAAACTTCACTGAGCCTTGCTTACTCAGTACATACAACAGAGCACTCTTGATGAAACTACCTACTCTCGAACAATTTCTTGACCAACTTCGCGCCCGCGACCCGAATCAGCCCGAGTTCATGCAGGCGGTCAAAGAAGTCATGAACAGTTTGTGGCCATTCATCGAGCAGAACCCCCGCTATGCGGATCAAGGCCTGCTTGAGCGCCTGGTCGAACCCGAACGCGCCATCCAGTTCCGGATTTCCTGGGTCGACGATCAAGGACAAGTACAAACCAATCGGGGTTTTCGCATCCAGCACAGTTCGGCCATCGGCCCGTTCAAGGGCGGCATGCGCTTTCACCCCTCGGTCAACCTGTCCATTCTTAAATTCCTGGCTTTCGAACAGACCTTCAAGAACGCCCTGACGACACTGCCCATGGGCGGCGGCAAAGGCGGCTCCGACTTCGACCCCAAAGGCAAGTCGGATGGCGAAGTCATGCGTTTTTGCCAAGCGCTCATCCTCGAGCTGTACCGCCACTTGGGCCCGGACACCGACGTGCCCGCGGGCGACATCGGCGTAGGCGCCCGAGAGGTCGGCTTCATGACCGGCATGATGAAAAAAATCTCGAATTCGTCGGCGAGCGTGTTTACCGGCAAAGGCCTGAGTTTCGGCGGCAGCCTGATCCGCCCGGAAGCCACCGGCTACGGCACGGTCTACTTCGCCGAAGAAATGCTCAAGCATGCCCACCAGTCCATCGAAGGGCTCACGGTATCGGTGTCGGGCTCGGGCAATGTTGCCCAGTTCGCCATCCAGAAATGCATGCAGCTTGGCGCCAAAGTGGTCACGGTATCGGACTCGCACGGCACCGTGATCGACAAGGCCGGTTTCACGCCGGCAAAGCTTGCCGAACTGAGCCGCATCAAGAACGAAGAGCGCGGCCGGGTCGAAACCTATGCCGAGCGGCTCAACCTGGTCTACGAGGCCGGCAAGCGTCCATGGCACGTGCCGGTGGATGTCGCCCTGCCCTGCGCCACACAGAACGAACTCGACCTGGAAGACGCTCAAACCCTGATCAGCAATGGCGTGCGCTGCGTGGCGGAAGGCGCCAACATGCCCACCAGCCTCGAGGCGGTCGACGCATTTGTTCACGCCAAGATCCTGTACGCGCCCGGCAAGGCGAGCAATGCCGGCGGCGTGGCGGTGTCAGGACTGGAAATGAGCCAGAACGCGCAAAGGCTTTGCTGGACGCGCGAGCAAGTGGACACCAAGCTGCACGCCATCATGCGCGACATCCATGAAAACTGCGTGCTGCACGGCACCGTCGAAGGCCGGTCGGTCAATTACGTCAATGGCGCCAATATTGCCGGTTTCGTCAAAGTGGCCGACGCCATGTTGCAGCAAGGTATTTACTAGCCGTATTTCCCCCGGCGCGCATGCGCGCTAGGGGGTGACCTTGGGTGGTTGCGCCTGTTCGCCCTGGTCGCGGGCGTGGGCGCTGGATGACGGGCCCGACGCTTCCTTGATCTGGGGGTCGGACCACTTGCCGCCTATCTGGTATTCCACCGTCATGGCCTTGGCCAGCGGCGCCTGAAGCAGCCACTGCGTCAGGAAAGCGCCTACGCCCACGATGGGATTGATGGCAATGCCGGCCGCAACGGCCGCGCCGCTGACATCCAGATTCGGAATCACCACAGCCTGCAGATCAATCGCCTCGCTGGTCAGGTCGACGTCCCCGCCGATCACAATCGTTCCGACGGGGCCGATGACCCGATAATCGCTCGTGCTCAGCAGACCCTTTTCCACGGTCACATTGCCACGCAGATTATCGTAGGGAAAACCGTCCTTGGTCAGTCCGGCCGGATTGAAATCCAGGCGGGCCAGCCGCTTGACCGACTGCAAGGACAGCAGTTCAAGCAAACGGGCCGAATAAGAGTTAAGCGTGCTGAAACGTCCTTTTTCCAGATCAAACGCAATATGGCCGTTCAAGTCTGTTTTGCTGAAATCCCAAGGCATATTGCGCCACTCAAGCCTGCCTTGCACGGTTCCCTGCCCCGCCTTCATGACATCGCGCAGGCCAATCTGCTCTAGATAAGCGCCCAGGTCGGTCATGCGGGCTTCGGCATCCAGCACCAGGCCGCGGTCGGGGCCGCTCAGACGCCACAAGCCTGACCCCGACAGCTCAGCCGATGGGCTGGCCAGGTTCAGTTGTTCCAGTTGCCAGAGACGGCCGCGCGACTGATTCACCCCAACCAGCGACAGCTCGCCCACCTCGCGCCCGTACAGGCGAAAATTCTTCACACGCAGATTGATGCCGGGTATATCCAGATCGTCATCGAACTGGAAGCTGTCGTCGAACGCGTCTGAATCGTCATCATCCCCTACGCTGCCCAATGCCAGCCGATCGAAGCTGGCATCGACGCGCCCTGCCACCTTCCCGTTCGCTTCACGCCAGAACAGGGTCCCGGCGGTTTGCGATGAGCTGATATCGACACGCCACTGATGCGCCTGCGGCTGGCGCGCGGTGAACGTCAGTTCATCCAGGGTCAGGCCCTGGACCTTGAGCGTATCCGCCTGCAAGCGCACCTGATTGATGCCGGGCAGCAAAGGCCGGGCAGACGCCTTGGCCGCCTTGCCCGCCTTGGGCGCCACGGCGGAAAACGCCGTGACCGCGGCATCCCAGGCATCGACATCCACAGCGGGAAGGCGCACATCCAGGTTGATGCCCGACGCGGGCAACGCCACCGTCTGGTTCACACCCAGCGCGCCGGCATGAAAATACGCCCCGCCCTTCTGGTTCGCGCGATGCAGCAGGCTTGCCCGCAACTGATTATCCGCTTCTATCCTGAGCACGTTGTCCTTGCCACCGGTATGGCGGCCCCAATGAACCTTCAAGGGCATGGCCTGATCTGCCGTTTTCCCGAACGGTTCGGGAAAATCCATGGCCAGCCCTTTCAGATCGGAATCGACGTCCAGCGAGAAGGCGCCATCCTTGCCGCGCCGCAAACGGGCCTGATACGGTACGTTGCCTTGCAGCCGTTTCATGCCCTCCAGCCCCACATAGTCCGACAATGCGCTGGCGGCTGCCGCGCCCTGCATCCGCAAGCCCTCCAGTTGGCCGCCGACCCCGCCCTCCATGGACAAGTGGCCTCCCAGGAACGCCCCCTTCAGCCCTGTGGCGGCAATCATCGTATCGCTAAAGTCCAGCCTGCCCGTGACTTGCGTCAGCGGGGGCGCTTCAGGCGCCAGGCGCAAGGTATTGCCCGAGAAATGGATGGCGCCCTGTACGGTACTGTCGCGGCTGTGCAGCAAGGGAATAGTCAACGCCAAAGGCACACGCCACGTGCCGTCGGTGCTGGCGGCGTTGAACAGCCCGTCGAGCATCTTTCCCAAGGGCGCATGGGTCATCAGTTTCAGGTAGGCCTGGCCTTCGGCCACCGTATCGCCGGTCACACTCAGCACGGAACCGTGTTCGATATTTGGAATGCGCGCCTGGACGTTATTCAACTGTATGACGTGGTCCGGGGCAGGCCGCATGACCGCCTCCTGGGCAAACAGGCGCAAGTCCGCGCGGTGCAAAGCCACGGTCCCGCGCATATCGTCCAGGCGAGGCCACCCCAGGGCGCCCGGCTCGGGCGGAAGATAATCAATGGTGACGCCGGCATACCGCCCATCCAGCCTGAAGTCGCCCTTGTCCGGCTCGTCGTTGAAAGGAAAATGCTCCAGGTCGCCCCGCAGCGTCAATCGGGCGTCAGCGATTTCGCCCGCCACCAGGCCTTGCGCCATCCAATTGCGCGCGTCCTCGTTGACCATGCTGGGCATATAGGTGTTGATGGCCGAGATCGCGGCCCGTTCGATACGACCCTGCATGTCGATCAGCCCGGCGTCGCCCGACCCGCCCTCTTGCCAGTCGCCCTGCAGGCTGGCATTCAACTCCTTGCCGGCCAGGGCCAGGTTCTGGACCCCCACCCGCCAGCCGCGACTCGACCTCTGGACAGTCCCCCGGGACGTGATGCTTTGCAAGGCAATCGGATGTTCAAACACCTGGGGCGCCCGGCCATCCAGTTGCTGGCCCAGCAAGCGAAACTCAATCCCTTGCCCGGGCGTTTGCCCGGCGTCTTCCGGCCCGGCGCTGTCCCGCCGCAGCAGGCTCTTGTACTCCGGCCACGAGCCCGACAAGAACAGGCGCAGCGACTGCGCCTGAAGATCAAGGCCCCCGCCGGATGCCCAATGCCCCTGCGCGACGGTCATATCCGAGGTAAGCGAGGTGATCCGCCCTCCGTCGAACTTCAGCCAGCTCCGGACGGACAACTGGCCCGATTGCAAGGCCTGCGGCAAATCAAGCCAGGGCGCCCACGCCAGAGGCTGCATATTTCCCGCATGCGCATACAGCTGGCCCCTGCCATCCTCCAGGCTCAGCGGATTGCCCCCTGCCTTCCCCCCACGCAGGAATTCGCCGCGTATGTCCAGCCTTTGCCCCAGGGCGGCGGGCGGCTCGGCGAGCAGCATAAAACGATGATCCAGGTATCGATTGGCGAGATTCAAGGTCACGCCATCCAGGACCAGGGGCGGCGCATTGCGCAGTTCATCGGTCCAGCGCAAGGTGGCTTCGCGAAGGACAATCCGGCGCTGGCTCAGCAGCCAGTCCAGCATACGGCCGGCGTCGCCGGCCGGCGACGCCGGCCCGCTCGCGCTGAATGCGTGGCCCACGATCCAGAACCGGGCATCGCGATCGCGGCGCAGGCTCAGGTCGACGCCGCGCGCCTCAAGCGCCGTAAACTGCGGGATTCGGCTAAGCACGCTGCGCCAGCTGAGCGTCGCCCGGGCATCGGGCACGGCCAGCAGGGTGCGCCCCTGCCTATCGGTAAACCGGACGTCCAGGGCCTCCAGCCTGGGATTCAGACCCTTCCACTCGGCGTTGATCCGCCCCAGCCTGACGCTGACCTGGAGCGCGTCGGACAACTGCCGCTCGATCTGCGGCCGCCAGTGGTCGATATTGGGCAGCACCCAATATCGAACGCCCAGAAACAGGAGCGCAGCGAGGAAGTAGGCAAGGAGTGCAATTTTTCCGGCGAAGCGCAAAATTGCAGAAGAAAATTGGAGCACAGATTGAATTAGCCAGTAATATTTGCAGTATCTCGGGTTTCTGTTTTTACGGTCACCGTGTTCCTGTTTCTTGTATCGTTCCTTTCATAAGCCCTATGTCTGAAGCCATTATATTAGCGCCCGCCTTGCAGTGGTCGGGCGCCCTGCGCCGGAAACTCGTCGCCAACACCTCATTCGAACAATGGTTGATCCAGGCGGTGGACCAGCCGCTTAGCCGCAAAACGATTCTTGAATGGCTGGAAGCGCTGAAAAACGACGGGGCCGGCGCGGCCCTGCCGGTGGCCGAGGTACGGCGCATTTTGCGTCAGTTGCGCGAACGGGTGTTTTATTCAGCCCTGGTGCGCGATATAAACGGGATGGCGCCGCTGCAGGAAATCGTCGGCGCCATGTCGGCGCTTGCGGACATCGCCGTGGCCGAGGCCTATAAAAGCGTGGCCGCCAGCCTGGCCGAGGTACACGGCATACCGCTGGACCCCGGCACCGGCAAGCCGCAAGAGCTGCTGATTGTAGGCATGGGCAAGCTTGGCGGCAAGGAACTGAATGTATCATCGGATATCGATCTGATCATGCTCTATGGCGAAGAAGGCGAAACCACCGGCCGCCGCAAGATCAGCCACCATGAGTTCTATGGACGCGTCACGCAGCGCATGATGCCGGTTTTATCCGAGATCGATGCCGACGGCCAGGTATTCCGCACCGACCTGCGCCTGCGCCCCGATGGGGACTCCGGCCCCCTGGCCTGGAGCCTGGACGCCCTGGAAAACTATCTGGTTACCCAGGGACGCGAGTGGGAACGCTATGCCTGGCTCAAAGGCCGTGTCATCCGCTGCCAGGCATTCGAGGGCAGCGATCCGTCGGCGCAGATCGAACAGCTGGAAGCATTGCGCACACCTTTTGTCTATCGCAAGTATTTTGACTTCGACGCACTGGCCGCCTTGCGCGGACTGCGTGAACGCATACGCCTGGATTGGCAGAAGCGCGCCCTGGCGCGCAACGGTGTCGACACGGTGCACAACATCAAACTGGGCGACGGCGGCATACGCGAAGTGGAGTTCGTCGTGCAACTGAGCCAGTTGATCCGCGGCGGCCGCATGCCTTCGCTGCAGCAGCGCGGGCTGCTGTCCGCCTTGCACAAGCAGGATAAAGCCGGTCTTATCGCCTCCGACGTCG
Source organism: Pusillimonas sp. SM2304 (assembly GCF_031628915.1). NCBI lineage: Bacteria > Pseudomonadati > Pseudomonadota > Betaproteobacteria > Burkholderiales > Alcaligenaceae > Pusillimonas > Pusillimonas sp. SM2304. Next base: position 198,014 of record NZ_JAVLUJ010000003.1, read on the forward strand.
CGGAACAGTTGGCCGCCGCCTATTGTTTCCTGCGGCGTGTGGAGCATTTGCTGCAGTACCGCGAAGACGAACAGACTCATTTGCTGCCCAGGGACCCCGAAGGCTGCGCCGGGCTGGCGCGCGCCATGGGCATGACGCAGCCCGACTTTGAGGCCCAGCTTGCCGCGCACCGCGCTTTTGTGTCCCAAACCTTCCGCAATGCCTTCCGGATTGCCGGCATGGGCGGCGACGACGACGCCGATACGGCGCCCAAGCCGCAGGGCGATGCCCCCTGCGCAGACCTGAGCGATCATATCCAGCAACAGATCGGCGACCAGGCCCAGGCCATTTGCCAGCGGGTCGACGCGCTGCTGGACAGCCACCGCATCCGGAGCCTGTCGCAAACCAGCCGCAAACGGGTGGAAGCCTTGCTGCCCGCCATCATCGACATGGCCTCGAAAACCGAACAGCCCGAAACCACGGCGGTGCGCTTGCTCACGCTGGTCGAACACATCGCCCAGCGCAGCGCCTACCTGGCGCTGCTGGCTGAATACCCTGAAACCCTGGCCCGCGTCGCGCGTATTGTCAGCGCCAGCCCCTGGGCTTCCGAATACCTGAGCCGCTACCCCCTGCTCCTGGACAGCCTGATTGAATGGCGTTCCCTGTTGGCCCCCCCGGATTTCGGCCAGATCGCCCAGCAACTGCACGAGGAGCTCGAAGCCTGCCTGCTGCCGGACGGGCAGCACGATGTCGAGCAGCAAATGAATCTGATGCGCGACACCCAGCACCAGATTACGTTCCAGCTGCTGGCCCAGGACCTGGAAAGCGTGCTGACCGTGGAACAGCTGGGCGACCGGCTTTCCGCGCTGGCCGACCTGCTGCTGGCCGAGACCATCACGCGGGTGTGGCCGCAGGTGCAGCCGCGCGGCCAGCGCGAGAACCTTGCCCCGCCCCGCTTTGCCATCATTGCCTACGGCCGCCTGGGCGGCAAGGAACTGGGCTACGCCTCCGACCTGGACCTGGTCTTCCTGTACGACGACCCCAACGACGAGGCCAGCGAACTCTATGCCAAGCTTGGCCGGCGCATGGCCTCGTGGCTGTCCACCATGACGTCGTCGGGGCGCCTGTATGAAATCGACCTGCGCTTGCGGCCCGACGGCGATGCGGGCCTGCTGGCGGTATCCGTGGAAGCCTTTGCCCAATACCAAACGCAGCACGCGTGGGCCTGGGAGCATCAGGCCATCACACGGGCCCGATTCGTCACCGGCGATGCCGCCATCGGAGAACGCTTCGAAGCCATCCGCCGGCAAGTGCTGCTGTTGCCGCGCGACAAAGAAAGCTTCAAGGACGAAGTGCGGCAGATGCGCCAGAAAATCAGCGCGGGCCACCCCAACCGCACGGCCGATTTCGACCTCAAGCACGACCGGGGCGGCATGGTCGATGTCGAGTTCGTGACCCAATACCTGGTGCTATGTTTTGCCAGGGAATATCCGGCCTTGCTGGACAACCTGGGCAACATCGCGCTGCTGCGCCTGGCGGCGGAATCGGGACTGATTCCGGCGGACCTGGCCGGCAAGGCGGGCGATGCTTACCGGGCGTTCAGAAAGCGGCAGCACGCCCTGCGCCTGCAGGGCGCTGAAAAAGCGCGTGTACCCAGCGATCACCTGACGCAAGAGCGCGCTACCGTGACCGCGCTTTGGAATAGCGTCATTGGGGACTAAAATGCCTATATTGAACGCTATACTGCGCCGCAACAGCCGCGCCCATGAATCATGATCGAATTGCAACGTCCCAAGCTCGTCCTGCCCGATAACCGCAAAAAAGTGCTGCTGCACTCATGCTGCGCGCCCTGTTCGGGCGAAGTCATGGAGGCCATGACCGCGTCGGGTATCGATTACGCCATTTATTTCTACAACCCCAATATCCATCCGGATCGCGAGTACGAAATCCGCAAGAACGAGAACATCCGTTTTGCTGAAGAACACGGCATTCCCTTCATCGATGCCGATTACGATCGCGACAACTGGTTCGAGCGCGTCAAGGGGCTGGAAGACGAGCCTGAGCGCGGGCAGCGCTGCACGGTATGCTTCGACATGCGATTCGAGCGCACCGCGCTGTATGCCCACGAGCATGGCTACGACACCATTACCAGCTCGCTGGGCATTTCGCGCTGGAAAGACATGAACCAGATCAACGGTTGCGGCGAGCGCGCGGCCGCGCGCTACCCGGAACTGGTCTACTGGACCTACAACTGGCGCAAAGGCGGCGGCTCGGCCCGCATGATAGAAATCAGCAAGCGCGAAGCGTTCTATCAGCAGGAATACTGCGGCTGCGTGTATTCGCTGCGCGACACCAACCGGCATCGCCGCGCCCAGGGGCGCGAGCGCATCAAGATCGGGATCAAGTTCTACGGCAAGGATGAACTGGAACTGAATCCGCCGCCCGGGACCAACTGATCATTTCTGCGCGCGGCTGAACCTGGCGGTGAAACCCGCCAGGAAACAAGCTATTGCAGCGTCCGTGAAAACACGAACTGATCATCCTGCCAATCCACCGGCACCACATCCTTGGGGCCGAATTTGCCTTCAAGGATCAAGCGGGCGATCGGGTTCTCGATGTGCTGCTGGATCGCCCTTTTCAAGGGGCGAGCGCCAAAGACCGGATCGAAACCCGTACGAGCCAGTTGCGCCAGGGCCGCATCGGATACCTCCAGGCGCATTTCCTTCTGCGCCATGCGCTGCCCCAACCGCTCCAGCTGAATCCGGGCAATGGATTCAATGTGCTTGGCTTCCAGGCCATGGAAGACCACGACCTCGTCTATCCGGTTCAGGAACTCGGGGCGGAAGGACTGCTTGAGCTCGTCCCAGATGACCTCTTTGATCACCTCGTAAGGCTGGCCGGCCATGCTCTGGATGTGCTGCGACCCCAGATTGGACGTCATGATGATGACTGTGTTGCGGAAATCCACCGTACGGCCCTGCCCATCGGTCAGCCGGCCATCGTCCAATACCTGGAGCAGCACGTTGAACACGTCGGGATGCGCTTTCTCGATCTCGTCCAGCAGCAGGACGCTATAAGGCTTGCGCCTGACCGCTTCGGTCAGATAGCCGCCCTCTTCATAGCCCACATAGCCCGGAGGCGCCCCGATCAGGCGCGCCACCGAGTGCTTCTCCATGAATTCGCTCATGTCGATGCGTATCAAGTGGTCTTCGGAATCGAACAGGAAGCTCGCCAAAGCCTTGGTCAGCTCTGTCTTGCCCACGCCCGTGGGGCCCAGGAACAGGAAGGAACCATAAGGGCGCGATGGATCCGACAAGCCCGCCCGCGAGCGGCGAATGGCGTCGGCCACCAGGGTGACGGCTTCGCTTTGGCCGACCACCCGCCGGTGCAGGTAATCTTCCATCTGGAGCAGCTTGTCGCGCTCGCCCTGCATCATCTTGGCCACGGGAATCCCCGTCGCGCGCGACACGACCTCGGCAATCTCTTCGGCGCCGACCTGGGTGCGCAAGAGCCGTGGCCGGTCGGTATCGGTGGCGGCCTGCTGGCTGGCTTCCGCGGATTCCAGCCGGCCTTCCAGTTCGGGCAGCTTGCCATACTGCAGCTCGGCCAGTTTGTCGAACTGGCCTTTGCGCTGCAGCTCGGCCATTTCAGCCCGGGTGCGCTCTATTTCCTCTTTGATCGCCTGCGAGCCCTGGACGGCGGCCTTCTCGGACTTCCAGACTTCCTCGTAGTCGTTGTATTCGCGCTGCAGCTTGACCAGCTCGTCCTCGATGGCCTTGAGCCGGCGCTGGGAACTTTCGTCAGTGTCCTTGTTGACAGCCTCCCGCTCGATCTTCAACTGAATGATGCGGCGGTCCAGCCTGTCCATGACCTCGGGCTTGGAATCGATTTCCATGCGTATGCGGGCGGCGGCCTCGTCGATCAGGTCGATCGCCTTGTCGGGCAGGAAACGGTCCGTGATGTAACGGTTGGACAGCTCGGCGGCGGCGACGATGGCCGGATCGGTGATGGCCACGCCGTGATGCAGCTCGTAGCGCTCTTGCAGGCCGCGCAATATGGCGATGGTGGACGCCACATCCGGCTCGCCGATCAGCACCTTCTGGAAGCGGCGCTCCAGCGCGGCATCTTTTTCAATGTATTTGCGGTATTCGTCCAGCGTCGTGGCGCCGATGCAATGCAATTCGCCCCGGGACAAGGCTGGTTTCAACATGTTTCCGGCGTCCATGGCGCCTTCCGCCTTGCCCGCGCCCACCATGGTGTGCAGCTCGTCGATGAAGACAATCGTCTGCCCATCATCCTGGGACAGCTCCTTCAGGACGGCCTTGAGGCGTTCCTCGAACTCGCCGCGGTACTTGGCGCCCGCCAGCAAGGCCGCCATATCCAGCGACAGTACCCGCTTGCCCTTGAGCGTTTCCGGCACTTCATTATTGACGATGCGCTGAGCCAGCCCCTCGACAATGGCGGTCTTACCCACGCCGGGTTCGCCGATCAGGACCGGATTGTTCTTGGTGCGGCGCTGCAAGATCTGGATGGCGCGGCGGATTTCATCATCGCGGCCAATGACCGGATCCAGCTTGCCTATGCGGGCGCGCTCGGTCAGGTCGGTCGTGTACTTTGCCAGCGCCTGGCGGTTGGACTCGTCTTCCGAGTCGGCGACCGACGCGCCGCCGCGCACCGCCTCGATGGCGGTTTCCAGGGCTTTGCGCTGCAAGCCGGCCTCGCGCAGAAGCCGGCCAGTTTCACCCTTGTCGTCAGCCAGCGCCAACAGAAACAGTTCGCTGGCAATATAGGCATCGCCGCGGCTGGAGGCCTCTTTGTCGGTACGGGCAAACACCGCCTGCAGATCGCGGCTGACCTGGATATTGCCTTCGGCGCCCTGTACCTGGGGAAACCCTTCTATCTGGGTAGTGACGGCGGCGGCCAGGCGATTGACGGCAACCCCCGCCCGGGCCAGAAGACTGACCGCGCCGCTATCCGGGTCGGCCAGCAACGCAGCCAGCACGTGGGCCGGCTCGATGTACTGATTGTCGTGCTTGACAGCGAGACTTTGCGCATCGGCAATAGCCTGCTGAAACTTCGTGGTGAGTTTATCGAATCGCATAATCGTTTCACTGAAATGAGAAAGAGCTTGTGCTCGAATAGTGAATAGGTGCGGCTGTAATGGCGAATTTCAAGGGGCTTCCCCCCTCGGCGAGACACCGTTTACACTATCGCCAGCAGCCTGGGTATGCGCAAGCGGGGCCCATCCTGACCCGTTCAGTTCAATAAAAACCAGCCTGAAAGGAGCAGCCATGCGTGGCGTGATCAAGAAATGGGGTAATAGCGCGGCTGTGCGTCTGCCGTCGTCCATGATGAAGTCGCTCAAGCTCAGCCCGGACGATGTCATCGAGCTTCGCCTGGAGCGCGGCTCGATTGTCATTCAGCCGGTGCGTTCCGAGGAATACCTGCTGGGCCAGTTGTTGCACGGCATCAAGCCCAGAAACGTACACGCCGAAATCGATTTCGGCGCCGCCGGCGACTAGGGGAAAGGCATGAGCAAGCGCTATACGCCCGATACCGGCGACATCATCAGACTGCATTTCGAGTTTCCCGGCCAGGATGGCCACGACGACTACAAGCCTGCGCTGGTGCTCAGCCCCCTGGCCTACAACAAAAAGACCGGCCTGATGGTCTGTTGCGCCATCACGACACATATCAAGGGGTATCCCTTCGAGGTCCTCATCGGATCCGGGCAACAACTGGCCGTCCTCTCGGATCAGGTCAAAAGCATCAACTGGGTCAATACCAAGATCAGCCAGCAGGGGCGGGTCAACGCCGCCGAACTTGCACAGGTGCGCGCAAAGCTCCTGGCGCTGATTTCCAAGGCCTAACAAAATGCCCCCACGCTGCGCAGGCTCACGCCTGCTTGCTGCCCCCCGAGGGGGCGCTTTTTGCCTTGGGGCGGCCCGGCGGCAAAAAATGCCCCCACGCTGCGCAGGCTCATGCCTGCTTGCTGCCCCCCGAGGGGGCGCTTTTTGCCTTGGGGCGGCCCGGCGGCAAAAAATGCCCCCACGCTGCGCGGGCTAATGTCCGCTTGCTGTCCACCTCGCGGCCTGCAGGCCGCTCCGATTCGCCAGGCACAGAACAGCCCGCAGGGACTGTCCTGTGTCCGGGCTCATCCCCCGAGGGGGCGCTTTTTGCCTTGGGGCGGCCCAAGGCAAAAAAATACCCCCACGGCTGTGGGGCAATTCAGAGCCCGCTACCGTATACTTGACACAGGTCAAACAAGCAGGCCAAGGGTTTTCCCTTAACCTTTGGCCTACAATGTTGTTTTGTTCCTTCGAAACCCGATTATTTAATTCGTCCTCGGGGCGACCGCATGCAAAAAAGAATTTCTGTTCCCTCTGACGCCACACGTTGCTCGACTTGCATGCTGAGCGAAATCTGTTTACCGATCGGCATGCAGCGTGGCGATATCGCCAAACTGGATGAGCTGGTCAAAGAGCGCATTCGTATCCCCAAGGGGTCCGCATTATTCCGTCTGGGGGACAAGACCGAAGCCGTCTACGGCATTCGTTCGGGGTCCCTGAAAACCCAACTGGAAGACTCCTCGGGCCAGGTGCAGATCACCGGCTTTCTGTTGCCTGGCGAGATCATCGGCATGGACGGGCTGCTGGACAATACCCATGTGTCGCATGCCATTGCCCTGGAAGACAGCGAGGTCTGTGTCATACGCATTGACGAGCTTGATCTGCTGTCGCAGCATCTGCCCGCGCTGCAGCAGCAGTTGCGCCGCCTCATGAGCAAGGAAATCAGCCGTTCGCACCAATTGGTCATGGCGCTGGGCGCGCTGCGCTCCGAACAACGGCTTGCGGCATTCCTGATCAATCTGTCGCAACGCCTGGCAACCCTGGGATACTCGCCCAACGAATTCATCCTTAGAATGAGCCGCGAAGAAATCGGCAATTATCTGGGCCTGACGCTGGAAACCGTCAGCCGCCTGTTTTCACGCTTTGCGCGCGACGGGCTGATCCGGGTACAGCAACGGGAAGTGCATATCGTGGATATGCGGGGACTGCAGGAACTATCGGGCACCGACTGCGGCTGATTGCCGCAGCAGCGCCCTGCGCGCCAGGCTCAACCCTCGATCGGATCGCCGAATTCGTCCACAATGCGCCCGCGCGGCGCCATGTGCAAGGTCAATGCGCTGGACAGCGCCGCCATCAGCCAGAATAGGAAGAAACCGCCGGCATACACTTGCTGCCGCGTGGCATGCAAATAGCCCAGGAAGGTGACATCCAGCGGGTCCACCAAGGCAAACACCGTCGCGCTGGTCGCCGCCCCGATCAGGAACGAAGGCCACAAAATCCACATTAACGAACGATACTGCATAAGCCGGTCTCCTGCTGTATTGACACAATCTATTCTTGGGACTCCTTGGGCACGGGAGCCTGTATTTGTTTGCTGACGACCAGCCCGCGTTTGACACCGCCATCGTCAATGGGCTGATTACCCATGTTCTGAAACGCCAGCACTATCGTAATAATACACCCCACGACAGCCACGGCCGGCCCGGCCATGAGTATCCAGGGCCAGGGCTCACGCCACCACGGACCGCTGTCCCTGGCGTCGGTTGAAGCTTTGTTGTTCACAGTTGGCATGATCTTCCCTTTGACGGTTATCGGGGCACGAAGAAGCTGGAACGCTCGACGACACTGGCCTGGCTGCCTTCGAGATATTGTCCGTCGACCGTGAGCTCGATCTCGTGCAGGCCGGAAGACACCTCGCCGGCCGGCGCACGCACCACAACCGGCACCATTTTATTCGACGCCGCGCCGACCTCCACGGTTGCCGTGTTTTCTTCCGCAGTGACGATGGACAGTCCCGGCACGCCACGGGCGCCGAGCGTCAGCGTGAGCGGTGATTCCGAGGTGTTGATGATCTGCAGGCGGTATACGTTTTCAATCATGCCGCCCGGCACTTCGCGGCCCAGGGCGCCGCGATCGCGGATGACATCGACACGCAAGGTGGTGCGCGTGGCCAGCGACACGACAAAAGCCATCATGATCAGGCCCAGTATGGCCGAATAGACCAGCACGCGCGGCCGCAACATGCGCTTGCGCACCTGCCCTTGCGTCATGCCGTCGGTAATGGCGCGGCCCGAGGTGTAGCGAATCAGGCCTCTTTCATAATTCATTTTATCCATGACGGTGTCACAGGCATCCACGCAAGCGCCGCAGCCTATGCACATGTACTGCAGGCCATCGCGGATGTCGATGCCGGTGGGACACACCTGCACGCACAGGCTGCAGTCGACGCAATCGCCCATGCCCGCCTCTTTGTGGTCGATGCGGCGCGAACGCCCGCCCCGGGGCTCGCCCCTGACATGGTCGTAGGTCACCACAAAGGTGTCATCGTCCACCATGACGCTCTGGAAACGGGCATAAGGGCACATGTACTTACAGACGGCTTCACGCATGAAGCCGGCATTGCCCCATGTGGCGAAGGCATAGAACACCATCCAGAACCATTGCCACGGCCCCAGCGAAAGCGTCAGCAGGCCCATGCCCAGTTCGCGTATGGGCGCAAAGTAGCCGATGAAGGTGGACCCCGTCCACCAGGCAATCAGTATCCACACGATATGCTTGGATACCTTGAGCCGGATCTTGCGCGCATTCCAGGGCTGTTCGTCCAGCCGGATGCGCGCAAGGCGGTCGCCCTCGATGCGGCGCTCGACCCACATGAAGATTTCGGTATACACCGTTTGCGGACAGGCGTAGCCGCAGAACAGGCGCCCGGCCATGGCGGTAAACAGGAACAGGGCAAACGCGGAAATGACAAGCAGCACCGCAAGATAAATCACATCTTGCGGCCACAGCACCATGCCGAAGATGTAAAACTTGCGGGCCGCCAGATCGAACAGGACGGCCTGGCGGCCATTCCATTGCAGCCAGGGCAAGCCATAGAAAATCAGCTGAGTGACGAAGACCATGACGATGCGCCAGCGCGCAAAGATACCCGTGACCGAGCGCGGGTAAATTTTGCTGCGGACGTCCGACAGCGCCTTTTCCACCTGAGGAGACGTTCCTCCCCCCGCCTGGCGGACCCGGGGCGGCTGCCAGGCAGGCACCGCCTCGGACGTTTTCCCATGTGCCTGGTTGACGGGTGGTTCGCTACTCATGCCTATGCCTTTATTTTGTGCTTGCGGCCGCACCTTGATTGGTCAGTCCCCATACCCATGCGGTGAGCATGCGGATCTGGTCTTCCGTCAGGATGCCTTCCTGGGCCGGCATCCGGTTCTCGCGGCCGTTCAGGATGGTTTCCACAATGGACGCTTCGGAACTGCCATACAACCACACATTGTCGGTCAGGTTGGGCGCGCCCACGGCGGTGTTGCCCTTGCCGTCGACGCCGTGGCATGCCACGCAGAACGTATCGAAGCCGCGCTTGCCCGGCACTACCCGCAAAGAATCAGCCGCCAAGCCCGACAACGACCGTACGTACTGCGCGATGTCGGACGCCTCGGCCGGCTTGATCTGCGCGCCCCAGGGCGGCATGATGCCGTGCCGGCCCTTGGTGATGGTATGCAGGATCTGCTCGGGTTCGCCGCCGTACAGCCAGTCGCCGTCGGCCAGATTGGGGAAATTGCCGCTGCCCCGCGCGTCGGAGCCGTGGCACTGCGCACAATTGTTCAGGAACAGCCGCTGGCCTATCTGGCGCGCATCGGCGTCCTGCGCCACCTCGGGGATGGACATTTGCCCATAGCGCGCATAGACGGGCCTGATCTGCTCATTCAAGGCCTCTTGCTGCGCCTTGACCTGGCCGGCCGAGGTATAGCCCAGCGACCCCTTGTATGAACCCAGCCCCGGATACAGGAAGAACATGAGCAAGGCCACGACACACAGGCCGATATAGAAGACCGTCCACCAGCGGGGCACGGGCGTGTTCAGTTCGGTCAGATCGCCGTCCCATACGTGGCCGGTATCTTCGACCTGCGGGGCGGTCTGCTTCAGCCAGGCGCGCTGCGTATACAGCAGCCAAAGACAGAAGATCACGCCGCCCACGGCGATGATGCTGATGAAGTAGCTCCAGAAGCTACTGACGAAATCACTCATGAGAGCCCCCTTCTTTTTTATCCATGATGGCTTCGTCAGGAACGGAGAACGGCAGCATGGATGCGTCGTGGTTGGCCTGGGCCCGGCCGCGTGAAAATGCCCACCAGACAATCCCCAGGAAAGTCAGGATGGCGAGTAGGGTCGCCACGCCGTTGAGTACGGCCATTACAGCTCTCCTTCAGCGACCGCCTTGGCTGCGGCTTCGCGGCCGGCGACACCCAGCCCTTGCAGATAGGCCACCAGGGCGTCTTCTTCGGTCTTGCCCTTCAACTGCTCGGGCGCGTTCTGAATCTGCTCATCGGTGTAGGGCACCCCCAGCCGGCGCAGTGCGCGCATGCGGGCCTGAACGTTCTCGTTCTCGACCGAGTTGCGCTGCAGCCATGGATAGGCCGGCATATTGGACTCTTTGACGACATCGCGCGGATTGCGCAAATGCACGCGGTGCCAATCGTCGGAGTAGCGCTGCCCGACGCGGGCCAGGTCGGGCCCGGTGCGCTTGGAGCCCCACAGGAAGGGGTAATCGTAATTCGACTCGCCCGCCAGGGAGTACGGCCCATAGCGCTGCACTTCGGAGCTGAGCATCCGGATCTGCTGCGAATGACAGCCCACGCAGCCTTCGCGTATGTAGATGTCGCGCCCGATCAGGTGCAGGGGCTCGTAGGGCGTCACGCCCGGGGTGGGCTGCGTCGTCGAGTGCTGGAAGAACAGCGGAACGATCTGCACCAGGCCCGCGAACGAGATGACCGCAATGCTCAGGATGATCAGCAGTCCGACATTGGTTTCAATCAGCTTGTGAGAAAAACCGGTACTTTTCTTTGCCATGTTGCTTTCTCCTTAAGCCGTCGCCGTCGCCGAGGCCGGGCCGATGTAGGCGGGATCCCGGGCATCGGGGCTATACAGCGGCACCGCCGGGTTGACCTTGGGTTGCCCTTTGACGGTGAGCCAGGTGTTCCAGGCCATGATGCACATGCCCGACAAGAACATCAGCCCGCCCATCAGGCGGATCGCGTAGAACGGATAGGTTGCCTTGACGGCTTCGACAAAGCTGTAGGTCAGGGTGCCATCGGTGCCCGTCGCGCTCCACATCAGGCCCTGCATGACCCCCGCGATCCACATCGAGCTGATATACAGGACCACGCCCAGCGTGGCGATCCAGAAGTGCAGCTCGACCAGTTTCATGCTGGCCATGGAGGTGCGGCCGTACAGGCGGGGAATCATGTAGTAGAACGAGCCGAAGGTGATCATGGCGACCCAGCCCAGCGCGCCGGAGTGCACGTGGCCCACGGTCCAGTCGGTGTAGTGCGACAGGGCATTGACCGTCCGGATGGACATCATGGAGCCTTCGAATGTCGACATGCCGTAGAACGACAGGGCCACGACCAGGAACTTCAGGATGGGATCGGTGCGCAGCTTGTGCCAGGCACCCGACATGGTCATGATGCCGTTGATCATCCCGCCCCAGGAGGGCGCCAGCAGGATCAGCGACAGGGCCATGCCCAAAGTCTGGGTCCAGTCGGGCAGCGAGGTGTACAGCAGATGGTGAGGGCCGGCCCACATATAGGTGAATGCCAAGGCCCAGAAGTGCACGATGGACAGGCGGTACGAGTAAATCGGGCGGCCCGCCTGTTTGGGCACGAAGTAATACATCATGCCCAGAAAGCTGGTGGTCAGGAAGAAGCCCACGGCATTATGGCCGTACCACCATTGCACCATGGCATCCTGCACGCCGGCATAGGCCGAGTACGATTTCCACAGCGTGACCGGCATTTGCAGGTTATTGAAAATATGCAGGACGGCAATGGTCAGGATGTAGGAACCGAAAAACCAGTTCGCCACATAAATATGCTTGACCCGGCGTTTTGCGATCGTACCGAAGAAAACGACGGCGAACGCGATCCAGACCAGGGCAATGAGGATGTCGATGGGCCATTCCAGCTCGGCGTATTCCTTGGTGCTGGTGTAGCCCAGCGGCAGGGTAATGACTGCCGCGACCAGGACGGCTTGCCAGCCCCAGAAGGTGAAGGCGGCCAGCTTGTCGCTGAACAGGCGCGCCTGACAGGTGCGCTGGACAACGTAATACGACGTGGCAAACAGGGCACTGCCCCCGAACGCGAAAATAACGCCGTTGGTATGCAGCGGACGCAGGCGTCCATAGCTGAGCCACGGCGTGTTGAAATTCAGTTCCGGCCAGATAAGTTGCGCGGCGATCAACACACCAACCGCCATGCCGATGACGCCCCAGAATACCGTGGCGATCGTGAACTGCCTGACCACCCGGTAATTGAAGACTTCGGCCTGTGTTCCGACAGTATCGGACATGCCCATGAGCTTCCCCTAAAACAAATAAACAATGCGAGACGCCAGCATCATCGCCCATGGCGTGCCTACCCACTTTGATGTGCATCAAAAAGAAGGCCATGCGTTCAGAGCCGACGCTTTCGCGCCACACTTTATAAAAATTCGTCAGCCTTCAGAATCATTATCGTGAAGGATGGATTCGGCGGCCTCGTTCGTATCGTCGAACTGGCCGGAAAAAATCGCCCACCAGAACGCCGCGCCGATAAGAATCACCAAAAAAAGGGAAATCGGCAGCAACAGGAACAGGGATGAGGCCATGCCCTAGCCCTGTACCGCGGCGGCTTGCCAGCCACGCTTGAGCGGCCGCGTCTGTTGCCGGAACAGGCGCCACGAGTTGAAGGCCACCGCAAGCGATGACAGCAGCATCGTGATGGCCGCCAGCCAGGGCGCCACCAGGCCGCAGGCCGCCAGGGGCGTCATCAGCAGATGCCACGCCACCGAACCGTATAAATTTTGACGCGCCACCGTGCCCGTGGCCTGAACCAGCTGCCGCGGATCGGGCCGGGCCGTATCGGGGGAAGCCGAATAGCTGGCATGCGCCGCCGCAACAGCCGTCGGGACCGCCATCGCCATGGCACAGGGACAGCTCATGACCAGCAGCGCCACCATGACCCCAATGGCCCGCTCGGGAACATAGACATACCAAACGGCAGCCACCAGGAAAGCCAGGGCCAGCTGCACCAGCACAAACCAGAACGCCACCCGATTGGCGCGCCCGGACAGGGCCGCGCGGCATTGTTCGATGAATCGGTGCGCTTCCCCGGCGCCCACCGCCTGGCGGGCGCACAGCTCAAGGTAGCGCGCCGTCAGCAAGAAGGCCACGAACATGGTGACGGAATCGAAATAGACTTCGCCGTGGCCCGTCCAGGCCGTGTGGGCGCTGGGAATGAAGGCGGCAATGATGCCCAGCGCAACAGGCACATCCATGCCCACTTTGCCGCGCCGCAGACTGTTCCACGCCCCGCCCCAGACCGGCCAGGCGCAATACAGCATGACCGGTACCGTGAGCACCAGACTGATCCAATTCATCAGGAAAATGGCCTGATCAAGCAATTCAAGGTTATCAGGCGCCATGCTGTCGGAGCGCAGGTAGCCCGGAAAGGCGAACATCATGACCTGCATCATGGCAAGCCACCCCAATCCCATGCGGGCAAGCATATGCCGCCGCTTTTGGCGGTCGCCGTCCGACAGCCCGCCGGGGGTGGAAAAAATGGAGAATGCGCGCATGGAGGGCAATATAACAAATGCCCCGGCGCGCGAGTTGATTTAGATCAAGGTTTTGAAATGATTGGAATTTATTCCTGACGCCCCGCCCTGCGATGCGCACAGGGCGGGGACGGCATCAAGCGACCCTGCGGCTGTTTCCAGCCTGGGTTTCGAATTGGGCTTCTTCGGTGGAACCCGTCAGCGCCGTCGTGGATGACTGGCCTCCTTCGATGGCCTGGGTGACGGCATCGAAGTAACCGGTGCCCACTTCACGCTGGTGCTTGACCGCCGTAAAGCCCTGGTCGGCAGCGGCGAACTCTTTTTGCTGCAGCTCTACAAAGGCGCTCATCTGGCGGCGGGCGTAGCCATGGGCCAATTCGAACATACCGTAGTTCAAGGCATGGAAGCCGGCCAAGGTGATGAATTGGAACTTGTAACCCATGGCACCCAGCTCGCGCTGGAACTTCGCCACCGTCGCGTCGTCCAGATTCTTCTTCCAGTTGAACGAGGGCGAGCAGTTGTAGGCAAGCATTTTGCCCGGGAACTGCCGATGAATGGCTTCCGCGAACTGGCGGGCGTATTCCAGATTGGGGGTCGATGTTTCGCACCACAGCAGGTCGGCATATGGCGCATAGGCCAGGCCGCGCGCAATCCCTTGCTCAATGCCGGCGCGAGTGCGGAAAAAGCCTTCGACCGTGCGTTCGCCGGTAATGAATGGGTGGTCGTTTTCATCAATGTCGCTCGTGACCAGATCGGCGGCGTCTGCGTCGGTACGCGCCAGCAGCAGCGTAGGCACGCCCATGACGTCGGCGGCCAACCGGGCCGACACCAGCTTGGCCACGGCGTCGCGCGTGGGAACCAGCACTTTTCCGCCCATGTGGCCGCACTTCTTGACCGACGCGAGTTGGTCTTCAAAGTGCACCCCGGCTGCGCCGGCCTCTATCATGGCCTTCATCAACTCGAAGGCGTTCAGGACGCCGCCGAATCCAGCTTCGGCATCCGCAACGATGGGCGCGAAATAATCCAGATAGTCCGGATCGCCGGGATTCTTGCCCTCCATCCATTGAATCTGATCGCAGCGGGTCAGGGCGTTGTTGATGCGGCGTACGACCTGCGGAACGGAATTGGCCGGGTACAGCGACTGATCGGGATACATTTCCCCTGCGCCGTTGGCGTCCCCCGCCACTTGCCAGCCGGAAAGATAAATCGCCTTGAGCCCCGCCTTGACCTGCTGCATGGCCTGGTTGCCCGTCAGCGCCCCCAGCGAGTTGACGAAAGGCTCGGTATGCAGCAGCCCCCAAAGCTTTTCAGCGCCGCGGCGCGCCAGGGTATGCTCCACCATCACCGATCCGCGCAGGCGGACGACCTCTTCCGCGCCATAACCCCGTTTGATACCCTGCCAGCGGGCATCTTCGGCCCAGGTTTTCTGCAAGTTGCGTATTTCGTTTTCTCGTGTGGTCATGATGTCATTCCCTTAAAAAGTTAAAAAAGAAAAGTGAAAAACCATGGAGAAAAGTCTACGCCTTTGTTGCAGGGCAAATAACACTTATGTCTTATATAAGATTAAAAATGTTTTCCTTTTAAAACAGATAGTTGAAATATACATTACGCATTATGAAACAAAATTCTTCGCTATGAAAATTATTATCATGCAGCGCAACATGATGATTTCGTAATGCGAAAGCGATTTTTCACCATGCGATAAGTCTCGGACGGCAAGGTACAATGTTTTCTTGTTCCGCCCGGCAGAACCCTGGACCTGGGCGCTTATTCTTCTGCTTTCGAACACCATGCACGATTCCACCCTTGCGCAGACGCCTTTGGGCCAGGAGGTGTCCTATCCGGACGCCTACAACCCCGCCCTGCTTTTCCCTATCGAGCGCGCGACCAACCGGGCGGCGCTGGCCATCCCGGCAAACTGGCACGGCGCCGACATCTGGAATGCCTACGAAGTGTCCTGGCTGACGCCTAAAGGCAAGCCTGTCGTGGCCCTGGCCCGCTTTACGTTCCCGCACGACAGCCCCAGGCTGGTGGAGTCCAAGTCGTTCAAGCTGTATCTGAATTCTTTCAGCGAAGAGCGTTTCGACCATGCGGATGCCGTCAGCCAGGTCATGCGGCGCGACCTGAGCCAAGCGGCCGGGGCGGGCGTCCGCGTCGATATCACACCGCTAGACCCGAAGCTGGGCTTGCAATGCGGCGCCCTGGACGGGATCAGCATCGACGATGCGGATATACACATATCCACTTATGAGCCCGCACCCGGCCTGCTGCGCTGCCTGCCCGATGCCCCGGTGGTCAGCGAAACGCTGGTGTCCGACTTGCTCAAGTCCAACTGCCCGGTCACCGGACAGCCTGATTGGGGCAGCGTGCAGGTGCGCTATACCGGCCCGCAAATTGATCGCCATGCCTTGCTGCGATACATTGTTTCCCTGCGCCGCCATACGGAATTTCATGAGCACTGCGTCGAGAAAATGTATTGCGATATCTGGCAGGCCTGCCAACCCCACTCTTTATTGGTCTATGCGCGCTATACACGGCGCGGCGGCCTGGACATCAACCCCTGGCGCAGCAGCGCCCCCGCCGACGTCGGCCAGGCCAGAACCCCCAGGCAATAACCGGCTCAGGCCCTGGCCGGGCTGGCGGGCATGGCGCTGCGGCCAGCCGACCTGGCCACCAGCACAGCCATACCGGCGGCCAGCACAAAGCCGGCGGCCGCGCCGATCCAGGGGCCTTGGGCCAGGCCGGCATCAAGCAGCAGGCCGAATCCGACCGGCGCCAGCGAAGATCCCACATCCATGCCGGAGTAGACCAGGCCGTACACGGTGCCGGTCGCCCCTTTGGGCGTAACCCGCCGTATGAGCATATCGCGGGAAGGGGCGGAAACGCCCGAGCAAAAACCCGCCAGGCCCACCAGCACCATGGCAAAAGACGGCGGTACGCTGCCTGCGGCCAGCACCACCAGCAACACACCGGCCAGCACCAGTGAAATAGCCACGGTTCGTTCCGTGTTGGGCGTGGCCCCGACCAGGAAGCCGCCGGCCACCATGCCGACGGCAGCCGCAATCATATAGCCCGACAAGGTGGTGCCCGCCAGGACTTTGTCGATGCCGTATACGTCGCCCAGCATGGGAATGGTGTAGTTCTGTACCGCCGATAAAGCCATGGAGGTAAAGGCAAAGAACAGGAAAGCGCCCCAAAGCGCCGGTTGCACCAGCAGCGTAGCCAGTGTCTGCCCTACCGATTGACGGGAAAGGTCTGTTTGCTGCTGGCCGGCGCCGCTCTCGGCTGCCGGTTCCGGCACGCTTTCATTCTTGCCCGCCAGCAGGCCGCGGCCCAGCCATGTCAGGAACAGCACAAAAGCCACCAGCGCCGCCGCGGCGAACGCGGCAACCCGCCAGTTGGACAGATAGATGATGGTCGCCATGAACACCGGCGTAAGCGCCCAGCCCAGATTGCCCGTCAGTCCGTGCGTGCTGAAGGCATGGCCCAGCCGGCGCTGGCTGACGCGATGGTTGATGATGGAATAATCAACCGGATGGAATACGGAGTTGCCGATGCCGCCAATGGCGGCGGCCAGCAGCAGCATGGCGTATCCGTTCGAGCTCGCAATCAGTATGCCGGACAGCACGAAGCAGCCCAGGCCGAAACGGAGCACGGGCGCGGGCCCGATGCGGTCGACGACAAAGCCCGACGAGGCCTGCCCAAAGCAGGACACCAGGAAAAACACCGTGGCAAGCAGGCCCAGCCGCACGAAATCGTAACCGTACTCATGGGCCAGCGATAGATACAGCGTGGGGATGACCAGCTGGAAAAAATGGGACGATGCGTGCGCTGAGCCGATCAGGCTGATGATTTGCCAGTCCCGGCGCTTCAGCGCAGAAGTATCTTCAATGGAATCAACACTTGCCGCCATCATCTTTATGCCTTTCTTGAACCTTTGTCCCGGTCGGAGCGGTCGCGGATTTCAGGCCATGCGCGACGCAGGTAATAGAACATGGACCATACCGTCAGGATGGCGGCGATCACGATCAACACCTGTCCCACCAGTTGAAGCGACACGCCATACAGCGGCTGCCAGTACAGCAGGCACGGTATGGCAACCATCTGGGCGGCTGTCTTGAACTTGCCCAGCCGGTGCACCGCCACACTGCCGCTTGCCCCGATCTTGGCCATCCATTCACGCAGCGCCGAGATGGTGATTTCGCGGCCAATGATGATCAGCGCAATGAAGGAATCGACGCGATTCAGGTCGAGCAGGATGAGCAGCGCGGCGCACACCATCAGTTTGTCGGCCACGGGATCCAGGAAGGCGCCGAAGGACGAGGTTTGATTCCAGCGCCGGGCCAGCCAGCCATCGAACCAATCGGTCAGGGCGGCCACAATGAAGGCGAACGCGGCGACCGCATCGCGCACCGGAACGGATATCCAGTCGGCCGGAATATAGAACAACCCGACAATCAGCGGGATCATGGCGATGCGCAGCCAAGTCAGGGCGATGGGCAGATTTATAGGCATAAGTTGAATACTACCCTATCGCAGCGCCTGATAGATACGTTCCGCAAGCTCATCCGAAATTCCCTCCACCGACCTCAGGTCGTCGATACTGGCATCCACCACGCCCGAAAATCCGCCGAAGCGGGCCAGCAGCTTCTGGCGCCGCCGGGCGCCTATGCCTTCGATTTCTTCCAGGCGCGACACATTGCGCGCTTTGGCGCGCTGCGCGCGCATGCCGGTGATGGCGAACCGGTGCGCTTCGTCCCGTATCTGGGCAACCAGCATCAAAGCAGCCGACTCGACGCCCAGGGCCACCGGCGCCCTGCCATCCGCAAACACAAGGGTTTCCAGCCCCACCTTGCGGCCTTCCCCTTTGGCGACGCCTACGATGCTGCGCACGTCCAGTCCAAGCTCGACAAAGACCTGCCGGGCCACCTCGACCTGCCCCTTGCCTCCGTCGATCAGGACGATGCTGGGCATCTCGGCCTGTCCGTCAGCCACCCGGCTGAAGCGGCGGGTCAGCACCTGCCGCATGGCGGCATAATCATCGCCGGGCGTAATGCCCGCAATGTTGTAGCGGCGATACAACGAGGGCTGCATATCATGATGCTTATAGACCACACAGGACGCCTGCGTGGCTTCGCCCGCTGTGTGACTGATGTCGAAACATTCGATGTGCATCGCATCCAGGGCGGCTTCGTCCACATCCAGATCCAGCGCGGTGGCCAGCGCAAGGCTGCGCGCCGCCCGCGCACTGGATTCGGTCAACAGGCGCGCCAGCGCCAGCTCGGCATTCTTGGCCGCCTGCTCGAGCCAGGTCCTGCGTATGCCCTGGGGCTTGAACAGCATGCGGGCCCGGACGCCCGTCTGTTCGGCCAGCAGCTTGATCAGATCGGGATCGGGCAACGGGTGCGAACACACCAGCACCGCCGGCATGGCGCTCTCTAGATAGTGCTGCGCCACAAAAGCGGCTAGCACATCGGCCGGGCTGTCATCCAGCGTATGGGTCGGGAAAAACGGCTTGTCGCCCAAGTGCCTGCCGCCCCGTATCATGGCCAGGTTCACGCATACCCGGCCGCCCGCCGAGGCCACGGCGATCACATCGACGTCATCGTTGCCCACTTTTTCCATCGATTGCTGCTGCAGCACTTTGGCCAGGGCGCCCACCTGATCACGCAAGACCGCGGCTTTTTCAAATTCCAGCGCATCGGAGGCCTGGTGCATGCGCTGTTCGATATCGCGCATGACCTCGCTGGCGCGCCCATCCAGGAAGCGCACGGCACGCGCGACATCGGCCTGATAATCGGCGGCCGAAATCAGATTGACGCAAGGCGCCGAACAGCGCCCGATCTGATACAGCAGACAGGGCCGCGAGCGGTTGGCGAATACGCTGTCCTCGCAGGTGCGCAGACGAAACACCCGCTGCAGTATCTGTATGGTTTCGCGAACGGCCCAGGCATTGGGATACGGTCCGAAGTACCGGCCTTTTCCGCTGGTGCTGCCGCGATAGTAGGCAATCCGGGCAATGTCGTGGCCGCTGAACATCAGATAGGGGTACGACTTGTCGTCCCTGAAAAGAATGTTGTAGCGCGGCTTCAGGCGCTTGATCAGATTGTTCTCGAGCAGCAAGGCTTCCGCCTCGGAGCGCGTCACCGTCACCTCCAGCCGCTCCACCCGGGCCACCATGTGCGCAATGCGCGGGCTGCCCGGGGTTTTCTGGAAGTATGAGCTTACGCGCTTCTTGAGGTCGCGCGCCTTGCCCACATACAGCACTTCGCCCTGCGCATCGATATGCCGATAAACGCCGGGCAGATGCGGCAGGTCAGCCAGAAACGATTTGAGATTGAAGCTGTCGGGCATATTGATACCGTTCATCGGCCTGCAAGGCATCCCAGCCCAGCGCTGTGCTGGCGGGCATCAGGCGGCGTATGCGCTGAGCCGCGACGGGGTCATGCGCCACGTCCAGCCTGGCCAGCAGATCGTCGGCCAGGTCGGGGCGGTTGCAGACCAGCACCATATCGCAGCCGGCGTTCAGCGCGGCCGTGGCACGCGCCAGAATGTCGCCCGCCACGGTTGCGCCTTCCATGGTCAAGTCATCCGAAAAAACCACGCCGCCATAACCCAGGTCCTGGCGCAGGACTTTTTGTATCCAGTGGCGCGAAAAACCCGCCGGATGCGGATCGACTGCGGAATAAATGACATGGGCGGGCATGACCGACGGCAGCACCATATCGCCCAGCCACCCATAGGGCGCGGCATCTTCCTGCATGATCTGCTCGAAACTGCGGTCATCGACCGGAATCTCGTGGTGCGAATCCGCCTCGACCGCCCCATGACCGGGAAAGTGCTTGCCGCAAGCCGCCATGCCGGACAGCATCAGCCCCTGTATCAGCGCCCGGGCCAGCATGGCCACCACGCGGGGGTCGCGGTGAAACGCGCGATTCCCGATGACTTTGCTGACGCCATAGTCCAGATCGAGCACCGGCGTAAAGCTCAGGTCCACGCCGCAGGCGCGCAATTCGGCCCCCAGCACATAACCGGCCTCGGAAGCCAGGCGCATGGCGGCCAGGGAGTCCTGCGACCACAGTTCGCCAAACACGCTCATCGCCGGGATGGAGGTGAAGCCATCGGTCCGGAAACGCTGTACGCGCCCGCCTTCGTGATCCACGGCGATCAGCAGGGGTTCGTCACGCTCGGCGTGTATGGCCTGGCACAGGGCCGCCAATTGCTCGCGATGATCGAAATTGCGCGCGAACAGAATCACGCCCCCCACCAGGGGATGATGCAGGCGCTCGCGCTCGTGATGCGTCAGCGTCGTGCCTTCCACATCTACCATGACGGGGCCCGGAGGCAAACTCGCGCGTGTATTGTTAGCTGTCATAAAGTCGGTTCCGTTGAATCTTTACGTGTCAGTGCCAGGGTTTCGACGACGACGAAGGCCGCCACTGTATCAGTTTCGTCCGTGACGGAAATGTGGGCCTTGCCAAAGCGCTGGCCGTACCAGCTGGCCAGCGGTTCCGACAGCTGTACGCGCGGCTTGCCGCTGGCTTCGTTCAGGGTCTGCATGCGCGACCATGCCATAGGGCTGTGCATGCCCAGGCCGATGGCCTTGGAGAAGGCTTCCTTGGCGGCGAAGCGCGTGGCCAGGAAACGCAGCCCGCGCTTCGGGTCACGCTGGTAACGGAGCCGGAACTTGTCGATCTCCTGCGGGCCCAGGATGCGATGCACGAATTTGTCACCATGGCGCGCATGGACGCGCTCGATGCGGTCCAGCCGCAGCAAGTCCATGCCGATTCCCGCTATGCCCGCCTGCCCTACATCCGCCATCATCACCTTGTCCACCATACGGCCAGAACATGAAATGATACCTTGTCGGGGAAGAGTTGTTTTTATGGCGGTGGATGACGGTTGCTGGATATTGTCGGATGACGGTTGCTGCGTATTGTTATTGGGGCAAGGCTCTGCCGGGTGTCAGGGGGTGGGGCCGGCGGTTAGGCGTGCGCCGCAGGCTTCCGAAGGCAGGCCGGGGGCTGTCGTCGGGCGTTGTCTGAGCGAGCGCAGCGAGTGAGTTCGCCCGACGCCCGGCCGAACGAGGAAGATGCGGAAACAAGCACGCCGTAGCCGGCCCCACCCCCTGACACCCGGCAGAGCCCAGCATCGCGGGAGAAACAACAATGTGCCTGTCTGCTATTTACCAGTTGCTTGTGCTTTGCCTGCTGCTTGTGCCTTGCCTACTGCTTGTGCCTTGCCAACTGATTATGCTTTGCCAATTGCTTGCCATGTATCCTTTGCCCGTTCAGCACCGTCACGCCAAAACACAAGCCCCTTCAACGATGCACCCCATTCATGCATGCTCTACAAGGCGGGGGTGCCGGGCGCTGTGCAGGCGCCTTGCGCAAGCCGGTTCAGGCCATTCAATCGGGGAGGCAAGGGCGCGGCCTGTTTGAGCGCGGGCTTTCGGGCCACTGGCCCGATCGCGCGAGTTCCGCGTCCGCCCCGATTGGAGGGCCTGAACCGGGTATCCCTGGCGCAGCCAGGGACGCCGCGCGTGAAGCCGGAACAGCGCCCGGCACCCCCGCCTTCTTTAGAACATCAAGGAACGCGTCAAAACACTCAACGCATTGGCAAGAACATCCACAACACGACCAATACAACAAAACGACACGCCGACAAGCAAAAAACTACCGGGCCCGCTTATCAATCACCCGCCGCGCCTTCCCCGTCAGCGTCCGCTCAACCAGCCCCGCCGTCTGCACCGTAATACGCGCCGACACGCCAATATACGTCTTCACCGCATGCTTCAGCTTCAAAGCCAGCGCATCACGCTGCGCAACGCTTAAATGATCGAACTCAGGACGCACCTCGGTCAGAATCTCCAGTTCGTCCAGATTGCCGCTGCGCGTCAGCACCAACTGATACTGGGCCGCCAGCTCGGGCATCTTCAGGACGATTTCCTCGACCTGGGTCGGGAACAGATTCACACCACGGACAATCAGCATGTCATCGCTGCGGCCCGTGATCTTGCCGATGCGGCGCATGCTGCGCGAGGTCGGCGGCAGCAAGCGGGTCAGGTCCCGCGTGCGGTAGCGGATGACCGGCATGGCCTCTTTGGTCAGCGACGTAAACACCAGCTCGCCCTCTTCCCCTTCAGGCACGACCTCGCCCGTGTCCGGGTTGATGATCTCGGGATAGAAATGATCTTCCCACACCACCGGACCGTCTTTGGATTCGATGCACTCCATGGCCACGCCCGGGCCCATCACCTCGGACAAGCCGTATATGTCGACCGCGTCGATGCCCGCGCGCTGCTCGATATCCTGGCGCATCTGGCCCGTCCAGGGCTCGGCGCCGAAAATGCCGATGCGCAAGGCGCTTTCGCGCGGGTCCATGCCCTGGCGTTCCATTTCCTCGATGATGTTGCAGAAATAGGAAGGCGTCACCATGATGATGCTGGGCTGAAAATCCTGAATCAGTTGCACCTGCTTTTCAGTTTGCCCGCCCGACATCGGCACGACGCTGCAGCCCAGCTTTTCGGCGCCATAGTGCGCCCCCAGCCCGCCGGTGAACAGGCCATACCCATAGGCAATGTGCGCAATATCGCCCGGGCGGCCGCCCCCGGCCCAGATCGATCGGGCCACCAGATCCGCCCAGTTGTCGATGTCTTTGGCGGTATAGCCCACCACCGTCGGCTTGCCGGTCGTACCGCTGGAAGCATGGATGCGGACGACCTGCTGGCGCGGCACCGCAAACATCCTGAAAGGATAGTTGTCGCGCAAGTCCTGCTTGGTCGTGAACGGAAAACGCGATAAATCGGAAAGCTGCTTCAGATCGTCGGGATGAACGCCCGCCGCGTCGAACGCCTGCTTGTAGTGCGGCACATTGTCGTAAGCGTGCTTGAGCGACCACTTCATGCGCTCAAGCTGCACGCTTTGCAGTTCATCCTTGCTGGCGTGTTCGATGGCGTCGCGGCCAGCGTTCGACGATTTGGCTTCTGACATGTTCGGCTCCTACCCTTTATGTTTTCAATAGACCAGATGTTTTGTATCCATGGCGGCCTGCCCGCCGTGATTCGATTGCACTGCTATTCGCCAACCACCAGCCCCTTGAGCCGATATGATCGTCCACGGAAAATAGCGATTCGCTTGCCATCCTGATTGGTGACATGCACGTCGTAGATACCGGTGCGGCCCGCCAGCGAGTATTCGGTGGCCTGCGCCGTCAGTACATCCCCCTCGAACCCGGGCGCCAGATAATCAATGGTGCATCCCGAGGCAACCGTCACGGCATTGCGCGAGTTGCAGGCGAAGGCAAAGGTGCTGTCGGCCAGGGCGAAGATGAAGCCGCCATGGCAGGTTTTATGGCCATTGAGCATGTCCGGGCGCACCGTCATGCTCATGGCCGCCTGGCCCGGCCCCACCGATACGACTCGCGCCCCCAGCGCCTGCGACGCGGCGTCGTTGGCATACATGGTCCGGGCAGTCAGCTCGGCCAGTGCCTGGGGATCGTCGGGCAAAGCGTCCAAACCCTCTTCCTGGGCATTCGATGATGAAGCGCGCATTATTTCCCCTTGAACACAGCTTGCCGCTTACCCAGGAATGCCGAAACCCCTTCAGCATAATCGTGGCTGGCGCCCAGCTCGCGCATCAGGTCGCGCTCCAGGTCCAGTTGGTCGTCCAGGCTATTGGACAGGCTTTGGTTCAGGGCGCGCTTGGTATAGGCCAGGCCTTTGGTGGGCGCCGAGGCAAAATGGCCGGCCAGCTCATCCAGGCGGGATTCAAAGGCATCATCGGCGACACACTCCCAGATCAGCCCCCACTGCTCGGCCTTTTGCGCAGTCAGCTTGTCGCCCAGCAGGGAAAGCCCCATGGCCCGCGCCTGGCCGACCAGGCGCGGCAACACATACGTGCCGCCGGTATCGGGCAGCAGGCCCAGGCGGCAAAATGGCTGGATGAAGCTGGCGCTTTCCTTGGCAATGACAATATCGCCCGCCAGCGCCAGGTTGGCGCCAGCGCCGGCCGCCACGCCGTTGACCCCGACCACGACGGGCAAAGGCAGCGCACGCAGGCGGCGAACCAGCGGCGCATAGTACTTCTGGATCGTCTCGCCCAGGTCGACGGAGCCGCCGCCCGTTCCCATTTCGCGCTCGGACAGATCCTGCCCGGCGCAAAAACCGCGGCCGTTGCCCGTCAGTACCAATACTCTTGCCCCTTCGGCCTCGACCTTGTCCAGCGCATCGGCCAATTCGCCATGCATGGACGCCGTAAAGCTGTTCAGCTTGTCGGGGCGGTTCAAGACAATGCGGGCGATGCCCTGCTTCAATTCAAACTGGATGCTTTCGTAGCTCATGCTGTCTCCGGAAACTGATTGATGCTTAGGCGTGCCAACGAGTTTGCACCACACGGAAGCGGTTGGCGACATAGGCCGAGTCGGACAGGGCCGCATTGGCGGCGGGGTTCGCGCCGGTACCGTGAAAGTCGCTGAAGGCCGCCGTCTGATTCACAAAAACAGCGCCGGCCAGGTTCAGCGACAAAGACACCCCGGCACGCTCGGCGGCCTTTTGCGCCTTTTCAGCAATGGCTGCGTCGGTGGCATAAGCCGACAGGGACAAGGCGCCGTGATCCACCACCGTCTGCCTGGCCAATTCGATGCTGCTGTCGGTGGAGTCGGTCGCCACCACAAACACAATGGGGCCGAACCACTCTCGCTGGATCGCGGCATTGCCCGCATCGGTCTTCAACAGCAAGGGCGTGTGCACACGGGCGCCTTCAAACTGGGGGTGCGCCAGCCGCTGGCTGTCGGACAGTATGGACAGGCCCAGCGCGCGCGCTTCATCCAGGCGCCGCACAACGCCCTCGTTTTGAATGGCGCCCGTGATCTCGACGGCGCGTGCGGGATCGGCAACCAGCTTTTCCACCGCCTGCGCCAGGCCGGCGGCCACATCGTCAAAGCTCATATGGCCGTCAGCGGTCTTGATGCCGTCGCGCGGCACGTAGACGTTTTGCGGCGCGGTGCACATCTGGCCGGAATACAGGGCGAACGAAAAAGCCAGATTGCGCGCCACGCTCTTGAAGTCGTCGACGGAATCGATGATGACCTGATTCACGCCCGCTTTCTCGGTGTAGACCTGGGCCTGGCGCGCGTTCTGCTCCAGCCAGTTGCCGTTGGCGCTGCTGCCGGTGAAATCAATGAGCTTGACCGCGGGGTCCAGAGCCAGCGCCCGGGCCGTGTCGTCGTCCGCGCCATGCGCGGCCAGTTGCACGACATCGGGGTTGAAGCCGGCTTCGGCCAATACGTCGCGGGCAATCTGTACCGTAATGGCCAGCGGCAGGATGGCGCCCGGATGGGGCTTCACGATCAGCGTGTTGCCGGTCGCCAGGCTGGCAAACAGGCCGGGATAGCCATTCCAAGTCGGAAAGGTGGAGCAGCCGATCACCAGGCTGATGCCGCGCGGCACCACGGTGAATCGTTTCTGCATCTTGATGGGATCATGCTTGCCCTGCGGCTTCTCCCAGGTCACCAGGCCGGGGATACGGGCCATTTCCTGCCAGGCATAGGCCACAGCCTCCAGCCCCCGGTCTTGCGCGTGCGGCCCGCCTGCCTGGAAGGCCATCATGAAACCCTGGCCGGTGGTGTGCTGGACGGCATAAGCCATTTCAAAACTGCGCCGGTTCAGGCGGTGAAGGATCTCCAGCGACACGCCGACCCATGCCTGCGGACCGGCTTCGCGCCAAGTCTCGAGCGCCGCTTCCGACTGGTCAACCAGAGTCCGCGCCGGGACCTGCGGATAACGGATGTCCAGGGGAAATCCGAAAGGCGAGATTTCACTGCCGGTCTGGCCGGCAGCCCCTTCCTGCCGCAGGGGAAAATCCTTGCCGCGGTAGGCCTCAAAGGCAGCCCGGCCGTCATCGTTGGCGGTTTCGCCATACACGCGAGGGCTGGGGGATTCGGAAAACGGGCTCCAGTAGCCGCGCGAGGCCGCCGCCGCGACGGCCTGTTCCAGAACGCCCTGATGGGCCTTGAAAAAATCGGTCGACACAGTGCTTGCTCCTTAGAACACCGCCCGGGATCCGGCGCGGTCAATATGATTCAAATTTAAAGGAAAATCCGGACTTGCGGGGTATTGCCACCCGCTTTGGCGGGCGCCCTCAGGTTTCCTGGTCAAAATCGATGACCAGCTTGTCGGTCACGGGAAAGCTCTGGCAGCACAGCACAAAGCCTCGTGCGACCTCATAGTCTTCCAGCGCAAAGTTGGCATCCATGTCGACCTCGCCTTCGATGACTTTGCATCGGCAGGTGGAACAGACGCCGCCCTTGCAGGAATACGGCAGCTCTATTCCCTGGGCCAGGGCGGAATCCAGCACGCTGTCCTTGTTCTTTTCAATGGTCAGCGTGCGCGTCAGGCCATCCTGCACCACGGTGACTTCGCACAAGTCCTTGCCTGGCGCCTTGCGCGCCTCTTGGCCGGTACGCAGTGCGCGGGGCCCCTTGGGCGAACCGAACAGCTCGAACTTGATCTGCGATTTATCCAGGCCCTTGTTGCGCAGGGCCTGGGTAACCGATTCAGTCATGTCCTGCGGACCGCAGACAAAAGCGTAATCGATCCGGGACGGGTCCATCCACAGGGTCAGCAACTGCGCGGCCTTGGGACCATCCAGCCGCCCGTTGAACAGGTCGATATCCTGGTGTTCGCGGCTCATGACGTAGACCAGCGAAAAACGCTGCATGTAGCGGTTCTTGAGGTCTTCGATCTCTTCGCGGAACAGCACGGCCGACGAGGCACGATTGCCGAAGAACAGGGTGAAGGTGCTGACCGGCTCGGTCTCGAGCGCCGTTTTCACCAGGGACAGAATGGGCGTGATGCCGCTGCCGACCGCGAACGCCACGTAGTTACGGGCCTGTCCGGGGACAAAGTCGACGGTGAAATGACCGTCGGGCGGCATGACATCCAACTGCTGCCCCGAAGCCAGGTGCTCATTGGCCCAGCTGGAGAACTCGCCATCGTTCAGCCGCTTGATCGCAACACGCAATTGCCGGTCGCCTGGCGCCGCGCAAATGGAATACGACCTGCGCAGCTCGTTGCCATCGAGCTGGGTGCGCAGTGTCAGGTACTGGCCGGGGCGGAAAGAAAACTTATCGTGCAGTTCGCCAGGCACGTCGAATGTGACCACCACGGCGTCACGTGTGTTCTTGGCAACCGACGCCACTTTCAGGGAATAGAACTGATTCATCTAGTGCGCCTTAAAATAGTCGAATGGCTCGCCACAGGCATGACAGCGGTACAAAGCTTTGCAGGACGTCGAGCCGAAATGGCTGATGACACGGGTGTGGCTGGAGCCACATAGCGGGCATGGGACGGCCACCGCCGTGTTCTGGCGGGAAATCCCCGAAAAATCAATCGCCTTTTCGGCGGGCGGCGCAATGCCGTAGCCTTTCAGTGCCTTGCGGCCCTTCTCGGTCATCCAATCGGTCGTCCAGGCGGGCGACAGGCGGGTTTCGATGCGTACCTGCCGGATGCCCTGCGCCAGCAGGGCGGCCCGTATGTCGGCAGAAATTTCCTGCATTGCCGGACAGCCCGAATAGGTGGGCGTAATCGTGACCACGCACGTAGCGTCTTCCCAGGCAATGTCGCGGATCAAGCCCAGGTCGACGACCGACAGCACCGGAATCTCGGGGTCGGGCACGGCGGCCAGCCATTCCAGGACCTGCTCGTGGGCGGGGCGATGGGCAACGGCATTCACCAGGACGCTCCCGGATAGCTGCGCTGCAGATGCTGCATTTCCGCCAGCAAATACCCCAGCGCCTCGGTGTGGCGGCCCTGCACGCCGCCCTGATGGGCAGGATGCCTGGCTTCATCGGCGTCGGGCAGGCTCAGCGTGGCTTCGCTCAGGACGGCGCCGACATGGTCGAGCCAGGCCGGCCACAGGCTGGCGTGGGCGGGCGCAAGCCGTCGTTCAGCCAATGCCAGCGTTACCTCGTCATCCAGGAACAGTTCGCCGACGAAACGCCAGGCATCGTTGACGGCCTCTTGCATCCTGGCATGGCTCTGGGCCGTGCCATCGCCCAGGCGGACCAGGATATCGGAGGAACGCCGCACGTGGTAGCTGACTTCCTTGATGGACTTTTCAGCGATGGCCGCCACGCGCTCATCGCCCGAGGTACAGAGCGCCTGAAGCAGAAAATAATGCCAGACATCGAAGAAGAACTGACGCGCGATGGTATTGCCGTAATGGCCGTTCTCGCGCTCCACCAACAGGTAATTGCGGTACTCGGGCGCATCGCGCAAGTAAGCCAGTTGGTCTTCATCGCGCGACGCGCCTTCGAGTTCGCCGGCCAGCGTCAGCCACAGACGCGCCTGCCCAAGCAGATCGAGCGCCACGTTGGTCATGGCCAGGTCTTCTTCAAGCGCCGGGCCATGGCCCGTCCATTCCGACAGGCGGTGGGAAAGTATCAGATTGGTATCGCCCATGCGCAGCGAATACTGGAACAAAGCGTGGTCCATACGGCCTCCTACATATGTTTGACTTCTTCCGGCATGGGAAAGAAAGTAGGATGGCGATAGACTTTGCTATTGGCCGGTTCGAATAGCGGCTGCTTGTCGTCGGGGCTGCTGGCCACAATGTCGGCGGCCTTCACGACCCAGATGCTCAGGCCTTCGTTGCGGCGCGTATAGACATCCCGCGCGTTGTTGATGGCCATTTCCGCATCGGATGCGTGCAGGCTGCCCACATGCTTATGCGCCAGGCCATGCTGGCTTCGAATGAACACTTCCCACAGGGGCCATGCTTTTTGATTCATTGTCGTCTCCGCGGGGCGGCGCCAGGGCTGCCCCAATCAGGTTAACGCGCCAATACGGGGTCAGGCGACCGCCCGCTTGCGCGCTTGCTTGTCGGCATAGGCCGAGAACGCGTCCCGCACCCAGGCGCCGTCTTCATGAGCGCGAACACGCGCCTCCAGGCGTTCGCGGTTGCATGGGCCGTTTCCTTTGATCACCGCATAAAACTCAGCCCAGTCAATCTCGCCGAAATCGTAATGGCCCCGCTCTTCATTCCATGTGAGATCGGGATCAGGCACTGTGAGGCCCAGGTATTCGGCCTGGGGCACGGTCTGGTCGACCATTTTCTGGCGCAGCTCGTCGTTCGAGAACAGCTTGATGCGCCATTGCATGGACTGCGCGCTATTGGGCGAGTCGGCGTCGGACGGCCCGAACATCATGAGCGCCGGCCACCACCAGCGGTTCAGGGCTTCCTGGCACATGTCTTTCTGGGCTTGCGTGCCGTGCCGGCACATCTGGATCAGCAAGTCATAGCCCTGGCGCTGATGGAAGGATTCTTCTTTACAGACACGCACCATGGCACGCGCATAAGGGCCGTAGGAACAACGGCAAAGCGGGATCTGGTTGATGATGGCCGAACCGTCTACCAGCCAGCCTATCATCCCGATATCGGCCCAGGTCAAGGTGGGATAGTTGAAGATGCTGGAATACTTGGCCTTGCCCGAATGCAGGTCGTCGACCAGGTCGTCGCGCGACACGCCCAGTGTTTCGGCGGCGCTGTACAAATACAGGCCGTGACCCGCTTCGTCCTGCACCTTGGCCAGCAAAATCGCTTTGCGCTTGAGCGTGGGCGCGCGCGTGATCCAATTGCCTTCGGGCAGCATGCCCACGATTTCAGAATGGGCGTGCTGGGAAATCTGCCTGACCAGTGTCTTCCGGTAGGGTTCGGGCATCCAGTCTTTCGGCTCGATCCGCACGCCCTCGTCGATGCGTTGCTGAAAGGCCTGCTCGGACCCGGTCAGTTCATCGACGGAACGAACACTCTTGACCCCGGTTTCAACGAGTTGCGCATACATGATGGCGGTCTCCTGTCTTGGTTTGCGGGCGGCGCCTGGATCGCCGGGCCGTCTTCATGCATTCATTATTTAATACAAAAATATTGATGTCAATCAAATTTTAGTATCAAATAGGCCTTGGGCGGCATCCCCCGCAGCACTTTCGTATAAGATGGCTTGCCGCCACGGACACGCTTGCCATGCACGATACCCAGCCCACGCTACAACATCTGATACACGCTTTGCTCGAACGGGACCCCCCGCGCGCAAAGTCGCTGTGCGTGACCCTGCTGGGCGATGCCATCGAGCCTCACGGCGGCAGCATCTGGCTGAGCCATCTGATCGAACTGGTCACGCCCCTGGGCATCAACGAGCGGCTGCTGCGCACAAGCGTCTTCAGGCTGGTGGCGCAAGACTGGCTGCAATCCGAGCGGCACGGGCGCCGCAGCCTGTATCGCCTGAGCGAGCATGGGAAAGAGCTGACCCGCCAGGCCTCGGGCCGAATCTACGAAGGCTCGCCCCCACAGTGGCAAGGCGACTGGACGCTCGTCGTGCTGCCGCGCTTTGGCAACGGCAGCCTGAGCAAACGCAGTGAAGTGCGGCGGGAATTGATCTGGGCGGGTTTCGGCGCCATCGCGCCCGGCATTTTTGCCCTGCCCCGCAACCAGACCGCGCCCGCCCATAAAGTGCTCAGCAAGCTCAAACTCAGCGCCAAGGCCCTGGTCCTGGGCGCGCATGAAATGAATCAGGGGAAAGGCTTGCTGATCAGCGACCTGATCGCGCAATGCTGGGACCTGGAAGGGGTTGCCCAGCAATATCGGAATTTCTCGGAGACTTTCGGCCCCATGCTGACCGCCATCGACAACGGCATGCGCCCGTCCCAGGCCTATGCATTGCGGGCGCTGACCCTACATGAGTGGCGCCGGATCGTCTTGCACGATCCCCAGTTGCCCCGGCAGATGCTGCCCCAGGACTGGCCCGGCCACGCGGCGCGGGAACTATGCGGCGTGCTGTACTGGCGGGTATTCGATCTGGCCGAAGCGCACCTTGACGAGGTGCTGGGGCAAGATCCCCTGCATTACCAGACGCTCCAGCCCTATGTGCACGAGCGTTTCGGCGGCCGGAACAAATCGTCCCGCTCCCAGGCGGCGGCATGAAGGACGTTGGGCGGTACACGCACTGCGCCCCGCATCGGGGCTCACAATTTTATAAAATGCTCGCGATAATGCTTGAGTTCGTCGATCGACTCGTAAATATCCGCCAGCGCCTCGTGCCGGCTTTTCTTGACGAAACTTTTATAGACTTCGGGCTTCCAGCGCAGCGACAGCTCTTTCAGCGTGCTGACATCAAGATTGCGGTAATGGAAAAAAGCTTCCAGCCGGGGCATGTACTTGACCATGAAACGGCGGTCCTGCCCGATCGTATTGCCGCACATGGGCGACTTTCCGGCGGGGACATGCTGGGCCAGGAAAGCCAGCAACTGGGTTTCGGCCTGCTCTTCGGTCAGGGTCGACGCCTTGACCTTGTCGATCAGCCCGCTCTTGCCGTGGGTGGACTGATTCCATTTATCCATGGCATCAAGCAAGGCATCGCTTTGATGTATAACCAGTACAGGGCCTTCGGCCACGAAGCTGAGGTCGGCCTCGGTAATGACGACCGCCACTTCGATAATGCGTTCCTTTTCGGGGTCCAGGCCCGTCATTTCCATGTCGAGCCACACTAAACGCTGATCATTCGCCGCCATACTGTCATCCTTCGTTAAAACAGAGATTTTCGCATACGCCCGCTTCCTATGTTTACCTTGTTGTTTATTGCCTTTCTACTGGCGGACATTCTTATCCGTTTCTGGCTCGATCATCGCCAGATGCGTCATGTGCGCGCGCACCGTGACCAAGTTCCCGCCGAGTTCGCCGACCGCATCGGCCTGCATAGCCATCAACGGGCGGCTGACTACACCATTGCAAAAATCCAGTTCTCCATGGTGGAGCGCATCACCGAGGCCGCTGTCCTGGTCTGCCTGACCCTGCTGGGCGGCCTGCAGATCCTGGATATGCAGCTGGGCCTGCTGATCGAGAACGAGATGCTGCGCCAACTGGCGCTGATCGGCGCCGTGCTGGCCTTGCTCGGGGCCATCGGCCTGCCGTTCTCGGCCTGGCGCAAGTTCAGGCTGGAAGCCCGCTTCGGATTCAACCGCGTCACGCCCCGCCTGTTCGTGCTGGACACCGTCAAGACCTTGATCGTCACGCTGGCGGTGGGCGCGCCCCTGGTCGCGGGCGTGCTGTGGGTCATGGCCAATGCCGGCGCCAATTGGGTCTGGTGGGCCTGGGGCATATGGGTCGCCTTCAATTTCCTGATACTGTGGCTGTTTCCGACAGTGATTGCGCCGCTTTTCAACAAGTTCACGCCGCTGGACAACCCGGAGATGGCCGAGCGCATCCACCAGTTGGCGCAACGCTGCGGCTTTTCGCTCGGAGGGCTGTTCGTCATGGACGGGTCCAAGCGTTCGGCCCACGGCAACGCGTATTTCACGGGCTTCGGCAAGGCCAGGCGCATTGTCTTTTTCGACACGCTGCTGGCACGCCTGAACATCGACGAGATCGAGGCGGTGCTGGCGCATGAGCTGGGGCATTTCAAGCATCGGCACATCATCAAGCGCATGCTGGTCAGCTTCGGCCTTGCCCTGGCTTTCTTTCTGCTGCTGGGCTGGCTCTCCACACAAGTGTGGTTCTATGCCGGCCTGGGGGTGCTGCCCCAGTTGGGCAGGCCTAACGACGCTCTGGCGCTGATTCTGTTTTTCCTGGCCATGCCGGTCTTCACCTTCTGGGCCACGCCGCTGGCCAGTTGGCTATCGCGCCGCGACGAGTTCCAGGCCGACCGCTACGCCGCCGGCCAATGTTCATCGGACTGGCTGATCTCGGCCCTGGTCAAGCTGTACGACGATAACGCGGCGACCCTTACGCCCGACCCCTTACACTCAGCGTTTTACGATAGCCATCCGCCTGCCGTGCTGCGCATACAACACCTGAAACATGGATAAAGCCCCTGCCCTGCAGGGGCGCATTATCGCGGCCCACGGCCGCCACTATACGGTCGAACTGCCCGATGGGAGCCTGCGCAAATGCTTTCCGCGCGGCAAGAAAGCCGGTGCCGCAGTGGGCGACCGCGTTCGTATTTCTCCGCAGGGCGCCGACGAGGGCGCCATCGATGAAATCCTCGAGCGCCGCAACCTGCTGTACCGATCCGACGATATGCGCACCAAGCAGTTTGCGGCCAATGTGGATCAATTGCTGATCGTCGTCGCGCCCGAACCGCTGTTTTCCGACGATTTGCTCGGTCGTGCGCTGGTTGCCGCGCGCAGTGCCCACATAGAACCCATCGTCATCCTGAACAAAACCGACCTGCACGCCAGTCTGCCCAAGGCGCGAGAGCGCCTGGCAACCTTATCCAAGGCCGGCCTGCGCATCATCGAGGTCAGCGCCCTAGCGCCCGAGCAGGTGAAAACGACGCTGGCGCCGCTGCTGCGAGGCCGCAACAGCCTGCTGCTGGGACAAAGCGGAATGGGCAAATCGACCCTGCTCAATACCCTGGTCCCGCAGGCGCAGGCCCCTACGCAAGCGCACTCGCAAGCCTTGGGCGCGGGCAAGCACACGACCACCAGCACCCGCCTGTATCATCTGCCCGATCATGGCGGCGACCTGATTGATTCTCCGGGTTTCCAGGCCTTCGGCCTTTATCACTTGTCGTCGACGGAGATCGAACAAGGCTTTCCCGAGTTCAGCGAAGGCGTAAAACACTGCCGTTTTTATAATTGCACGCACCGCCACGAACCGGGTTGCGGCGTCCTGGCCGCCTTGGCGCGGGGCGACATCCCGGTGGAGCGCCACGAGCTGTACAAGCGGATACTGGCTGAAAACGAGGCGCAGGGCCGATATTGAAACCGCTGGCCCAGGGCTATTTAACGCGCTTATCGGCCTGGTCTTCCGCCGCGGCCAGATAATGATAGAAGTTGCGTATCAAGGCAGCGGTGGCCCCCCAAATAAAGTAGGACTGCCAGGTGATGGAAAAATAGTAGCGATGCCCGCCATCGGGCAGATTGGCCTGATGCAGGCGATGCAGACGCGTATCCATCAATACCGACAAAGGCACCTCGAAGACTTCGGCCACCTCGGTCTTATCGGGGGTAATGGTGAACCCCGGGCGTATAAGCCCGATAATCGGCTTCATGGTAAAGCGGGTCGACGTCAAAAAACCCGGCTGCGTGCCGATCAAGCGGATGAACTCCGGCGCCACACCGATTTCTTCCTGCGTTTCGCGCAAGGCAGCCGCCACGGCATCGCGATCGGTCGCCTCGATGCGCCCGCCCGGAAATGAAATCTGCCCGGCGTGATCATACAAATGCGAGGCCCGCCGGGTGAACAGCACATGCAGGCCCGACGGGCGCTGCACCAGCGGGAACAGGACTGCCGCCTGGATGACATTATCGAATTGAACCGTGTCGGCCTGAAAAGACTGGGTGAACACAGGTTCCACCTGCCACCGCACCGGACAGGAGAAAGCATGGCAGATGAAGTCGGCCTCTAGGCTGGCGGGCGCCAGCGCAAGCAAGGCATCACTTTGGACAATAGGCTGCGTCTGGGGATCGAAACCCGTGGCAATAACACGCCTGCTTCCAGAAGGTAATATGCTTTGCGACATAAAATTCATAAAACAAAGGCACCCGCCGGGTGCCTTTGCTGGTTTGTATCGGAAACTTGCGGCTTATTCTGCAGCAACCTTCTTGGCCGACTTGCGCACCAGTTTTTCTTTAATGCGAGCGGCTTTACCCGAGCGGCTGCGCAGATAATAAAGTTTAGCACGGCGGACATCGCCGCGGCGCTTGACTTCGATGCTGGCGATTTGCGGAGAATAAAGCTGGAACGTACGTTCAACAGCTTCGCCCGAAGAGATCTTGCGGACGATGAAAGAAGAATTAAGACCGCGATTGCGTCGGGCAATTACAACGCCTTCGTAAGCCTGGACGCGCTTGCGGGCGCCTTCAACCACGTTTACATTAACAACTACGGTGTCGCCAGGGCCAAACGAGGGCTTGGCTTCGCCGCCGGTCAGGCGGGCGATTTCTTCTTGTTCAAGAAGTTCGATCAGGTTCACGGTGAACACTCCAGGTTTCATCTTGAAGCAGGCGCATTATTGCTGTTGTTGCGCTATCTATATAACGCAAAGCCCGTCAGAGGATGAGTTAGCAAAGCCTGCTAT
Organism: Pusillimonas sp. SM2304; assembly: GCF_031628915.1. NCBI lineage: Bacteria > Pseudomonadati > Pseudomonadota > Betaproteobacteria > Burkholderiales > Alcaligenaceae > Pusillimonas > Pusillimonas sp. SM2304. The sequence goes on from NZ_JAVLUJ010000003.1 coordinate 233,725, forward strand.
TGTACAGGCAAACGCTTTTTTTTAAAAGCCGCCAACCGCCCCCAACCACATCAGGCCCGGAATGGTGGCGCCCCATACCGCAACCAGGCAGACGTCGGCCACCATGGCGCCACGCGTGAGGCTGGCGGGCTTCTTGTTGCCGCTGCGTGCCGGAAAAGGCCATTTGGAGGGCGGGTTCTTGGGATGAGAAGTCTTCATTTTTTGTCTCGCATGAAAAGCGGCTGGTGTTGACATCAACACGGGCGCCTGCTTGGCAGGCGGCCTGCAGCGGGCCGCAAACAACACTGTTTAAACATACAGCTAGTCCGTAAGACGAACTGTACAAAACAACAGTATATTTTGCAAGCTTTTATTTTCAGGCGTGACGAGCGCGCGACATCATGGCCGGGGCAAGCGGATGGCAAAGCCAGGAAGCCCTGCCGCCGCCACCATGAAAAACACCCCAAAGGCTGGCTTGGCGTCCAGCCTTTGGGGTGCGGTGCGTACGTCTGAACGCTTACTTGTTGGGCTGAGGCGTTACGCGCAGGTAGGGGCGCACTTCCTGGTAGCCCTTGGGGAATTTCTCTTTCAGGACGGCTTCGTCTTTCAGGGACGGGACAATGATGACATCGTCGCCGTCTTCCCAGTTCACCGGCGTGGCCACGCTGTGGCTGTCGGTCAGTTGCAGGGAATCGAGCACCCGCAGGATTTCATTGAAGTTGCGGCCCGTACTGGCCGGATAAGTCAGGGTCAGGCGCACTTTCTTGGCGGGATCGATGATAAACACTGAACGAACCGTCGCCGTGGTGCTGGCGTTGGGGTGGATCATGTCGTACAAGGTCGCAACCTTGCGATCCTGGTCGGCCAGGATAGGGAATTCCACCTTGGTGTTCTGGGTGTCGTTGATATCTTCGATCCACTTCTTGTGCGACTCGGCATCGTCCACCGATACGGCAATCACCTTGGCGTTGCGCTTGGCGAACTCGCCCGCCACAATCGCGGTGTAGCCCAGCTCGGTGGTGCAAACCGGCGTGAAGTCGGCCGGATGGGAAAACAGAACACCCCAGCCGTCACCCAGGAACTCATGAAACTTGATCTTACCAACGGAGGAATCTTGTTCGAAATCAGGGGCGGTATCGCCCAAACGCAGTGTCGTCATGGCAGCTCTCTTTATGGTGAAACAACAGACAGAAATGGTATGCCATATATTGTGGCAGCATAAGCAAGCTAGTGGAAATAAGTTTTACATATAACCTTATGTGCTCTGAACCATACTGGCATAGCCGCTCGCAACCTCTCCCTCTAGAATAGAAGCCGACAAGGCCTCGGCCCGCGGCAGTATCTGGGCAGCATAGAAAACACTGGTCGCCATCTTCTGCTTGTGGAAACCCGATGCCTGGCCCGCGCGGACATGCTCGGCGCATGCCAGCGCGGCCCGGGCCATCTGCCAGCCGGCGTGAACCACGCCAGCAAGCATCAAATAAGGAACGCTGCCCAGAAACACGGCGCGTAGATGGCTGCCCGCATTGCCCAATACAAAATCGGTGGCGCGCTCATAACCGTCTACGCCTGCCGCCAGGCGCCTGGCGATCAATGCCAGCCCTGGCGCATCGGCCCCGGAGCCGGCGCTGGCCTCTTCAAGCTGGGCAACGGTGGCGCGCATGGCCTGCGACAGCGCCTTGGCCACCGCCCCGCCGTCGCGCAACACTTTGCGCCCCACGAAATCATTGGCCTGGATGGCCGTCGTCCCTTCGTAAATGGGCAGTATCCGCGCATCGCGGTAATACTGGGCCGCGCCCGTTTCTTCGATGAAGCCCATCCCCCCGTGCACCTGGATGCCCAGTGAAGCCACCTCGACCGACAATTCGGTGGAAAAGCCTTTGACCACCGGCACCAGATACTCGTACAGCGCCTTGTTGCGCCCCTGCTCGGCCGCATCCGGGTGGCGGCGCGACTTGTCGCAAGCGGCCGCGGCCACATAAGCCAGCGCCCGCGCGCCTTCGGTCAACGCCCTCATGGTCAAAAGCATGCGCTGTACATCGGGGTGGTTGGCAATGGCCACCGGCCCTGCGGAGCCTTCCAGCGCCTGGCCCTGCATGCGCTCGTGCGCGTAGGCGGTGGCATGCTGCAGCGCCCGCTCCGACAGGGCAACCCCCTGTATGCCCACGGCATAGCGCGCGGCGTTCATCATGATGAACATATATTCGAGCCCGCGATTTTCCTGGCCCACGAGATGCCCTACCGCGCCTTCGCCCACGTCGCCCTTGCCCGATCCATACAACAGCACGGCGGTGGGGCTGCCGTGGATGCCCAGCTTGTGTTCAAGCGAAGCGCACCAGACATCGTTGCGCGCGCCCAGCGAACCGTCTTCATTGACCAGGTATTTGGGCACGATGAACAGCGAAATGCCTTTGACGCCCTTGGGCGCGTCCGGCGTGCGCGCCAGCACCAGATGCACGATATTTTCCGCCATATCGTGCTCGCCGTAGGTAATGAAGATCTTTTGCCCTGAAAGCCGGTACGTGCCATCGTCCTGCCTGACCGCCCGCGTAGCGACTTGGGCCAGATCGGAACCCGCCTGGGGTTCGGTCAGATTCATGGTCCCCGTCCAGCGGCCTTCCAGCATGGGAGGAATGAACAAAGACTGCTGCGCGTGCGTACCCACCGCCGTCAGCGCTTCGATGACCCCGTCCGTCAGCAGCGGGCACAAGGAAAACGACAGGTTCGCGGCATTGATGTTTTCGCTGGCAGGCGCGCCCACCAATTTGGGCAGGCCCTGGCCGCCCCACTCCTGCTCGTGCTGCAGTCCCTGCCAACCGCCTTGCGCAAACTCACTGAATGCCTGCTTGAAGCCGGGCGACGTCCGGACTGCGCCGTCCGACCAGGTGGCTGGCTCGGTATCGCCGCTGCGATTGAGCGGCGCAATCGCCTGTTCGACAAAACGGGCGTTTTCCTCGAGCACCGCATCGACCAGATCGCCGGATACTTCCTCGAAGCCCGGCAAGGCCAGCACGCCGTCAAGATCGGCCAATTCATTCAGAATGAAGCGGATATCCTGGGTAGGGGCGCGATAAGTCATAGAGTCTCCGTGAGTCATAATCAACAAGACGTCCTGTCGAGGCATCGACAGGACGTTTCAATCGGCATTCGGCATTGATGGCAATGAAGCGTCCAAACTATTTTGCCATGTCTGGCCTACCCGTCCACTGTACCGTTTTTTACGGGTCAAGGCACGAGCACGACCGACCCCAATGGCTTGCGCGATTCCAGGTCGGCATGAACCGACGCGGCATCGCTCAGGCCTCTGCGATGTCCGGCATCAACCCGTATGGCGCCCCTTCTGATGGCTTGAAATACCTGGTCCGCCAGTTGCCTGAATTCGGCCGGGTCCTGGACGAATGTGGCCAATGTAGGCTTGGCCAGGAAAACAGACCCTTTCTGCGCCAGGACACCGATATCGAACGGCGGCACGGCACCGCTGGCCTGCCCGTAGCTGACCATGACCCCCAGCGGGCGCAGGCAGTCCAGCGAGCCGGAAAAAGTGTCCTTGCCGATAGAGTCGTACGCAACATCGACGCCACGGCCTGCGGTGAGCGCTTTCACCTGCGCACTGAAATCACCCTGATTGTGCAGGATGACATGGCCGCAGCCCGCCGCCGCGGCAATAGGCATTTTGTCATGGGAACCAACGGTTCCGATGACGATCGCCCCCAGGTGCTTGGCCCATTGGCACAACATCTGCCCGACCCCGCCCGCGGCAGCGTGCACCAGCAGGGTATCGCCCGGGCCGACCGGATAGATTCTGTGCAGCAAATAGTACGCCGTAATGCCCTTCACCAAGCAGGCCGCCGCCTGCTCATCGGAAATGAAATCGGGCAGCTTGACCAAGCGCGCCGCGGGGATAAGGCGCTTCTGCGCATACGCGCCGCGCACCATGCAATACGCGGCACGGTCACCCGGCTCGAAACCGCTGACATCCGGCCCGACCGTCTCGATCACCCCCGCCGCTTCGACACCCAGCACGGCGGGATGCGGGATGGCATACTGCCCTTCGGTCGCCGTGCGATGGTAAAGGTCGATCAGGTTGACGCCGATGGCGGTTTGCCTGAGCAGCACTTCGCCGCTGGCGGGCGTCCCCAATTCGACCGAAGCAAACTCCAGTACATCGATGCCGCCGGGCCCGGTAGTCTGGACAACCTTGATCATGTTAATGGCTGCCTCCCAGTTCGATGCGGCCGGAAACGACATTGAAGATAAAGCTGAAATCCTTGCCGCCGTGGCCTTCGTCGACCGCAGCCTGGTACAAGGCAGCCACCTGCGCGGCAATCGGCGTGGCCGTGGACGCCCCCGCGGCGGTCGTCTGCGACAGCTTCATGTCCTTCAGCATCATGGCCATGGCAAAGCCGGCGGCATAGTCGCGATTTGCCGGCGAAGCCGGAGCGGGGCCCGGCACCGGGCAATACACTTGCAAAGCCCAGCAATTCCCCGACGCCTTGGTCATCACGTCGTAGACCGTCTGGTAATCAAGACCCAGCCGTTCAGCCAACGTCAGGGCTTCGCTCAAGGCGACCATGCTCATGCCCGCCATCATGTTGTTGCAGATCTTCATGGCCTGGCCGCAGCCCGCCTCGCCCACATGGACCTGAGACGTCCCCATGCACTTGAGTATGGGAAGCGCCTGTTCAAAGGCCGCTTTCGTCCCGCCGACCATGAACACGAGCGTCGCCGCCTCGGCGGCCGGCACGGCCCCCGACACCGGCGCATCGACCATGGTGAAGCCCGCTGCGCCCGCGGCCTGGTTGACCGCCCTGGAACTCTCGACGTCGATCGTCGAACTATCGATCAGCAGCGTGCCGGGCCGGGCGTTTTCCAGCACCCCGCCTTCCCCCTCGTAGACCGTACGCACATGCTGCCCCGTTGGCACCATGGAAACGACGGCATCTGCCTGCCGGACCGCCTCGGCAATGGATTCGGCGACTTTCCCGCCGGCCGCCGCCAGCCGGTCCCGATAGCTTTCCTGCAAGTCGAAGCCAACCACCGCATAGCCCGCTTTCAATAAATTCTTGCACATGGGCAAGCCCATGTTACCCAGTCCTATAAATGCAATTGTGGACATGAAATGCCTCCTTCTGCGCAAGCCGGCCTGGCAGCGCGCTCACGCCGCCGGCCGCCTTGCCCTGGTTTTATCGGAATCAGCTTTTCTGCTTGACCCGTTCGCACTTGCTTTCGGAAAGCGGAATGGTGACCTGCTCGGCGGGAAGCGTGCGCAGTACCTTGTAATAGTCCCAAGGCCCTTTCGACTCGGCGGGGGTCTTGACCTGGATCAGGTACATGTCATGTTCCATGCGACCGTCTTCACGCACCTTGCCGTTCGTCGCGAAGAAATCGTTGACCGGCATTTCCCGCATTTTCTCGGCAACTTCCTTGCCATCGAGCGTACCGGCGGCCTTCGCCGCTTTCAGATAATGCAACACCGAGGAGTACACACCCGCCTGGACCATGCCCGGCTTGCGCTTGGTCCGCGCTTCGAACTTCTGCGCAAACTCGCGGCTGGCGTCATCGCGGTCCCAGTAATAAGCCGTGGTAGCCACCAGGCCATTCGCTTTGTCGAGCCCCAGCGCATGGACGTCGCTGATCACCAGCGCCAGCGCCACCAAGCGCTGCCCCTGCTCGACCAAGCCGAAGTCAGCCGCCTGCTTGATGGCGTTGACCGTATCGGTCCCGCCATTGGCCAGGCCCACGATCTGCGCCTTCGACGACTGCGCCTGCAGCAGGAAAGAGGCAAAGTCCGGGGTGTTGACCGGATGATTGACCTGCCCCTTCACGGTGCCGCCGTTGCTGGTGACGGTTTTAGTCAGGTCGGCGGCCATCTGGGCGCCAAACGCATAGTCCGCGGCCAGGATGAACCACTCTTTGCCGCCGTCCTGCAACACGCCGCGCGCGGTGCCGACCGAAGACGCATAGGTGTCGAACGCCCAGTGAAAGCCCGTGGGCGAGCAGCTTTCATTCGTCAGCCGGGTGGAAAACGGTCCCGAAGCGAGCGTGACCTTGCCGCGCTCTTGCGCCAGGCCCTGCACCGCCAGGGCGACGGCGGAGTTGGTCAAGTCGGCAATCACCTCGACCTTGTCCACGTCGAACCACTTGCGTGCCGTCGAGGTGGCGATGTCGGTTTTATTTTGGTGGTCGGCGGAAATGACCTCGATTTTCTTGCCGAGCAATTCCCCGCCAAAATCATCGACGGCCATCTGGGCGGCAACGACCGACGTCGCACCGCCAAAATCGGAATACAGGCCCGACTGGTCATTCAACACGCCAATACGCATGACGTCGTTGGCGGCAAGAACGGGGGATGCCGCAAAGCATGCGGCCAGCCCAAGGGATAGCATTGTTTTTTTCATTTCATGTCTCCTTTGTGGTTTTCAATCCAGATTGATGATGATGGTTTTCTTATGAGTGAAATGGTCAAGCATCGCCTCCAGAGATGCTTCTTTGCCAAGGCCGGACTGCTTTATGCCACCGTATGACAGCCCAGGCTGCGCCACGATGTTCTGATTGACCTGGACCAGGCCCGCCTGGAGCCGCTGCGTCGCGTCCATGGCCACCTTCAAGTTCTTCGTCCAGATCGTCGCGGCCAGCCCAAAGTCGGAATCGTTGGCCTGCTCGATGACCTCTTCGTAATGCTTGAATGGAATGATGCAGGTCACGGGACCGAAGATTTCCTCGCGCGCTACCCGATGATCATTGGCAATGCCGGTAAAGATCACAGGCTGGACAAAAAGGCCTTTCTTGAACTGCGGATCGTCGGGCACGGCCGACAAGCGCCGGATGCGCACGCCGGGCTCTTGCTCGCCCAGCTTGATGTAGGTGTTGACCCGCTCGAACTGCCCCGGGGAAATGATGGTGCCGATATCCGTTTCCTCGTCCAGCGGGTCGCCCATTTTCATGGCATTGACCTTTTCGGCGACCTTGTCCACGAAGGCATCGATAATGGATTCGTGGACAAACATGCGGGATGCAGCCGTGCAGCTTTGCCCCTGGCGCGTAAAACGCATGCCGGCCACGGCGCCCGCGACGGCCTTGTCCAGGTCGGCATCGTCCATCACGATCATCGGGCTTTTTCCGCCCAGCTCCAGCGTAACCGGAATGAGCTTTTCCGCTGCCGCGCGTGCAATGTAGCGCCCCGTCTCGACCGATCCGGTGAAGGTGACCTTGCCCACCTTGGGGTGCGCCACCAGCGGAGCGCCGCATTCCGGACCGAAACCCGACAAGATATTGGCGACGCCTGCCGGCAGGACCTGATTCAGGATTTCTATGATGCGCAGGGCGGCCAGGGGGGCTTCTTCCGCCGATTTCACAACCACCGTATTGCCGGCGGCCAGCGCTGGCGCAATCTTGAACGCCATGAGCATCAACGGCGCATTCCAGGGAAGAATGGCGCCCACGACACCGATGGGCTCGCGCTGGGTCAGGGTCAGCATGGAGGGCGAAAACGGGACGGTTTCCCCTTTCAGTTCGCCGGCCAGCCCGCCATAGAAGGTAAAGCAATCCGCAACCACCATGGCCTCCGGCCGGCTCTCGGTCCGGATGGCTTTGCCGGTTTCCAGCGCCAGCAGCTGGGCGATTTCCTCGGCCTGGTCCTGCAAGCGCGTGGCGCATTCGTTCAACAGTTTGCCGCGCGCGCGCGCAGGCATCCTGGCCCATTCTTTCTGAGCCTTGGCCGCTGCATCGACGGCCGCGTTCACGTCGGCATCCGTGCCATTGGCCGCCTGGCCGATTTCCTGCCCGGTGGCCGGATTGACGACCGGGAACGTTTGTCCCGACACCGCGGCAACAAGCCGCCCATCAATAAAATGCCTGCCCGACAACCGGCGCGCCAAATCGGCCGCCGCCGTACCCGTATGTAATGTATCCGCCAAGATAGTCTCCCGTCCTTCAGTTGATTTTTAATATTCCAGTCATTGTGACGCGCACTGTTCCAATAAACCAGGCACGCCCGGCCAGGCCGGCAGTGCGCCCGTCATCAGTTTGCCGTTTCGCGGCTCAACTTCGCGAGCCGCAAGCCCTGCTCCCCCTCGGTCCTGGCGAACCGGGTGAAGTCTTCAACGGATTTCGATGGCGCCACTTCTTCGTAAACCGTCGCAAAGTTTTTCTTTACGTCGGCGTCCTGCAGTACCTCGTTGCTGGCCTTGAACAGCACGTCCACAATCTCCGGGGGCGTGCCTTTAGGCGTAAAAATGCCCCACCAGTTTGCAATGCCGTACCCAGGCAGGCCCAACTGCGAAATCGGCTGGTACTGCGGAATGAGCGCGGAAGGTTCAGCCGACGTAATGCCCAGCCCTATCGCTTTGCCCGTATCGATGGCGCTCCGGGCGGACGGCGCTGTGGCGAACGACACATCGGTATCGCCAGCGGCGACCGATTGTGTCGCCGCCGCACCGCCCTTGAACGGAATGTGCATCAGTTGGGTCTTGCTCAGCTCCATGAATTCCACGGCCCCAAGGTGGGTAATCACGCCGTTGCCGGACGAGGCCACATTGATCGTGCCCGGCGCCTTCCTGGCCTTTTCCAGCAAATCCGCCACACTGCTTATGCCTGACTTCTTGCTGGCAATCAGGATCATGGGGGAGACCGTCAGCCTGGCAACCGGCATGAAGTCATCAGGCGTGTAACTGACGTTGTACAGCGCGGTATCGCTGCCCATGACGCTGGCATTGCCCAGATAAAGGGTATAGCCGTCGGGCTTTGCCTTGGCCACTTGGCCCGCGGCAATCGTGGAACCGGCGCCCGGCTTGTTCTCCACCACCACGGGTTGCTGCAGGATTTTGCTCAGCGCGTTGGCATACACCCGGCCCACGCTATCGGCGCCGCCTCCCGGGGGGAAACCCAGGACGAGCGTAATCGGTTTCGTGGGATAAGCCGGCTGCGCCCAGGCGGCTGCCGCAACAAACAAGGTCATGCCGGCTACGGCCCATCGTGAAATTTTTTTCAATGTTGTCTCCTTTGCTTTCATATTCATTACTTTTATCTCTGCAAGCACTTGCGCTTCACGTACCGGTGAAAACGGGCGGCCGCTTCTCTTTCCATGCCAGGGCGCCTTCCGCGATATCGTCCGATGACTCGGACTGGCGCACCCCTTGTTCAATGTCATCCGTCTGAACTTGCGCCCGCGCAATCAGATTCAGGTGTTTTTTGATGCCCAGCAAGGCAATGGGCGCCATGCCGGCCAGCAAATGGCTCAGCGCATCGACACGCGCCTGCAAATCATCCGCCTGAACCAGTTCGGTCAGGAATCCAATCCGCAGCATTTCCTGGGCGTCTATCTTTTCCGCCGTCAGGAACAGCCGTTTTGCCTGGTTCAGGCCCAGCCTGGATATATAGCGGGACATGCCCCCGGGATAAAAATGCAAGCCCAGCCTGGCTGCCGGCATGAACATATTGGCGCCGGGCGAACCCACCCGGAAATCGCAGGCCAGGGACAGATCCGTCCCCCCGCCATACGCGCCCCCATGGATGGCCGCAATCGTGACGGGACGGGCATTTTCGATGATGTCTATGGTTTCACCAAAGTACAGGGAGCTGGGCGCATCGTCGGCGGCGAGCGAAGAAATATCGTAGCCGCTGCAAAAATACTTGCCTTCCCCCATGAAGCGCAGGACCAGTACATGCTTTTCCCGGTTCACCGTATCGATGTGGCGACGCAGTGTTGCCAGGTCGTCCGGGCTCAAGCGGTTGGCCTGCGCGGGCTTGCGAAAGCGAATGGTCGCGATGGCGCCATCCACCGACAACTCGGGAGCGATCGAATCGCCTTCCGCCTGTTTAGCGTGTCTTGCTTGCTGCATCTCTGTACCTCATGTTCATACGCGCAGCTGCGCTTCAGCCGGCCTGGTGGATGATTTTCTTTTCCAGCAAACGCTGGATCTCATCCGCATCAAAACCGAAATCGGAAAACACACTGGCCGTATGCTGGCCGAACAAGGGCGGCGCGCTGCGAACCGTATTGGCGCCCCCCATGTTCGACAGGTTGACGGGCAGCCCAACCTGCTTGATCTCGCCCACGGTCGGATGCTCTGCGCTCTGGACGATGCCGCAGGCCAGGACCTGCTGGTCGTTGAACACATCTTCAAGGTTGTTGATGGGGCCGGCGGGGATGCCGTGCTCGATCATCAGCGGCGTCCATTCCATCCGCGTCTTCCGTTTCAGGCTGGTCTCGAGCAGCTCTTTCAGCACATGCCTGTTCTGCATGCGGTCGGCGTTCGATATGAAACGGGGGTCCGTCGTCAGTTCGTCGAGTTCAAGAATGGCGCAAAGCTTGCACCACATGGCCTGCGTGGCGGGCGCCAGGTTCAGGGGGCCATCGGCCGTATCGAAGGTCCCGTAAGGCGCGATGACGGGATGCACATTCCCGCAAGGCTGCGGCACTTCGCCCACACTGAGATAGCGTTGGCCCTGGACGCTGAGCAAGCCCATGAGGCTGGCCAGCAGCGAGGTGTCGACATGCTGGCCCAGGCCCGAGTTTTTACGCTCGACCACGGCGGCGAGAATCCCGATGACGACCCACATCCCGGCGGTCAGGTCGCCGATGGCCGTGCCCACCCGGGTCGGGCCCGACTCGAGCGTGCCGGTCAGGCTCATGAACCCGGAATAGCCCTGGGCGATCTGATCGAAACCCGCCCATGACTTGGCGGGGCCCTTGCGGCCGAACCCCGAGATCGATGCCATGATGATGTCGGGCCTTTCACGGGCCAGTTCCTGGTAGCCCAGTCCCATGCTTTCCATGGTGCCGACCTTGAAGTTTTCGACCACGATGTCCGACTTGAGCGCCATCTGCCTGATCAGGGCCAAACCCTCGGGGCTGCGAAAATCGATGCCTATCCCTTTTTTATTGCGATTGGCGCTAAGATAATAAACGCTTATGTCGCTATCGAACGGCCCCCACTGGCGTACCATATCGCCGTCCGGCGTGGGCTCCACCTTGATCACTTCGGCCCCCAGATCGGCCAGAATCATCGTACTGAAAGGCCCTGATAGGGCTCGGGTCAAATCCAGAACTTTCAACCCGGCTAGAGGCAGGCTCATGCTGTTCGTCTCCTTTATATTGTTTTTCATCATAGGCAAGGAAACGCAGCAGGAAAAATACTTTTTTACGATCAAGCCATAAGCTAAACTTATTCCTTCAACGCCCCTCCGGCGCGCATCATTCAGCAACCGCGGACCTGAACATGAATCTAAAACAGCTACAGTACTTCGTACGGGTATTCGAAATGCAGAACATGACCAGGGCGGCGGAAAGCCTGCATGTGGCCCAGCCCGCGCTGAGCCAGCAGATCGCCTTGCTGGAAGATGATCTGGGGGTGCGTTTGCTGACACGGGGCGCAAAGGGGGTGCAGGCCACCAATGAAGGCGCCCTGCTCTACCGGCATGCGCAAACCATACTCAGGCAGGTCGATACCACGCGCAGCCTGTTGGCCAAGAGCGATACCCAGATCGCCGGCACGGTGTCTATCGGCCTGGCGTCCAGCACGGCCCGCATGATCGCGCTCCCCCTGATGAAGCGGGTCAAGCAGGAAATTCCGGGGGTGGTGCTGGAAATCGTGGATATTCCCAGCGCTGACCTGACCAAGCTGGTGCTGCAGGGCCGTGTCGACTTTTCCTTGTCGCCGGACCAGCAAGCCATCAAAGGCATCGCCATCACCCCGCTGATGATCGAGGATCTATACCTGCTTACCCATGCCAGCGTGAAACTTCCCGCCAAAGACGTCCCGATCAGCCAGATCGTGGATATCCCCTTGATACTGCCCAGCTTGCCCAATCAGTTGCGGGCGCGCGTCGATCACGCCTTCATGCTGGCGCGCCTGACCTACCATTTGTTTGCCGAGGCCAGCACCTCCGCCATTTTGATCCCCGCGGTGCGCGAAGGCCTGGCCGCCACCATCCTGCCCTACTCGTCGGCGCACCCTGAAATCACAAACGGGATCATCCGATCTCACTCGCTGGACTTCAGCCTTTCGCGCGAAATCTCGCTCTGCGCCAGCATCAGCGCGCCAGAGAACCCCGCCGTCCAGAAAGTCGTCTCGCTGACCAAGGCAGTGATCAAGCAACTGATCCATGACAAATACTGGCCCGGCTGCAAGATGCTTTATTGACGCCCATGCAAAAGGCCTGCGAGGTATAGTCGCAGGCCTTTTGCGTCAGGCATCGATTCGATTACTGATTCGTCAGCGGCATCACAATGCGTCGACCAGTTCGGGAACCGCCTGGAACAGATCGGCTACCAGGCCGTAATCCGCCACCCCGAAGATGGGCGCTTCGGCATCTTTGTTGATCGCCACGATGACTTTGGAGTCTTTCATGCCGGCCAGATGCTGGATGGCGCCCGAGATGCCCACCGCGACATACAACTGGGGCGCAACGATCTTGCCGGTTTGGCCCACCTGCCAGTCGTTGGGCGCGTAGCCCGCATCGACCGCGGCGCGCGAGGCGCCCAATGCGGCGCCCAGCTTGTCGGCCAGCGGGTCGAGCAACTTGAAGTTCTCGGCGCTGCCCATCCCGCGTCCGCCCGATACCACGACCGACGCACCAGCCAGTTCAGGACGATCGCTTTTTGCGACTTCGCGGCCGACGAACGACGAGCGCCCTGAATCCGAGACTGCATCGACGGTTTCGACGGCGGCGCTGCCGCCTTGCGCGGCCACGGCATCGAACGCCGTGGTCCGCACGGTAATGACCTTGACCTGATCCCCGGACTGCACCGTTGCGATAGCGTTGCCCGCGTAAATGGGACGCGTAAAGGTGTCGGCCGATTCGACCGAGATAATGTCGGAAATCTGGGCGACATCGAGCTTGGCCGCCACGCGCGGCGCCACATTCTTGCCCGCGGCGGTGGCCGGGAACAGGATGTGGCTGTAGGCGCCGGCCAGCGCCAGCACTTGCGCGGCGACGTTTTCCGCCAGGCCGTCAGCCAGCGCAGGCGCGTCCGCCAGCAAGACCTTGCTTACGCCCGCAGCCTGGGCCGCCTGATCGGCAACGGCCTGGGCGCCGCTGCCGGCAACCAGAACGTGAATGTCATCGCCCAGCTTGGCGGCCGCGGCGACCGTATTCAGGCTGGCCGCTTTCAGGCTTGCATTGTCGTGTTCAGCAATTACCAATATTGTCATTTAAACCACCTTTGCTTCATTCTTCAGTTTGTCGACCAGCGTTGCCACATCGGGCACCGTAATGCCTGCGGAACGTGCAGGCGGCTCGGACACTTTCAGCGTCTTCAGGCGCGGGGCGACGTCGACGCCCAGGTCCTCAGGGGTGATGACCTCGAGCGGCTTTTTCTTGGCCTTCATGATATTGGGCAGCGTAACGTACCGGGGCTCGTTCAGCCGCAGGTCGGTCGTGACGATGGCGGGCAGCTTGAGCGAGAGCGTTTCCAGGCCGCCGTCGACTTCGCGCGTGACGGTGACGCTGTCGCCCGAGACTTCGACCTTGCTGGCAAACGTGGCCTGGGGCCAGTCCAGCAGGGCCGCCAGCATCTGGCCGGTCTGGTTGGCGTCGTCGTCGATCGCCTGCTTGCCCAGAATCACCAGTTGAGGCTGCTCTTTGTCGACCAGGGCCTTGAGCAGCTTGGCCACGGCCAGGGGCTGCAGTTCGGCATCGGTTTGCACCAAGGCCGCGCGGTCGGCGCCGATGGCCATGGCGGTGCGCAGCGTTTCCTGGCACTGTGCAACACCGCAAGACACTGCAATGACTTCGGTCGCAGCACCTTTCTCTTTAAGGCGCGTAGCCTCTTCGATGGCAATTTCGTCAAAGGGGTTCATGGACATTTTTACATTAGCGATGTCCACAGCGCTTTGATCAGACTTGACGCGTACTTTGACGTTGTAATCAACCACACGCTTGACAGGTACCAGCACCTTCATCGAGCATCCTCCAAGGGAACTATAAAAAAAACCGTAAAAAATCCTTTGTATTCTACAACTTTGCCAAGGCCCTGATGTGTGCATCGACACTGCGTCCAAGGGCCGACAAGTTATAGCCGCCTTCCAGAAAACTGACGATCCGGCCGGAAGCGGTTTCATCGGCCACCGCCACCACCTGCTCGGTGATCCAGGCGTAATCGGATTCGACCATATTCAACTGGGCCATATCGTCTTCGCGGTGGGCATCGAAGCCCGCCGACACAAAAATGAACTGGGGTCGAAACGCCAGCAGCCGCGGCACCCATACATCGGCCACCAGGGCACGCAGCGCATCGCTTTTCGTATAGGCGTCGACCGGTATATTTACCATGTTTTCCGCCGGCGGGTGCTGATACTGGCCGGGAAACAGGGGGTGCTGAAAGAAACTGCACATCAGCACGCGCGGATCCCCGGCCAGCATTTCTTCGGTGCCATTGCCATGGTGCACATCGAAATCAATAATGGCCACGCGTTCCAATCCGTATTGCTCAAGCGCGTATGCCGCCGCGATGGCGATATTGTTGAGGAAGCAGAAACCCATGGCCTGCGCCGGACGCGCATGGTGCCCCGGCGGCCGCACGGCGCAAAAAGCGTTGCGATGCGTCTGCTGCATGACCGCATCGACCGCCGTGATGCCGGCGCCGGCAGCCGCCCACGCCGCCTCCAGCGTATGCGGATTCATCAAAGTATCGGGATCGATCTGAAAATAGCCCTCTGCCGGCGCATGGCCGCGCAGGTACGCAATATGCTCGGCAGGATGCACGCGCAAGAGATCGGCGTCGCTGGCCGGGCTTGCGGTCTCTTCCTGGAGGAAATCCAGCAAGCCGCTGGCCACGAGGCGGTCATTGATGGCATCCAGCCTGTCGGGGCACTCTGGATGCCAACTGCCCATCTCATGCAAGCGGCATGCGGGGTGAGTAATATATAGTGTCTCCATAAGGATGATTATGTTCAAACCCGCTCGTATATTGCAAGTCAGCTTCCTCAGTCTGTTTTTGGCGGGCTGCGCGGCCACCGAAACCTCCGCCTTGCGGCCCGGCGCGCCAGCCCTGCCGCCACCCGCCGCCCCCGCCCCGGCAACGGGATATACGCCAGCCGCCGTCGACACTGCGCCGCCCATCGGGGCCGGGCAATCCATCGCGGGCGCCCGGGGGTTCTTGCAGGACAACGGCGCCCTCACGCCCAACATCCAGGCCTATGCCAACGAGGTCGCCAGCGCCCGCCATATTCCTATCGGCCATGTCGAAGCCCTGCTGCTGCAGGCCCAGTACAACGCGGCGGCCGTCAAGCTGATGACGCCATCGAAAACGCGCATCCGCCGCAGCTGGGTCACTTACCGCAACCGTTTCGTCGAGCCGGTGCGCATCAATGCCGGGGAAGCTTTCTGGTCCGAAAACAAGGCCATGCTGGACCAGACCGCCCGCCACTACGGTGTGCCGCCCTCTATCATCGTGGCCATCATAGGCGTTGAAACCGTGTATGGCAGGAATACCGGCAACTTTCGCGTGCTGGACGCCTTGACGACCCTGGGCTTCCGCTATCCCGACAGCAGCCGGCCCGAGCGCAGCCAGTTGTTCCGCGACCAGTTGGCTGACCTGATACAGCTGGACTACGAGAAGAAACTGAATGCCAGGGAAGCCATGGGCTCATTTGCGGGCGCCATGGGCCTGCCGCAGTTCATGCCGGGCAGCCTGATGCGCTATGCGGCCGATGGCAATGGCGATGGACGCATCGACCTGCTGTACAGCGTCGACGACGCCATCGCCTCGGTGGCCCGTTTCCTGCGCTTGCACGGCTGGGAGCCGGGGCTGCCCGTATTTGCGCCTGCCACCCTGCCGCAAAACCCGCAAGCCCTCGTGGTGGGGGGGCTGTACCCGACGCTGGAATGGACGCAACTGCAGGATCTGGGCGCGGCGGTCCGCCCAACACCGGGCAACCCCGCCGGCGCCAGTGCGCGACAAGCAATGCATGCCGCCGCGGGCAGCGACTGGCGGCAGCATAAGCTGGGCGTGGTGGATCTGCTGGACGAACCCAGGAATACGGCCGAGTACCGGCTGGGGACGCCGAACTTTTTTGCCATTACGCACTATAACCGCAGCTATTTTTATGCCACCTCGGTGGCCGACCTGGCCCAGGCGCTGGCCGACCGCATGGGCTACGGCTGGCCCAACTGAGCAGGCCCCTGCGGCGGCTTTTAAGCAAGCACTGACTGACGCTAGTTGAACACGCCCGTGGACAAATAGCGGTCACCGCGATCGCAGACAATGAACACGATGGTCGCGTTGGTGACTTGCGCCGCAACACGCGTTGCCGCCACCAGCGCACCCGCCGAGGAAATTCCGCCGAAAATGCCTTCTTCCGCCGCCAGCCTGCGCGCCATCACCTCGGCCTCCGTCTGGGAAATCAGTTCAAACCGATCGACCTCGGCGGGCTGATAGATTTTGGGTTGATAGGCTTCCGGCCATTTCCGTATGCCCGGAATCTGCGAGCCTTCGGCGGGCTGGGCGCCCACGATCTGCACCGCCTTGTTCCGTGAGCGCAGGTACCGCCCCACGCCCATGATCGTGCCTGTCGTGCCCATGGCGCTGACAAAGTGCGTGATGCGGCCATCGGTCTGGTCCCATAGCTCAGGACCGGTGGTTTCAAGATGGGCCAGCGGATTGTCAGCGTTGGCAAACTGATCAAGCACTTTGCCCTTGCCCTCGGCCTGCATCTTGTCGGCCAGGTCGCGTGCGTATTCCATGCCGCCCTGGTCCGCCGGCGTCAGGATGAGCTCGGCCCCGTATGCGGTCATGGAGGCGCGCCGTTCAACCGACAGGTTATCGGGCATAATGAGTATCATCTTGTAGCCGCGCACCGCCGCGGTCATGGCCAGTGCAATGCCGGTATTGCCGCTGGTGGCTTCGATCAGGGTATCGCCGGGCTTGATCTCGCCACGCGCCTCGGCCTGGCGGATCATGGAACTTGCGGCGCGGTCCTTGACCGAGCCGGCGGGGTTATTGCCTTCAAGCTTGGCCAGAATCACATTGCCACGCGGCTCGCCGGACTCGCCCGGAATGCGTTGCAAGCGGACGAGTGGCGTTGCACCAATGGTGTCTTCGATAGTCAGGTATTTTTTCATGCGGAAATCATACACCCAAGCGCCTGACGGCGACATAACAGTGCCCCCAATCGCGCCTTGGGCTGGCCATCCACCTTGCGGTCCGCGTGCCGCCCGGATTCGCCGTTATTTGGGTTTCTGGCCCGCCGCGGCGCCTGCCGGCCCGGCAGCGGGCGCCTTGGCCGGGCCGGCGCCCGCCCTTAAGCCGGCCGCCTGCAAGGCCGCCGCTTTCTTGGGCCCGATACCTTTGACCCTTTCGGACAAGTCTTCCAGCGATTCGTAGCGCCCGCCGCGCGAACGCTCGTCGATGATGATTTGCGCCGTTTTGGGGCCAATGCCGCGCACATCGCGCAATTGTTCTTGCGTGGCGGTGTTGACATCCAGCGCATACGCCGTGCCCGGGAGCGCCAGGCCCGCCAGCACGCCCAGCGTCAATCCCACCAGCGCGCGGCGTTTCCAGCGACGAGCCGGCACGGCGGCGCCGGCAAAACGCAGGCAAGAAGCATTGGCCAGCGGCTGGGCCACAGTGGATTCAGTGAAAGGGTTCATGAGCAGCCTCCAAGTGAAGTTGAAGGAAGCAAGCCCGGCATCTGTTCTGGATGAACCGCCCCGCCTGCTTCCTGTCTGCCATGATCGCTGGAACCATCAAGCGCCGACAGGGCCGGCACGATGATTAGTCCATGCGTAAACCTACGGTCAGATGCGGCCTTGCGCCAGCAGCGCCTTGGTGTATTGCGCCACGCCTGTCTGCACGTCGCGAAACGGCTTGTCGTATCCCGCCGCCCGCAATTGATTCAAATCGGCCTGCGTGTGGCTCTGGTATCGCCCCTTGAGGTCATCGGGAAACGCAATGTAGCGGATCAGGCCCTGCTCCACCAGTTCCGCCAGGGACAGCTCGGGTTTGCCTTTGCTGCCGCGCAAGGTGTTCACGACGGTGCGTGCCACATCGTTGAACGGCTGGGCGCGGCCGGTGCCGCAATTGAAAATGCCCGATTTCGTCGGGTGATCGAGAAAATGCAGGTTGACGTCGACCACATCGTCGATATAGATGAAATCGCGCAACTGGCCGCCATCGACATAGCCGTCCCAGCCGCCGAACAGGCGCACATGGCCCTCGGCCTGAAACTGATTCATATTATGGAAGGCAACCGAAGCCATGCGGCCTTTATGCTGCTCATTGGGGCCGTACACATTGAAGTAGCGCAAACCCACCACGGGCGCGGTAAGGGTATGGAACTGGCGGCGCAATACCTGATCGAAAAGATACTTGGAATAGCCGTACACATTCAGGGGGGACTCGTACAAGGGGTCTTCAGCATAGACCGGTCCGGCGCCGTAGACGGCGGCCGATGACGCATAGATGAACGGAATCTTGCCCGCCTGGCAGAACTGGAACAGTTCCAGCGTAACCC
This sequence comes from Pusillimonas sp. SM2304, assembly GCF_031628915.1. Classification (NCBI taxonomy): domain Bacteria; kingdom Pseudomonadati; phylum Pseudomonadota; class Betaproteobacteria; order Burkholderiales; family Alcaligenaceae; genus Pusillimonas; species Pusillimonas sp. SM2304. The sequence continues at coordinate 252,159 of NZ_JAVLUJ010000003.1, forward strand.
GGTAGTTGTTGTCGAGCATGTAATGCCCGTTGCGCTCGGTGGTATCGGAACAAGCGCCCTGATGAAACACCGCTTCGATATTCGCAAGCTGCCCCTGGGCAACGCGTTGGCGAAAATCGTCTTTATGCAGATAGTCGGCGATCTGGCCATTGACCAGATTCACGAACTTGTCGCCCTCGGTCAGGTCGTCGACCACGAGGATATCGGTATGGCCGCGCTCATTCAGGCCGCGCACAATATTGCTGCCGATAAAACCGGCGCCTCCGGTTACCACGATCATGATAATTCTCCTGCAGTGACGACGGATGTGCCGAGCTTGCCGACCACGATGCCCCCCGCCCGATTGGCCCATAGCACGGCGTCGAACCAGCTCATGCCGGCTGCTCGGGTAACGGCCAGGGCGGCCAGGACCGTATCGCCCGCCCCCGAGACGTCGAACACCTCGTGCGCATGGGCATCGGTATGCTGGCGGCCGTCTTGAGTGAACAGGGTCATGCCCTGTTCGGAACGCGTCACCAGCAGCGCGTCCAGGGCAAGTTCCTGCCGCAAGGCCTGCGCACGCTGTTCCAGTTCGTCTTCGTCGTGCCAAGGCCCCACAGCCTGCTGCATTTCCAGGCGATTGGGCGTGATGATGGTCGCGCCGCGATAGCGCTGGTACAAATGCCCTTTCGGATCGACCAGCACCGGCACGCCCGCTTCACGCGCCGCGCTGATCAGCGCATCAACCTGGGCCAGCGCGCCTTTGGCGTAATCCGACAGCACCAGCATATCGTGCTGCGCGATCAACTGCTTTGCCTGGGCCTCGAGCTTGGCCAGCGACGGCTGCCCCGGCTCCTGTTCAAAATCGATTCGCAGCAACTGTTGCTGCCGGCCCAGAACCCGCATCTTGAGCGTGGTGGGCAAGTCGGCATCGGCCACCAGGCAGGAATTGATGCCGGCCTCACGGGCCAGATCGCGAATTTTGCTGCCCGCTTCGTCGCCCCCCACAATACCCAACAAACTGGCTTGCGCTCCCAGCGCCACGATATTGCGCGCCACATTGGCCGCGCCGCCCAGGCGGTCTTCCCTGCGTGCCACCCGCACCACCGGAACCGGCGCCTCGGGCGAGATGCGGTCGACTTCACCGAACCAATAGCGGTCTAGCATGATATCGCCTGCCACCAATACTTTTACGCGGCTGACCGCTTCTGCCGGGAACGGCATCATTTCATTTCCTCCAGACGGCGGGGAGCATAGGTTTCCCACGAGTTGCATCCAGGACATTGCCAATAAAAGTGACGCGCTTCGAAGCCGCAGACGCGGCAGGCATAGCGGTCGAGTCTTTGCGTGTGCTTGTGGATGAGCGACCGCAGCAGGCTCAGGTCGGCGCCGGGCACGACGTCTGACGCGCTCTTGCCCGCCACCGCCTGACGGGCGCCGTCCGCCGCGGCCGCCGTGACGGACGCACCGGCCTCATCGTAGGCGGCCAGTTCGGCCTCGAGCAGCCGATCGAGCCCCAGCAGCGACGGATGCGCACGCAATGCCTCGCGGGCAAAGGCCCAGGCCGGCGCATAGCCCTGCTGGGCCCGCAGCTCACGGAATACCACATTGAAGGTATCCAGCGACGGATAGCGCATATAGTGCGCTTTCAGTACGTTCAGCCCTTCCGCCTGCTGGCCGACACGCCGATAGCTTTCAACCAAATCGGCCGCCACGAGGCTGGCATATTCGGGCGCAATCGTCAGTACGGATTCCAGATAGGCGCGTTCACGCTCTGGCATATTGTTGAGCTTGGCCAGATGCGCCCGCAACATGGCAATGCGCGCCTCGGACGCCTGGCCGCGGGCCTGGCCGCGCAAGGCAGCGGCCGCATGGTCGGCGGCATCCAGCGCGGCCTCGGCCGCCCCCAGGTCAGCGGGCTTGCCCAACATGGCGGTCATGGCCCGTTCGCACTGGTAATGCACCAATTGCGGCACCGGCTCGTCGACCAGCGCACGCAAACGCTTGACGGTCTCGATGGCGCGCGGCCAATCGTGCTCGGACTCGTAGATACGTATAAGCGCCCGCACCGCCGGTATCGCAAACCGCGTATCCAGCACCTGCTCGAAAGCCTGTTCGGCGCGGTCCAGCATGCCCGCCTTCAGGAAATCCTGGGCCAGTTCATGCTGCGCGTTTTCGCGGTCGGTCTGCGGCAGATCGGCACGCGACAGCAGGCTTTGGTGCACACGAATGGCACGCTCCATTTCACCGCGCCGGCGAAACAGGCTGCCCAGCGCAAAATGCAGCTCGGTGGTCTCGGGATCAAGCTTGGCCACCTCGACGAATGCATCAATGGCCCTGTCAGGCTCTTCATTCAATAAAAAGTTAAGCCCCTTGAAATAGGAATTCGGCAAGGAGCGCGTTTCGGAAAGCATCTGCCGGATATCGACGCGCGCGGCAATCCAGCCGAGCGCGAACAACAGAGGCAGAAAAATCAGCCACCACGGTTCAAAATCCACGCTATTCAACCTCGGTGCAAGTTATAGGGGAGCCAAGGGCGCAACCGTTTCCGGCGCCACGGCAGCCGGCTGGGGAGTGGGCTGCCGGATTTTCTCTTCGAGCCGGGCCAGCTCGCGCCTGAGCCGCGCGGCCTCGCGCCGCCGCCTCATGATGGACGGAGCCGCCACCAGAAACCCGAAAATCACGCCCAGGACAAATACCACCAACATCACCACGATCAAAGGCACGCCCGTTGCGACATGGTCGGCAAAAAAGCGGACATCCACCGGCCCCGTGTTTTTAAGCGCGAACATCAGCACCACAACAAACACCACCAGCCTCAGTATCCAAACCAGATAACGCATAACGAGCTCTCCAATAAACCGGGAATTGGACAATTGTAAGGGGAATCTCCGCCTCTGCCCCGTAACGGCCAAAAAGAAAGCAGGCCCCCGCGACGGAGGACCTGCTTTCATCGGCTGTGCCGACTGACTGCAGCCAAAAGGCGGAACGCTCAGCCGTGCATGATGCGTGTGTCAAACTGCCCTAAGGCAAATGTAGACTCGCTTGCAGCTGATTCGCCGTCTTGGTCGTTGCCGGAATCGACGCGCTCGCGCAGCTCCTTGCCAGGCTTGAAGTGCGGCACCTGTTTTCCAGGCACCTGGACTTTCTCGCCAGACTTGGGATTGCGGCCTATGCGCGGCGCCCGCTCGGACAGGGAAAAGCTCCCGAATCCGCGGATTTCGATGCGCTGACCCGCGGCCAAGGCCTGGGTCATGGCATCGAGCACCGTCTTGACGGCGTAATCGGTATCACGCGCCGCCAGTTGCGGGTAACGGCTAGCAAGAATCGCTATCAGTTCCGACTTTGTCACGCCAATTAACCGTCGTCGCGTTGCTGATCAAGCTTGGCTTTCAGCAAAGCACCCAGGTTGGTCGTACCGGACGAGGCGCTGGCTTCCGACATGCGCTGAATGGTATCGGCCGTTTCGGCATTGTCGCGCGCCTTGATCGACAACTGGATCGAGCGCGTCTTGCGATCGATGTTGACAATCATGGTCTCGAGGTTATCGCCGGCATTGAGCACCGTGGTGGCGTCTTCGACGCGGCCAGCGGAGATTTCCGATGCGCGCAGATAGCCTTCGACATCCACCGACAGGGTCACAACCGCGCCCTTGGCTTCAACCGACTTGACGACGCCAGGCACAACCGCGCCCTTGTCGTAAGTGGCCACGAAGTTATTGAAGGGGTCGCCTTCAAGCTGCTTGATGCCCAGCGAGATGCGTTCTTTGTCGGTGTCGATACCCAGAACGACGGCGTCGATTTCATCGCCCTTCTTGAAGTTGCGCACGGCTTCTTCGCCGGTTTCCGTCCAGGACAGGTCGGACAGGTGAACCAGGCCGTCGATGCCGCCAGGCAGACCCACGAACACGCCGAAGTCGGTAATGGACTTGATGGCGCCGCGGACTTTGTCGCCACGCTTGAAGTTGATGGAGAACTCTTCCCATGGGTTCGCACGGCATTGCTTCATGCCCAGCGAAATACGGCGGCGGTCTTCGTCGATTTCCAGGACCATGACTTCGACTTCTTCGCCCAGGGTAACCACCTTGCGCGGGTCGACGTTCTTGTTGGTCCAGTCCATTTCGGACACGTGAACCAGGCCTTCGATACCAGCTTCGACTTCAACGAACGCACCGTAGTCGGTCAGGTTGGTGACCTTGCCGAACAGGCGGGTGCCTTGGGGATAGCGACGGGCCAGACCGACCCATGGGTCTTCGCCCAACTGCTTGACGCCCAGCGAAACGCGGCTTTTTTCCTGGTCGAACTTGAGTACCTTGGCTTCGACTTCCTGACCGACTTGCAGCACTTCGGACGGATGACGGACACGGCGCCATGCCATGTCGGTGATGTGCAGCAGACCATCGATGCCGCCCAGGTCGACGAACGCACCGTAATCGGTGATGTTCTTGACGACGCCCTTGACCACAGCGCCTTCGCTGAGGGTTTCGAGCAGTTTCTGGCGCTCTTCGCCCATGCTGGCTTCAAGCACCGAGCGACGCGACAGCACAACGTTGTTGCGCTTGCGGTCAAGCTTGATGACCTTGAATTCCATGGTCTTGCCCTCGTAGGGCGTGGTGTCCTTGACGGGACGCAGGTCGACCAGCGAACCGGGCAGGAAGGCGCGGATGCCATTGGTCATGACGGTCAGGCCGCCTTTGACTTTACCGGTAATGGTGCCAGTCACCATTTCACCGGACTCGAGCGCCTGCTCGAGCTGCAGCCAGGCCGACAGGCGCTTGGCGCGATCGCGCGACAGAATGGTGTCGCCATAGCCGTTTTCGAGCGAATCGATGGCAACCGACACGAAATCGCCGGCTTCGACCTCGAGCTCGCCCTGATCGTTCAGGAATTCTTCAAGGGGAATCAACGCCTCGGACTTGAGGCCTGCATTGACCACGACAAAGTTGTGATCGATGCGAACGACTTCTGCGGAAATGACCTCACCGGACTTCATGTCCTGGTTCTTGATGCTTTCGGCAAACAGGTCGGCAAAGCTTTCGCCGCCGGAGGCGACAGTGGTTGAAATGGTGGACATTAAATTAAATCCATAAGCCAACATGGCTGTTAAAAACACACCAAGGCAGCAAACCCGCCCCAGTGGAGTAGAAAATAATTCCGGACGCATTCCGTGCCTGGACAGCAAAGCAGCCAGTACGACACAGCTTGCGCCTGAAACCCCAACCCGGCGCTGCCGGGGTACTTACTTGCAGGCGCCCGACCAGAAATCAAGCACCAGCTTGACCGTTTCATCAATGCTTAAATTTGACGAATCGACCGTTTTGGCGTCATGCGCCGCAACGAGCGGCGCATTGGCCCGATTGCGATCGCGCTCATCGCGCGCACGCATATCTTCCAACAAGCCCGATAGATTAGCAGAAAACCCCTTTTCCTTCAACTGCTTACAGCGCCTTTCCGCCCGCGCGTTCACATCGGCCACCAAAAATATCTTCAAAGGCGCATCGGGAAACACGACTGTACCCATGTCCCGGCCATCGGCAACCAGGCCCGGGGCCTTGCGGAATGCCCGCTGGCGCTCCAGCAGGGCCTGCCGCAGCGGCGCATAAGCCGCCACCTTGGACGCCAGGTTGCCCACGCTTTCCTGGCGGATCAGGCCCGCCACATCGTGTCCCGAGAGCAACACTTGATCGCCCTGGAAAGCCACATCCAGCTGCGATGCGGCCCGGGCCACGGCCTCTTGGTCGTTGGGATCGACGCCCTGCTGCTGCACGGCCAGCGCCGTCAGGCGATACAAGGCCCCGCTATCGAGCACCAGCCACCCCAGCGCCTGCGCGACCCGGTGCGCAATCGTGCCCTTCCCCGAAGCGGTCGGGCCGTCGATGGTGATCACGGGGACACCTGCCTGCAACGCGCTCATGGCTGCACCAGATCTTGAAAAACGGAAAAATAATCCGGGAAAGTCTTGCTGACGCAAGCGGGATCAAGAATCGTCACCGGCACAGGACCGAAAGAAGCCAGGGAAAAACACATCGCCATGCGATGATCGTCGTAGGTTTCGATACTTGCCGCCAGCCATTCGGATGACTGGACCGGATACACCCTGATCCAATCGGGTCCCGATTCGACCTTTGCGCCCAGTTTTTCCAGCTCGGCATGCATGGCATTGATCCGGTCGGTTTCCTTGACCCGCCAGCTGGCAATGTTGCGCAGGGTGCAGGGGCCGTCGGCGTACAGCGCCATGGCCGCCGCGGTCATGGCGGCATCGGGAATCAGATTGAAATCGCGGTCAAAGGCTTTCAGGCGCTCGCCTTGCGCCACCCTGATCCCGCTGACTTCCAGCGAATCGCTGCGGCGGACCACGGTGGCCCCCATATCTTCAACGACATCGGCAAAGGCCATATCGCCTTGTATGCTATCGGCGCCCGCGCCCTGTATGCGAATGGGCCCGCCGCCTATCGCCCCCAGCGCCATGAAGTACGACGCCGTCGACGCGTCGCCCTCGATGGCCACTTTGCCCGGCGAGCGATACCTAGATCCGGCGGGAATGACGAAACGCCGCCAGCCGTCGCGCTGTACCTGCACCCCAAACTGCGCCATCAGGTTCAGGGTAATCAGGATGTACGGCTTGGAAATCAGGTCGCCATCCACCTCGATGACCAGTTCGGCCGGCTGCTGTGCCGTATGGATGGGCGCCGCCATCAGTAGCGCGGTCAGAAACTGGCTGGAGACCGAACCCTTGATCTTGATGGGCTTGTCCGCCTGTATGCGGCCCCGGCCTATGGCCAGGGGCGGGTAGCCCGGATTGCCCGTGTATTGGATCTGCGCGCCCAGGGCTGTCAGGGCATCGACCAGGTCCCCGATCGGGCGCTCGTGCATGCGGGGCACACCTGAAAGCCGGTAGTCGCCCCCCATGACTGCCAACGCGGCCGTCAGCGGCCTGAACGCTGTGCCCGCGTTGCCCAGAAACAACTCGGCCTGCGGCACAGGGAAGGGACAAGCGCCATGCACGGTCACCGTGCCTGGCGTACCCACGGCATCGACCTGCAATCCGAGCTTGCCCAAGGCATCGAGCATGACGCGCGTGTCGTCCGAATCCAGCAAGCCGTTCAACTCGGTCACGCCGTCGGCCAGCGCCGCCAGCAGCAAGACCCGGTTTGAAATACTTTTGGATCCCGGCAAATTCAATTGTCCGGCCGCCGCCCGGACCGGCGGCAAACATAAACTGGATAGCTCACTCATGATATCCGCTACGGCTCCCCCAAAATCGGCGTGCCAGCGCCGCACGCTCCAGAAAATCCTGCAGCGCCGGGCCATCTGCGTTCTGCAGGGCCTGCTCCGCGCGCTCCAATGCCGCCTTGACCTCTTGCAGTTCGGCGAGCACAGCCGGGCGGTTGGTCAGAAATATATCGCGCCACACCTCGGGCGACCCGGCTGCAATGCGGGTGAAGTCCCTGAAGCCGCTACCGGCCAGCGCCATGCGCAAGTCGGAATCCTGCGCCGTGGCGACCTGCCACATGAACACCGATGACAAAAGATGGGGCACGTGGCTGACCGAGGCCAATGCGGCGTCGTGCACGCCGGGCTCCATGGAGACGACCCGGGCGCCGCAACGCTCCCACATCTGGGTCAGCGCGGCTTTCTGGGCGCTGCTGTTTTCAGCCAACGGCGTCAGCACCACGGTGCGCTGCCGGTACAGGGCGGGATCAGCGGCTTCGGGGCCGGTTTTCTCGGCGCCGGCAATCGGGTGTCCGGGAATGAACTGCCCGATACGCTCGCCCAGCGCCTCGCGCGCGGCCGCCACCACATTGGCCTTCGTGCTCCCCGCATCGGTGATCAACGCCTGGGGACGCAAAAAAGGTTTCAGCTCCGCCAGAATGGACGCCGTGGCGCCGACCGGCGCAGCCAGAAAAATCAGATCGGCTTCTTGGCCCGCGCGCTCCAGCGTAGCGGCCTCATCGATAATGCCCAGCGCGCGCGCCTTGGCCAGCGACGCCGCCTGGCGGCCGACGCCAAGCACCCGGCCGACCGCGCCGGATGCGCGCAGCGCGGCGGCAAACGAGCCGCCGATCAGGCCGACCCCCACAACGGCCAGCACAGGCACCAAAGGCGGCGCCGGCGAGGCAGCGGCGGCATTATCCCCCGTCATGGAGCGTCGAGGATAGCGGCCAAGGCTTGCAGGAAGCGCGTGTTTTCTTCCGGCAGGCCGACCGTGACGCGCAACCAGTCGGGCAGGCCATCGCCCACGACCGGACGGACGATCACGCCGCGCTTGAGCAGTTCCAGATTGATGCGCGCGGCATCGCCGACGCGCACCAGCAGGAAGTTGCCGTAGCTGGGCACAAACTGCAGGCCCAGCCGGGTAAAGCCTTCTGCCAGGGCCTGCTTGCCGCTGTGGTTGAGTTCGTAGACGCGCTGCAGGAAATCAGCGTCGCCCAGCGCGGCAACGGCCGCCGCCTGCGCCAGGCTGTTCACATTGAAAGGCTGGCGGACGCGATTGAGCAAATCCGTCAGCCGGGGCTGCGCCATGGCAAAACCCACGCGCAGGCCAGCCAGCCCGTAGGCCTTGGAAAATGTGCGGGTGACAATCAGATTGGAATACTGCTCGACCCACCGGGCGCTGTCGAATCGCAAGTCCGGCGCAAGATACTCGTTATAGGCTTCGTCCAGCAACACGGTCACCCGGTCGCCATAGCGTTCATGCACCCGGGCCAGAAAGGCGGCAACCTGGGCGGCCGGCAGGAAAGTCCCCGTGGGGTTGTTCGGATTGGCAATGAACACCAGGCGCGTATCGCTGTCGATGGCCGCAAACATGGCGTCCAGATCATGCCCGTAGTCACGCGCCGGCACCACGATATGGCGGGCCCCGCGCGCCTGGGTCGCCAGCTTGTAGACGGCAAAGGCATGCTGCGCGTAGACGCTGGCCGAACCCGGCGCCAGCAAGGCCAGCGAAGCCAGTTCAAGCAGGTCGTTCGAACCATTGCCCAAGGTGATCCATTCGGCAGGCACGCCATAACGCGCGGACAGCGCTGCTTTCAGCTCGAAACCATTGGGATCGGGATAGCGCCCCAAGGATGCGGCGGCGGCCGTCAGGGCGCGCTGGGCCGACTCCGGCATGCCCAGCGGATTTTCGTTGGAAGCCAGCTTCACGATGGAGGCGGGATCAAGCTTGAACTCGCGCGCGAGTTCTTCAATGGGCTTGCCGGCCTGATACGGGGCGATGGACAGCACATAGTCCGGAACAACAGCCGCCAGGGCGGCGGTTTTGAGATCGGGGGTATTCATACAGCCTGTTCCTATTGCCGAGGATAAGAGCCCAACACCTTGAAGAAGGCGACCTGTTTCTTCAGGTCGGCCAAGGCCTGCGCGACCGCAGGCTCATTGCGATGTCCGAGAAGATCAACATAAAAATAGTATTCCCACTGCCCTGTGCGCGCCGGGCGCGACTCAAGGCGCGTCATCGACACACCGTTGGCCGCCAGGGGCGCAAGCATATCGTATACGGCGCCTGCGCGATTGGGAACCGCCAGAATGATGCTGGTCTTGTCGCTGTCGGTCGGCAGGGTTTCGATCGCGCCCACGGCCAGAAAGCGGGTGCGGTTCTGCGGATCGTCCTGTATGCCCGAAGCGACCCTTTGCAGGTCCCATGCCTGCGCCGCCGTATCTCCCGCAATGGCGGCCACGGTCGGGTCCTGCGATGCAATGCGCGCCGCTTCGCCATTGCTGGAGGCCGCGTCGCGGATCAGTTCGGGATGGTGCTGCGTCAGCCAGGCCTGGCACTGGGCCAGCGCCTGCGGGTGGGCCATGACGCGGGTGACGCCATCCAGCGTACCGGACTGCGTCAACAGATTGTGATGAATCTTGATGGACCGCTCGCCCAATACCTTGAGCGGCGAGTTCAGCAGCAGATCGAGTGTCCGGTTCACGGCGCCTTCGGCCGAATTTTCAACCGGCACCATGCCCACATCGGCCTGGCCGGCCTCTACGGCCCGAAAGACCTCATCGAACGAATCGCAGCGCACGCGGGTGACCGCATGGCCAAAATGCTCCAGCGCGGCCTGCTCCGAAAACGAGCCTTGCGGCCCCAGATAGGCCACCGTCAGCACGCTTTCGAGCCCGCGACAGGTGGAAATGATCTGCGTCCATACCGCGTCGATCGCCTGCTCGGTGAACGGCCCCTTGTTGATCGTCTGCAGCCGGCGGATGACCATGGCTTCGCGCTCGGGCTTGAGCACCGGACCGTCAAGGTCGAATTCCTGTTTGACCTTGCCGACATCCTGCGCGGCCTTGGCCCGCTGATTCAGCAAATCAAGGATTTGCTCATCCAGCGCATCGATGCGCTCGCGCAGCGGCAATAGGCGGGCTTGTAAAGAATTATCCATGTCGGCGCTCAAAATCCTGCATGTATGAAATGAGTGATTGAATGGCTTCCAGCGGCACGGCGTTGTAGATGGACGCACGCATGCCGCCCACGCTTTTATGCCCCTTCAATTGCATCAGCCCGGCCGCCTCGGCCTGGCTCAGGAATTCGCTGTTGAGCGATTCGTCGCAAAGGAAAAAAGGCACGTTCATGCGCGAGCGCGATGCGGGATGCACGCGGTTGGCGTAGAACCCGGAGCCGTCCAGATAGGCATAAAGCGCTTGCGCCTTGGCCTGGTTGGCCGCCTCGATAGCCGCCACGCCGCCCTGCCGCTTGAGCCACTTGAACACCAGGCCGGCGATATAAATCGCGTAGGTGGGCGGCGTATTGAACATGGAGTCGGCGGCGGCCACATTGGCATAGTCGAACGCCGTCGGACAAGCCGGCAAGGCATGCCCGACAAGATCCTTGCGGATAATGACCATCGTGACGCCGGCCGGCCCGGCATTCTTCTGGGCGCCGGCATACACCATGGCCGCCTTCGAGAAATCGATGGGGCGCGACAGGAAATGCGACGACGCATCGACCACCAGCGGCACATCGGGGACGCCCAGGGCGGCCATGTCGGGCAAGACGGCCAGTTCCAGCCCGCCTATCGTTTCGTTGGAGCATAAATGCAGGTAGGACGCGTCGGGGCGCACCTTCCAGTCCTGCGCAGCCGGATACCAGGTCCAGGGCGCCTGGCTGGCGCCGTCGATGACGGTATCGGTTTCGCTGCTGGCCGCCACGGCAATGTCGCCGTAGCGCTGGGCTTCTTTATGGGACTTGTTCGACCAGATGCCGGTCAGGATGTAGTCGGCTTTGCCGGCCTGGCCGCGCCCAATCAGATTCAGGGGCACGATGGCGTTCTCGGCCGTTGCCCCGCCCTGCATGAACAGCACTTCGTAATCGTCCGGAACCGCCAGCAGCTCGCGCAAATCCGCCTCGGCTTCATCGCGTATCTGGGTGAACTGCTTGCCGCGATGGCTCATTTCCATGACCGACATGCCGCAGCCGTGCCAATCGGTCATTTCGGCAGCGGCTTGCTGCAACACTTCCAGCGGCAGGGCCGAGGGGCCTGCCGAAAAATTCCAGGGGCGCATTACGATTCTTCCTGTGTGTCGTCAGCGTCCGGGGAGGCATCGGTATCGCCACCACCCTGCTCCGGCCTTGCGTCTTCATCATCGGGCACATTGGCGGCATTGCCGGTTTCGCCCTCGACCAGCACCTCGATATCGTCGTCGGCATCGCTTTCGACCACGCGCCGCACGCCCGACAGCATGCTGTCATCGTCCACGCTGATGAGCGTGACACCTTGGGTGGCGCGCCCCATTTCGCGGATTTCCGACACACGGGTGCGCACCAGGACGCCCCCTGTGGTGATCAGCATGATTTCATCCGAAGGCATGACCAGCACCGCACCGACGACCTTGCCGTTGCGGGCCGAGGTCTGTATGGCAATCATGCCCTTGGTGCCGCGGCCGTGACGCGTGTATTCCATAATGGATGTACGCTTGCCGAAGCCGTTTTCCGTGGCGGTCAGCACGCTTTGCGACTCGTCGCCGGCCACCAGCATGGCGATCACGGTCTGGCCGTCTTCCAGCATCATGCCGCGCACGCCGCGTGCCGTCCGCCCCATGGGCCGGACGTCGTTTTCGTCGAAACGCACAGCCTTGCCGGCATCCGAGAAGAGCATGACATCGTGCTCGCCGTCGGTCAGGTCGGCGCCGATCAGGTAGTCGCCGTCGTCCAGCGCCACGGCAATGATGCCGGCCTTGCGCGGATTCGAGAAATCGGACAAAGGCGTTTTCTTGACGGTCCCGCGCGACGTCGCCATGAACACATAGTGGTCTTCACTGAACTCTTTGACAGGCAGCACCACGGTGATCTTTTCGTCGTCGATCAGCGGGAACATATTGACAATGGGACGCCCGCGCGAATTGCGCGAACCTTGCGGAACTTCCCACACCTTGAGCCAGTAAACGCGGCCGCGGTCGGAGAAGCACAAGAGATAATCATGCGTATTCGCAATGAACAACTGGTCGATCCAGTCGTTTTCTTTCATGGCGGTGGCCTGCTTGCCGCGTCCGCCGCGCTTCTGGGCGCGGTACTCGGACAAGGGCTGGCTCTTGATGTAGCCCGTTTGCGACAACGTCACCACCATGTCCATCGGCGTGATCAAGTCTTCGGTGTCGAGCTCGGTGGCGTTGTGCTCGATATCGGAACGGCGTGTGTCTTTGGCGCCGGTGGAAAATTCGGCCTTGATGGCAATGAGCTCGTCGCTGATGATGGCCGTGATGCGCTCGGGACGCGCCAGGATATCGAGCAGGTCGGCAATCGTTGCCATGATGTCTTTGTATTCGCCAACAATCTTGTCCTGCTCGAGGCCGGTCAGGCGTTGCAGGCGCATGTTCAGGATTTCCTGGGCCTGGGTGTCGCTCAGGCGATACAGGCCGTCGTCCTGCAGGCCGAAGACCTCTGGCAGGGTATCAGGCCGGTAAGCCGCCCGCCCGCCCGGCGTATTACCTTCGTCGGCGCGCGCCAGCATCTCGCGGACCAGCGAGGAATCCCATGAGCGCGCCATGAGCTCCTGGCGCGCCACCGGCGGCGTGGGCGCCGCCTTGATGATGGCGATGAAGTCGTCGATATTGGCCAGGGCCACCGCCAGGCCTTCCAGCACATGGCCGCGCTCGCGCGCCTTGCGCAATTGGAATACCGTGCGCCGCGTGACCACTTCGCGGCGGTGGAACAAAAAGTACTCGACGATCTGCTTCAAGTTCAGCAAACGTGGCTGGCCGTCGACCAGCGCCACCATGTTCATGCCGAAAGTATCTTGAAGCTGTGTGTTTTTGTACAGGTTGTTCAGGATGACTTCCGGCACCTCGCCGCGCTTGAGTTCGATCACCAGGCGCATGCCGTCCTTGTCCGACTCGTCGCGGATATCGGAGATGCCTTCGATCCGTTTCTCATTCACGAGCTCGGCAATCTTTTCCTGCAGGGTCTTCTTGTTGACCTGATAAGGAATGGCATCGACGATGATCGCCTGCCGATTGCCCTTTTCCATGTCCTCGAAGTGGGTTTTGGCGCGCATGATGACGCGGCCGCGCCCGGTCCGATAGCCTTCGCGCACCCCCGACATGCCATAGATGATCCCGCCGGTGGGAAAGTCGGGCGCGGGAATGAGTTCGATCAGCTCGTCGACCGAGCATTCGGGATTGCGCAGGCAATACAGGCAGCCCTCGATGACTTCGGCCAGATTATGGGGCGGAATATTGGTCGCCATGCCCACGGCAATGCCCGAACTGCCGTTGACCAGCAGATTGGGCAGGCGCGAAGGCAGAAGCAGCGGCTCTTGCTCGCTGCCATCGTAGTTGGGACCGAAGTCGACCGTTTCCTGGTCGATATCGGCCAGGAGCTCGTGCGCGATCTTGGCCAAGCGGATTTCCGTGTATCGCATGGCCGCCGCGCTGTCGCCGTCGACCGAGCCGAAGTTGCCCTGCCCGTCGACCAGCATGTAACGCAGGGAGAAATCTTGCGCCATGCGCACAATCGTGTCGTAAACGGCGGAGTCGCCATGCGGGTGATACTTACCGATCACATCGCCGACGATACGCGCCGATTTCTTGTAGGCCCGGTTCCAGTCATTGTTGAGTTCGTGCATGGCGAACAGTACGCGCCGGTGCACGGGTTTGAGGCCATCTCGAACATCCGGTAAGGCGCGCCCCACGATTACGCTCATGGCATAGTCGAGGTAGCTGCGGCGCATTTCCTCTTCCAACGAAATTGGAAGGGTCTCCTTGGCAAAGGAATCCATAGAGTGTCTTAAACGTGAAAGTCGTGAAATCGGGCCGGTAACGGGCGAATAGGAAATTCTAGCACTTCCACCAGCCAGGCCGGGTCAGGCCAACCGGAAGGCATTCAAACGCCCATCCACCCGATCGCGAGCCCGCCGTTTCCCTCGAACTCTTCACAAAGCACTTTAAGCCTGCGGGCTTGTTGCCTAAAACCAACAATAATGAGAGAGATAGGGTAGAAATCCTAATATCTGGCCCATATGCATCACTCAAGCTTAACGAACCCACCAGAAATGCCGTAAGATTCGCCCTAACACGCATGAAACCCAGCGCAATACTTTGATTAAGTCATGGCGTTGCTATACTGGCTCCGTTTTCTTGATATGCGGCGGGGGTTCGCTGCGGTCACTTACCAGCATTAAGCTCAACGAGGAGAAATATGAACAAACCCTCCAAAATCGCACTAGCACTCGCCATTGCAGCCGCTACGGCTTCTGGCGCAGTATCTGCGCAAACTGTCGACAACTGGCGCAATCCATTTGGTGACGTTTGGATGAACGGCACCAACGAATTGTGCTGGCGCGACAACTTCTGGACTCCCGCCACCGGCATCCCCGGTTGCGACGGCGTACCTGTTGCTCAAGCCGAAGCTCCTGTCGTGGCTCCTACCGCCACTAAAGTTGTGCTCAATGCCGACACGTTCTTCGATTTCGACAAATCCACGTTGAAACCCGAAGGCCGTCAAGTGCTTGATCAAGTCGCCGCGCAAGCCGACACGATCACGCTTGAAACCCTGATTGCTACTGGTCACACCGACTCCATCGGTACTGAAGAGTACAACCAAGGCTTGTCGCAACGTCGCGCCAACTCGGTCAAAGAATACTTGGTCGGCAAAGGCATCGCCGCTGATCGCATCTACGCCGAAGGCAAGGGCGAAACGAGTCCTGTTGCTTCCAACAGCACCCGCGAAGGCCGCGCACAAAACCGTCGCGTAGAAATCGAAATCGTGGGTACACGCAAGTAATAGCACTGCGTAATACTTACAGCGTTAAACGCTACAATAAGGGCTCCGCATTGCGGGGCCCTTATTTTTTTTCCGGACAGGCCATGAACACAACCGCCTCTACTGCCCACACCCGTAGCCACAACGTTGACCAGGCCGAAATCGACAAGTTCGCCGCGCTGGCCTCGCGCTGGTGGGACCCTGAAAGCGAATTCAAGCCGCTGCACGCCATCAACCCCTTGCGGCTGGGCTGGATCACCGACCACGCAGGCTCTCTTGCCGGAAAGACCATCCTCGATGTGGGCTGCGGCGGGGGCATACTGGCCGAAAGCATGGCCCAGGCCGGGGCCCAGGTCACCGGCATCGACCTGGCCCAGCAATCGCTCACCGTCGCCCGGCTGCACGGCCTGGAATCGGGCGTTTCAGTCGACTACCAGGCGATCAGCGCCGAAGACATGGCCAGCCAGCAGGCAGGCCGGTTCGATATCGTCACCTGCATGGAAATGCTGGAACACGTGCCTGACCCCGCCTCGGTGGTGCGCGCCTGCGCCACCTTGGCCAAGCCCGGCGGCTGGGTGTTCTTCTCGACCCTGAACCGCAACCCGAAATCCTTCCTGTTCGCCATCGTCGGCGCCGAATACGTGCTGCGCATGCTGCCCAAAGGCACGCACAGCTACGAGAACTTCATCAAACCCAGCGAGCTGGCGGCAGCCGCGCGGCAGGCGGGTTTGTCGGCCACGCAGCTTGCCGGCATGGAATACAACCCCATTACCGACCACTACAAGCTCAGCCAAGACACGTCGGTCAACTACCTGATGGCAACACGCCGCGAGGCCTGATTTCTTATGCGCAAACTGGTTTTATTCGACTTCGACGGTACGCTGGCCGATACCGCCCCCGACCTGGCCGCCGCCGCCAACAAGCAACGCGTCCGGCGCGGCCTGCCGCCCCTGCCCTACGAAGCGCTCAGGCCGTTTGCGTCGCACGGCGCGCGCGGGCTGCTGCGGGCCGGGCTCGACCTGAGCCCCGAGCATCCCGACTACGAGGCCTGTCGCCAACAATTCCTGGAAGACTACGAACAGGACATGACCACGCTCACCACCCTGTTTCCAGGCGTGAAAGAGCTATTGTCCACGCTCAAGAACAACGATTACGCCTGGGGCATCGTCACCAATAAAATGGAATACCTGGCCGTCCCCCTGGTCGTGCACCTGGGGCTGTACACAGAATGCGCCGTAACGGTGGGCGGCGATACCACCAGCCACGCGAAACCGCACCCTGCTCCTTTGCTCCACGCAGCCAGGCAAACGGGGTTCGAGCCGTCCCAGTGCATCTACGTGGGCGACGACCAACGCGACATCATCGCCGGCAAAGCGGCCGGCATGGCCACCGTGGTTGCCGCCTATGGGTATTGCGGGCAGGAAACCGCGGTGCATGCCTGGGAAGCGGACGCCATCGCGGAAACCCCGCAAGACATCTGGCCCGCCATTCAAGACTGGGCAAACCGCTGATCGCCGCTTCTTATGTTGACTACACAGCCAGCCGGGGAAGCGCCGCCACGCTAAGGCCGGCAATGCTGCGCGCCGCCGCGGCGGCGGGCAACGCCGCCACAGATCCGCCGCCCCCGGCGTCCAGCTTGAACACACTGATCGACGTCGTCAGGTTGGTGGCCTGATCCTGCAGACTGCCGGTCGCCGAAGCGGCCTCTTCGACCAGGGCCGCATTCTGGCGCGTGACTTGGTCCATTTGCAGAATGGCCTGATTGACCTGCTCGATGCCTATGCTCTGCTCATGGCTGGCCGTGGATATTTCACCCACGATATCCGCCACCCGCTTGACGCTGGTCACGACTTCCTGGATCGTGACGCCCGCTTCGCCGACCCGCTTGCTGCCCGCTTCCACCTTCTCGACCGCATCGACAATCAAGGTCTTGATTTCCTTTGCCGCGGTTGCGCTGCGCTGCGCCAGGGTACGCACCTCGCTGGCCACGACGGCAAAGCCCTTGCCCTGCTCGCCGGCGCGAGCCGCTTCGACCGCCGCGTTCAAGGCCAGGATATTGGTCTGAAAGGCAATGCTGTCTATCACCGCGATGATATCGACGATCTTGCCGGCCGAATCGTTGATCGATTCCATCGTGGTCACCACATCGCTGGCGGCTTGTCCGCCTTTTTCTGCGATTTCCGAGGTCGAGACCACCAGTTGATTGGCTTGCCGGGCGTTATCGGCCGTCTGCTTGACCGTGTTCGTCAACTGCTCCATGGCGGAGGCGGTTTCGGTCAAGGAGCTGGATTGCTCCTCGGTGCGCGAAGACAAATCCAGATTGCCGGCGGCAATCTGGCCTGACGCATTGGCGATGCTGTAGGCCCCATCGCGGACATTGCCGACCAGCCTGAGGAGATTGCCGTTCATCTCGGCCAGCGCCTGCAACAGTTGACCTGTTTCATCGGAAGTGCGTACGTCGATGGTGGAGGTCAGATCGCCGCTGGCGATACTGCGCGACACCTGGACAGCGCGCCGCAGCGGCCCCGTGATGCCTTTGGTCAGGCGCCACGCAAACAATATGCCTGCCACGACCGCTATCGACAGCAGGCCCGCAATAAGCTGTTGGCTGAACGCGTTCGATGCCGCGATACTGGCCGAGGTGTCGTCCATGAACTTGCGTTGCGACTCGACAAGCTGTTCGACAGAGCTCTGATACCGCTGGGCGCCGGGAATGAACTCATTTTCAAAGATGCGATTCGCCTCGGCGGCGTTGCCCGCCACCTTCTGCCGGGTCATGGCATCGCGCGTGCTCAGATAGACCTGGCGCTGCTCCATGATCGTCTGGTAAAGCGCTTTTTCCGATTCGGACACCAGCAATGGGACGATTTTCTCCTGCAGGGCGGTCGACGCATTGGTCGCTGCGGCGGTCTCCTTGGCAAAGTACGGCCCCAGAGCGGGGTCTGTACTCTTGGCAATGGCAATGGTCCGATTGATGCCGTTGGTCATGTTGCGGTACCAATCACCGATCATGCGCTCCTTGGCCATCGGCACATCCATCATCCGCTGATTGGCCGCCTGCAGGGTGCGCAGTTGCCAGACACCCAGACACCCTATCAGCACGGCCAAAGCCAAAATGACACCAAAACCGAGCGCTAGCCGGTTTCCAATACGCATGTTTTTGAAAAAACTCATTCACTTTCCAATTCTTCGATTCGCTAAGGGAAAACCCCAGTTCCGAACCTTTAACGGCGGACCAGCGGCAGTCTTTAGCTCCCCGCAGGAAAACCGTCAAATCCAGCGCCGGGTACGTGAATTGCTGAAGCCAGATCAACTCATGCATCGGGGGATCGCCATGGCTTGGCAAATGCTATTTGGAGAACGTGCGACAACCAAGATCGCCGCAATATTCGATACCGAATCGGCAGCGGCATCCGCCGCGGCCACCCTTCACGCCGAAACGGGCATGCAAGCGACGCATTTGCGGCTGATCAAACCCCACGAAAAGGATTATTCCAAGAAACTGGAGCCGGAAACCCGGGGCGTGGCCAGAACAGCGGTCCGGGCGCATCTGGGCCTGGGTGCAGCGGGCGCCCTGGCAGGCCTGATTGCCTGGAGCCTGGTCTATGCAAGCGGTTTGCCCGCCGTTGCGTCCTCGCCCAAGACAAGTTTCATCGCCTTCCTCTTCTTTGCCGCCATCGCCGGCTTGCTGCTGGGCGGATTGATTACCGCGCGGCCCGATCACCAGATCGTCATCCAGCGCGTCGAGCGTGCGACCCAGGAAGGCCAATGGTCGCTGATCGTGCACCCTCGCACCCCGAAGCAATGCGATGCCGTTCTGGCAATACTGGAGCGCCTGGGCCCGGAGATCGTACGAAGCATCTAGCGCCGGGCCCCGCCGCTTGCCCGACAATCAAAAGCCCTCCCTCAGGTAGCCGGCCAACAACTTCCCGCCTTTAAAACCTATACTATGGGGCAAAAAAAGGGGGCTTCCTGTGATTCCTGGTTCGCGCATACTGCGGCTATTGTGGCCGGCATTGCTGTGCTTTGTATCGGTACTTGTGTATGTTCTGCATGCCTACCTGTTTCAGCACTACCTGCCCGGGTCGGATCCGAAGGCCATTGCACAGCTCAGCGCCGTGGCGGCGTTTTATTCGTTCGCCTGGCTGCTTGCCCGCGTTGCCGGCGCCGCACTGACCAGGAAAGTAAGAAAGAAACGTAAAACACCGAAGCTGCTGCGCGAACTGATCGCCGCAACCTTGTTCACCATTGCCACCGTCGCGGCAATCGGCTTGTTTCTGGGGCAATCGGCCGGCGGCATTCTTGCCAGCTCCGGCTTGATCATCGCCATTCTCGGTTTCGCCATCCGCAACGTTCTGGCGGATGTGCTGTCGGGCATTGCCATCGGGGTCGAAGCGCCCTATCGCATCGGCGACTGGGTCGAATTCGATCCGGCCACGCTGGGGCGCGTCATCGAAATCGGCTGGCGCACCACGCGCATACTGACGCCCAACGACACCTATATGATTTTGCCCAACAGCCAGATATCGCGGCAGATGCTGACCAACTACAGCGCCCCCCGCAAACAGTACCAGGCCGAGCTCGAAATCATCCTGAGCCATGACATCTCGATTCTGGACGGCAAACAGCTGTTGTTTGACGCGGCCTTTTCCTGCTCGCCCAAAGACGTCCTGACCGCGGCGCAAAAGCCTGTTGTCCGCGCCATCGCCTACGCCGCCGAGGGCGTCACCTACATGATCAAGTACTGGGTACCGCATTTTGCCGACGATGTCGATTGCCGCGATGCCATCCTGATGGCGATCGATGACGCGATCCGCGAGCGGGGGCTGACGCCTCCGGTCAGCCGTCCGAAGCGCATGGAAGCGAAACCCGCCGATCCGCCCCTGGACTGAACCCCCCGCGGGTATGCTGCTTGCTGGAGGCCTGCGACCACTGCGGAGGACATCATGGCAGCAAGCAGCAGCAAACGCGCCCTGTGGAAGGGGGCCATCTCATTCGGACTGGTGCATATTCCCATTGCTTTGCATTCGGCCACCACCAGCCAGGGCGTGGACTTCGACTGGCTGGACAAGCGCAGCATGGATCCGGTGGGGTACAAACGCATCAACAAGGCGACCGGTAAGGAAATCAGCCAGGACAACATCGTCAAAGGCGTGAAATACAGCGAGGGGGAATACGTTGT
This sequence comes from Pusillimonas sp. SM2304, assembly GCF_031628915.1. Classification (NCBI taxonomy): domain Bacteria; kingdom Pseudomonadati; phylum Pseudomonadota; class Betaproteobacteria; order Burkholderiales; family Alcaligenaceae; genus Pusillimonas; species Pusillimonas sp. SM2304. Next base: position 272,509 of record NZ_JAVLUJ010000003.1, read on the forward strand.
GCTTTCTGCCGAAGAACTTGCAACCGCCTACCCCAAGTCCACGCAAACCATAGAGATCGAAGCGTTCGTCGCCATCGACGCTATTCCCTTCATATACCTTGACCGCCCCTATTACACCTCGCCGATAGGCAAAGGCGACAAGGTCTACGCGCTATTGCGCGAGGTATTGCACAAGTCGGGCAAAGTCGGCATTGCCAAGGTCGTCATACAGACCAAGCAGCACCTGGCCATCCTCATGGCCTGCGGCCCGGCCCTTATCCTGAATCTGCTGCACTGGGACGACGAAATCCGCGCTTGGGATGAGCTGAATCTGCCGCCTCAAGGCGTCAAGGCCGCCGGCCTGACCGAAAAGGAAATGAAGATGGGCGCGCAACTGATCGAAGACATGAGCGCCCCTTGGCAGCCTCACACATTCGTCGATTCCTTCAAAGAGCAGATTCTGGCGTTGGTGAAGGAAAAGGTCGAGGCCGGTGAAACAGAGACGGTCGGCGAACCTGAGCCGCATGAAACAGAAGGGGCCGGCGCCAAGATACTGGATTTGACCGAAATGCTGCAACGCAGCCTGGGCAAAGGCCGCGCCACCAATGAGCGGAAACCCGCCAAGCCGGCACGCAAAACGGGCGGCAAAGCCGCCAACAAGGCAAGCGCCAAAACACCCAGGAAAGCCGCGGCACGGAAAACAGCAAAGACCGGTAGCGCCAGCACGAAGGCAGCCGGTAAATCGTCCGCCAAATCCCGCAGCCGCAAGGCAGCATGACCTGATATGGCCCGTGTCGATCCGCTCAAGCAATACAAGGCCAAACGTGATTTTTCCGTTACGGCCGAACCGGCGCAAGGCGGCGCACCGAGCGGCAATGCGCCCGTCTTCGTCATACAGAAACACTGGGCGCGCAATCTGCATTACGACTTCCGGCTGGAACTGGATGGCGTCCTGAAAAGCTGGGCCGTCCCCAAAGGCCCAAGCGTGGACCCCGCTCATAAGCGCATGGCCGTCCATGTCGAGGACCACCCCCTGTCTTATCAGGCGTTCGAAGGACAGATTCCAGAAGGCGAATACGGCGCCGGCAAAGTCATTATCTGGGACCGGGGCACCTGGACTGCCGAGCAGGACCCGCGCAAAGCCTACAAGGCGGGCAAGCTGAGCTTTACCTTGCACGGCCAGAAGCTTGGAGGCAGGTGGGCGCTGGTTCGAATGCGCGGAAATACCGAAAAAGCCGCGCCGTGGCTCCTGATCAAAGAGAAAGACGAATTCGCCAGGCCCGAGGCCGCATTCAGTGTCGTGGATGAGCTGCCTGACAGCGTCGGGCCAGCCAAAGAGCAGAAGCCCAGGCACAACAGCGCAAAGCAGCGTCCGGCAAAGCGCCCGCGTGTGCCCGCAACATCTGGCGGCGAATCATTCCAGGCGCCCCGGACAACGCTGCCGGCCGCCTTGAGTCCGCAGTTGGCCACGTTAGCCGATGCACCGTCCGGCGAGCCGCAGGACTGGATCTATGAGGTCAAGTTCGACGGCTATCGTTTGCTTGCCCGTGTCGATCGCCGCAAGATACAGCTTGTGACCCGCAATGGCCACGACTGGACCCATCGTATGCCCCATCTGGCGAAAGCGCTTCAATCAATGAAGCTGCCGGCAGGATGGTATGACGGCGAAATCGTCGTGATGAATGACCGGGGCTTGCCGGATTTCCAGGCGTTGCAGAATGCTTTCGACAGCGCGCAGACGAGCCGTATCCGCTACTACTTGTTCGACGTCCCCTATCTTGGCGGCATGGACTTGCGCGGCCTGCCGCTTATACAGCGCCGCGCCATGCTTGAACAGCTATTGCTGGGCGCCGCAACAGGTGAAGACTGTCCAATACACTTTAGCGCCGCCTTTGACGTACCCTTGCGCGACATCAAGACCAGTGCGTGCAAGATGGGCCTGGAAGGCATTATTGCCAAGCGCAAGGATGCGCATTACTCATCCAGGCGTTCGGCAACATGGCTCAAACTCAAGTGCGGCCACCGGCAAGAGTTCGTCATCGGGGGCTACACCGAACCGCAGGGCTCACGCAAAGGCATCGGAGCCCTGCTGCTGGGCATACACGATGCGCACGGCACGCTGCGCTACGCGGGTAAAGTCGGAACGGGGTTCAGCACACGAAGCCTGCAGGATATTTTCCAGCGCCTGCAAGCCCTGCATTCGGACAAGAGTCCCTTCGTTGAAGACACCCCAGCCGAAAAAAAGGCGCATTGGGTTCAACCCACGCTGCTAGCCGAAGTGTCGTTCGCGCAGTGGACAAGCAGTGGCCGCATACGCCACGCCGTGTTTCATGGCCTGCGCAACGACAAACCCGCCCAAGCTATTACAAGGGAGACCAATATGTCTGCGACCAAATCGAAATCGGGGTCGACATCGACCGCAAAGAAGACGACCGCGGCAAAGAACGGCCAGGCTCGGCGTGGCGATGCCGTCAAGCAGGCAAGCACCGCCACGAAATCCCGCTTGGGACAGCTCAAGGTCACGCACCCTGAACGGATCATCGACGCCTCGACGGACACCAGCAAGATCGATGTGGTCCGTTACTACGCCCAGATTGCGCCGCTGATGATGCCACACATGAAGGGCCGCCCTGTCTCGATAGTGCGCGCACCCGAAGGGGTACAGGGCCAAATATTTTTCCAGAAACACCTGGAAACCCTCAAGATAACCGGCGTGCGCGCGCTGCCGGCCAAGCTCGACCCCGAGCATGAGCCCTTGCTGGAAGTCGCCACGGAACAGGGCCTGGCGTCAGCCGCGCAAATGAATGTGCTGGAGTTCCACACTTGGAATGCAACGAAGACGCTGATTGGCAAGCCCGACCGGATGACCTTCGATCTGGACCCAGGCAAAGGGGTCGACTGGGCAGCCATGCAGGAAGCGGCATTGCTGCTTCGCACATTCTTGCAGGAGCTGAAACTGGCGTCCTTCGTCAAGACAAGCGGCGGCAAGGGACTGCATGTGGTTGTTCCATTGAAGCGGCGGCACGATTGGGACACCGTCAAAGCGTGCTCGCAGGCTGTGGTGCAGCACTTGGCCAAGACCTTTCCCAGGCGGTTTGCAGCGAAAAGCGGGCCGCGCAATCGCGTGGGCAAGATATTCATCGATTATTTGCGCAATGGCTGGGGCGCCACAACCGTATCGGCATGGTCCTTGCGGGCGCGTCCCGGCATGGGCATATCGGTGCCTGTGGGCTGGGATGAGGTCGAAAAACTGGCCAGCGCCACGCAATGGCATATAGGCAATATCCACCAGCGGCTGGATCTTGGGAACGAGCCATGGAAGGACTATGCGGACTCGGCCGCGACACTGACGCAAGCGATGAAACTGCTGAAATCCAGCCAGGATTAAAATACGGCCGTTCCGTCCGCCCACGGATCCGCCGCACACGCTTCACGGCAGGGAATCGATGTATTCCTTGGCGTACTTCACACCCTCTTTGATCGCCTCGTCTTCCGACTTGGAGGGATCATACGCGCTACGGTTGATGGCATCGCCATCGATCTTCAGGCCGAAGCCATGTCCGCCGCCAACGATGTTCGTGGACATGACTTCAACCATTCGACCTTTATATTCAAACGTACTTTTGGCCATGGACGCCCTCAAAGGAAACAGGTAAAGCTGCGGCTTAGCGCCTTAGCCGGCCCCACAGGTAAGCGACCACGGCAACCGTGGCCACTGCCGCCAAAGGGTTGGCGCGTATCATCGCCTTTCCGCATATCAGCGCCCCTTCCAGCGCATCGCGCCCGCCATCGACGGCATCTTCAGCGGCGACCTGGGCGCGGCGCGTGGCATGGGACGCTTTGCCCGCCATGGTTGCGATGGCCTTGTCCGTCTTGTTCGCGCCTTCTTCGATGGCATCTTTGACCTTATCCGTAGGGGTAGCCATAAAAAATCTCCTGGATAGTGGCATCTTGTGCCGGAGTTTCAGTATCGGCCATCCCTCGCAAAAAATCCGATGCGATTGCGACAGCTTATTTCAGGATGTCAGCGCTGGGCAGTTGAACAAGGGCCGACAGAGACGTCGGCCTTTTCAGGGTGGCGTTACCTATTACCGACCGAAGGATGATACCGCCCGAATAGACGGGGGCATACGGGCCCGCATGGGCAGGAAAGATGGCAAGACTGGTATAAAAGCGGTTTAGCCTCGAATAGCCATGACTCGTATAAACTGCGTTCCCGTCCAGGAACTGAGCGGCCCGCATCTGGTCGCCGAATACCGGGAACTACCCCGGGTTTTTGCGCTGGCCCAGAAGGCCGCCGCAAAAGGAAACCTGTCGCAACCAAGCTGCTACACACTGGGCAAAGGCCATCTGCTTTTCTTCTACACGCGTCTTTCCTACTTAGCGCATAGGCATACCGCTTTAGTAGAGGAAATGAAGCGCCGCGGCTACAAACCGACGTTCAGCGGTGTTCAACGCAGCGACTTCCCATCCATTCCCGACCATTACTGGAAAGACTGGACCCCGACTGAAGAAGCGCTAGGCCTGAACCGTCAACGCATCCTGGACCGAAGCAACAAGTAATCAAACTGATTGTCGGTCTGGAATGACCGAATCAGATCGGTCGATAGGTTGCGAATGTCGTCGCCTCCCCGACCCGCCCCGACGGGTTTTCTTGTGCCTGCTCAAGCAGGCACAGCATGAGCAGGCTCAACCTCTATGTTGCGCCCCGAGTGTTCGGCTTGCCATAACTCATAGCCAATCTGGCCGCGCAACCACGTTTCCGCACTAGGCCCCCGCCCATCAGGTTTGCGCAGCCACGCTTCCAGCCGGCGTGCTAGATCCACTGAAATAGCGGCACGTCCATGCAGCACCCGCGATAGGGCTACCCGACTAACACCCAGTTGTCGAGCAGCCTCCGCTACGGATAAGCCCAGCGCTGGAAGAACGTCTTCACGCAGGGTTTCGCCAGGATGCGGGGGATTGTGCATACGCATAATGTTCTCCTAGTGATAGTCCTGATAATCAACGAGGACCGCATCCTGACCCTCAAACATGAATGTCAGACGCCAGTTTCCGTTGACCCATACAGACCAGTGGCCCTTTAGATCCTGCCCCTTCAGTGGATGCAAATTCCAACCTGGCATATCCATGTCTTCAGGGCCTGATGAGTCATTAAGTTGACGCAATTGGCGCGCCAGCTTTGAGGCGTGCACCGCCTGAATGCCAGCCTTAGAGCCTGTCTCAAAGAAGCGCTGCAAGCCGCGGTGCCTGAAGGTTTTGATCATGCCATATTGTATCGCATGGCTATACGTATCGCAACGCGATCATACGAGGCTGCTATGCCTATTCTGAGTTTGATGAATGCTGGTCCCCCCGTTTATGGGGAAGAGTCAATTGCCACACCACAAGACACTAAAAAGGGCCAGATTCTCATCTGGCCCCGTCTAGTGCTGCATAGTGCAGCGTCGTGTGTCTTGGTGGAGTCGGGGGGAATTGAACCCCCGTCCGCAAGCCCTCTGCAGGCAGTTCTACATGCTTATTCGGTTCACTTTAAGTTTTAACCGCGGAGCGTGCCAACCGACAGGCCCTTCCTTGGCGATTCACATTAATTTAAGACCAGGCTGAGTGACCCAGCAAGGCCCGATTCTTTGTAAATGACGCTGCTGTAGGTTTTACCCTACCTAACCCAAAGACAAATTAGTGCAGCGGCTTACCGCATTAAGCGGCTAAAGCGAAACGCTCGTCGTTGGCGTTTGTATTGTTTCCAGTGGATTTACGAGCTTACTGGTGCTCGGCATGCCCTGCGCTGTTTCGCGACCCACGTCGAAGCCGGATCGACCCCAGGAAGTCTATTGTAAGCGATCTGGGGTTTTTAAACCAATTTCTGAAGTGGTAGAATGCCTTCCGGCTTGTTTTTTAGCCATTTTGTCATAATAATCAGACACATCACGGCCAGAACAAGGTTCGGCACAAGAAGTGCGGCGCATACCAAGCGCGGGGCGGCGGAGCGAATCGTTTTTATATACAAGCCGGCAAGGCTTAGCTTTGGAGCCCCTGATGCCTCGTGCAGCCATCACAAAAAATCCGCTACTGCAGTTTGTCAGCAATGGCAGCCTGGTCGTCCAGATACTCATAGGCCTGGTCGCCGGCATCGTCTTGGCACTCATCTCGCCGTCGGCCGCCAACGCGGTCGCGATTCTCGGCGACCTCTTCATCAGCGCACTGAAATCGGTTGCCCCCATTCTGGTTCTTGTCCTGGTTGCCGCCTCTATTGCCAACCACAAGCACGGCCAGCAGACGAATATGGGATCGATTCTGCTTCTATATCTGCTGGGAACCTTTGCCGCCGCGCTGGTCGCAGTGGTGGCCAGCTTCATGTTCCCCTTGACCATTCAGCTGAAAACCGACGCGCAAGCACTGAGCGCGCCGGGCAGCATTATCGAGGTTTTATCCAACCTGCTGATGAGCGTGGTCGACAACCCCATCAACGCCCTGGCCAACGCCAACTACATCGGCATCCTGGCCTGGGCCATCGCCATGGGCATTGCCATGCGGCATGCGCACGGCGCTACCAAGAATGTGATGGCCGACCTGTCGCTGGCCTTGTCTTTCATCGTGAAGGTAGTCATCCGCTTCGCGCCCATCGGCATCTTCGGCCTGATCGCGTCCACCATTGCCGAGGCGGGCCTTGACGCGCTGCTGGGCTATGCACGCTTGTTGGCCGTGCTGATCGGCTGCATGCTGTTCGTTGCGCTGGTGGTAAACCCGCTGATCGTCTTTGCCAGGATCCGCAGCAACCCGTATCCCCTGGTCTTCACCTGCCTGCGCGAGAGCGGCATCACCGCCTTTTTCACGCGCAGTTCGGCCGCCAACATTCCCGTCAACCTGGAATTGTGCAAGCGCCTGGGCCTGCCCGCCGACACCTACACGGTCTCCATCCCCTTGGGCGCCACGATCAATATGGCAGGCGCCGCCGTAACGATTACCGTGCTGACTTTGGCCGCCGTCAATACACTGGGCATACAGGTCGACCTGTCCACGGCCCTGCTGCTGAGCATCCTCGCTGCGATTTGCGCCTGCGGCGCGTCCGGCGTCGCCGGAGGGTCCCTATTGCTGATCCCGCTGGCATGCAGCCTGTTCGGCATCTCGAACGATGTGGCCATGCAGGTGGTCGGCGTCGGCTTCATTATTGGCGTGCTGCAAGACTCGACCGAAACAGCGCTGAACTCGTCTACCGATGTCTTGTTCACCGCAGCCGGGACGTATTCGCAGATCGACCAGGACGCAGCCGCCAAGGCGGCCGCGCTCAAGGCCTGAACAACGCGTCCACGGGCGCGCGCGTAAACAAAAACGCAGACAAAAAGAAGGGCAGCCCGCTCTAAGCGGCCTGCCCTTCTGTGTTGATAGCCGCCGGCATGACCGGCGGCCTCATCCATTGGACGAGGATCAGTGTCCCGAATTAGGGTCGATGGCTTCGGTGGAATGGAAAATGCTGTGATCTTCCTCGCCGGTCACCGACAGGATGCCGGACAGGCCTTTTTCAACCCGCGACAAGGCATGGTCCACCAGGATGTAATTGCCCGGAACATCTACCTTGAATTCAACCATGGTCGCGCCGCCGGGCGGAACCAGCGTCGTTTGCACATCGGTCAGCGGAGGACTGGTCAATGAAGCCTGGTCGTAGACCTTGTCGAACACTTCGCCGATGACGTGGAAGCTGGAGGTCAGGTTGGGACCGCCCACGCCGAAGAAAATACGCAGCGTCTCGCCTACATTGGCCTGAAGCTTGTATTGCTCGGACAACGCGCCCATGGAGCCGTTGAACATCAGGTGCTCGGGGTTTTCATCCAGCAGTTTTTCCAGCGAGAACTCCTGGTGCCCCAGCGCGCCATGCTTCTGCGCAGTGTACAGCTCGCCCTGCATGACATAGAACTCGCGGTCGACCTCTGGCAGGCCGCCTTCCGGTTCGACCAATATCATGCCATACATGCCGTTGGTGATGTGCTGGGCGACCATGGGCGTTGCGCAGTGATACACGAACAGCCCCGGATGCATGGCCTTGAAGGTAAAGCTCTTGGTCTGGCCGGGCGCCGCCTGGGTCACGGCCGCGCCGCCGCCGGGGCCGGTCACCGCGTGGAAGTCCACCGAGTGGATGTGCGAGGCCTCTTTGGCATTGGACAGATTGACGGTAACGGTATCCCCCACACGCACACGAACGAACGGGCCGGGTACTTTGTTGTTGAACGTCCAATACTTGTACGTACTGCCGCTGGCAAGCTTGCCCACGACCTCGGTGGTTTCAAGGTCGACGGTAATGTGCTCGGGCCCGCGCTGGCCTACCGGCACCCCAACCGCGGTCGGGTCCTGGGCGATATCCAGCGCATCGCTGTCCGCCTGCTCCTGCGGCTCGCCAACGATGAGCTTGCCAAACATGCCGGCCGCCTTGTGCCCGGGCAGCGTGCACAGGTATTCAAAGGTACCGTTCTTGTTGGCGCGGAACACAATGGCCGTGGCCGAGCCTTTGCCTGTGATGTTATCGGACTTGGCGCCGAATTCGGGTACGGCGATATCGTGAATGGCGCCATCGCCATTGATGACGTTGATCTGCACCACGGCGTTTTCGGGCACCTGCAGATCGGGGTTCACTTTACCTGTGATCGCGCCGGCATCCCCCACAAACACCAGCTTGCCGTCGGCAATGCTGGTTCGTAGCGTGAAGGTGATGTCGGGCGTATACGTGACCGTGCCATGTGGCGCCTGGCCATCATGTGCAGCAAAAGACGGGGCTATAAACCCCAGTGATGCCATGAACGTGCATAGCATAAGTAATATCCGCATTGTTTTCCCCTTAGTTCCAGTGTGCGAACGCAAGCCTAATTTTGCCATTTTCCCCTACCTCCGGATGCCGTCATTGATCTATATCAAGTAGCCATGCCTAACGGCTGGCCGGGCTTGCATCGGCGGCCTGCCTGTCGGCTGCTGTTTCACGCCCGGCCCGTTTCCTATCCCCCTAAGGCTTGTTCGGCTCGTGGGTGACGTGCTCGCCCAGGAAATCCAGAAAGGAACGCACGGCCGGAATCAATCCACGGCGCGAACCGAACACAGCATGGACAATGCCCGGCTCCAGCGCCCAGTTGGGCAGCACGGACACCAGTTGTCCGGTTTCCATTTCATCGCGGCACATATAGTCGGGCAACAGGCCCAGGCCGACGCCATCCAGTATGGCGAATTTCAGGGTAAGCAGGTCATCGGCCACGAAAACAGGCCTGTGCGTGACGGTATATTGCGCGCCGTTGGGACCTGAAAGCTTCCAGAACGCGCGGCCGTCCGTGACTGACATGGCCACCGAGTCCATCAAGGACAGGTCGCTGGGGTCAGCAGGACAGCCTTGCCGCTGGATCAGGGCGGGGCTTGCCACCAGCAGCGACTGCGTCTGGCCCAGGCGCTTGACCACCAGGCTGCCGCTGTCGTCCACCGACAGCCGTACACGCAAGGCCACATCGACACCCTCTTCGACCAGATCGACCACCCGGTTGCTGACCTGCATCTGAACCTGTACCAGCGGATGTTTAAGCAGGTAATCGGACAAAACCGGCCCCACGACGGACTGCGCCAGCGTCACGGGGCAGACCACCCGAATCACGCCGCGCGGCTCGCTCTGCACCTGCGCCACGGCCGCGGCCGCCGCTTCGGCCTCGTCGCACATGGCATTGCAATGCCGATAGTAAAGCTCCCCCGCAGTCGTCAGCGACAGCTTGCGCGTGGTGCGCTGAAGCAGCCTGACCCCCAGATCGGTCTCGAGCTTGGCCACACGGCGCGACAGGCGGGACTTGGGCAGCCCCAGCGCGCGCCCTGCCGCAGCAAAACTGCCGTGTTTCACGACCTCGGCAAAGTACAGCATATCGTTCAGGTCTTGCATGGGCGCCCCATTAACATCATAAGTAGAACAATCTATCGCATTCAGGCCTACTTATCAAACATTTCGTGCCAATACATAATGCATCCATCGTGTCCTTTTGACTATTTTTGATAAAACACCTGGAGAACTCATGAAACTGCTGCACGTAGACTCAAGCATCAATGGCGCCAACTCCGTTTCGCGCAAGCTCACCAAAGACGTCGTGGCCCAATGGATGGCCGACACGCCCGACACGCAAGTCGAATACCTGGATCTGGCCGTCGAAACGCCCAATCATTTCTCGCGCGATGCCATGGGATTCCGCCTGCCGCCGTCCGACCAGGCCCTGACCGAGGCCCAGCGCAGCGAAAACGCGCTGTCCGAAGCGCTGGTGACGCAATTCCTGAACGCCGACGTCATTGTGGTGGGCGCGCCTTTATACAACTTTTCCATTCCGTCGCAACTCAAGGCCTGGATCGACCGCCTGGCGCAAGCTGGACGCACCTTCAAATACACGGAAGCAGGCGTAGTGGGCCTGGCTGCGGGCAAGACCGTGATTGCCGCCCTGAGCCGCGGCGGCATCTATTCCAACAGCGAAGCGGGCCGCGCCATGGAACACCAGGAAACCTATTTGAAAACGGTGTTCGGCTTCTTCGGCATCACAGACGTCCGCGTCGTGCGCGCCGAAGGCACGGACCTGGGGGCGGACAGCCGCCAGCAAGCGCTGGAGACCGCAGACCGCTGCATCAAGGTCCTGGCCACCAAGGCCTTTGACCCCGAAACCGCCGACGCGGCAGCCTGACCCAGCGCAGGCGCTACAATCGGGCCTATTGTCTGTACGCCCGCCCAATCCCGGGCTGGCGCCAGACGCCTTTTGCGCTCCCCCGATTGTGACCTCCCCCCTTTCCTTCACCGCACTGCCCCTCTTCGCCGCCCAGCTCGACAACCTGAGCACCCTGGGATATCAGGCCATGACGCCGATACAGGCGCAAAGCCTGCCGCTGATTCTGGAGGGGCGCGACCTGATCGCCCAGGCCAAGACCGGCAGCGGCAAAACCGCCGCCTTCGGCCTGGGCATCGTCCATAAGCTCGATCCCTCGGTCTACAGCACCCAGGCGCTGGTGCTGTGCCCCACCCGCGAACTGGCCGAGCAGGTGGCCAACGAGCTGCGCCGGCTCGCCCGCGCCGTTGGCAACGTCAAGATACTGACGCTATGCGGCGGCACGCCCATCCGGCCGCAGGTCGAATCGGTGAAGTTCGGCGCCCACGTTGTGGTGGGTACGCCCGGCCGGCTGATGGATCACATCGAACGCAGCACGGTCGACTTTTCCAGTGTGCACACCCTGGTGCTGGACGAGGCCGATCGCATGCTGGACATGGGTTTTTACAACGACGTCGCCAAAGTCGTCGCGGCCTGCCCCGGCTCGCGGCAAACGCTGCTGTTTTCAGCGACCTATGCCGACGACATCCGCAAGGCCAGTGCGCGGTTTCTGAAAAAGCCCGCCGAGATCAAGGTCGACGCGGTGCACGATGCGGGCCAGATCGAACAGCGCTTCTACGAGATCGACGCCGACCGGCGCCACGCCGCGGTAGCGCAGTTGCTCGAGCACTTCAGGCCGGAGTCGACACTGGCATTTTGCAACACGAAAGCGCAATGCCGCGACCTGGCCCAGTATCTGGAATCGCGCGGGTTCAGCGCACTGGCGCTGCATGGCGACCTGGAGCAGCGCGACCGTGAAGATGTGCTGATCCAATTCGCCAACCGAAGCTGCTCGGTGCTGGTCGCCACCGATGTGGCCGCCCGCGGCCTGGATATCGACGCGCTGGACGCCGTCATCAATGTCGAGATCACGCCCGATCCCGAAGTGCATGTCCACCGCATAGGGCGCACGGGGCGCGGCCAGGACAAAGGCCTGGCGCTGAGCCTGTGCGCGCCCTACGAAATGCGCTGGGCCAACCAGATCGAACAATACCAGGGCCAGGCCATTGTCTGGGCGAATCCAAAGTCGCTGAAGCCGGCGCCCGGCGGCCGGCTGCGCGCGCCCATGGTGACCCTGTGCATACAAGGCGGCAAGAAAGACAAACTACGCCCCGGCGATCTGCTGGGCGCCCTGACGAAAGACGCCGGTTTCGCGGCGGCGCAGGTAGGCAAAATCAATATTCTGGAATTCGTCAGCTTTGTGGCGCTGGAGCGCGGCATGGCCAAGGACGCCTACGCCAAACTGAGCGCCGGCAACATCAAGGGCCGGCGCTTCAAGATGCGCTTCATGGCCGAAGTGTGAACTACAGCCGCTCTTTGAGCCAATGCCCCAGCTTGGACGCCTTGGTGCTCAGGTAGTTCTCGTTGAACGGATTGCGGTTGACCTGCAGGGGAATGCGTTCGGACACCTGGACGCCGATCTTTTCCATGGCGCGGACCTTGCGCGGATTGTTCGTCATGAGCCTGAGCACCGATATGCCGAATTTGGCGAGCATGGGCTTGCATAAGTCGTAGCGGCGCATATCCGCCGGAAAACCCAGTTGCTCGTTGGCTTCGACCGTATCGGCGCCGGCATCCTGCAGTTGATAAGCACGTATTTTATTGACCAGGCCGATGCCCCGGCCTTCCTGGCGCAAATACAGCAAGGCGCCACGGCCTTCGTGGGCAATGGCCTGCAGGGCGGTTTCAAGCTGGGCGCCGCAATCGCAGCGCTGGCTGAACAGCGCATCGCCCGTCAGGCATTCGGAATGCACGCGGGCCAGAACGGGCTCGCCATCCGTGACATCGCCCAACGTAAGCATCAGATGCTCTTTGCTGGTGGCTGGGTCGACAAAAATATGAATGGCGAACTCCGCCCATGGCGTGGGCAGCTTGCTGGACGCGATGTAGTCCAGCCGATAGTTGACGGGGCTGGCATGTTCGGCGCCTGGGCCACTTTTTTCCGGCACAACCGATTCAGCGCCATGTGTAGGCCGCATAAAAAAACCTCGAAATACAAAATTGGCGAAGGCCACCCAATACCGGAGCCTTCGTTCGCAGCAGCGCTGCACGTCGCATGCGCTACTATACTTCTGTATAGCCTTGGGCAGTAGCCACCCCTGCCGGTTTTTACTGTTCCATCCATGCTGACAGTGCTCCAGGCATGCGGAAAAGGCGGCAGACACCATAGAAAAGGGCAGCCGCGAAGGCGGCTGCCCCTGGCTTCAGGAAGAAGCGCTTATACCTTGACGCCCAGGTACTTCTGGATCACGGTATTGTCTTCCTGCAGTTGGGCCGGCGTACCCTCGAAAACCATGTGCCCATTGTTGATCAGATAGCAGCGATCGGCCAGCGATAAGGCCGCCCTGACATTCTGTTCGACGATGACAATGGTATTGCCGCTTTCGGCGAGTTTGCGGCACACCTCGATCAGATCGCGCACGATCAAGGGCGCCAGCCCTTCGAAAGGTTCGTCCAGCATGATGATATTGGCATTGCGTATCATCGCCCGGGCAATGGCCAGCATCTGCTGCTCGCCCCCCGATAGCTGCTTGCCGCGATTGCGCCGGCGCTCGGCCAAACGCGGGAACGTCTGGTAGATTTCATCCAGCGAACGCGCCTGCTCCGCAGACATCGCCGCCAGCTGCAGGTTTTCCTGCACAGTGATAGACCCGAAAACGCGCCGCTCTTCGGGAACGAGTTGAATGCCACGCCTGGCCAGTTGATACGGAGGAAGATGCTGAACCTCGGTTCCGTTGTGGCGGATGATGCCGCTTTTGGGCTGCACCATCCCCATCAGGGACTTGAGCGTGGTGCTCTTGCCGGCGCCATTGCGGCCCAGCAAAGCCACCACTTCGTTCTCTTCCACGCGCATCGACACGTCGAACAGGATATGGGAATCCCCATAGTAGCTATTGATTTTGTCGACCTCAAGCAGACTCATGCTCGTCCATCCCTCCGAGGTATGCTGCCTGGACTGCCGGACTCATCCGGATTTCATCCGGAGTGCCTTCCGCCAGCTTGCGGCCTTCATAAAGTACGGTAATACGTTCAGCCAGCTCGAACATGGCATCCATGTCGTGTTCGACAATCACCATGCTGCGGCCTTTCCGTATCGATTTAAGCAACGCCACCACATGCACGCGCTCTTCGGGCCCCAGACCTGCAAGCGGCTCGTCGAACAGCAGGACATTGGCGCCGGTGGCCAATGCCAGGCCGATTTCCAGGCGGCGCTTCTCGCCGTAGGAAAGCTCGGACACCAGCGTATCGGCCTGATGCTTCAGCCCCACCAGTTCGATGGCCGCATTGACTTGCTCGTCCAGGCCTTCCGAACGGTGCAGGCTGCGCAGCATGTCGGTGCGGAACTTGCCGCGATTGCGCGCCAGCACGGGAATCGTGGCGTTCTGCCTGACCGTCAGCGCTTCGAACAGCTGATTGATCTGGTAGCTCTTGCTCATGCCCAGCTGGCAAACCGCCGTCACGCCGATACCGGTGATCTCCTGTCCGCGGAAGAACACCTGGCCTTTGGTCGTTTCCAGCTCGCCGGCCAGCATGGCGAAAAAGGTGGACTTGCCGGCGCCGTTAGGCCCGATGACTCCGCGCATTTCACCTTCGGACACCGCAAAATCGACATCGCTCACCGCGGTCAGCCCGCCATATTGCTTGGTGATCCCGCGCGCTTCCAGCACCGGGGCGCCCGGCCGGTTTCCGATCGGCGGCACAATGTTCAACTGCGCCGAGGCTTCGGTATCGGCCTCTTCGTCCACTTCCCTGGTCGTCTTGCGCCGGCGCTTGAAGTAGTCCAGCACGCCGCCTGCGACGCCATGACGGAATACCGTCACCAGCACGACAAACACGATACCCAGTATCAGCTTCCAATAGGCGCCGATATTGGCGACCTGCTGCAGCCCTTCATACAGGTATAGCCAGATCGTGGCGCCCAGCAGCGGCCCCAGCAAGGTTCCCGCGCCGCCCATGACGGTCTGGATGACCAGTTGAGCCGAGGTATCGAGGGCAAAGGCGTCGGGGGGCATGTAGGACTGGAAGACGCCCAGCAAGCCGCCCGCCAGCCCGCCATAGGCTGCGGCAATCACGAACACCGTGAGCTTGTAGCCCTGTATGGCATGGCCCAGCGCCATGGCCCGCTTGGGATTGCCCCGTATCGCCTTCAACACCGCCCCAAAGGGAGACCGGACAATACGGCGCGCCACCAGATAGCCAAGGAAGAAGAAGATCGCCACGAACCAGTACATGGGCCAGCCGCTGGAAATCCTGATCGTTGTAAAGCCCAGGGCGATTTCGGGCGGCGGCACGCCGGCGATCCCGTTTTCGCCGCCGGTGTATGCCTTGAACAGCGAATTCTCCAGAAAGTAGAACATCTCGCCGAAAGCCAGGGTGCTCATTGCAAAATAGATGCCGGTGCGGCGCAAGGTCAGGTAACCGATGGCCAGGCCCGCAAGGGCTGCGATGATCACCCCGATGAGCAAGGCGAAAAGCATATGCGGCACAATGCCCGAGGTCAGCAGATAGGCCGCGACGAAGCCGCCCGTTCCGTAGAACGCGGACTGGCCGAACGACAACAGGCCGGTGTACCCGAACAGCAGGTCGAAGCCCAGTCCGAACAGGCCCCAGATCAATATGCGCGTCAGCAGGTCGGCGCTCATGCCCAGGTGCGGCAATATAAAGGGCGCGGCAAGCAGGCAGATGCCCACGGCCATCTCGGGAATCTGGCGGCGCACAAGTGTGCTTGTTTGAAGTTGCGTGCTCATTCGCGACCCTCCTGTCCCATCAAGCCTTGCGGCCTGAAAATAAGAACCAGAGCCATCACGACAAACAGCATGACATGCGAGTATGCAGGATTGAACATAGAGGTAAGACTAAGAATTTCGCCCGCAATGATGCCGCCGACGATGGCGCCCGGAAAGGACCCCACACCGCCGATCACCACCACCACGAACGAGTCGACCAGTATTCGGTGCCCCATGTCGGGCGACAAGGTGACAATGGGAGAATCGATGACACCCGCGTACCCCGCCGCCATGGCCCCAATACCGAAAACCAGCAGGAAAGTACGCTTGACGTTGATGCCCAGCGCATTGACCATCTGCGCGTCTTCAATGCCCGCGCGTACGATCAGCCCCAGGCTGGTCCGGTACAGAATGTAGTAAAGCACCGCCAGCGTCGCGGCGGCGATCCCCAAGGCCTGCAGGCGATAGAGCGGATAGATCAGCGAGCCGATGCGCGCAATGCCCTGCCCCCACTCCGGCGTGGGCACCGACAGGCTGATGCCGCCATAGATGGAACGGACAATCTCGACCAGAATAATGCCGATACCGAAAGTGACCAGAATCTGGTCCTCGGGCGGGCGGCCGTAATACATGCGCATCAGGCCGCGCTCGACAACCAGCCCCACCACCAGCGCCACCAGTGAGCCGGCGATAATGGCAATGACAAAGGAATCCGTCATGCCGTACGCTGTGAAGCCCGCATAGGACCCCACCACAAACAGAGCCCCATGCGCGAAATTAACAACACCAAGCGTGCCGTAGATAATCGTCAAACCGGTACTGATCAGCGCCAGCAGCAACCCTGTTGCCAGTCCATTGAATAGCTGGGATAAGAACAACGACATGCTTGGCATTCAATCTCCTCCTTTACATGTAGTGCACGTGGGCGGGTCCGAACAGGCGGCCCGCGCGTATTGCGCGGCGCCTTTTCAGCCCCCCTTTACGCAGTCGTTGGCCGATCAGACATAAGGGCCCAGCTTGCAGCCCAGCACGCCCAGTTCAGGCAGCGCGTCCTTGCCGTTGACCACTTCCACGATCTCGAAGTAGTCGTCGGGGTTTTTCATGTCCGCAGGCTTCTTTCCTTTGACGATGGGGAAGTTGATGATGCCCTGATGGTCTTCGGCACGGAAGCTGACCTCGCCCACTGGCCCCTGCCGGACTTCGCCGGCCTCATAGGCCTTGATCACATCGGGCGGATAGAAGGAACCCGCCCGCTCGACGGCGTCGGCCCACATGGCCGTGGTCAGATAAGCGATATAGGCCGAATCGCGCGGCTTGGCCTTGTACTTTTTCTCGAACGCCGTGACAAAGTCCTTGGCAATGGGATATTCGTCCTGCAAGGTCCACCAGAAACCGGTCGCGCCATACACACCGCCCATGATCTCGGGGCCGATTTCCTTTTCAAGAAAAGCCGACATATAGGGCACCACGATGTTCATTTTCTCGAGCAGACCGAACTGCTTGGCTTGCTTGATAGAGTTGGCCGCATCGGCGCCATAGGCGATCACCACCAGCGTATCCGCATCGCTATTGGCAATATTGATCAAGAAGGAGCTGTAGTCTTTTGCGCCCAGCGGGTGAACCTGCTCGCCCACCGTCTTCCAGCCTTCCTTCTCGGTGAATTCGACCATGGAGTCGTAGGTGGTATGGCCATAGGTGTAGTCGGGCACCAAATAAATGGCCTTGCGATCTTTGCCCAGCGACTTGGCCAGCACAGGCGCGATGGCCTTGCAGGCGGTATAGGCAAAATAGCAGAGTCGAAAACCGTAGCGCTGGCAATCGACACCGGTGGTTTCGTTCGAACCGCTGATGGCGGGCAGATAGATCGTCCGCTCGCGATCGCACACTTTTTGCAAGGCAATGGCCACCGCGCTGCTGGTGCTGCCCGAAATCATCATGGCTTTATTGTCATGAATGAAGCGGCTGGCCGCCTGTACGGCCGTATTGGGCTTGGTTTCGGCATCCGCCACGCCAAACTTCACGGTTTTTCCCAACACCCCTTTCTTGGTCAACGGCGAAATCTTCTTGATCTCTTCCGCGCCCGCATTCAACTGCTCGACCGCCAGTTCGTATCCCTTTTGCTGGTCGGCGCCCTGGGCCGAATAAGGGCCCGTGATGTCCAAGGTCAGCCCAATGAAGACCGAATCGCCCTCGGTGCCAGCCGGAAAGTTTCCAATGGGCTTCTTGTCGTCGGCCGCCAGCGCCATTTTGGGTGCGCCAGCCAGCAACGCGCTGCCTGCGGCACCCATTTTCAGCATCGACCGGCGATCGACGCCGCCCGCTTTGCCCGATTTATTGTCTTCCATCCGTAATCTCCTTTTAGTAAGTCAAATAGCTTGAAGTGCTACACATCGGTCTATGCCGATTTGGGCCCTGAAAAAACACGGGCGATACGCCTGTTTCCCCGACTACCTATCGCAGCACGACATCTTTTGGCGATATCCCGATGCGATATATTCCATATGCTCGCGCCTTCTTGAACGGCTTTCTGCGCTGAGTATTAGAAATACAATTTGAAACTTACGTAAAACTTACATAACAGCCCCGTCCGCCCTGCGATGCGCGAGGCTTATCGTTAGAATGCCTTTATGAAAATCTGGATTATTTTGCTCAGCCTGCTGGCGAGCGTAGCCGTCGGATGGTGGAGCGTGCGCCACAAACCGGCAGGGCATCAGCGCAGCCTGAAGCAGCAACTCAAAATTGTTTCAAGAAGCTTCATCGCGGGGATCGTCGTGTATTTCGCCCTGATGTCGGTGGCGCTTCTTTATTTAATGATTACAACCGCATAGCGCCAGGGATTGTTTTTTTACTTTCCTGCCGTTGCCCCACTTGCAAGTGGAGCAAAAATGAAATGTAATAGTCCTTACAAAGCACGCACGTTGCGCAAATCTTGTAACGAGTTACTGACGCCCGACTCGCGCCTCGTTCACGAATGGGACCTTCATCATGCTCACACTATCCTCCCGGCTGCTGGCAGGCATTGTGATGCTTGCCGCAAGCTCTTTTGTTTCTGCAACCTCGCCGGCGACCTGGCCGGTCAGTCCATCGCGTCTGCACTTGCCCACGCCCTACGGAACCCTTGACATCGCCACCAGCGAATATGTGTACGAATCCCGCTTGCGCGTGGACAGCATCGATGTCAATCCGCCCGTCAAAGGCATGCTGAACATCACCTACGCATTCAGCACCCCAAAAGCTCAGGTCGCGCTGATTTCCATCAATAGCGGCAACAACGGCTGCCCTGTGGCTTACCGCTGGGTGGTGCTGGATAAATCGGGCTACACCGTATCGCCTGAATTCGGTTCCTGCTCCGAGCAGATCAAAGTCTCGGCCAAGGGCCGTCTGTTTACCCTGCAAACCCCCAGCTCTCAGGCGCCGGATCAAATCGATGTTTATACTTACGATGGCAAATCCATCAAACACCGTACTACCTCGACACCCTGAAGACGTAATTTGAACTCAGTCAACAATGAATCCTGGGGCTTCCTGCACCCCGAATGCCATGGCCAGAACGCCCTCATGTTCTTTAGCTGGGATCTGGCCAAGACCATAGAGCAGCAATTCAAGCTGCATGCCGAATCGACGCTGGCCGTACAATTGCACGAAGCGCAGAAAGCGGTTGATCGCCTGTTGAATCAGTATGTGCAGATCCAGGCCAACCCTGATGCGTTCGAAGGGCAAAGCATCAGGCTCCGGCTTGAACAGGACGAGGCCAACCCTGAAACGCCGGTGCTGGCCCTGCGCACATCGCCACGCCTGGAAGCGCTGATCCTTCAAGTGCAAGCGCAAGAACAGGCGTCCCGCAGCATCAACTAGGCCGGGCAGGCAGCACGCCTGTACGCCGCTCCCCTTCCGAGGCCACTATGACAACACGCCAGTGGGGCTACGAACGCGCCGACTGCAGCGGCGACTATGCCTTGAACTTGTTTCTGGACGATATGGAACACCTGGTGGACCATTACGCGGCGCCAAGCGGCGAACAGCTTGAAACCCGCCTGTTCCAGGCTCAGGCTGCCGCCAACAAGCTTTTGCAAGCGTACGAAAAGAATGCGCGCAACACTGCCGCCTTCACCGGACAGTTCATTGAAATCAAATCGGTGGTCGACGCGCAGGATGTGCTGCAGTTCGTGCCTATTTTTTCCAGCGGGCTAAAACAGCAGTTGATCAAACTGCTGAAGCGGTCCAATACCGCCACACAGCATTAGCCGCAGGCTCCGATCGCCCCGCACACGGTGCAGAACTCGCAACCGTCTTTCTTGATGACGGTGTGATTGCCGCATTCGGCGCACAGCCTGCCCTGCATGGGCGCAGGCTGTGCGGCATGGCGCACGGGCTCGTCGGCCACAACGCCCATGGCCTTGATGGGCATGCCTTCTTCGGTCAAGATGCCCAGCATGGCGTATCGATGTATGACCAATTGCGCTACATAGGCCACCGTCGACGGATAGTTGACCTGGCGCTCGCTGCCGGGCACCCGCGCCAAGAAGTCGCCCCGCGGCTCGGCATAATTCAGCAGCTTGCGCAGCTTCATGCCTATCCAGGCCGGATCCACCACCCGCATGTCCAGGCTCAACAGCTTGCACAGCCCATCGAGCGCGCGCGGGTGGCCGCCCGTCAGCCCCATGCTGTAAGGACGCCGGCTCCCATCGGGCATCTGCAATTCCTTCAGCATCAGCACAAAATCGTCATCGGTTGCGGGGTTGCGCACATCGGCCACCCAGGCCAGGGTGCCATCGGTTCCCGTTCTGGGCTCGTGCGGCGCAAACAGTGCATTCAACACCGGCGCCGGATCGTCGGGACGCGCATCCAGGGCGCCCAAGTCGTCGTAGCGCCACTCAAGCAGCTTGGCCAACGCCGCCGGGGCGCTGGGCACCTGGACGCGATGCCCATCGGGCGGCATCGGCATCGGGAAGCCGTCAGCATGAACCTGCTTCAAGACCGAAAGTTTTTTACGCAGCCAGCCGCGATCATTGGCGCGCATATCGGTGGACAGCGTTTTGGCAATGGCATCGAGTCCGCGCGGCGGCTGTCCGCCCAGCACCCACACCTCGAAAGGCACCCGGTCTTTGTCGGCCACCACCACGGCAAACTCGCCTTGCGGCGTCTGTATGGTTTCACTGACCCAGCCCGCCGCGCCGGCCGGCAGGCTGGGGCGTGAAGGCCAGCGCAAAGATGCCAGCGGCGGCGACATCGCGACCTCGGTCAGCACCAGGCGCTTGTCCTGCTCGGACAGGGTCATAGGTGGCGGGGCGCTGGACTGCGCATCCGCGGACACCGACAGCACCGAGCCGAGAATCGCGTTGGGGCGATACGTGGTAATGCCCTTGAGGCCTTTATGCCAGGCCTGCATGTACAGGTCTTTGAAATCATCATAGGCATAGTCGGCCGGGACATTCACCGTTTTCGAAATGGCCGCATCCACATAGGGCGCCACCGCCGCCACCATCAACATATGGTCGATCGCCGAGATATCCAGCGCGGATACGAATGCCGCCGGCAATGCCTCGACATCGCCCCCCATGGCCCGATACACGCGGTACGCGTGGTCCTCGACGGTGTAGTCCTTCTTGCTGCCATCGGGCATGCGCTTGGTACGCGTATAGAACCAGGAAAAGGCGGGCTCGATGCCATTGGATGCGTTGTCGGCGAAAGCCAGCGAAATCGTGCCGGTAGGCGCAATGGACGTCAGGTGAGAGTTACGTATGCCTTGCTGGCGAATGGCGGCCTTGAGATCGTCGGGCAGCCGCGATGCAAACCCGCCCTGCAGGTAGGCATCGGCGTCGAACCTGGGAAAGGCGCCGCGCTCTTTCGCCAGATCGATGGATGCCCGGTAAGCCGCATCGCGTAATGCCCGCGCCATGTCGGCCGCCATCTGGCGGCCTGGCTCCGAGTCGTAGTTCAGGCCCAGCATGATCAGCGCATCGCCCAGTCCGGTAAACCCCAGGCCCAGCCGCCGCTTGGCGTCCGCCTCTTGCTGCTGCGCGTCGAGCGGCCATTTGGTCGCCATCAACACATTGTCCAGCATCCGCACGGCCAGCGCGGCTGCCCGCGCCATTTGCTTGAAGTCGAATACGGCCTGGGCAGTGAATGGCGAACGCACATAGGCGGTCAGATTCAGGCTGCCCAGGCAGCAACAACCGAAATCCGGCAAGGGTTGTTCGCCGCAGGGGTTCGTGGCTTCTATGTGTTCGCAGTACGCCAGATTATTCTCAGCATTGATGCGGTCCAGGAACAGCACGCCCGGCTCGGCCGCGGCGTAGGTGCTCTGCATGATCAGATCCCATACGTCGCGCGCACGCACAGAACGGTAAACCCACAAGCCGTCCTGGCGACAATGCGCCCCCTGGTCCTTGAATTCGTGATTGGGCTCGGCAGCGTGCACCAGCTCGAATGCCTCGTCGGCTTCCACGGCGCGCATGAATGCGTCCGTCACGCCGACCGACACATTGAAGTTGTTCAACTGGCCGCGTTCCTGCTTGGCGGTAATGAATTCGGTGATATCCGGGTGCGATACATTCAACACCGCCATTTGCGCGCCGCGGCGCGCGCCTGCGGATTCGACTGTTTCGCAGGAGCGGTCGAAAACACGCATATACGAGATCGGTCCCGACGCGCTGCTGCCTGTGCCTTTGACCAGAGCGCCCTTGGGACGGATGGCGGAAAAGTTATAGCCGACGCCCCCGCCTCGGCGCATGGTTTCCGCTGCCTGCGCCAAGGCGGTATAGATACCCGGCCGACCCTTTTCATCTTCGGTGATGGAGTCGCCCACCGGCTGCACAAAGCAGTTGATGAGCGTGCTTTGCAAGTCGGTGCCGGCGGCGCTGTTGACGCGCCCGGCCGGAATGAAGCCATGCTGCATGGCCCAAAGAAATTCTTCCGCATACTTGCGTTGATGCCTAGGCTGCTCCACCTTGGCCAGGGCATTGGCCACCCGGGCGCGCACCTCGTCAATACTTTTTTCGCCGCCTTTGGCGTATTTCTCGATGAGGACTTCGACAGAGATGTCTTGCGGTTCCGCCAACGCGATGGAGATGCTTTCAACGTGCTGCATAGTTGATTCCTTGGGTGTCCGGGTAATGCGTGCAGCACAGGTGCTGCGTGAACTTACCAATGTCAATCTATAAACGTATCATAGCGCGCGGCGCCGGGCCTTGATACCCATCAAGAAGAGGGTTTCAAGCGGGTCTACGGGCTTCGGACACCCTTGAATGAAAACAAGTGTCAAAGTTTTGCAAGTTTCAGCTGCATATTTCGGGATCGCCGGTAGAATCCATTTCAACTCAAGCAGCGATCGATGCAAACATGACACATGACCAGACAGAAACTTCTGGTTCGGCCCCAGAGCACACCCCCGTCAGAGCCGCCAGCACCCCTTACTGGATGCTGGTGCTGGGCGTGGTGCTGGCTTCGTCCGTCATCGGTATCTATTCGCGTCCTTCGGGCCTGCTGGCTGCATTCTGGCCGACCAATGCGATATTGCTCGGCCTGTTTTTGCGCTCACCGAGCATGGCGACCCCGTCTGGCTGGGCCGCCGCCGCAGCAGGCTACATCCTGGCCGACCTCATCATGGGCAATTCCTGGCTGACGGCAACTCTGTTGAACCTGCCCAACCTCATCAGCGTGGCCGCCGCCCTGTTCTTGTTTTCCCGCACGTTGGCAAGCGATCGCCAGTTGACCTCCCCCGGCTCGCTGCCCAGGCTGGTGCTGATCGTCACCGCGGCATCGCTCGTGGCGGGCGTGGTCGGAGGAAGCCTGTCATCGCATTTGTTCGGCACGGCTTTTGGCCGGGCTTTTGCCGACTGGATGGTCTCTGAACTTGTTTCCTATATTGTCGTACTGCCTGCCATGCTGACGGCGCCCGCCATCAGCAGTTGGATGCGGCGGGAACGCCGTGCCCGCGCGCCAGAGGCGGCCACGCCCAATATGGTTCCGCTGCTTTGCCTGCTTACGTCTTTCCTGGCAAGCGTGCTGATCGGCGGTCCGGGCGCGCTGGCCTTCCCCGTGATGGCGCTGCTGGCCTGTGCCTTGTCCTACAGCCTGTTCGCCACCGCGCTGTTGACGCTTGCCTTCAGCCTGTGGAGCATCGTTGCCGTGGCAGCCGGCATCGTACCGCTCGCCCTCGAGCTGCACGACCCAACGGTATTGCTGTCACTGCGTCTTGGCGTGGCATCGATCGCACTGGCGCCCATCGCCGTGGCAAGCGTCATGGCGGCGCGCAACAACAGCCTGACTGAACTGCGCCATTTAGCCGAGCATGATCCCCTGACCGGCCTGCTCAATCGCAGAACCTTTCATCAACGCGTCGGCGAACAGCTCGTGCAGTTGGCCAGCCAGAAGAAGCCCGCCGCCATGCTGATGATCGATATCGATCACTTCAAGAATATCAACGACACGTATGGACATGCCGTCGGCGACCGGATGCTGCGCATGGTGGCACAACGGCTGCAGCAATGCCTGCGTGACACAGACCCCTGTGGCAGGGTCGGCGGCGAGGAATTTTCTGTATTCATTCCGGAGTGCACGCAAGACTTGCTGGAAGAAGTCACACGAAGAATCCAGCGTACGATCGCGGGCGCAATGGTCCCGCTGGATGACCAGCAGGTCGTTTCCGTGACGCTGAGCATTGGCGGCACACTCAGGAATCCGGCCAGCAACGACATGGAAGCCATGCTGCTGCTGGCGGACAAGGCGCTGTATGCGGCGAAGCGCGGCGGCCGCAATCAAACCCGGCTGATGTAATCGCCCAGGCGGTGCTTTCAGGACTGCCCGACGCCGGGACCCCCACGGCCGAAGCAATCAAAAGATACCCGGCAGAACAAGCGGTGCAACCACGCTTTCCAGGCCCGGCGCTGCGCCGGCTGCGTGCCGGCGGCCGCCATCAGAATAAGCAGGAAGACAACGCCTGCGCCCAACGTGGCGGCGGTCACAACTAAAAGAGGAACAAACAATTGGTTCATTTCGCACCCCCTAGGTAATTACCCTTATTCTACGACAAAGTAGCGGATAAAAACCATCGCATCGGGGGCGGCCCCCTTTTCTTCAATCGGCGAGGGCCGTTCCCGCGCCCAACGCGCTGAGCCGAAGCAGGTTTCGCAGGTTTTCTCCCATGAACTTGCCGACCACCCCGGAGACCTCTTCATTCTTTGGATTCGCCAGGCAGGCAAGCAAGCGTTCAATTTCGCCGTCGCTCAAGACAACCTGGTGTTGAACATAGGCGCCCTGCCCATCGGGCACGTAAGCCGTTACCCGGGCGCTCAGCTTCCCGCGTTCGTCGATCAGTACCTCCGTCGCCCCGGGAATCCTGGCGCGCAGAGCGCCCGCTTGTCCTTCCGCCAACTTTTCCGTCTTTAGAATTTTCATGACATCTCCGTGCACCACGACGGCGCTCAACAGATCATAAGCGCCTCATCCTTGCCCAGGCAATACGCCCGCATCCAGGAAAACCATGACCGCCATCGAGGCCTGATTGTTTGGGGTACAATGCGCCATCTCTTTGGGGAGTAGCCTGCTTTCGCCGCGCGCGAAAGGCTTGCGTCAACATTCTTGGCTTTTCAAGCCATGGCGCAAGCGGCCAGACGGCATGGCGAGACCATAGACACCAGCATGGACCGCCGGGCACATGCGCGTGTCCATGTGTCGCCCGGCTGGAATCACCTCATATGAACTTCACGTCTACGATGGTCCTTGCACTGGCCATGTCCACCGACGCGTTTGCCGCGGCCGTGGGTAAAGGCATTGCGCTTCGCAAGCCCCGCATATCGGAAGCGCTGCGAACAGGCCTTATTTTCGGCGTCATTGAAACCGTGACACCGCTGGTGGGTTGGGCGCTGGGCTCCATCGCGGCCGAGTTCGTCTCCGACTGGGATCACTGGATCGCTTTCGGCCTGCTCCTTCTCCTGGGTGCAATGATGATACGCAACGGCCTGAAAAAAGAAAAAACCGAAGCGCCCACCGTCGCCCGCCATTCCTTCTGGCTGCTCGCCGCGACGGGCTTTGCCACCAGCATCGATGCCATGGCGGTGGGCGTAAGCCTGGCATTCATCGACAACAATATCTTGATCACGGCGGCGGCCATCGGCCTGGCCACCCTGCTCATGGTCACCCTCGGCGTCATGGTCGGCCGGGTCATCGGCATCGTAGCGGGAAAATGGGCTGAAATCCTTGGCGGACTGGCGCTGATGGGCATCGGCGCGGCCATCCTTTATGAACACACGGTGATGTAATGCCCATGCGCCATCGTTATCCCTGTAGCCGCCGCAAAAACACCTGGGCCATTTTCACGGTCTGCTTATCCCCTTTCTGGGTCGCCACCTGAACGGCTTTATCCAGGTTTTTTTGCGCTTCCTCCCGCCTGCCCAGTTCATACTGGGCACGCCCCAAGCCAAGCCATGAGCTCGAATGTGCGCCGTCCAGCAAGATGGCCTGCTCGAAGTGAAGGATGGCCTGCTCGAACTGTTCCGCCTCGGCATAGGCTTTGCCCAGGCCGAAGCGCAACAGCAGATTATCGTTGCCTGCCGCAAGCATGGCTTCCAGACGCTGGATCAATGGGGACGCACCCATTTCATTCTTGGTCACAATCCACCCTGTTTCATGAACGCTCCTTGGAATGGGCTGCCCCGAGTTGCATACCGGCCAGCCTTCTTGCCCATGCTATCACCGTTGGGGGAAAGCGGCGCCCACGCATGGACACCCCATCCCCCGCGGGCACATATCTTGCTGCGTCCTGCACGCACCGAACACATTGAGCAAAGGAATAATTCATGGAAAACGATAAAACCACAGCCAAAGAAGACCTGCAGGACGACGATACCAAGCGCGAGGACCAGCAGAGCCATGGCGATCAGCAGAACCGCAGCAAAAAGGATGGCCATACCAGCCAGATCGGAACGAGCCAGGATCAAACCAGCCAACGCAATCGTGGCGGCGGCGCCCGGCGGCCGGACTAGCCCAGCCGCGCAATCGCCTCAATTTCCGCGACCGCAGTGGCCGTGCCGGCATCCTTGGCCATTTGACGGCCCAACGCTTGGGCACGCTGCCTGGTTTCCGCGCGCTGTGCGAATGCGATTGCGCTTTCAAGCCCGGCCTGGCTTAGACCCTTTGCCTTCAACGGGGTAGCGGCCACACCCAGACGCCGGAGCTGATGGGCCCAGAAGGCCTGGTCACCGGCAAACGGCACGACAACCGAAGGCACCCCGGCCCGGCATGCCGAATGGGCCGTGCCGCTGCCGCCATGGTGAATGACCAGCGACGTCCGGGGGAACAGCCAATCGTGGGGCGTGTCGCCCAGCACATATACATTGTCGGGCAAGACACCATCGGGCAGGCCCGCCCAGCCCGGATAAAGCAAGACGCGACGGCCGGCCGCTGCATCCAGCATCGTCCGCAGCACCGTCTCCCGGTCAAATCCGACCATACTGCCAAAACCGATGTATATGGGCGCCTCGCCGGCATCCAGAAAATCCTGCAGGCCCGAGGGAGGCGTCCAAGGCCGCAACGGACCGGTCCATTGACCACAGAGCCGCGTATGCGCGGGCCAGTCCCGCGGCTGCGGCAGCAAGCAGGGAGAAACACCATACAGCATAGGATGGTCGCTCCACAGACGGCGGCGCGAGGGCAAAGCAAGCACGCGGCGTCTGGCCTGATTGGTTGCCTTGCGAAATGCGCGCCACACCAAGCCGTTGACCATATGATGGCTCAAGCGGTTGAACGCCTGGGGAATCCGGGCGGCGGGTAGAAATGGCGACGGAAATGCCCGGGTTGGAGAGATCGGTATCAGCCCCGCGCCGATCGCACGAATATTGAAATGCTCGGCCACGGACAAGCCCGCGAACGCGGCCAAACCCGATACCAGCAATGCGTCGCAGTCCCTGGCGTGTTCGGCAAGCTGCCGCATCCAGTCTTCTGTATGGGCGTTCGCCATGCGCGCCAAGCCCGCTGCCGTCGCCCCTACGCCTTTTCCGCCAGACACCAACGACTCGAGCTGGTCCCGGATGTTTCCTTTCAGGGCAGCGGTACGCACTCCCGACGCAGCCGCGCTGTCAAGCGTTTGCCCGCCCGCCAACAGCATGACGTCGTGGCCTGCCTCTTTCAGCGCACGGCACAACACGGCCAGGGGCCGGGTGTCCCCTTCGGTGCCATAAGTCACGGCCAATAGCTTCATTCAGATCCGGGGATGCGCTTACTTGGCGCTGCGGCGCAGCTTGCTGACCGCAGCCCTGTTCAGCCGCTTGGCTTCTTGTTCGGCGTAGGCTTCTTCCCCTGGCTCATACTTGCCTTCATACATGCAACTGCTGCGGTTCCAGGTGCACGCATTGGGACGCTCCGAAGACGCCGGAGCGACCGAAGAGCACCCGGATACCAACGCAGCAAAAAAGAGCGCCATGCCGCAACGGCTCGACGTTTTAATCAACATATTCCCTGGCCCTACCGAGATGTGTTAACCGTTTTATAGCATGGCCCTGACCGCCGGCTTTTGTCTTGGGTTCAGGGCAGTGGCTACAATGAAGGCTTATCTAAGGAGTCATATGTTGGAATTTCAGCCCGGAGCACGGGCGTATCTATCGGAAATCCGGGCCCTGTCGACAGACCAGGACGACAACGAAGTATTTGTGGGCATGACGGTCAAGGAGTCGCTCTGGTATCAGAGTTATCTTGAAGAATCATTCAGCGGAACAGCCGACCGCTGTGACGGCTCGCAGGAAAAGTATCTGGCCCTGCACGACAAGCATGAAGAGGCGCGACGGACTGTGCTGGCCGGCGAATCGCTCATGCGGGCTCAGCCCGCTGCGGCCCAGTAGCGCTTGCCGTCCGGCTGCGCCCCAGATTACAACATTGGGGCGCATGGCCCCTTCTGGCGACGATGGGCTTTCCCTAAGGTCACTGCTGCAAGACAATACCCGCGCGTTCAATCAACGCACCGGTCTTCTGCACGTCGGCACGCACCATGGCCCGATAGCCCTCCGCTTTCCCGTCGGAGGGCTCCGTACCCGCAGTCTGTATCGTCTTACGCACGTTATCGTCCTTTAACGCCACCTGCAGCGCTTCCTGCAAACGAGCCATGGCCGCCGGCGGAGTGCCTGCCGGCGCAACCAGCGTCCACCACGCCTGCATTTCACACGCTTTCATCCCTGCCTCAGCTACAGTCGGAATATCGGGATGCGAAGCCAGGCGATCCGGGCCAGTACTGTGCAGAACACCGACCGCGCCAGCGTCTGCCTGCTGCAATCCCGTGCCTGGCGTGTCATAAAAAAGATCCACATCGCCATTCATCAAAGGAGGCAAGGCTTCTGCCGTCCCCTTATAAGGCACATGCGTCATCTTGATTTTTGCCTCTTGCTGCAAACATTCCGCCAGTAGATGGGACAGCGTGCCCGGGCCTTGCGAGGCGATGCGCGCATCTTCGCCATGCTGCCCAGCGTAGGCAACGGCCGCTTCCGTGTCCTTGAACCCTCGGGCTTTGGCGGACAACAGCACCATGGGCGCCGTACCCAGGACGCCAATAGGCTCGAAACTATCAGGGTCGTACTTCAATTCTTTATACAAGAACCGCGCGCCCACGATGGTCGTGTTTGTCGCCAGCAATAAAGTATAGCCATCCGCCTGCTGCCCCGCAGCGTAGGCGGCGCCTATGGTGGTGCCCGCACCCGGCCGGTTGACCACGACGATGGATTGGCCCAAATCAGCGCCCATTGCCTTCCCGACTATCCGTGCAATGACGTCGGTCGCTCCGCCCGGAGGGAAAGGACTTACGATGGTAATGGTCCGTTCCGGATAGGTGCTGGCACCCGCCGTTGCCGCCACACACAGTAAGCCCGCCGCAATCCAACTTCGCCGTACCAACATGCTATCCTCCTGAAAGCCTGATGAAAACAGGCCTTTTAGTTGTCGTTAATGTCAGAAGATTGTGTTCCTGCCGTTTCAACGTGTCAATCGCGCCCGCTTGCTTAGACCGACGGGGCACCTTTCGACATAACGCTGCTGCTTTGGCATGAGCGTCAGGCCGCCACCGAGCACAAGAAAATTTAGCGGGTAATATCCAACCCTGCTGCAACGTAGAATATGACCCACCAAGCGACAACAATTAGCTGAGCAAGGAATTGTTAAATTGAGCCAACCACTACGCATCCTGCTGGCCATTGCCATCGGGTTTGGAATCTACAAGCTCGGTCAAAAAGACCCAGTCACGCCGGTTTCGGGTGAAGCGACGACTGTTGCGCCATCGACCGCATCGCAGTGAGTGAGTTTTCCCCGGCAATGTCCGACGACACCGAGCCGACCACCCGCATCCATGAGGCCCGCCTGTGGCGTGATGACGGCTGGACCGCCCGCGTCATCAAGAACGAGGATGACGACGGTTGGGCCGTCGAAATGATTCAGGACGGAGAGGACGAGCCGGCCCTGGTCGGCCCCTGGACCATGGGGCGCGACAAGAAGAACCCCAAACCCCTGGATTCAGCGGCTTTCATCACGCTGGTCAAGACGGCATCCGAAGTGCTGCGCAGGCACGAGCAACAGCTTCATGCGCTTTTGCACAAGAACTTGACCATCGACTCGGTGTCCGGCCGGCTGCGTATTGCTCTGGATATCGTTCCTGACGAATACGAACCCTATGCCGAGCTGAGCGCCCACGATGGCTTCGGCGAAGAACTTGCACGGGTTCGCGTGCTGCCTGGCTTCAAGCTAAATCACCAGAGCGCAACGGACTGGATTGCTAGCGGTTTCGCCCGCCCAGCCTGATCTGACGCATAGCAGTCAGGCCAATGCGCCACCGCCGGTGCGCACAGCGCCTGGCAGACGGCCGGGGACACGGCGGAAACGGAAATGTCGCTGGAAGACATTGTGCTGGCCCAGCGATGGATGGCTGCCGCCCTGTTAGCCAGGAGCGATGGGCTACGTGAGATGGGTGAGGCGGAGACATGGTTTGAGGTGCGCGTGGAGCGATGACTTCATCCAGAAAAATTAATTTCATGACATAGAGGCAACATCATGCTCAAAGTAATCGCTCAGGACTTCATCAAACCCGACAGGCTTGACGCGGTCATTCCCTTATATCGCGAGCTCGTCGAAAAGACCAAGCAGGAACCGCTCTGCATCTCGTACGATCTGTTCGTTGACCAAAAAGACCCCGGCCATTTCGTATTCATCGAAGCGTGGCCGGATCGAGCAGCGCTGGATGCCCACTGCGCAACGGAACACTTCACTCGGCTGGTCCCGCTGATCAATGCGCACCAGAGGGAGAAAGGGACATTCCTGCTGATGGACCTGTTCGAGTCGGATTCGAGCAGGCCAATAGATTTATGACAGAGCAAACAAGTTGTAGGTATTAATAATTAATATTAAGCCATTCATTCAACAGGACAGGGATTGAGTACGTGAGTATATACACACGAGAAATGTAGAAACAGTGGTGTTCGCTGCCATTGGCACGGTCGGCGCTGCCGTTACCGCTATTTGGATTGCAAAACTACCACCGTACTCAACATAGATATTTCAATAGGACAAAGCCCTTCATCTCGTACCGAATACTCTCTGGGCCTCAGCATCGTTAATTCAGGCATCCTGCCCGTCACCATCTCTGGCGTACATTTAAGGCTAAGATTTGGTCGTAAACGACCTGCCTACATCTCGCAGCTTCAACTAGACTCTGGGAAGTCAACAAGCTTGTCGGTTCGCCCAGACCATGGGGAAGAGATAACAGCCGCCTTTCCAATCAAGGCGAACTCAACACCATGGAATGAGTTACCCTGGTATTGGTGGATATGGCAAAGGCCTTCATTTTATGTAACTACGTCCCTACCTAAAACGCATAGGATCCGTCCGGGCGCACTGATGCTCCAGCAGCTAAAAAATCAATTAAAGTCTTGATGACTTATCCGGGTTGGATCTAAGAAAGCTCTGCCCTTCACATTCATCACCGACGCGCTTCCGATTTCGGCCGCTGCCAACAATATTGCGCCTCCCCTTCCTCTATGTAGCGAGCGAGCCAATATGAACGAGGTCAACACGTATACCAACGACGATCTACCAGAATGTCCCTTCCCGCATATACCACCAGAGATGTACTGGACGCTACCCGAAGCTGACCGGGCGGGGCTGGAACAGCCAACTCAAAACATCGAGGCCTGATCCCACGCAAAGGGAGTTACATGAATGGCTCAGGCCTCGTTATATACCCAATCAATAGGGTCACAACAAGACACAAAAGTGCGACTATCCTGTGCGCAGTAAAATTGTTGTCATCCCCATTTCTTGCGGAAGGAAGGAGAGGCGCCTTAGGGCCCATAAATCGAGGGAAAGATCCCTCAGTTACGAACGACAACCAAAGATAATATATGCCACTAGTTGTGCCATACGCCAAGGTCAATGCGAAGTGTTCGCGCAAAAATATTGATGTGGTTGGCAGCAGAAACAGTATAGGCATTAAGGGGCTATTTCTACCTCCAGTACCCCGCATTATGAGTCCAACAGTCACATAATT
Source organism: Pusillimonas sp. SM2304 (assembly GCF_031628915.1). Taxonomy (NCBI): domain Bacteria; kingdom Pseudomonadati; phylum Pseudomonadota; class Betaproteobacteria; order Burkholderiales; family Alcaligenaceae; genus Pusillimonas; species Pusillimonas sp. SM2304. The sequence continues at coordinate 304,590 of NZ_JAVLUJ010000003.1, forward strand.
GCATAAGTACACCAGTTTCATGCCGCCTTGTATCGGCAAAGTAGGCACATATAGATCGCGCAACATTGGGCGCCAAACCTCGTAGAAGTCTTCGGTGAAAGCGATGCCAATCAAACAAATCATAAATGAGACGAACAGAAGAATATAAACTCCTGGTGATTGAGCACTGCTGCATGGCGAACGATCAGTGGCAACCCCCAATAGCATGGTAAATGCGAGGAAGATTTGCAGCACAATCATGGCTGACAGTACATTAAGCGGAGCAATCGGATCCATCGCATGACAAAGTGAGTTGATGTCCTTACGATTATTACATATTGTAATTACCCGCACTCAACTCAGTGGCAAGCCCTAGCCTGAGGACACTGCCGGCAGTAAAGTGACTCCCCTTCTTCTACGTATCTCACAAGCCGGCGCGCAAGTGGTATCGATCTCAGCATCCGACTGCCACTCACAAGGGTTTCTGGGCTACGGCGCAGTAATTACCAGGCACGGTGCCGCATCCGCTGGCGAGCGCGATCACGGACAGCATCATCGTCCAGCGAGTCAATTTCAGCACGAGCTTCACGGGCATCCTCCATCCTTTGATATCAACCTTTACCTGGGCGGCCTGGGCTGCTTGTTTGCCAGCCGCCTTGCCAGACTGGCGTATGGCCAGCACCGTAGCGAACGCTGCGACCATGGCGGCGCGAGAGGCCTACACACAGACGCCTGAAGGTTCGCTACGTCCGGCAGAGCATCGAGGTCGAGGATATTCGCAAGCACGTCCAGGCCTGCAAGCAGTGCACCCGGCTGGCACTCACATGGAATGATCGCGTTTCCTTTGTGCTGGATGACGGCCTGAATATTTCCGCACTGGACGTTCTGAAGGAAGGCCGGGACGGCACTGCTCAGAACGAAGACGAACAGTTCGAATCCGATTTCACGCTCATGACGGGTGATCTCGCGCAGCTACTCGCTGGCCTGGTAGAAGCACTGGGCGGCGAGAAGGTGCCATAACAACATCCCGCTTCTGTAGGCTAATCGGTCTTAAAGACCAAAGGCGACGGAACTCCATCATCGCTGATGCGATCCACGATGCTCACCACATGTTGAGACGCCCTCATAGCCTGCTCAAGCGTATGAAATGAGACCGCAGTTTCTAGCGGAAAAATCTGTGCTTCACGCGACCCATCAACCGGCCTCGTATGTACGGACGCTCGCGGCGACCCGTTTACACCGTGCTGCTCTGCGGTAGCCCAGATATGGAATCCATTTATTACTTTGTGTGGCATAACCATCTCCGTTTGAGATAGCCGCAATCATACATTTTCCCCACCACCATGAGCAGTTCTTACAATCTGACTCTGCCAAATCATTGAAGCATGACGTTCCAGCTATATGACAAATTACCTCGTGCGCTATCTACATTTATCACGCATGCCTGCGCAGTCCCCGGCAGTCTATCGGCGATGGCAACGGCTTGCACCAAAAACATTTTTGAAGACGACAGAGTATTGGCTATCTCCGGGTAGACCACACCAACTCGCTCTATATCAATCGACTTAATAGAGTTAAGCACGCCAGTAAGTTGCTCCACGATTGTCGATTCTCCATTCCTGAAACAAGAATTCGGTGTAAACGCCTGGATTTGCGCTTTGACTCTTGTAAGCTCAACGTGGGCCGCAAGCAGCACATCGACTACTGACTTTGCATAACGCCGAGCGCCAGCCAGCTCTTTCCTCTTCTCGCTCAAATGATTAAAGAGAGCTATCAGTACGGCACCCACTGCGGCCCCGACGGTTCCAAAGGCGGTAGCTATATTCCACCAATGCTCTTTGCCCCATGCATCAACCCAGCCAGGGAAAGTGGCGATTAACCACCCGCCAACTAGGCCGACAGCAAGCAACACCAACCTATCTAGTTTCTCCATAGCTCCCTCCTCTTATCAGAGGGAATCATACCTTTTCATCCACCACGGAGCCCGGGATCCAATAAGCCCTGGGGTTGAATTGTGCCTATCGAACGCTACAGTCATTTCATCGAAAGCAAGCGCCACACTACCGGGCAGCATGGTTTTGCGCCTGTCTGGATATGACGTCGCACCCAAGCAGGTGCGGCTCATGATGGAGCTGACATATCGGACACTACAGCGCCCTGAAAGCGATATTTGGACTGGACACCGGCCATCGTGCGCAACAAGGGTGCCGGCAAGGTATTGCGCATCGAGCAAAATAAAACCGGGTGCGTTCTGGAAATCGATCTATCCGGGCAACTGTTGAATCTTGTCGACTTGGCGATTGGCGACATCCCGGTGCTGCGGCGCCCCATCGTTCACACGCGCAAGGGGGAGCCATATACGCACACTGGAATCGACGCGATGTTGCGCAGGGCCCAGGCCAAGGCAAAAAAGAAGTTGCCCACCTTGCTTCCATTTGGGTTCCGGGATCTGAAAGGCAAAGGCGCGACCGATATGTGGCTGTCTGACGAGCCCATCGAGCGGATCCAGGCATTGTGTGGCCACAAGGATAAAGCCACGACAGAAATCTACGTCAAGAGCAGGTGGCGGGAATTAGTTGCCCCAAACAGCCTAAAAATCGGTGCGTGGTAACTGCTGGATATGCGACAGCGTCTCATATCGCGGCACATAAAACAAAAAGGCCAACCCCGAAGAAGTGGCCTAAGTGCTTGATTTTACTGGTGGGCTGTGACAGGCTCGAACTGTCGACCTACGGATTAAGAGTCCGCTGCTCTACCAACTGAGCTAACAGCCCATCGCTGCAAAGAAAAAGATTCTAACGCGAAAACCTTGCATTCGACAAGAAAAACATACAGAAAATCTGAAATAGAACTACAGAAAACCACAGGTGCGCAGCGGCTGCGGCCGCCGGGCACTGGGCACAGGGCAGATCAGATTTTTTTTGCCAGTTCAGCCGCAAGGCCAATATAGCTGCGCGGCGTCATGGCCAGCAGGCGCGCCTTGGGCTCGGCAGGCAGGTCCAGCCCGCTGATGAATTCAGTCAGGCCTTCGCGGTTGATGCCCCTGCCCCGCGTCAGCGCTTTCAGTTGTTCGTAGGGCTGGGGCAAACCGTAGCGGCGCATCACGGTTTGTACGGGCTCGGCCAGCACTTCCCAGCATGAATCGATGTCTTCGTCGATGGCGGCGGCATTGAGCTCGAGCTTATGCAGGCCGCGCAGGCAAGCATCGTAGGACACGGCGCAATAGCCGAATGCCACGCCCAGGTTGCGCAGCACGGTCGAGTCGGTCAGGTCGCGTTGCCAGCGCGAGATGGGTAGTTTCTCGGACAGGTGGCGCAGCAAGGCATTGGCCAGCCCCAGATTGCCTTCGGAGTTTTCGAAATCGATGGGGTTGACCTTGTGCGGCATCGTCGACGAGCCCACCTCGCCTTCCTTGAGCCGCTGCTTGAAGTAGCCCAGCGAGATGTATCCCCATATATCGCGGTTCAGATCGAGCAAAATGGTATTGGCGCGCGCGACGGCGTCGAACAGCGCCGCCATCCAGTCATGCGGCTCGATCTGTATGGAATAAGGGTTTTGCGTCAGGCCCAGGCTGGACAGCACGCCCGCACTGAAAGCGGGCCAGTCTATTTCGGGGTAGGCCGACAAATGGGCGTTGTAGTTGCCCGTCGCGCCGTTCATCTTGGCCAGGGGCTCCACGGCCTGGATGGCGGCAATGGCGCGGTCCAGGCGCGCCGCCACGTTGGCAAATTCCTTGCCCAGCGTCGTGGGGCTGGCGGGCTGGCCATGCGTGCGCGACAGCAGGGGCTGGTCGGCAAACTGGCGGGCCAGGGTCTTCAGATGGTCGCACAGCTCGGTCAGGCGCGGAACAATAAACTGGGCGCGCGCGCGCGTCAGCATCAGCGCATGCGACGTGTTGTTGATGTCTTCAGAAGTGCAGGCAAAGTGGATGAACTCGGCGGCGGCGGCCAGCTCGGCATTGCCCGCCACACGCTCTTTGAGCCAGTATTCAACGGCCTTGACGTCGTGGTTGGTGGTTTTTTCAATCTCCTTGATGCGTGCGGCATCGCTTTCAGAGAAATCGGCAACCAAGGCTTTAAGGGCGGCCTTTGCATCGGCCGTGAACGCGGGAAGCTCGGCCAGGCCGGCGTCCGACAAGCCCAGCAACCAGGCGACCTCGACTTCGACCCGGTGCGCCATGAAGGCCGCTTCCGACAGTGTTTCGCGTAGCGGCTGGCCTTTTGCGGCGTAACGGCCGTCCAGGGGCGACAAGGCGTTCAAATGGCTAAGTTGGGGGGCTATTTGCATGACTGCTCACATGAAGAAAAATCACCCGGAATTCTACCATCCGCAGGCCATTCGGCCCTGGACGCAAGCCGGCCGCCCCACGCAAGGCATTCTTGTAATTAGGCGCCCATTACCCGAATTTAGACAAAAAGTCACACCCGGTTCGGCGAAATAAGCATATAAACGACACATTCCTCTGTTATCGGCGGAAGAAGCGGTTTTGTCTACCTCTGACGGCGAATAAGACCGGCTATCCTGCTATACTTTTTTGGCCTGCAACTTCCTGAATTTGCCATGAAACTTATTGGTTCGCTCACGAGTCCTTACGTTCGCAAAGTACGCGTCGTGATGGCTGAAAAGAAACTCGAATATGAGTTCGTAGTCGAAGATGTGTGGGCCGCAAGCACAAGCATACAAGCGCACAACCCCTTGGGGAAAGTGCCCTGTCTGCTGATGGATGATAACGGCAGCCTGTTCGACTCCCGAGTGATCGTTGAGTATCTGGACACCCTGTCGCCCGTCGGCCGCCTGATTCCCCAGCCAGGGCGCGACCGCGCCGCCACCAAATGCTGGGAAGCCATTGCTGATGGCGTGCTCGACGCCGCCGTGGCGATCAATATCGAAGTGAACCGACGCGCCGCAGAGCTGCGCAGTCAGGACTGGATCGACCGCCAGCACAAGAAGATTGCCGCCGCCCTGGACTCCATGGACAAAAGCCTGGACGACCAACCCTTCTGCATGGGCGTCAATTTCAGCCTGGCCGATGTGGCCGTAGGCTGCGCGCTGGGCTATCTTGATTTGCGCTTTCCCGAACTTAACTGGCGCAGCAAGTACGCAAACCTGCAGCGGCTTGACGAAAAGCTGCAGGCGCGGCCTTCGTTTATAGCCACCTTGCCTCCCCAAGGCTGACAACAGCCAATGCAATAAAAAAACCGGGCCTGCCCGGTTTTTTTTCGTCTATTGCCGTCCCACAGCAGCCCACCGAAGCGTTTTGCCACTGCGATTCACTAGATTTGTCACGATAGGGACAATATCCAATATGTGGATATTTTATAAGCATGTATTGACCTGAGCTTTCTCTATCCCTGTAATCCAGTCTTAGCACCGTTGAATAATAAAAATAATACGGTGTCTGGCTTCCACACTCATCTTAGACAAATATCCATTATATGGATTTAATTGAATTGCAACTGCCAAGCAATACAACTGGAGACAAGCATGAATCAACCTCTCCGCGCACCAGAGCCGCTCGGTCGTTATGCCGTAGGGCGGGATCCTCTAGAGTTCGCCAAAGGTGCAAGCGCTGGGAACCTCATCTTCTTGAACGGGCTCCTTCCCGACTTATCCGCCCTGGATACAGACAGCACACTGCTGGGCACTACCCGCGCGACGGAAGAAGCAACGTCCCTATGGCGCCAAGCGGCGGCGTTACTGGATAGCGGCGATTCCGGAGTCGACCGTATCGTGCGTGCCGATCAGTTTTTCCCTGACTGGAGAGCGGTTCCATTTTTTCATCAGTTACGCAGGCAGCACTGCCCGGTAAGCGCGCCCAGCACCTCCCTGTTGGCGACCGGGCTGGCGCAACCTGACGCGTCCATGTCCATGGATCTTATCGCCGCCACTAACCAGGCCGGTCCCATTGAAACGCTATATCCCGACAAGCTGGATATCCCTGCCACATCAGCCTTCGCACCCGTCGCAAAAGTGGGAGGATGGGTGTTCGTGGCCGGTTTCATGGCCGCGCATGGGCCGGGCGATCTCGATGGCATCGCGGATTCGGCCAAAGTGCCCGAAGGGCACTTATGGAAAGGCAATCGCATCCAGTTGGAAACTGAATATCTGATTCGAAATAAGCTCATTCCCGCGCTCGCTGCCGCAGGGCTGTCGCTGCGTCATGTAAAGAAGGCGACGATTGGCTTGTCGGACTTGGACGATTTGCCCGCCATGAATCAAGTATGGGTCAATGCCTTCGAAGGTTGCCCACCCGCGACAACCATTATTCCCACGGCCAACCCCGGCTTCGCCATTACCGATGCACGCATAGAAATCAATCTGATCGCCCATGAAGGCGAGCCAACGATGGGCCTGCCACCGCCGGCCGATTGCCTGGGAGCTTATGGCCCCGGCTACCCTGCGGCAGTTCGCATCGGCGATTTTCTGGCCTTCTCCGGAGCGGTAGCGGTTCAGAACGGCCAAGCGGTCGGCGCCGCCCAATCCCGGCAGTCCGGTCATCGCACTAGCTTGGTGGAAGAGCAGGCCGCCTGGTTGATCGAGTTGTTCGCGGCTTTGTGCGAAGCCCACGGCACAAGCTTGCGCCATGTCGTCAGGATCAGCCAAATACATACCGATATGCGTGATTTCCTGCCCGCTTGCCGCGCCTGGCAGCGCGCGCTGCCGGGCATCGCCTTACCTATCGCAGGCATGCAAGCGCCCCGCCTGCCCGTGGACAACGCCGTTGTACAAGCTGAAATCTGGGTTTATGCCCCGTGAATCAGACCCCCACACCAACAAGGAGAAGACAATGAAATTCAGCCCCCCTCTTAATCTTAAAATTGCCGGCCTCGCATTGGTCCTGGGAGCACTTCCGGCGACACCCGCCAGTGCGGCCAGCCAGAGCGAGTCCTGGCCCGACCAGGCCATACGACTTATCGTGCCATTCGGGCCTGGAGGCGGTTCCGACGTGGTCGGGCGGATTCTGGCGCAGCACCTGGCGCCTCGACTGGGCCAGTCGGTCGTCGTAGAAAACCGCGCTGGCGCCGGGGGCAGTATCGGCGCCGCTCAAGTGGCTCGCGCGACGCCCGACGGCTATACCTTGCTATTGGGCTCCAGTTCGGAGATCGTGCAATATCCAGCCGTCAACCCTAAAGTCTCGTACGATGCACTCAAGGATTTCTCCCCAGTAAGCCAGGTGGCCACTGTGCCGTTGGTCGTCGCGACAAGTCCATCTATTAACGCCGATACCATGCCCCAGCTGCTCGAATATGCAAGGAGCCATCCAGATACCGCCAACTATGGGTCGGCTGGCGTGGGCTCGTCCACTCATCTTGCCATGGCTCTGTTTTTGTCGAAGTCCGGCATCAACATGAACCATGTGCCCTATAAGGGCAGCGCCGCCGTGGTGACCGACCTGATGGGAGGTACGCTGCACGCTGCCATGCCCACACTGTCTGCCGTTTTGCCGCATCGGGACAGTGACCGCATCAAGCTGTTGGCGGTCTCCACCAAGGACCGCAGCCCCCTGCTACCCGAGCTGCCTGGCATGACGGAGGCGGGCATCGCCGATTACGACATCAGCCTCTGGACGGGCATTCTGGCCCCGCAAGGCACGCCGCCAGCCATTATCGAAAAGCTGAATAAAGAAGTGAACGCCGTCTTGGAATTAGCCGAGGTGAAACAAGCGTTGACGAATCAGGGAGCCCAAGCCGGCGGAAGCACTTCCGATCAGTTTGCCCAGAAGATCGGCGATGAAGCCGAATTATGGAAAGGCGTGGTGAAGAGTTCGGGTATTACGCTGGAATGAGACACGGTGCTTGAACCGGCCGGAAAGCGTTCATGCACTTTTCGGCCGGTTCGCCCACGCCGACGGCAGGCTAGCGCCGGTACAGCAAGCCGGCGAGCCGGTCGACCTCGGTGCGCAATACAGGCAAAAGCTCTGCCTGCCGTTGCGGCGTCATGCGGCTGGTTGTCGCGGCCACGGTCAGGGCCGCCGCAGGCGAGCCGAACTGCGTGACCACGGCCAGGCCCATGGCGGTAACGCCGGGCACGGCCATTTCGCCGATGCTGGCGTAGCCCAATTCCCGGCTGCGCGCGACCAGCCGGCGGATGTCGGCCTCGTCGCAATTGCCGTATACGCCGAGCCGCGTAGCCACCGCGGCCAGAATCGTGTCGATCTCGGACGAAGACAGGGCCAGCAGCATGGCGAGCCCCCCGGCATTGACACCCAACGGCTGCCTGCTGCCTACCGTGACCACCGGCGTCTGGATGGAATAATGCCCCAGCACGCGATCAATGCAGACGGCATCGTTACCCCGGCGAATGAACAGGAACGCAGTGTCGCCGCTGGCCTCGGCCAGCCTGCGCAAAGACGGCGCGCTCATTTCCAGCAAATTGAACTGCGGCGCGGCCGCGATGCCCAGTTCAAACGCCAGGGGGCCCAGGCGGTAGCGCCGGGTATCGGCGTCGCGCTCTACCATCTGTTCCGCCTGCAAGGCTTTCAGCATCCGATGGGTCGTAGGCTGCTGCAAGCCGCACAGTTCGGCCACCTCGACAAATCGCAGGCCGGACTCCTGGTATTCGGCCAACACCTTGAGCACATCGACCAGGCGGCGGATGGCCTGGGTGCCCGGCACGGCTGCCCGTCCGGCGGGCCCAGCTTCAAATAAATTATCCATATTATGGAAGTATATAGAATAGTCGTTGACACTGCCAAAGCGGATATCTAGATTGAAGGTATTGATTCAATGCAATCTTGCGGTTTCTTACACGGCCACTTAACGATATCCATATTATGAACATAAATTCCTCTTCAACCCCAGCCGAACGGCTACCTTATTCAGCCATCATCGATCGCCCTGCTTTGGCCAGGCCAGACAACGCGCGCATTATCGTTTGGCCTATCGTCAATGTGGAACACTGGGATATTGCCCGCCCCATGGCCCGCCAAGTATTGCCGGCCCCAACCGGCGTTACGCCTTTTCCCGATGTGCCCAATTGGGCCTGGCATGAATATGGCATGCGGGTGGGGTTCTGGCGCATGAAGGCCCTGTTCGACAAACTGGGGGTCGCGCCGACGCTTTCCATCAACGGCATGGTGTGCGCCAGCTACCCCAGGGTTGCCCAGGCGGCGCATGACGCCGGCTGGGAGTTCATGGGGCACGGCTATATCCAGATGCCCACGCACGCGGTGGACGACCAGGCCGCGATGATCGCCAAAACAGTGGAAGCCATACGCGATTTCACGGGCAATGCACCCGTTGGCTGGCTGTGCCCGGGCCTGACGGAAACGCTGGACAGCGTCGACCTGCTCCACGCGGCCGGCATACGGTATATCGGCGACTGGGTGCTGGACGACGAACCGTGCCGCCTGAAGACCGCCACTGGCCCCATGGTGGCCATGCCGTATTCCGTGGAACTCAACGACGTTCCCATGATGGCGGTCCAGCATCATCGCTCCGAGGAGTTCTACACACGCGTGCGCGACAGCTTCGACCGCCTGTATATGGAAGGCGAAGAACGCGTCCGGGTCATGGCGATCGCCGTCCATCCCTTCCTCAGCGGCGTCCCGCATCGCATCAAGCACCTTGAGGATGCGCTGAATTACATCGCCGGCCACGACGGCGTCCGTTTCATGACCGGCAAACAGATTCTGGAATGGTACGACCAGGCCAGCCCCGCCCAAGCCGGCACCGCCGCTGTTCAACGTTAAGGAAAGCCAAGGCATGCAAAAAACCTTTTATCCCCAGCAGCGCAACATGCGCCTGTTATCTCAAGACACCCTGGGCGGATTCGGCGGCGTAGGCGAGGGCATCGCCATGCAATGCCTGCCGGACGGGCGGCGCGTTCTATGGCTGGCACACGAAGGCGCGCCCAAGAACTTCACGGCGGTCGACGTCTCCGACCCTCGCCGCCCACGCGTCCTGGTCCAGACCGATCTTCCCCATGCCCATGTGCGGTCGAACTCCCTGGAAGTCAGCGGCAACCTCATGGCGGTGGCCTATCAGGTCAGCCAGCCAGGCCTGGCCCCCGCCGGTTTCGACCTCTTCGACATCAGCCAGCCCGAGAAACCCAGGCTGCTGTCTCACTTTGACGCTTCGGCCCCCCACTCCCGAGGCGCGCACTGCCTGTGGTTCGTGGATGGCCAGACCGTCCATATGGCCTGCGGCGATCCGGAACTGGTCCCACGCAACCCCAAGGACGACCAGGTTTATCGTATTGTCGACGTCAGCAATCCGACCGCGCCCAAGGCCATAGGACGCTGGCACATGCCCGGCACCATGGAAGGCGATGACGCGCCGCCCCCCACGCGTCTTGCCCCGGAGTTCGACTCGGGCTTCCGCGCCCACAACACCAACGTCTACCCCCAGCGCCCGGACCGCTGCTACCTGGGCTATCTGGACGGCGGCGCCTTCATCATGGACATATCGGACCTGAGCAATCCCAAGCCGATCTCGCGCTTCATGAACTCGCCGCCCTTCAAGGGCTTCACGCATACCGCGCTACCGCTGTTCGGACGCAATCTGATGGTGGTCAGCGATGAAACCGTGCAAGACAACGCCGCGGACTGGCCCAAGTTGGTCTGGCTCGTCGACATCAGCGACGAAAAACATCCGATCAGCATCGCCACGCTGCCCATGCCGCCGGTGGACATACACAAACAGCGGGGCGGCCGCTACGGCGCGCACAACGTGCACGAAAACACACCCGTCCCGGGCTCCTGGAAGTCAGAGGACATGCTCGTATGCTCGTACTTCAACGGCGGCATACGGGCTTATGACATCCGCGATCCGTACAGCCCGCAGGAAGTGGCCTACTTCGTGCCCGAAGCGCCCGCGGGTTCGCCCGCCGGGTCCATACAGTTCAACGACGTGTTCGTCGACGACCGCGGCATCGTGTTCGCCGTGGACCGCCATGCGGGCGGACTGTATGCCATCGAGATGACGGTGTAGCATGCGGACGGATACGCGCACGCCCGTTATCGTCGTATCGGGCTTTCTGGGCAGCGGCAAGACCACCCTGCTCAAGAAAGTGCTGGCCACGCCCGAGCTGTCCAACTCCATGCTCATCGTCAACGAGATCGGCGAAATCGGCATCGACCACCAGTTGCTGGAGCGCTCCGACGACAACACGGTGCTGCTCGATAACGGCTGCATGTGCTGCCAACTGCGCGGCGACCTGCAGGCGTTGCTGGTCGATCTGGGCATGCGCCGGTATCGCGGGGAATTGCCCAGCTTTGACCGCGTCATCATCGAGACCAGCGGCCTGGCCGAACCCGGACCCATCGCTCAAACGCTGTATGGCGACGGCCCGCTGGCGCGCGATTACCGCCTTGCCCATGTCGTGACCCTGATCGACCCGATCAACACGCAGGCGCGCCAGGCGGCGCAGGCCATCGCAGACGCCCAGATCGCAGCCGCGGACCTGATCGTCCTAAGCAAGTCCGATCTGGCTACGCCAGCCCAGGCCGATGCGGCATGGGCCTGGGCACGCGCCATCAACAGCTATGCCAGCGGCATCACCGCCGTACGGGGCGATCTCGACATCGCCCTGCTGGCCGATGCCACGCCATTCAATCATCCGGCCTTTCTGGCGGACCCTGGCGACGGCCTGTTCGGCGATATTGCCGCCCTCAGGCAAGCCGGCACGCCCGGCGAGCCGCCCCGCGATGACAGTTCCTTGCCGGACGGGACGGGCGCCTACCTGGCCCGGCAGCGTTCCATCCATCCCGCCGGCATCGCCAACTTTGCATTGCGCTTTGACACGCCGCTGAACCGCGGCTTGTTCGATCTATTCATGTCCACCCTGTTGCAACTGCGGGGCCAGGACCTGCTGCGCGTCAAAGGCATCGTCTACTTCGAAGGCGAGCGCCAGGCCCAACTGATCCAGGGCGTATGCCATGTCTATGACCGCCCCGTGGCGCTGGAACGCGATCCCGGCGGCGACCGGCAATCGACCCTGGTTTTCATCGCGCGCAACCTTGCGCGCGAACAGATCGAAGGCTACTGGCAGTCCCTGCAGGCGCTCGCTGAATAAGCCCATTTCCTTTTTTTTTCATAGCCATAACCGGAGACACACATGTTAAAACTCGCACGATTTTCCCGACTCTCGCTGTGCGCCCTGGCGCTGGCGGCCAGTCCCGTACTGGCGCAGAGCGCTTACCCGACGCAACCCATACGCATGGTCGTTGGCTTTCCTCCCGGCGGCATCTCGGACGTGGTGGCGCGCGCGGTTGCCAGCGAAGCATCCGTCGAGCTGGGGCAGACCATTGTGGTGGAAAACCGCCCAGGCGCCGGCACGACCATTGCGTCGGATGTCGTGGCGCGCGCCAAGGCCGACGGCTATACGCTGCTGTTCCAGGACCTGACCACGCACGCGATCAACGCCAGCCTTTACAAGAAGCTGCCCTACGACACCATCAAAGACTTCACCCCCGTGGCCATGGTGTCGTCCACGCCCTTGCTGCTGGTCATCAATGCAAGCTCGCCGGTCAAGACCGTTCAGGAACTGAATAGCCGCATACACGAAAAACCGGACACGTATTTCTATGGCTCATCCGGGAACGGCACCATCATCCATCTGGCCAGCGAAATGATGAACAAGGCGGTCAAGAACAATATCGTTCATATCCCCTATAAGGGAAGCGCTCCACTGGTCGCCTCCATTATTTCCGGCGATATCGAATACGCGTTCAGCAGCATGCCCCCCGCCATCACCCAGGTCAACGCCGGCAAGCTGCGGGCGCTGGCCGTCAGCACGCCCGACCGCGTCAGCGCACTGCCCGATGTGCCCACCATACGCGAAGCGGGCGTACCCGCCGCCGAACTCACTTTATATAGCGGTGTACTGGGACCAGCGGGCATGCCCGACGAGATCGTGGCCCGCCTGAACGAGGCCTTCGGCAAAGCCGTCCAAAGCCCGAAAGTCATCCAGACCTTTCGCAATCTGGGCGCCGAGCCCCTGAACGCGCCGCCCGCAGAGATTGCGCAACTGCTGCAGTCGGAAATATCCCGCTACGGCAAGGTCGTCCAGGAAACCGGCATCACCATAGACTAGCCGGGCCAACCCGCATCAAGGCAAGGGACGCCGCCATGCGGCGCGTCCTCCGACACAACACTCATCCATACAGAATCCACAGCATGTCCAAGCCCAAGCTTATCGTCATCTCCACCGGCGGCACCATCACCATGACCAGCGGCCAGGGGTCGAAAGGCATTGCGCCTACGCTCACCGCCGCCGATCTCCTGAACGCCGTCCCGCAAATTGGGCAGCAAGCCGATATCGAAGCCTTGACCTTCAGCAGCATGCCGGGCGCCTCGCTGGCGACCAGCCAGATCGCGGAGCTTGCGCACCTGATTCAGCAGCGGTTCGACGGCGGCATCGACGGCGCCATTGTCATTCAAGGCACCGATACCATCGAGGAAACCGCCTTTCTGCTCGATATGCTCGTTGCCGACAGGAAGCCCGTCATCGTCACGGGCGCCATGCGCGGGGCGCAGGCGGCCGGCGCGGACGGCCCCGCCAATCTGCTCGCGTCGGTCATTGTGGCGGGCTCGCCCCAGGCCGCCGGCCGCGGCACCCTGGTCGTACTGAACGACGAGGTGCATGCCGCCGCCTTTGTCAAAAAGGGGCATACCGGCCTGACTTCTTCTTTTATCTCTCCCAATGCCGGGCGCCTGGGCTTGGTCAGCGAGCAGCGTGCCCTGTTTACCTCGTCGTCGGGCATGCCGCGCTTGGCGCTATCCCGGCCCGGCGCCTGGCCGGATATCGCCATCGTTAAGGCCTGCCTGGGCGATGATGGCCGAATGCTCGATGCCTTGCCCGGGCTGGGTTACGCCGGGGTGGTCGTCGAAGCGATGGGCGCGGGGCATGTGCCGCAGTGCTGGGCGCCCAGGCTGTCCGGGCTGGCGGCAAAGATGCCGGTGGTGCTTGCCGTGCGCACCCCCGGCGGACCCGTGTTCACGAACACCTACGGGTTTCCGGGCTCGGAAATCGACCTGGCCGGCCGGGGCTTGATCCCGGCAGGCTTGCTCGACGCATTGAAGGCACGCTTGCTGCTGGGCGCACTGATGGGGAACAATGAAACGGTCGAGGCCATACGCCATCAATTCATGCGTTTCAGCAATCTGCAAGCTTGAGACTGCTTCAAGCGGCAGAATGTGTCATGATACCGCTGCTTGTTATTCCGTTGCCTGGCAACATTTGCCAGGCGTATTCTTTTACGGCGTAAGCGTCCGGTCGCTCCGGCGCTCTGCCCATCTCGCATAAGCTCATGAACAGTTTTCACATCATCGAACTACTTCTACTTGGAATCGGCAGCGGTTTCCTGGCCGGGTTGCTTGGCATAGGCGGAGGCATGGTTCTTGTACCCTTCCTGACCTTCATGTTCTCGTCGCAAGGCGTAGACAGCGAGCTGGCGGTCAAAATGGCGATTGCCACTTCCATGGCAGTCATCATTTTTACATCCATCTCCAGCGTTCGGGCCCACCATAAACGCGGCGCGGTGCGCTGGGATATCGTACGCAAGCTGGCGCCGGGCATTGTCATCGGCAGCATGATAGGCAGCGTAGGCGTGTTCTCTATCCTCAAGGGCGCCTATCTGGCCATTTTCTTCGGCATATTCGTTGCCTTTTCGGCCACGCAAATGTTTCTGGACAAGAAGCCGCCCCCCACACGCCAGATGCCGGGCACCGGCGGCCAACTGCTCGCGGGCGGCGTCATCGGCTTTTTCTCGGGCCTGGTCGGCGCGGGCGGCGGTTTTATCAGCGTACCCTTCATGGCCTGGTGCAACGTCGCGATCCATACGGCGGTGGCCACCAGCGCCGCACTGGGCTTTCCCATCGCGGTCGCCAATGTGGCGGGCTATATTGTTTCGGGCATGTCGGTCACCGGCTTGCCCAGCGGCTCGTTCGGCTATATCTCTTTGCCTGCCCTGGGTTTGATTGCGATAGCCAGTATTTTCACCGCGCCTTTAGGGGCCAAGGCGGCCCACGGCCTGCCCGTCAAGAAGCTCAAGCGTGTTTTTGCCATCATGCTGTACGCCCTGGCCATCTATATGTTCCTGAAAGGCATCAACGCCTGATCAGCGTGCGCAGGCTTTAGGCGATGATGCCGCCGCCCAGGCAGACGTCGCCCTGGTACAGCACGGCGGACTGCCCCGGCGTCACTGCCCATTGATTTTCGGTGAACGACAAAGAAAAGCCGTCTGCGGCAGCGCCCTCCAGGCGGCAGGCCGAATCGGCCTGCCTGTAGCGCGTCTTGGCCGAATACTCGCCCGGGTCGGGTGCACAGCCCGCCACCCAGCTGGCATCCAGCGCCTGCAAGCTTCGGCCCAGCAACCAGGGATGATCATGCCCCTGCACCACATATAAGGTGTTGCTGGCCAGATCCTTGCGGGCCGTATACCAGGCGTCGGCGGTGCCGTCGTCCCGCTGGCGGCCTTTGACGCCGCCTATGCCCAGGCCCTTGCGCTGGCCCAGTGTGTAGAACGACAAGCCCTGGTGCTGGCCGACGACCACGCCTTCAGGCGTTTTGATGGGACCGGGATGGGTGGGCAGATAGCGGTTCAGAAACTCGCGAAAAGGCCTTTCGCCGATGAAGCAGATGCCGGTCGAATCCTTTTTGGCGGCATTGGGCAATTGCAGCGACTGCGCAATGCGCCGGACTTCCGTCTTGGGGATTTCACCCAGCGGGAACAGGGTATGCGCCAGTTGGTTCTGGTTGAGCCGGTGCAGAAAATAGCTTTGGTCCTTGGTCAGGTCCAGCGCCTTGAGCAACTGATGTTGCCGGCCGTTCGGGGTGTCCACAGCGCGCACCCGCGCATAATGCCCCGTGGCGATATGATCCGCCCCCAGCGACATGGCGTGGTCCAGGAAGGCTTTGAACTTGATCTCGGCGTTGCACAGGACATCGGGATTGGGGGTGCGGCCGGCGGAGTATTCACGCAGGAAGTCGGCAAAAACCCGGTCCTTGTATTCAGCGGCAAAGTTGACGGCCTCGATATCGACGCCGATCAGGTCGGCCACACTGGCCGCATCCAGCCAGTCTTGCCGCGTTGAGCAGTACTCGGAGTCGTCATCGTCTTCCCAGTTTTTCATGAAAAGACCCAATACATCGTAGCCCTGCTCTTTCAGCAGCCACGCGGCCACTGAAGAGTCGACTCCGCCCGACATGCCGATGACGACGCGTCCTTTTGTTGCTGATGCTTTAACCATGCCGGGTATTTTATTCGCTTTCGCGTTCAAAGGTTGCCGCCGGTGAACGCGCCCGCCGGACACGGCCCTGCGCAAATCCTGCTATTGCAGGGCCTCGTCCACGACCTCTATCCAGTGGCGCACGGGCGTTGCGGTACCGCTTTGCAAATGCGTAATGCAGCCGATGTTCGAGGAAACGATGTAATCGGGCTGGGCCGCATGGATGGCATCGAGCTTGCGCGTGCGCAGGGACTTGGACAGCTCAGGCTGGGTGACGGAATAGGTGCCGGCCGAGCCGCAGCACAAATGCGACTCCGAGAACGGCTGCAGATTGAACCCCAGCTCATCCAGCAAGTTTTCGCTGACGCCGCGCAGGCCCTGCCAATGCTGCAAGGTGCACGGAGGATGGAAAGCCGTGCGCTCGGGCAATCCGCCCAGCCTGGCCTTCAGTTCCGCGCTATGAGGCGCAACGATCTCGGCCACGTCGCGCACCTTGTCCACCAGCCGCAAGGCCTTGGCGACGTAGTCGGCGTCATGGCGCAAATGGTGTGCATATTCCTTGACCATGCCGCCGCAGCCCGACGCATTCATGATGACGGCCTCGGCTTCCCCGCTGTCCAGCAGGGGCAGCCATGCATCGATATTGGCTCGCATCTGGTCCAGCGCGGCCTCTTGGGCATCCAGGTGGAAATTGATGGCGCCGCAGCACCCCGCCCCCGGCACGACCCGCGTGCCGATGCCCAAGGCATCCAGGACGCGGATGGTCGCCGCATCGATGGTGGGCATCATGGCGGGCTGCACGCAGCCGGCCAGCATGATCACTTGGCGCGGATGACGGGCCCCGTCGACAGGCAATTGGCCAAGGGGCCGGGCTTGCGGCACCTTGTTGCGAAGCACCTCGGGCAGCATCGGGCGCAACAGGCGCCCCAGCGACATGGCCGGCCCGAACAGCGGCGAATTGAGTGCATGGCGCAATACGCTGCGCAACAAACGTTGCGACACTGGGCGTTCGACCCGTTGATCGACCAGATCGCGTCCAATGTCGACAAGCGCCCCGTATTGAACGCCGGACGGACAGGTGGTTTCGCAGTTCCGGCAAGTCAGGCAGCGATCCAGATGTTTCTGTGTGGCTTCCGTCGGCTCGGCGCCCTCGAGCACCTGCTTGATCAGGTAGATGCGGCCGCGCGGGCTATCGCGCTCGTCGCCCAGTACCTGATAGGTGGGACAGGTTGCCAGGCAGAACCCGCAATGGACGCAGCGGCGCAGGATTTCATCGGCATCTTTGCCTGGATTGGTGTCACGCGCCCAAGAAGCTAGATTTGTTTGCACGATGTGCCCTTAAAAGTCTGGAAACAGGCGATTGGGATTAAAAATGCCTACGGGATCAAGCTCTTGCTTTAACCGGCGGTTGATATTCTTCAAACCGGGAGCCAAGGGATGGAACACGGGCACATCAGGCGCCTTGTCGTCGAAACGATAAAGCGTCGCATGCCCGCCCTGCCGCCCGACGCCATCGCGCAAATCAGCCGCCGGCGCCCCGCCCGACAGCCAGCGCAGGCCGCCGTTCCATTCAATCAGAGTCGGCCCCTTCTGCAGCGCCGGGGTTTGCGGCGGCACCGCGACACGCCATAATGGCCGGGCCTGAAAGAAGGGGTGGGTCTGATCGCGCAAGCTGTCCCAGAACGACTGCGCTTCCCCGTCGGCCATGGCTTCGCCGCCAATTTTCCGGGCGCCGCTCAGCACGGCGGGCTCGCTGCCCGACACCCTGACATACAGCGCCCCTGCCTGTCCTTCAGGCTCCGCCACCCAGGCCGTGCCGGTGATCGGTATTGGCTGGCCCCGCCATTGGCCGAACAGCTCAAGCGCCTGGGCTTCGCTGGCTTCCAGCCTGAACGTCCGTTCCTGGAAAGGTTTGGGCACCACCTTGATCGACACCTCGATCAGGGCGCCGAATATCCCCATGGAGCCGGCCAGCAGGCGCGACACATCGTAGCCGGCCACGTTCTTCATGACCTCGCCGCCAAAATTGAGCACCATGCCGGAGGAATCCAGCAACTTTGCGCCCAGGACGAAATCACGCAGGCTGCCCGCCGCCATGCGCCGGGGCCCGGACAAGCCGCTGGCGACACTGCCGCCTATCGTGGAGGCCGGCCCGAACCGCGGCGGCTCGAAGGCCAGCATCTGATTCTGTTCGTCCAGCGCTTTTTCGATGTCGCTGAGCAAGGTGCCCGCCCTGACGGTCATGACGAGTTCGGACGGCTGATAGTTGACGATGCCGTTGCATACCGACATATCAAGGATGGCGGTGTCGGGAATGGGACTGGGGCCGCCGGGCTCTCCGTAAAAACTTTTCGTGCCGCCGCCGCGGATATAAATGGGGCGCTCCGCGCCGCGGGCGGTCATGACCTGCTGACAAAGCTCGGATAATACGAAATCCATGCGCAACCTTTAAAAACGAGGCAACTCGGGAAAACGGATTTCTCCGCCATGAACATGCATCTTCCCGTATTCGGCACAACGCACCAGCGTGGGGATGACTTTTTCCGGATTCAGCAGGCCATAAGGATCGAACGCGCGCTTGAACGCGCAGAAAAAATCAAGTTCCTCGCGCGTGAACTGTACGCACATCTGATTGATCTTCTCCAGGCCGACGCCATGCTCGCCGGTGATCGTCCCGCCCACTTGCACGCATAGCTCAAGAATGGCGGCGCCGAACTTCTCCGCGCGCTCGACTTCCTGCGGCTGATTGGAATCGAACAGAATCAGGGGATGCAGATTGCCGTCGCCCGCATGGAACACGTTGGCGCAGCGCAAGCTGAACTCGTCTTCCATTTGTTCGATGGCGCTCAGCACCCGGCCCAGGTGCCTGCGCGGAATGGTGCCGTCCATGCAGTAATAGTCGGGCGAAACCCGCCCGGCAGCCGGGAATGCGTTCTTGCGGCCCGCCCAGAACACCAGGCGCTCCGCCTCGGACGCCGACACCTGCAAGCGCGTGGCGCCCGCCTGTTCAAAGACAGCCAGCATGCGCTGAATTTCGTCTTCGACTTCTTCTTCGGTGCCGTCGGACTCGCACAGCAAGATGGCATCGGCATCCAGGTCGTAGCCTGCCTTGACGAAAGGCTCGACCATATGAATGGCGCGCTTGTCCATCATTTCCAGCCCGGCGGGAATGATGCCCGTGGCAATGATGTTGGTCACGGCCTGCCCCGCGGTTTCGACACTGGCGAAACTGGCCATGATGACCCGGGCGCAGGCAGGCTTGGGAATCAGCTTGACGGTGACTTCGGTCACCACGCCCAGCATGCCCTCGGAACCGATGAAAGCCGCCAGCAAATCAAGCCCCGGGCTATCGGGAGCCTCGGACCCCAGCTCGACGATCTCGCCATCGATGGTGACCATGCGCACCCTTAATATATTATGCACGGTCAGCCCGTATTTCAGGCAATGGACGCCGCCGGAGTTTTCCGCGATATTGCCGCCGATAGAACAGGCGATCTGGCTGGACGGATCGGGCGCATAGTACAGGCCGTAAGGCGCCGCCGCTTCCGAAATGGCCAGGTTGCGAACCCCCGGCTGCACGACGGCCGTGGCCGTTTCAAGGTCGATGCTCAGGATGCGGTTGAGTTTTGCCAGGCCCAGCAGAATGCCTTGCGCGTGCGGCATCGCCCCGCCCGACAGTCCGGTGCCTGCGCCACGCGCCACAATGGGTATATTGAACGCCTTGCAGGCCTGCAGCACGGCAACGACTTGCGCCTCGTTCTCGGGCAATATGACAACGGGCGGGAGCGCGCGGTACAAGGACAGGCCATCGCATTCGTAGGGACGCGTGTCTTCGATTTTCGACAGAATGCAATGCCTGGGAACGCTGGGCTCCAGCCGGGCAATCAGGCCCGCGAAATCCGGGGCATGCTCGGCCACCGGGCTCATAACAGTATCGGTCATTGTCTCTCTTTATCGTTGTTTTTATAGGGCGGCGCCCAGGCTGGGCGCTGCCGTTTCAAGCCTGCGGAATGATCTTCCCCGGATTCAGGATGTTGTGGGGGTCGAAAGCATGCTTCAAACTTGCCATCAGGTCGAGGGCGTCGCGCCCGTGCTCGGCCACCATGAACTCCATTTTATGCAGGCCGACGCCGTGCTCGCCCGTGCAGGTGCCCTCCATGCGGATGGCCCGCTCGACCAAGCGCCGATTCAGCGCCTCGGACTCTTCCCACTCGGCGGGATTGTCTTGGTCCAGCAGCATCAATACGTGGAAGTTGCCGTCCCCCACATGCCCCACGATGGTATACGGAAAACTGGCTCGGTCCAGCTCGACGGCGGTTTCGGACACGCACTCGGCCAGACGCGAAATAGGTACGCAGACATCGGTCGTGCTGGCACGGCAACCGGGGCGCAGCTGCAGGCCGGCGAAATAGGCGTTGTGGCGCGCCGTCCATAAGCGGCTGCGGTCTTCCGGCTGCTCGGCCCAGTCGAAATCCATGCCGCCGTTATCGCGTGCGATGCCCTGCACGATTTCGGCCTGCTCTTTGACCCCTGCGGGGCTGCCGTGGAATTCGAACAGCAGCAAGGGGGATTCGTTCAGGCTGAGCTTGCTGTAGGCATTCGTGGCCTTGACAGCCCAGGTGTCCATGAATTCGACGCGGGCCACAGGCACCCCCATCTGTATGATCTCGATCACGCTTTGCACGGCGGCTTGCAGCGTGGGAAAGTTACAGATGGCGGCCGATATGGCTTCGGGCTGTGGATACAGGCGTAGGGTGACTTCGGTAATGATGCCCAAAGTGCCTTCGCTGCCGACGAAGATACGGGTCAGGTCGTAGCCCGCCGATGACTTCCGGGCCCGGTTGGCGGTTTCGATGACGCGGCCGTCGGCCGTGACCACCTTCAGGGACATGACATTTTCGCGCATGGTGCCATAGCGCACCGCATTTGTGCCCGAAGCCCGGGTTGCCGCCATGCCGCCCAGGCTGGCGTCCGCCCCCGGATCGATGGGGAAGAACAGACCCGTATTGCGGATTTCGTCATTCAACTGCTTGCGGGTGACCCCGGCTTGCACCGTCGCGGTGAAGTCTTCGGGGTTGACGGCCACCAATTGGTTCATGCCCGAAAGATCCAGGCTGATGCCGCCCTGGATGGCCAGCAGATGCCCTTCGAGCGACGACCCGACGCCATAAGGAATCAGCGCAACCTTGTGCTCATGGCAATGGCGCGCCACCCAGGCGACATCTTCCGTGCTGGAAGCAAACACCACCCCATCGGGCAACATCGGCGGATACGGCGATTCGTCGCGCCCATGATGCTCGCGTACGGCATGGGCGGTCGAAAAGCGGTCGCCAAACCTTTCGGCCAGCGCTTCAAGAAAGCCGGCCGGAATAGCGCGACGCAATACTTCTGAAACAACAGGGGCGTTCATGCCTGGACTCCTGGAAACCTTGCTGCTTGCTATCTTAGCTTTATACCCCATACTAACGGGTTTTACGCCTTGCTGCCGATCAGGGCATTTGCCGATTGCACAGATGTCTGGCGACGATGCCGGACAGCCGCCGCCAGGCGCTCAAGCACCCGCACAGAGTCATCCCAGTCGATGCAGCCGTCGGTAATGCTTTGCCCGTAAGTCAGATTCTGGCCCGCGACCAGGTCCTGGCGTCCACCCACCAGATTGCTTTCTATCATGACCCCGAATATGCGCTCGTCACCGGCTTCCATTTGCCCGGCGACATCTTCCAGCACCAGCGGCTGGTTCTTGTAGTCTTTATTGCTATTGGCGTGGCTGGCGTCGACCATGATGCGCGGGCGCAGCCCCGACTTGATCATCGCCTGGCAGGCCGCCTCGACATTCTGGGCATCGTAATTGGGGGTTTTGCCGCCCCGCAGGATGACATGGCAGTCGTTGTTGCCTGCCGTGGAAACGATGGCGGAATGTCCGCCCTTGGTGACGGACAGGAAGTGATGCGGTTGCGACGCCGCCTTGATGGCATCGATCGCGATCTTGGTATTGCCGTCGGTGCCGTTCTTGAACCCGACCGGGCAGGACAGCCCCGACGCCAGTTCGCGGTGCACCTGGCTTTCCGTGGTTCTTGCCCCAATGGCGCCCCAGGAAACCAGATCGGCGATGTACTGGGGCGTGATCATGTCCAGGAACTCGCAACCGGCCGGCAAACCCAGCGCATTGACGCCAATGAGCAGTTCACGCGCGGTGCGCAGCCCCAGGTTGATATTGAAGCTGCCGTCCAGCCCCGGGTCGTTGATCAGCCCCTTCCAGCCGACGGTCGTGCGGGGTTTCTCGAAATACACCCGCATGATGATTTCAAGCTCGCCTTTGAAATGCTCGCGCTGCGCCAGGAGGCGTTTGGCATATTCAAGGGCGGCGACCGGATTATGGATGGAACACGGGCCGATCACCACGACCAGGCGGTCATCGGAGCCATGCAAAATATCGTGTACGGCACGGCGGGCGCCATACACCGTGGACGAAATGCCGGTCGTGCAGGGAAACTCGCGCATAACATGGGCGGGCGGGCTAAGTTCCTTGATTTCCCGGATACGTAAATCATCAGTATTGTGCGACACAGCTAGACTCCAGAGTAATTGTGCCCGCCTGCTGGCGGTACAAAAAAAGCCGCCTAGCGACGCTGGCGGCTTTTTGGGAATTTGGTTCTTTTTACTGCGTACAACGCTTCCCTTCCTCCACCAGCGGTTTTGGAAAAGCAAAAAAATAAAAAAAGAAAAATGGGCTTGCGCGGTACATAGAGGCCAATCCTAGCATAGAGTTTTTATCTTGCCAATAAAAAATCAGGCCTGCCCTGCAAAAACCAGAGGGATAGGCGCCGTCAACGTGTCCATTACACTAATATTAATTTGAGTTCAAATAATTATGTAGTGTATGATTTTATTGATGATCATTTCTGAGCCAATTGAAAAGCGCGGCCTTGACTGGAACGCAGCTTATCAACCACAGCAAAAGGATATGCAATGAACACGATAAAAAAAGCGGCGCTTTATGTCCTGGCCGCCTCGCTGACAGGCAGCCTGGCCGGTCAGGCCACAGCTGCCAGCCTGCAGGAAATCAAAGATCGCGGCACCGTCCGCATTGCCGTGGCCAACGAAATCCCTTATGGCTATATGGACCTTGACGGGCAGGCCAAGGGCGTGGGGCCCGATACGGCCAAACACATCATGGAGCAGTTGGGCATCGGCAAGATCGAGTGGGTGACGACCAACTTCGGCTCACTGATCCCCGGGCTGCGGGCCAATCGCTTCGACATGGTCGCGGCCGAGATGGCCATCTTGCCGCAACGCTGCAAGGAAGTGCTTTTTTCAGAGCCCAACAGCTCGTACGGCGAAGGGCTGCTGGTCGCCCAGGGCAACCCGGACGACGTGCACACCTACGAGGACTTTGCCAAGTCCGATAAGAAAGTCGCCATCATGGCGGGCGCCGACCAGCTTGAAATGCTTCAGGCGCTGGGTGTGCCGGCAGACCGGATGGTCACGATCTCGAACAACGCCGATGCCATTTCCACCGTGTCGACCGGGCGTGCCAGCGCCTATGCGGCGACCAGCCTGACCGTGGGCGAGCTGGCGGGGAAAAGCAAGAAAGTAGAAGCCGCCAAGAACTTTACTGATCCCGTGATCGACGGCGCGCCGGCGCGCAGTTGGGGCAGCTTCACCTTCAGCCAGAATTCAGAGGATTTCCGCGCTGCGGTCAATACCGAGCTGGCCAAGTTCAAGAAGACAGAGGACTGGGAAAAAATCCTTTCTCAGTACGGCTTCAGCCCTACCGATGCCAAAGAGTCGTTCAGCAAAACCACCGAGCAACTCTGCGCTGAGTAAAGCGCAAGCATCCGATGGAATGGCTTAGCTACAGCACGCCGCTGCTGCAAGGTGCCTGGGTAACGATACAACTGACGGTTTATTCGACCATCCTGGGCGCGTTTTTCGCCTTTGCCTTTGGCATAGGAAAAATCTCCTATAACTGGCTTGCCAAAGGGATATCGATCTGCTTTATCGAGGTATTCCGGGGCACGTCCCTGCTGGTCCAGCTGTTCTGGCTTTATTTCGCCCTACCCGTCCTGGGCCAGGCCATCGGCATAGACCTGCGGCTTCCGCCTGTCATTGCCGGTACGCTGGCCTTGAGCCTGAACATCGGCGCTTACGGCGCGGAAGTCGTACGCGGCGCCATCCAGGCGGTGCCGCCCTCCCAGCATGAAGCGGCCAAGGCGCTTGACTTCACCCCCAGGCAGGTCCTGTGGCGCATCTCGCTGCCGCAGGCCATCCCTGAAATGATGCCCAGTTTCGGCAATCTGGCGGTCCAGAACCTGAAAGACACGGCGCTGGTTTCGCTGATCAGCCTGGGCGACCTGGCCTTCCGGGCCGAACAGATCCGCAACTTCACGCAGGACAGCGTCACGATCTACACCCTGCTGCTGTTCATGTACTTCGGCATGGCGCTGGTTCTGACCGCCATCATGAAGCTGTTGGAACGTTCCGTCGGGCGCTGGCGCGCGGGGAGGACCTGAGCATGCTGTTCGGTATAGAGTGGGACACCACCAACAACTGGCTTTTCGCGTCATCGATACTGCCCATCCTGTTCAAGGGCCTGGTCGTGACCATACAGGCCACCGTCCTGGGATTTTTCGTTGCGGCCGTGCTGGGCCTGGTGCTGGCGGCGCTGAAGTCGTCCCGGCTGCGCATCGTGTCATGGCCGGCGCGCCTGATTACCGAGTTCATCCGCGACACCCCCCTGCTGGTGCAGCTGTTTTTCCTGTATTACGTGCTGCCCGAGTATGGCATTGTGCTGCCCGCTTTCCTGACGGGGGCGCTGGCCCTGGGTATTCAGTACAGCGCCTACACCTCGGAGGTCTACCGGGCCGGCATTGAGTCGATCACACGCGGCCAGACCGAGGCCGCCTGCGCGCTGGACCTGTCGCCGCTGCGCACATTCAGCGTCATCATCGTGCCGCAGGCCATCCCCCGCATCATCCCGGCGCTGGGCAACTATCTGGTTTCCATCATGAAAGATGTGCCGGTGCTGTCGGTGGTGTCGGTACTGGAAATGCTCAATGTGGCCAAGATTATTGGCGACCGCACCTTTAATTACCTGGTGCCGCTTTCCATGGTGGGCGGCCTGTACCTTATTATGACTTTAGTCGCTTCGGCAGCCATACGCCATCTTGACCGGCGCCTGCCCAAGCAAGGGATACCCCTGAAATGAACGAAGCAGCCAACGAAGCGAAGGCGCCCGTGGGCCCGGCGGCCGCCATGGCCGGACAAGAGGCCGAGCCCATTATCCAGTTCGACAAAGTCGTCAAGCGCTTTGGCGATGTGACCGTGCTCGACGCACTGGATTTCTGCGTCAGGAAAGGCGAGAAAGTCACCATCATCGGGCCGTCCGGCTCGGGAAAGTCCACCGTCCTGCGCATACTCATGACGCTGGAAACGATCAATGAAGGCGTCATTCACGTTGCCGGCCGGCCGCTCTGGCATGAACGCCAGAACGATCAGCTGGTTCCGGCCAGCGAGGCGCATCTGCGCGAGATGCGCAAAGAAATGGGGATGGTGTTTCAGCAGTTCAACCTGTTTCCCCACATGACGGTGCGGCGCAATGTTACCGAAGCGCCCGTGCATGTGCTGGGCCTGTCCAAAGAAAAAGCCAACCAGCGCGCCGAAGAATACCTCGACCTGGTCGGGCTCTCGGACCAGGCCGACAAATTCCCCAGCCAGTTATCGGGCGGGCAGCAGCAGCGGGTCGCCATCGCCCGGGCGCTGGCCATGAAGCCCAACATCATGCTGTTTGACGAACCGACCTCGGCGCTGGACCCGGAGTTGGTGGGCGAAGTGCTCAGCGTCATCCAGCGCCTGTCCGAAGAGGATGACCTGACCATGCTGCTGGTGACGCACGAAATGCAGTTCGCCAAGCAGATATCGGACCGTGTCTGCTTCTTCGACAAAGGCCGCATCGTCGAGGAAGGCCCGCCGGAACAGGTATTCACCTCGCCCCGCGAAGTGCGCACTCAAGAGTTCCTGAAGGGATTCATCAACCCCGGCTGAAACGGCATGACGCCGGCACCGCCGGCTTGGCCCGCAAACAAAAACACCCCGGCGGCGGATCCTAGGGTCCGCCGCCGGGGTGCAGTCTTGTGTCCAGGCGGATTCGGCCCGGACCGCCAGGCGCCTAAGCGGTCACGGTGGCGTCGAGCGGCACCAGCGGGTCGAAGCTTTTACGCGTGGCGATATGCTCCGGACGTGGCGCCAGACCATATTTTGGCGGCTCCAGCGTGTTTTCCACGCTGTTGTACACCATGAATACGTTGGCGCGCGGCCATGGCGAAATATTGCCGTTGGAACCGTGCATGGTGTTGCAATCGAAGAACACGACGGAACCCGCGCGGGCGGTCATGGCCTGAATGCCGCCCTGCTCGGCCAGCAGTTGCAGGCTCAGGGTGTCGGGCACGCCATACTCTTGCTTTTTAAGCGACTTCTTGTAGTGGTTGTCGGGTGTGACGCCCTGGCAGGATATGAATTGCTGATGCGAGCCGGGCAACAGCATCAAAGGACCATTGCAGGCATTGTTGTCGGTCAGCAAGACCGAGCAGCTCAGCGCGCGCATGCCCGGCATGCCGTCCTCGACATGCCAGGTTTCAAAGTCCGAATGCCAGTAGAACTCCTTGCCCTTGAAGCCCGGCTTCATGTTCGCCCGGGATTGATGCATATAGACTTCGGAGCCCAGCAACTGCCTGGCCACATGGATCAAGCGCGGGTCGCGCGCCAGTTTGTCCATCATCTGGCTCAACTGGTGCACCCGGAAAATCGACCTGACCGCATCGCTGCCGGGTTCGGTAATGGCCTCTTCCAGGTTGGTGATGGACGGATCGGCGCTCATGCGCTTGACCTCGTCCAGCAAGCCTTGCACCTCGTCTTCGCTGAAGACGTCTTCCAGCATCAGGAAGCCATCGCGTTCGTATGAAGCCACCTGCGCGGACGCCAGCGCGTCCGCATAAGCGCCGCCCCCATAGACCACCGGGTCGCGGCGGGCAATGATGGCAGAGGTTCGGTCTGTACGCGACGCGTACAGATCCTTCATCAATATATTCATCTGTTTACTCCTTCGCGCTCAAGCCGCGTCGGTGACCAGCGGATACACCCCTTTATCGTCGTGCACCTCGAAGCCGGTCAACGGCGGATTGAAGACGCAGATCACGCGCAGCGGCTCTTTGCCGCCGCGCAGCCAATGCTCGTCATTCTTGTCCAGCGCATACACCACGCCGGGGCCCAAGGCATACTTCTTGCCATCGGCTATGGTTTCGACTTCTCCGTCGCCTTCCACGCACCACACCGCTTCCAGATGGTTCTGGTAATGGATATGCGTTTCCGTACCCGGAAAGATCACCGTTTCGTGGAAGGAAAACCCCATGCCGTCTTTCTGCAGCAGCACACGGCGGCTAAGCCAATTCTGGGTCTTTACTTCGTGCTCGGTGCCGATCACATCTTTGACGTTCCTGACGATCATCCTGCCTGTCCTCCAAATTTCAATACACGGGCACGCACGCCCTTCTCTGCCAGCGCTTCCGCCAGGCTGCGTTCGATGACCTCCAGACCGCGCGTCAGCAACTCGTCCTCGATAGTCAGGGCCGGCAGTAACTTCAGCACTTCGTCATTGGCGCCCGAGGTTTCGATCACCACGCCGCGCTCGAACGCCTTCTTGGCGATCAGGCCAGCCAGGTCATCGTCCGCCGGGGTCACCAGGCCCTGGATCAGCCCGCGGCCACGCACGCTGA
This sequence comes from Pusillimonas sp. SM2304, assembly GCF_031628915.1. Lineage (NCBI taxonomy): Bacteria > Pseudomonadati > Pseudomonadota > Betaproteobacteria > Burkholderiales > Alcaligenaceae > Pusillimonas > Pusillimonas sp. SM2304. The sequence continues at coordinate 332,512 of NZ_JAVLUJ010000003.1, forward strand.
GCCCCGCCATGGGATAGCTGTGAACCAGGTTTTCCAGCCAGTCGCGCACCAGGCGTTCCTTGCGTTGCGTGTTCTGGGCAAAGGTATCGTCGCGCCAGTAGCTGTCCAGGGCCTGGGCCGCCGTCACGAACGCCATGTTGTTGCCGCGGAAGGTGCCGCTATGAGCGCCCGGCTTCCAAATATCGTGCTCGGGCTTCATCAACACCAGCGACATCGGCAAGCCAAAGCCCGACAAGGACTTGGACAGCGTGATGATGTCGGGCTCGATGCCGGCCGACTCGAAGCTGAAGAAGTTGCCGGTACGGCCGCAGCCGACCTGGATGTCGTCCACGATCAACAGCATGTCGTGCTGGCGGCATACCCTTTGCAGCTCTTTCAGCCAGCGCTTGGACGCCACATTGACGCCGCCTTCACCCTGCACCGTTTCAACGATAACAGCAGCGGGATGGTCCAGCCCGCTACTGTTATCGTTCAACATGCGCTCGAGATAAGCGATGGTGTTCACATCGGGGCCCATATAGCCATCGAAAGGCATGAAGGACGTATTGCTCAACGCCACGCCGGCCGCCTGGCGGAATTTGGCGTTGGCCGTGACCGCCAGCGAACCGCCGCTGACGCCATGGAATCCGTGCGTGAACGAAATGATGTTTTGCCGGCCCTTGACTTGCCGCGCGATCTTGAGCGCGGCTTCTACCGCATTCGTGCCGGTGGGCCCGGTAAATTGAAGGGTGTATTCCCAGTTGCGCGGCTTGAGCAGCACCTGGTCTACCGTTTCAAGAAAATATTTCTTGGCGCTTGTTGCCATATCCAGGCCATGCACCACGCCATCCGTGTCCAGATACTCGATCAGCTTCTGCTTCAGAATGGGATTGTTATGGCCGTAATTCAGGGTTCCGGCACCGCTGAAGAAATCTATGTATTCTTTTTTTGCTTCATCGATCAGTACGGAGCCGCGAGCTTGTTTGAAGATGACAGGAAACGACCGAACGTAGCCCCGCACCTCCGACTCCATCCGGTCAAATATTTTTAAGTCCATCATGTTTTCCTCTCCTGGTTGTGAGGCGCCGATCAGAAAAAAACCGGCCAGTGCGCCGAATATTTCCTGACGCCTCGACTGTTGAACGACTTGCTTCTTATCGAAGCAATTCGGAACGAAACGGCCCGATGCGCAGCAAGGGCTCGTCTTCGTGGGCTTGCGGCCCGAACATATGCCGCTCGAACAGCGGCTGCTCGTTGACAGGCGCAAGCAATTGCCGGGCCAGACCCGCAAACATGCCACGTGATGCGCTGTTGTCCGGACCGACGGTGGTTTCTATGAATTGAATGTGGGCGAGGCCGGGGCGCTGCAGCAGATTCTGCAGCATGCGCCGCCCCAGACGCTGGCCGCGCGCCCGCTCGTGCACGGCGACCTGCCAGACGAAAAGCGTATCGGGCCGCTGCGGCGGCACATAGCCGGACACAAAACCGTGCAGGGTGTCGCCCGAGCCGGCCAGAATGCACGTCTGGCCGAAGTATTCGCTTAGGAGCAGGTAGGTGTAAACGGAATTGAGGTCGAGCGGGGGGCACTCGGCGATAAGACGGTGGATGCCTGCCGCGTCGCCTTTTTGCGGGGCGCGCATCCACGCAGGGGAGTCAGTGCAGCACGTGTCGTCTGCGCTTGCTGTGGGCTTGATCGAGGAGAAGATAGTTTCGCAATCTGTCACACGACCAGTCCCGATTCGGGAAGCGCGCCCCCAAGGGGCACATCGAGAATCGGCGAGGCAAGCTCGCCGGGTGCTTCCACTGGCGCGACGCCATCGGACTCCATCAAGTCGACGATGCGTTCAAGCGACATGGTGATGGTGGCTTGCTCCAGCTCGGGCAAGGCATTCAATGCGTCTGCAAGTTTTTTCTGCAGCGGGGAAGGCGTTTCGTGGGCAAGCTTGATGCCGGCCTCGGTTGCCGTCACAAAGACGATGCGGCGGTCTTCGCGGCCCCGTTCCCGGTTGATCAAACCTTTGTCCTCGAGACGATCAAGAATGCCGACCACGGTGCTGGCGCTGACATGGATTTCACGGCTGATGGCCGTGGCGGTCAGCGGCCCGTGGTCGATGACCGCGCGCAGGCAGATCAGTTGCGGCGCCGTAATGTTGCTGTAGGCCGCCAACTGGCGCGAATGCAGCGCAACCGAACGCGTAATGCGTCTCAAGGCGCGCAAAATGCGCAAATCGTACTGCTGAGCAGAAGATGATGTAGTCGTCATGATCAAAAAGAATTCAATCCAATTAATTTCTATAGAAATCATAAGCGCGCAAACCAATGATGTCAACCAACGCATCGGGAGGCTTTACACGCCTGGAAGGGGGAAATCAGCGCAGTACGCAAAAGGGCCGGAGGGGTTTGACACACCCTCCGGCCCTTTTTCTGTGTCTAGCCCGCTATGAGGCCAGGGGTGCGGAGCGGCCGCACCCGATAAACGTCGTATGGATCAGGCGGTACCGCCAACCGTCAGGCCGTCCATCCGCAATGTCGGCATGCCGACGCCCACCGGTACGCTCTGCCCTTCCTTGCCGCAGGTGCCCACGCCCGAGTCCAGTTGCAAATCATTACCAATAAGGCTGACCTGGTTCATGGCGTCCGGTCCGTTGCCGATGAGCGTGGCGCCCTTGACCGGATAGGTCACCTTGCCGTTTTCTATCATGTAGGCCTCGGAAGCCGAGAAAACGAATTTGCCGCTGGTGATATCGACCTGGCCGCCGCCGAAATTGACGGCATACAGGCCTTTCTTGACCGATGCGACGATTTCCTCTGGCGGCGTTTGCCCGGCCAGCATATAGGTATTGGTCATGCGCGGCATGGGCAGATGCGCATAGGATTCGCGCCGTCCATTGCCCGTCACAGGCATTTTCATCAGCCGGGCATTCATTGAGTCCTGCATATAGCCCTTCAAAATACCGTCTTCGATCAGCACATTGCGCTGCGTTGCATTGCCCTCGTCATCGATATTGAGCGAGCCGCGGCGATCGGCAATCGTGCCATCGTCGACGACGGTTACGCCTTTAGAGGCGACACGCTCGCCGATCCTGCCGGAAAATACGCTGGACCCCTTGCGGTTGAAGTCGCCCTCGAGCCCGTGGCCGACGGCTTCGTGCAGCAAGATGCCGGGCCAGCCGGAACCCAGCACCACCGTCATTTGGCCTGCCGGCGCGGGCCGGGCTTCAAGATTGGTCAGTGCTTCGTGCGTGGCGCGCCGCACGTAGGAACGCAGGATGTCGTCGGTGAAATAGCCCAGGCCTGTACGGCCCCCGCCGCCCCCATGCCCCATTTCGCGCCGGCCGTTGCGCTCGGCGATCACGGTCAGCGACAGGCGCACCAGCGGGCGAACATCGGCGGCGAGCCGCCCGTCGCTGCCCGCGACCAGGATGACGTCGTATTCTGCGCCCAGGCCCGCCATGACCTGGATGATATGCGGGTCGGAGGCCCTGGCCATTGCTTCGACCCGCTCCAGCAAAGCCACTTTTTCAGGCGCCGACAAGGTATTGACCGGATCGATGGCAGGGTAAAGGCCGTGGGCGGGCGGCGGGTGACCGCTGATCACCTTCTGGCGTCCGGCCCCCTGGCGCCCGATGGTGCGCACCACACGGGCCGACGAAAGCAAGGCATCGGAAGACAAGGTGTCGGAATAGGCAAAAGCGGTTTTCTCGCCACTGATGGCGCGCACACCCACGCCCTGCTCAATGGAAAAACTGCCTGTCTTGACGATACCTTCTTCCAGGCTCCAGCCTTCGCTGCGCGTATATTGGAAATACAGGTCGGCATAATCGACCTTATGAGTGAAAATCTCGCTCAGGGCGCGGGCCATGTCTGATTCGCTCAAGCCCCAAGGGTCCAGCAAAACCGATTTGGCCGTGGCCAGAGCATTAATGGCGGGATCCGCAATTTTCATAAATAAATGAGTCCGTTACTGTGTTTACATCGTGCGATGCTTCAATGCGGGCAAAGAGGCCCGGACATCGGAAATTCGTTCAAGGCTGATTGTGCCTGCGGCCATACCCGGCCCTTGCTCGACACGGTCGATGATGTCGCCCCAAGGATCAATTAGAACAGAATGCCCCCATGTCCGGCGGCCATTTTCATGCTCGCCGCCCTGGGCCGGCGCCAACACGTAGCATTGATTCTCGATCGCGCGGGCGCGCAGCAGAATTTCCCAATGCGCCGAGCCGGTTGTATAGGTGAAGGCCGCGGGCAGCACAATCAGGTTCACATCGCCCATGGCCCTGAAAAACTCGGGGAAGCGCAAGTCGTAGCAAATGGAAAGCCCGGCACGCCCACACGGCAACATGACCGTTTGAGGCGCGTTCTGGCCGGGCCGGATGGACAGGGATTCGTCGTAGCATTCCTGGCCCTTTTTAAAACCGAATAAATGAACCTTGTCGTAGCGTGCCGCTTGCTTTCCAGAGGGGTCATAAACCAGGCTGGTATTAAAAATACGCTGCGGTTCGTCATTATCGAGCGGCAGGGTTCCGCCCACCAGCCATATTCCGTGCTGGCGGGCCTGGCCGGACAGAAACGCCTGAATGGGGCCATTTCCGGGCGCTTCCTTAATAGCCAGTTTATCGACGTCTTTATGCCCCATAAAACAGAAGTATTCGGGCAGCGCAATCAATTGGGCGCCCGCCTGCGCCGCCTGGGCAATCAGCGCCGCCGCTTGATCCAGATTATCTTCAACCCGGGGCGAAGACACCATTTGAATGGCGGCAACGCTGAAATTATTTTCTGTTCCGTTCATAGTTAATCAGCATATTAATCGCTATAATACGCGGCTTGGGCCGCAGCATTTATCTTTAAATATATGCCTTTCCATCCCGCCAATGGAAAGCCAATCGAACTAAGTGCTGCGCAGGCTGAAAAGCCGGGCATATTAACGGTAAGTCTCTGCAACCCTTATTACAGGAATATCGAATGACGCGCGATACACATTCTGCCCTTATGCAAAAAATAGAAAAAGAAATACAGAAGCTCCAGAAACAGGCCAAAGCGCTACAGGCAAAACGCCGCGGCCCGGTCATGACATCCATCATTCGGTCGATGCGTGAATACGATATCACGCCGGACGACATTGCCGCAGCCTACAACAAGAAAACCGGCACAAGCCCCGCGCGCAAGTCGCCGGCCGGCGCCGTGGCAAAACGCAGTGTCCCCATTAAGTACCGCCACCCCCAAACGGGCGAAACCTGGACGGGCCGGGGCAAGGCGCCCCGCTGGATCACGCACGCCGAGGCCGATGGCAAGAACCGCAGCGAGTTTTTGATTTCGGGCTGATGCTGGCTGCGGCAGGCCGGCCGGGGCCTGCCGAACAGCAAGGCGCCGGCTGGATATCGCCTTAGCGCCTTCTTTCGAACTCGACTTCACGGGTCTGCCCGTTATTCCCCGGGAACCGGTCAAATACCGCCCTGGCCAGATAAGGCATGGCCTGCATGAGATTATCCCCGGAGCTGGCATTAACCGCGCTTGACCTATAAACCTCGGCATTATTATTCCGATTATCGTTAATAATGACCGTCAAGGTATTTTTATAAATATCAACGGGGAAGTTCGATACCGAGGGCGACATATATATACCGCCCCCCCATCCGCGAAAGCCGCCATAATATCCGCCGAAGGCGGGACCCATCCAGCCGTCATTCAGATAAGGGTCGTTATAACGCTGCACCCAGGTTTTAGTCACCGGATTATCGTAGCTGATATGCAGGTTGAAACGGGCCGTGCTGCCCGGCTGAGCCTCGACCAGGCCTGTTTGGCCTATCGACGCCCGTATCATGTCGGCCACATTCTGAAATTCCAGATTATTCTCTTGTCCGGCGGCCTGCACGATACGATAGGACTCGCCTTGCGCATTGGCCGGCCACTGCTGATAGCTGGTGACCCTTGCCGATAGCGTAGAAGCGCAACCGGCCACCAGGAAGGCGCCGGCCGCGACGGCCATCAGCCGCCCCATCGAGCGTTGGTATTGATGAAATGTGTGCCGCATACTTCCCCCTGCTTGATAATGACGCTGATCGGCTTACTGCACTGCAACACCCTACACCGGTATTCGCATGCTACCCGATCTGTATAAGACCATGGCGTTCGGCCAAAGGTTGCATCGGCTATGTAAAAACCGCAACATGAAGCTAACACTACAATACGTGAGTCTGGACATTATCTACTGATTGCTATGCGCACCGATACCGCCCCCACTATTTCACGCCACGATTATCAACCTTATCCCTACCGCCTGCCACAGGTGCTGCTGGATTTCGAGCTGAATCCGGCCCAGACCCGCGTGCGTGCGCAATTGCACTTCGAGCCGGCAACGCCGGAACCGCAACCCCTGGTCCTGAACGGACAAGACCTGCAACTTGAATCCATCGTCCTGAATGGCATCGCGCTCGGCCCGGATCAATATCGCCTGCAGGACGAAACCTTGACGGTGTTCCCCGGCGCCGGCCCTGTCACGCTCGAGATTGTCAGCGTATGCCAGCCCCAGCAAAATTCAAGCCTGATGGGGCTCTACGTATCGGGCGACCAGCTGTTTACCCAATGCGAAGCGGAAGGCTTCAGGCGCATAAGCTGGTTTCCAGACAGGCCCGACGTCATGGCCCGTTATCGCGTCCGCATGCGCGCCGACAAGCAACGCTATCCCCTGCTGCTCTCCAATGGCAACCTGCTCGAACAGCGCGATTTGCCCGATGGCATGCACGAGGCGGTGTGGGAAGATCCCCACCCCAAGCCCAGTTATCTGTTTGCCCTGGTCGCCGGCGATTTCGACTGCCGCGAACAGACGATACAGACACGAAGCGGGCGCCCGGCCTTGTTGCAGGTATATAGCGACATCGGCACAAAAAACAAGACGGAATGGGCGCTCGACTGCCTGGACCGGTCGGTCAAGTGGGACGAGGACCGCTTCGGCCTGGAGCTGGACCTGGACCGCTTCATGATCGTGGCGGCACGCGACTTCAATATGGGCGCGATGGAAAACAAGGGGCTGAACGTATTCAACGCCGCCTATGTCCTGGCCGATGCCGACACGGCGACGGATTCCGCCTATCGCGCCATCGAGGCCGTCATCGGCCATGAATATTTTCATAACTGGACCGGCAACCGCGTTACCTGCCGTGACTGGTTCCAACTATCGCTCAAGGAAGGGCTGACCGTCTTCCGCGACCAGGAATTTTCGGCCGACATGCTGGCCCAGGGCTTGAGCGGCCCGGAAGCGGCCAGCGCGCGCGCGGTCAAGCGCATCGACGATGTCAGCACACTGCGGGTAGCGCAGTTCCCGGAAGACGCAGGCCCCATGGCCCACCCCATCCGGCCTGAAAGCTATCAGGAAATCGGCAACTTCTACACCGCCACGGTCTACGAAAAAGGGGCCGAGGTCATACGCATGCAACACACCCTGCTAGGCGAAGAAGGGTTCCAGGCCGGGCTGGCCGAGTATTTCCGGCGCCACGACGGCGCGGCGGTCACCTGCGACGATTTCGTCAGCGCCATGGAAACCGTCTATTCGCGGCAAAATCCCGGAAAAAACTTCGACATCTTCCGCCGCTGGTATTCGCAGGCCGGCACGCCGCGCGTGCAGGCCAGGCTTTCCTATGACGCGGACAGTCAAACATGCGCCATCACCCTACGCCAGCACAACGCCGCGGTGGGCATTGAAAAGCTCAGCAACCCGCCCTTGCCCAAGCCCCCCCTGCATATCCCGTTCGCCATGGGCCTGCTGGGGCAGGCCGGGCAGCCGCTCGCCATCACGCACGAAGGCGCGGTGCACGACACCATTCTGCTTGAGCTCTGCCAAGAGGAACAGACCTGGACCTTCACCCACATTCCCGAGCGGCCCGTCCCATCGCTATTGCGGCATTTTTCAGCGCCGGTGATTGTCGACGTGGATCGAAGCGACGCCGACCTGACCTTGCTGGCGCAGCACGACACCGACCCCTTCGCCCGCTGGGAGGCCGGGCAAGAGCTCGCCACACGCCAGTTGCTGGCGCTGGTGAAATCTTTTTCCGATGGCGCCCAAGCCGGCATAGATCCGCATTTTGTCGATACCTGGCGCAGCCTGCTCGACGACACCACGCTGACCGCCGCCTACAAGGCCCGGGTCCTGAGCCTGCCCAGCCAAAAAGAGCTCCTTGAAAAAACAGCGCCCATGAACCCGCTGGGCGTCGTGCAGGCCAGCCGATTCCTGCGTGCCGAGCTGGGCAAGGCGTTGGCCGGCCAGTGGCTGGACACTTATCGCGCCGCAAGCGATACCGGCGCGCCTTATCAGCCCGACCCGCTGTCGTCGGGCCGGCGCGCCCTGAAAAACCTGGCGCTTGCCTACCTGATGGCGGCCGGCCACCCCCAGGCCGAAGCCTTGGCGCTGGACCAATACTACAGCGCAAGGAATATGACTGACCGCATGGGCGGCCTGTCGGCCCTGGTCCACTACTCCAGCTCTGCCGAATGCGCAGAGGCGCTGGATCACTTCTACGAACAATGGCAGCACGATGCGCTGGTCATGGACAAATGGTTCACGCTGCAAGCCGTGGCGCCCTCTACCTCGGTCGACAAAGTCCGCGCGCTGATGGTGCATCCGGCCTTTTCGCTGCGCAACCCCAACCGCGCCCGCGCCCTGATCTTCCAGTTCTGCCTGAATAACCTTGAAGGGATCCACCACCCGGAAGGCTACGCCTTCTGGGCCGAGCAGGTGCTGGCGCTGGACCAGATCAACCCCGAGATCGCCGCCCGCCTGGCCCGCGCATTCGATAACTGGGCCCGCTTTGGCGCCCCGCAGCGCGATGCCCTGCGCCAGGCGCTGGAACGCATCCGGCAGCAAGCCGGTCTGTCGCGCAATGTATCTGAAATCATTTCAAAAGCCTTGAACATTTAGCTCCGGAGCATGCATGAAACGTAAAACACTGACCCAATATCTGGTCGAACAACAAAGACAGGAGCAGGCCGTGTCGGCGGAAGTGCGCCTGCTGATCGAAACCGTGGCGCGCGCCTGCAAAGCCATCAGCCATGCGGTCAGCAAGGGCGCGCTGGGCGGTGTGCTGGGCAGCCTGGAAACCGAAAACGTACAAGGCGAAGTACAGAAAAAGCTGGATGTCCTGTCCAACGAAATATTGCTCGAAGCCAACGAATGGGGCGGCCACCTGGCCGCCATGGCCTCCGAGGAAATGGAAACCATACACCTGATTCCCAACCGCTATCCCAAGGGCGAATACCTGTTGCTGTTCGATCCCCTGGACGGCTCGTCCAACATCGATGTGAATGTATCCATCGGCACGATCTTCTCGGTCTTGCATGCGCCGCACCATGCGTCGGGCCGCGATGTGGACGAACAGGATTTCCTGCAGGCCGGGGCTAAGCAGGTTGCGGCGGGCTACGCGGTTTACGGTCCGCAAGCCATGCTGGTCCTGACGGTGGGAACGGGGGTGGTCAGCTTTACGCTGGACCGTGAAATGGGTTCGTGGGTGCTGACAGGCGAAAACATAAGGATTCCCGAGCAAACCACCGAATTTGCCATCAATATGTCGAACATGCGCCACTGGGAGGCCCCGGTCAAACGCTATATCGGCGATTGCCTGGCCGGCGAGACCGGTCCGCTGGGCAAGAACTACAACATGCGCTGGATCGCCTCCATGGTGGCCGACGTGCACCGCATCCTGACGCGGGGCGGCATCTTCATGTACCCCCGCGACGAGCGGCCATCGGGCAAGGCAGGCAAGCTGCGCCTGATGTACGAAGCCAACCCCATGGGTTTCATTGTGGAGCAGGCCGGCGGCGCCGCGATCGACGGCACGCAGCGCATCCTTGACGTGCAGCCCACGGCGCTGCATCAGCGGATAGGGGTGATTCTGGGGTCGAAGCAGGAAGTCGAGCGGGTGCGGCGCTACCACGAGGAAGGCTAAGCCTGGCCCCGGGGCAGGGCCGGGTTCACTGCCTGTACGGCTTCGCCCCCGCCTATACAAGCGCGGGGGCGGACGGGCGGGGGTTTAGTCGAGCGTCAGGATGGTTGCGCCGGTGGTTTTACGGCCGGCCAGCGCTTCCTGTGCATCGCCGGCTTGTGCCAGCGGGAAGCGCTGGCCGATAGCGATTTTGATTTTCTTTTTGGCGACCAGGCCGAACAGTTCGTCGGCGGCGGCTTGCATTTTCTCGAGCGTGGAAACGTGCGTGCCCAAGGTGGGACGGGTGACGAACAAGGAGCCCTTGCTGGCCAGCACGCCCAGGTTGACGCCCTCGACCGAACCGGACGCATTGCCGAAGCTGACCATCAGGCCCCGCGGTTCAAGGCAGTCGAGCGAGGTCAGCCATGTGTCTTTGCCCACGCCATCGTAGACCACCGGCACTTTCTTGCCCTGGGTGAGTTCCTTGACCCGCTCTACCACGTTCTCGCGCGAGTAGTCGATGACTTCCCAGGCCCCGTGCGCTTTGGCCAGCGCGGCCTTTTCAGGCGTGGATGCGGTGCCGATCAGCTTGACGCCCAATGCTTTGGCCCACTGGCAGGCGATCAGGCCGACGCCGCCGGCTGCCGCATGAAACAGAATGGTTTCGCCGCCTTGCAGGCGATAGGTCTGCCTGAACAGGTATTGCACGGTGAGCCCCTTGAGCATCAGCGCCGCCGCCTGGTCGAAATCCACGCCCTTGGGAATCTTGACGACCCGGTCCGCAGGCACGTTGCGCGCTTCGGCATAGGCGCCGATGGGGCTTTGGCCGTAGGCGACCCGGTCGCCGGCTTTCAGATGCTTGACGCCAGCGCCAACGGCTTCGACCACGCCCGAGGCCTCGAAGCCCAGGCCATGCGGCAAGGGGTGGGAATACAGGCCGGTACGAAAATAGATGTCGATGAAATTAAGCCCCACCGCTTTTTGGCGTATAGTTACTTCGTTTTCCTGAGGGGCCGGCACGGATACTGAAACGAGCTTCAGCACTTCAGGGCCACCATTTTTCTCGATACGTATTGCTTTAACCTGGTTTTCCAAGACGGACTCCTTGCGTAGTTGTGTGATGCGTGTTCGACTGCGCCTAGTTTAAATCCTAATTGCGTTTCTGTATCTGAATATATGAATCGTCAGCGTGCTCTTTTTGCGATTCATATCGCTGCAGTATTGTTCGGGCTTACCGGCATCTTCGGCGAACTGATCGCCGCCGACGCCATGGTCATCACCGCCGGACGGGCCTGCTTTGCGGTGATTGCGCTGTTTGCGGTCATCCGCTACCGAGGCGCGTCCGTCATGCAGGGCATGAACCGGCGCAACATGGCCATTCTGGCGATTGCGGGCGCCATGCTGGCCGTGCACTGGGTCACTTTTTTCATTGCCGTGAAAATCGGCGGCGTTGCCATCGCCACGCTGGGTTTCGCCAGTTTCCCGGCTTTCATCACACTGGGCGAGTATTTTTTCCTGAAGGAAAGGATCAGCCGCAGCGAATGGCTGATTTTGCTGCTGGTGACTCTGGGCCTGGTGCTGGTCACCCCTTCGTTCAACTTCCAGGATGATGCCACCATCGGGCTGGCATGGGCGGTGCTGTCGGGTTTTGCCTTTGCCCTATTTACGCTGATCAACCGGCGCGCCGCGGCGCACATCCCCGCGCAGCAGGTGGCCTGCTGGGAAAATCTGTTTGTCGCCCTGTTGACCCTGCCGTTTTCCATTCCCGCCGTCACCCAGTTGGGCGCCATAGACTGGCTATGGCTGGCCTTGCTGGGTGTGCTCTGCACAGCGCTGTCGCACTATCTGCTGGTATCCAGCCTGATGGTCCTGAAGGCGCGCAGCGCCGGCATTGTCATTGCGCTGGAGCCCATCTATGCCATTTTCTTTGCGGCGGTGCTGTTTGCCCAGTACCCGTCGATGCGGGCGGTGCTGGGCGGCATCCTGATGATAGGCGCCATCGTCTGGTCGGGCCTGCGCAAGGCTGACAGAAAGCCAGCCTGAGCACGCCCGCCGGTTCGGACCGCTACCCGCCGCGCGCGACCTGGTCGGCCACGGCCTGGCCCACCTCTTTCGTGCTCGCCGTGCCGCCCATGTCGGGCGTGCGCGGGCCGTTTTCCAGCACCGTTTCGATGGCCTTGACGACGTCGCCGGCGGCCTGCGGATAACCCAGGAAATCCAGCATCATCGCCCCGCTCCAGATTTGGCCGATAGGGTTGGCGATGCCTTTGCCGTAGATATCGGGCGCCGAACCATGCACGGGTTCGAACAGCGACGGAAACTTGCGCTCGGGATTCAGGTTGGCCGAGGGCGCGATGCCTATCGTCCCGGTGCAGGCAGGCCCCAGGTCGGACAGGATATCGCCAAACAGGTTGGACGCCACCACAACATCGAAGGTATCGGGCCGCTGCACGAAATGCGCGCACAGGATGTCGATGTGGAATTTGTCCCAGCGCACATCCGGATACTGCTTGCCGACTTCGGCCACCCTTTTGTCCCACCACGGCATCGAGATGGAAATGCCATTGGATTTGGTCGCGGCCGTCAGGTGCTTGCCGCGCTTCCGGGCCAGTTCGTAGGCGAACTTCAGCACGCGATCGGCGCCAATACGGGTAAAGACGCTTTCCTGGATGACCACTTCGCGCTCGGTGCCCTCGAAAAGAATGCCGCCGCTGTTGGAATACTCGCCTTCGGTGTTCTCGCGGACGATGAAAAAATCGATATCGCCCGGCTTGCGATCGGCCAGCGGCGATTTCACCCCGGGCATCAGGCGTACAGGGCGCAGGTTGATGTACTGATCGAATTCGCGCCGGAACTTGAACAGCGACTCCCACAACACGACATGATCCGGCGCGATGTCGGGCCACCCGATCGCGCCGAAATAAATCGCTTCGTGCCCGCCTATGCGCTCTTTCCAGTCCTCGGGCATCATGCGCCCGTGCTGCGCGTAATAGTCGGAACTCCAGTCCAGCACGTCCCATTCCAGGCCGATGCGGTGGCGCGCCGCGGCGGCCTCGAGAACTCGCACGCCCTCGGGCATGACTTCCTTACCAATTCCATCGCCCGCGATCACGGCAATCTTGTGGGGGTCAGACATGTACACTCCTGTTTCGTCTCAGTATCAATAAATCAAATTCATGCAGGCGGCCGCAGCGGGACGCAGGCTACTTGCGCTGGCTGCCTATCAGCGAACCCAGCACGCCTCGCAGCAAACGCGTAGCTGTGCTGCGCACGGCGCTTTTGACGGCGGACTGCACCACGCCGTCGCGCCGGCCGCCGCGCGGCCCGGTCGAGCCAAACAGAAAATCGTTCACGGTGCCCATCAGGCCCGCATCTTCGCCGGCCTGGCCGCCCTTGCCCTTGGCGTTGGCGGCCTCCGCCGCGGCGGCGCTGGCCCGCTTTTGCAGGACCTCGTACGCGGACTCGCGATCAATGGTTTGATCATACTTGCCGCCCAGCAAAGAGGCCGAGCGTATGGCCTGGCGTTCGGCCTCGCTGGCCGGACCGATACGGCTGCCGGGGGCAAGCATCCATACGCGTTCGGTCGGCGTCGGCCTGCCCTTGGCATCGAGCGTGGACACCAGCGCTTCCCCGACGCCCAGCTCGGTAATGGCTGCTTCGATATCCAGGCCCGGGTTGGGACGCATGGTTTGCGCCGCGGTCTTGACCGCCTTCTGGTCCCGGGGCGTGAAGGCACGCAGGGCGTGCTGAACGCGGTTGCCCAACTGACCCAATACCGTATCGGGAATGTCCAGCGGGTTCTGCGTCACGAAATACACACCCACGCCCTTGGACCGCACCAGCCTGACGACCTGCTCTATTTTCTCGAGCAAGGCCTTGGGCGCATCGTGAAAGAGCAGGTGGGCCTCGTCAAAAAAGAACACGAGCTTGGGCTTTTCAGGGTCGCCGACTTCCGGCAGGCCTTCATACAGGTCGGCCAGCATCCACAGCAAGAACACGGCGTACAGGCGGGGGGATTGCATGAGCTTGTCGGCGGCCAAAATATTGACCATGCCCCGCCCTTTATCGTCGACCCGTATCCAGTCGAAGATATCCAGCATGGGTTCGCCGAAAAACTGCTCGGCCCCCTGCGACTCCAGGCGCAGCAAACTGCGCTGTATGGCACCGATGGAGGCCGACGAGACGTTGCCATAGCGCGTGCGCAGCTCCGCCGAGCGGCTGGCGACGTCTTGCAGCATGGCACGCAGGTCTTTCAGGTCGAGCAGCAGGTGGCCTTCGTCGTCGGCCACCTTGAACACCACATTCAGCACGCCTTCCTGCGTGTCGTTCAGCTCGAGCATGCGGGCCAGCAACAAGGGCCCCATATCGGACACCGTCGCGCGGACCGGATGGCCCTGCTCGCCGAAAATATCCCAGAACACCACCGGGCTGCCGCCCCAGGTCGGTTCGGGCAGCCCCAGCTTGCTCAGGCGCTCCTGTAGCTTGGGGTTGGGCGCGGCCGCCTGCGAGATGCCGCTCAGGTCGCCTTTGGCATCGGCCATGAAGACCGGCGTGCCTATGCGCGAAAAGGCCTCCGCAAGCACTTGCAGCGTGACGGTCTTGCCGGTGCCGGTCGCCCCGGTGATGCAACCGTGCCGGTTGGCAAGCTGGGGCAGCAGCGTCGATTCCGACTGGGCATTTTTTGCAATGACAATGGGTTCGGCCATTTTTCTTCCATCCCGCGTAGAGGCTCAAAGGGAAGCCCAAGTGTAATTCGATGCTTCCCCGGCTGCACGCGTTAAAATGACCCTCTTTAGCTTCAGCTTCATTATTCGGAATTATTGATACCTATATGGCCGGACACAGTAAATGGGCGAATATCCAGCACCGAAAAGGTCGCCAAGATGCCAAGCGAGGCAAGCTCTGGACAAAAATCATTCGTGAAATCACCGTTGCCGCGCGCGCCGGCGGCCCCGACCCCGATACCAACCCGCGCCTGCGCCTTGCGTGGGACAAGGGCACAGCCGCCAATATGCCCAAAGACAACATCCAGCGTGCCATTCAGCGCGGCGCCGGGGGTGTCGATGACTCCAACTATGAAGAAATCCGCTACGAAGGCTATGGTGTGGGCGGCGCGGCCGTCATTGTCGATTGCATGACCGATAATCGCATGCGCACCGTCGCCGAAGTGCGGCACGCGCTCAGCAAGCACGGCGGCAACCTGGGGCAGGAAGGCTCCGTGGCCTTCATGTTCAAGCACTGCGGCCAGTTCCTGTTTGCGCCCGGCACGTCGGAAGAAGCGGTGATGGAAGCCGCCCTGGAAGCCGGCGCGGAAGACATCCAGACGGACGAAGAAGGCATGATCGAGGTCATTTCCGCCCCCAGCGACTACGCGGCGGTCAAAACCGCCTTCGAGCAGGCGTCCCTGGAGCCCGAGGTACAGGGTATTGTCATGAAAGCCCTGAGCGAAACCGAACTGGCCGGCGACGATGCCGTGAAAATGCAGAAAATGCTGGATATGCTCGAAGGCCTGGACGACGTCCAGGAGGTCTACACCACCGCGACCTTCGACGAATCCGACGACGCCCAAGAGTAGCCTCTTTTTTTATATAAACTCGCCTAACAGCGCTCAATAGCCCATATCATGAAACTACTCGTAATCGGCGGCGGTGGCCGAGAACACGCACTGGCCTGGCGCCTGGCGCAATCCCCGCGCATCCAGACGGTGTACGTGGCACCCGGCAACGGGGGAACCGCCCTGGCCAGCAACATGAAAAACGTGCCGATCAGCGCTATCGACGACCTGATCGCCTTCGCAAAACAGGAAAAAATCGCCTACACCGTGGTCGGGCCCGAAGCCCCCCTGGCGGCGGGCGTGGTCGATGCCTTCCGGGCCGCCGGCCTGAAAATCTTCGGTCCGACGCAACAGGCGGCCCAATTGGAAAGCTCCAAGGACTATGCCAAGGCATTCATGGTGCGCCACCATATTCCCACGGCCGCCTACCAGACCTTTACCGACCCGGCCCAGGCCAAGGACTACATTACGCAGCAAGGCGCGCCGATCGTCGTGAAAGCCGACGGCCTGGCGGCCGGCAAAGGCGTGGTGGTGGCCATGGACCAGGCCGAGGCGCACGGCGCGATCGACATGATGCTGGGCGATGGCTCGTTCGGCGCGGCGGGCGCGCGCGTCGTCGTGGAAGAATACCTGTCGGGGGAAGAAGCCAGCTTTATCGTCATGTGCGATGGCCAGCACGTGCTGGCGCTGGCCACCAGCCAGGATCACAAGCGCCTGAAAGACCAGGACCAGGGCCCCAATACCGGCGGCATGGGGGCGTATTCGCCCGCGCCGGTGATCACGCCCGCCCTGCATAACCGCATTATGCGCGAAGTGATCAACCCCACCCTGTCGGGCATGGCCAAAGACGGCATCCCCTACACCGGCTTCCTGTATGCCGGCCTGATGATAGGCAGCGGCCCGGATGCCACCCGTTCGCTCAAGGTGCTTGAATTCAACTGCCGGATGGGAGACCCCGAAACGCAGCCCATCATGATGCGCATCAAGAACGACCTGACCGGCGTGTTCGAGCTGGCCGTGAACGGCCGCCTGGATCAGGCCAGTATCGACTGGGATCGCCGCACCGCGCTGGGCGTGGTCCTGGCGGCCAAGGACTACCCCGGCACGCCCCGAACCGGCGATGTCATCAGCAGCCTGCCGGAAGACACCCAGGAATGCGTGGTATTCCATGCAGGCACCACCCTGGATGACGGCGTCCTGAAGACATCCGGCGGACGCGTACTGTGCGTCACCGTGCTGGCCGACTCGGTCAAGCGCGCCCAGGCAACGGCCTACGCCGCCATTGCGCAGACGCATTTCGATGGTCAACAATACCGCAGGGACATCGGCTGGCGCGCCCTGCCCGGAGGTTCTGCATGACGGTACCCATCGCTGCCGCCTACGACTATTTTCTGGATTTGCAGGCGCGCATCGTGTCCGCCCTGGAAGAAGCCGATGGCACGGGCTTCCAGACTGACCAGTGGACGCGCGACGAGGGCGGCGGCGGCATTTCGCGCTACCTCGAGGGCGGCCCCCTGTTCGAGCGGGCCGGCGTGCTGTTCAGCCATGTGCAGGGCAAAACCCTGCCCCCATCGGCCAGCGCGCATCGCAAGGAGCTGGCCGGCAGGCCCTGGGAAGCCATGGGCGTATCCATGGTGCTGCATCCGCGCAATCCTTATATTCCCACCGTCCACATGAATGTGCGCCTGTTCGTCGCCCACGCGGCGCAAGAAGGCGCCGACGACGATGTATTCTGGTTCGGCGGCGGCCTGGACCTTACCCCCTGCTACGCGTTCGAAGACGACGCCCGCCACTTTCACCAGGTCTGCCACGATGCCCTGGCGCCTTTCGGCGCCGACAAATACCCCGCGTACAAGAAATGGTGCGATGAATATTTCTATCTGAAGCACCGCAATGAAACCCGCGGCGTGGGCGGACTTTTCTTCGACGATCTGAACGAGCAAGGATTCGACCACAGTTTTGCCCTGACCCGTTCCGTGGGCGACTGCTTCCTGGATGCCTACCTGCCTATCGTCGACAAACGCCGCGGCATGGAATACACCGACAGGCAGCGCGACTTCCAGGCCTACCGGCGCGGGCGTTATGTGGAGTTCAACCTGGTCTTCGACCGGGGCACGCTCTTTGGCCTGCAATCGGGAGGCCGTACCGAATCCATCCTGCTGTCGATGCCGCCGATGGCGGCCTGGCGCTATTGCTGGAGCCCCAGGGAAGACAGCCCCGAAGCGGCGCTGTCCGCATTTCTGAAACCGCGGGAATGGCTGTAAAGACAGGCCTGCTCGGCGGGAGCTTCGACCCCATCCACTTGGCCCACATCGGCCTGGCGCGGACGGCATGGCAGTCCTTGGGGCTGGCCGGCGTAGAGCTGATTCCCGCAGCCAATCCATGGCAGCGCGAGCCCCTGTCCGCCAGCAGCGCCGACCGGCTGGCCATGCTCGATATCGCCATACGCGAGCACCCCTATCTACGCGTCAACCCTATCGAAATAGAACGCGGCGGGGCAACCTACACCATCGATACACTGCGCCAGTTGCCTGCCGGCCCGGAATATTACTGGATACTGGGGGCCGATCAGCTGGAAAATTTCTGCTCCTGGGAATCCTGGCAGGAAATTACCTGCCTGGCCCATTTGGCGGTCGCGCAACGGCCCGGCGCCGTCCTGCAGGCTCCTGCCCAATTGAACGAACAATTGGCCGGCATCGGCCGCACGCTGATCAGCCTGCCTTTCCCGCCCTCGCCCGTATCGGCGACCCAGATCCGGCAGCGCCTGGCCGCGGGCGCGTCCACCCAGGGCATGCTGGATGTTGCTGTCGAGCAATATATTCAACAAAATGGGCTGTATCGCGCCCCTGCCGCCTAACGTCTCACGGTATAGTCACACCATGGATATTCAAAAACTACAACGCTTGGTCATCGACGCGCTTGAAGACGTCAAGGCGCAAGACATCAAGATCTTCAATACCACGCACATTACCGGGCTTTTCGACCGCGTGGTCATCGCCAGCGGCTCGTCGAACAGGCAGACCCGCGCCATTGCCTCAAGCGTGGCGGATGCGGCGCGCGAACACAAGATTCCCATCATCGCCTACGAAGGCGACGACACCGGCGAGTGGGTACTCATCGACCTGGGCGACATCGTGGTCCACTGCATGCAGCCCATGGTCCGGCAGTATTACAACCTGGAAGAAATCTGGGGCGGAAAACCCGTGCGCGCCAAGCTGCTGCCGCAATCGACCCTGCCCAGTGTCCCCGAGTCCTACGACTTCGACAACGACTGATTCCAGGCGCGGCCCATGAAACTGATCGTCATAGCCGTAGGAATGCGCATGCCGAATTGGGTCGAAACCGCCTGGCAGGATTACGCAAAGCGGCTGCCGGCCGACTGCCAGCTTGAATTGAAAGAGATCAAGCCCGAACCCCGTACGTCGGGCAAGACCGCCGCGCAAATGATGCAGGCCGAAGCCAAGCGCATCGAGGCCGCCATTCCGGCCCAGGCCCTGCGCATCGCGCTGGACGAACACGGCAAGGACATCAATACCATGGGGCTGGCCGGCGAACTGGAAAAATGGCGCGGCGGCGGGCATGATGTGGCCTTTCTGGTCGGCGGGCCCGACGGGCTGGACGCGGCGCTGAAGCAAGGCTGCCAAGGCAAGCTGCGGCTCTCGTCGCTGACCTTGCCCCACCCCATGGTCCGCGTCGTGCTGGCTGAACAACTGTACAGGGCCTGGGCTATCATGACAGGCCATCCCTACCACCGTGCCTAATCCCCTATAGCGTATCCGACATGACCAAACGCCGCACCAAAATCGTAGCGACCCTGGGGCCCGCCAGCTCCAGCCCCGAAAAAATCGAACAGCTGATTCTGGCAGGCATGGATGTCGCGCGCCTGAATTTTTCACACGGCAATCCGGACGACCATCGCCAACGCGCCAAGCTGATTCGCGTCATCTCTGAAAAGCTTGGCCGGTACGTCGCCATCATGGGCGACCTGCAAGGCCCCAAGATCCGGATCGCGCGCTTCAAGAACGACAAGGTGGTCCTGAATATTGGCCAGGCCTTTACCTTGTCGAAAGCGCACCCCGCCGATGCGGGCGATGAAACCATCGTCGGCATCGACTACCCCAGCCTTGTGCAAGACTGCCACCCCGGCGACGAGCTGCTGCTGGACGACGGCCGCGTCGTGCTGCAGGTCGAGCACGTGGAAGAGCACGCGGTGCATACCGTGGTGACCGTAGGCGGCCCCCTGTCGAACAACAAAGGCATCAATCGGCGCGGCGGCGGTATTTCGGCCCCCAGCCTGACCGATAAAGACCGCGAAGACATCAAACTGGCGGCGGAACTCGATATGGATTACGTGGCGGTGTCGTTTCCCCGCTATGGCAGCGACATCCAGGAGGCCCGCAAGCTGGTCCAGGAGGCCGGCAGCAAGGCCTGGATCATCGCCAAGATAGAGCGCGCCGAAGCGGTGGCCGATGACCGCGCGCTGGACGCCATCATCAAGGTCAGCGACGGCGTCATGGTGGCGCGCGGCGATCTGGGCGTCGAGGTCGGCGACGCCCGCCTGGTCGGCATCCAGAAACGCATCATCCAGCATGCGCGGACGCACAACAAGGTCGTCATCACCGCCACGCAAATGATGGAGTCCATGATCAGCAACCCCATGCCCACGCGGGCCGAGGTTTCCGACGTGGCCAATGCCGTGCTGGACTATACCGACGCGGTCATGCTGTCGGCGGAAAGCGCGTCGGGGCAGTATCCGGTGGAAGCCGTCGCGGCCATGGCCCGGGTGTGCGTGGGCGCCGAGAAGGAGCCCACCACCACCCGCTCGCAGCATCGCCTGGGCGAGACATTCACCCGCTGCGATGAAACCATTGCGCTGGCCACCATGTACGCCGCCAATCACTTTCCTGGCATCAAGGCCATCATCAGCCTGACGGAAAGCGGGCATACCCCTTTGATCATGTCGCGTATACGCTCGGGCGTGCCCATTTACTGCTATACGCGCCACCCCGGCACGCAACGGCGCGCCGCCATGTTCCGTGGGGTTTATACGGTGCCCTTCGATGCCGCCAAGATCGACCCCGCGCTGGTCAGCGACAAGGCTATCGAAAAACTGAAAGAGCAATCCTTGCTCAAGAAAGGCGATTGGATCATTCTTACCAAGGGTGATTTCTACAGCAACAGCGGCGGCACCAACGGCATGAAGATACTGAAGGTCAAGTGAAGCCGGCAAGATGAAGCTGCCTTTTATCTACCTGGCTTCGGCCAGCCCGCGGCGCCATGACATCCTGCTGCAAATGGGCGTCCGGCACGAAGTGCTGAACGTTCCCGCAGCGCCCGGCGAAGACGAGCCGCGCCTGCCCGGCGAGGCGCCGGAAATTTATGTGCGCCGCACCGCTCGCGAAAAGGCCTTGCGCGCACGACAGTGGCTGGCGCAGCAGGCCGCCGCAGCGGACGCTGCCATACAACCGGATGTGCCGATTCTGGCCGCCGATACCACCGTTATCCTGGATGGCGACATCCTGGGCAAACCGGCCGACGCCGACGAGGCGCGCGGCATGCTGCACAGGCTGTCCGGCCGCACGCATGCGGTGCATACCGCCATCGTGCTGGCCCACGGAAACGCCCTGCTCGAAGACGTTTCGATCACCGAAGTACAGTTCAATGTGCTGACGGGTGCCGAGATCGACGCGTATTGCGCCAGCGGCGAGCCCATGGGCAAGGCGGGCGCCTACGGCATACAAGGCATGGCGGGCCTTTTCGTGGCGCATATTTCAGGCAGCTATACCGGGGTGATGGGGCTGCCTGTTTTCGAGACGGGGCGGCTGCTGCGAACCGCAGCGCCCGCCGCTTGAAACCGCATTCGCTTATTTCTGCGCCTGGGGATCCGCCCTGCCGACCGGGCTGCCGTCGTCCGGACCGCCGCCGAAGGACTTGCGCACGCGTT
This sequence comes from Pusillimonas sp. SM2304, assembly GCF_031628915.1. Lineage (NCBI taxonomy): Bacteria > Pseudomonadati > Pseudomonadota > Betaproteobacteria > Burkholderiales > Alcaligenaceae > Pusillimonas > Pusillimonas sp. SM2304. The sequence goes on from NZ_JAVLUJ010000003.1 coordinate 353,900, forward strand.
TCCAGATAAAGGGCACCAGGGGCCAGAACAACATGATCAGCGCCAGGGTGGTAATGGTGCCGACCAAGCCGTTGGACCAGAACACATGCAGGCCTGTTCCCGGGCCGAGCATGGACTGCCGGAACGCATCTTCCATGCGATCGCCCAGCACCAGCGCCAGGATCATGGGGGCAAGCGGATACGACAGCTTCTTCAGCACATAGCCTATCATGCCGAACAACAGCATGAACCAGACGTCCAGCATCGCATTATTGACCGAGTAGGCGCCGATGGCGCACACAACGATGATGATGGGCGCCACGATGGCAAACGGTATGCGCAGAATGGCTGCAAACAAAGGCACTGTGCTCAGCACAATAATCAGGCCGACGAAATTGCCCAGATACATGCTGGCGATCAGGCCCCAGACGAACTCCTTCTGCTCCACAAACAGCAACGGACCGGGCTGCAAGCCCCATATCATCAGGCCGCCCAGCAGGACCGCCGCGGTGGCCGAACCGGGTATGCCCAGTGCAAGCATGGGCAGCAAGGCCGAGGTGCCCGACGCATGCGCCGCTGTTTCAGGCGCGATCACGCCTTCGATCTCGCCCGTGCCGAACTTTGGACCATTGCGCGAAAAACGCTGCGCCAAGCCATAGCCCATGAATGAAGCAGCCGTGGCGCCGCCCGGCGTCACACCCATCCAGCAGCCCACCACGGTGCTGCGGATCAATGTCATCCAGTATTTCGGCATTTCCTTCCAGGTCTGGAATACGACCTTGAGGTTGATCTTGCCGCTCTTGCCTTCGAACTTGAGCCCCTCTTCCATGCTGACCAGGATTTCGCCGATGCCGAACAGGCCGATCACCACCACCAGGAAATCGATGCCGCGCAGCAGCTCCGACCAGCCAAAGGTCATGCGCAGCCCGCCGCTGACCGTATCCATGCCGATCGCCGCCAGCCCAAAGCCTATCATCATGGAGATAATGGTCTTGAATGGCGTTTTCTTGTCGGTGCCCACAAAGCTGCAGAAGGTCAGCAGGAACACCGCAAAGAACTCGGGCGGACCAAAGCGCAGGGCGAACCGCGACACCAAGGGCGCCAGAAAGGTGATCAGCAGCACCCCCGACAGGGCGCCGAAGAAAGAGCCGGTAAACGAAGCGGTCAGCGCATTGCCCGCCCGGCCCTGCTGGGCCAGCGGATAGCCATCGAAGGTCGTGGCCACCGATGACGTTTCCCCTGGAATATTGAAAAGAATGGACGTAATCGCCCCGGCGAACAGCGAGCCCCAATAAATGCAGGACAGCATGATGATGGCCGAGGTGGGCGGCATGGTGAAGGTCAGCGGCAGCAGTATCGCCACCCCGTTGGGCCCGCCCAGCCCGGGCAGCACCCCGATGATGACGCCCAGCACCAGGCCGATAAACATCATGAGCAGGTTATACCAGCTCATGACTGTGGCAAAGCCATGAAATAGCGAGTTCAGTTCATCCACTTGAATTCTCCTGCTGTGGGTTTCAGTAGCCAAACAGGGCTTCGAGCGGCCCTTTCGGCAGGGGTACCATGAACTGAACCTCGAACATCCAGAACAGCAGCACGTTGACGCCAATGCTGATCAGCACCGTCTTGAGCCAGGCAATTTTTCCCAGCAGCCGCATGAAGGCGGCGATGAACAGCGCCGAGGCCACGTAAATCCCCAGGAACTGGATCACCAACACGTAGAAAGCGGTGGGCAACAGCACCAACAGCACCAGCCGGAATCGATCCCAGCTCACGAAGATCTCCCGATTGCGATGTTTGCCGAACACCGCCTTCAGAAAGACCGCCACGCTGGCGATGCAGATGATGAGGCCGATATGAAACGGAAAATAGCCCGACTCTGGCCCGTCGACCGCCCATGAAACACCGATGCGATAGTTGTCCACCATCATGACCACGCCGGCAATGAAAAACACCACGGCGGTAATGGCATCGACGGCGCTATGCGACAGCCCGCCTCCCGGCGGGCTGTCCTGTGTTTGCTGATGATCCATCCTGGCTCCTTGGGATTATTTCTTTGCGGCCAGGCCGGCCTCTTCCATCAGCGACTTGTGATTGGCCTCATCCTGCTCCAGGAACTTCACAAAGTCGTCGCCGGTCCGGTAGTCGCCTTTCAAAGCCTGCTTGGCCAGGTAGTCTTTCCATTCCGGTGTTTCGCTGACCTTCTTGATCAGGTCGGCGTAGTAGGCAGCCTGCTCGGCCGTGGTGTCGGGCGGCAGGAAAAAGGCGCGCAGCATCTGGTATTGAACGTCGTAGCCCGCTTCCTTGCAGGTGGGGATGTCGGACCAGGCCTGGTCCTTGGTGACCTTGTCCGTATAAACCATGCGCTCATCCGAGAACACGCACAAGGCGGTGACCTGGCCCGCGCGCCATTGGGCGATGTTCTCGCTGGGATTGTTCACGTTGGAATCCGTATGCTTGCCCACCAGCTGCGTGGCGGCCTCACCCCCGCTTTTGTAGGGTACGTAGGTGAACTTCACGCCGGCCGCCTTTTCCAGTGCGACGGTAATGATCTGGTCCTCGCGCTTGGCGCCGGTCCCCCCCATCTTGAACTTCCCGGGCGGCTCGGCCTTGACCGCATTCAGATAGTCGGCTGCCGTCTTGTAGGGGGCTTCGGCATTCGTCCATAGCAAAAATTCGTCTTGCGCGATCATGGCAACCGGATTCAAGTCTTTCCAGTTGAAGGGCAGATTGACAGCGATGGGCAAGGTATAGATGGCTGAAAAGGCCACCATCAACTTATGCGGGTTCTTGGGCGAGCTCTTGGTGTCCATGATGCCCTCGGCCCCGCTGGCGCCGCCCTTGTTCAGCACCAGCGTGGACTGCTTCATGAGCTTGTGCTTGAGGATAATGCTTTGAATCGTGCGCGCCATCTGGTCTGATGCCCCGCCCGCACCGGCAGGGACGATGATCTCGACCGAGCGAGTGGGCTCCCATGCCTGGGCGGGCAAGGCGGTCAAACCCGCCAAGACAGCCAGCGATGACAATAAATAGGATTTTCTTGACAGCCTGTGAGTCAGATGTTTCATGTGTATCTCCTCCGGGTAGTGCTGCTGAAACGTCCGATAGCCGAACGCCTGTTTTCGAGCCTTCCTGTCTGTCCTGCGAGTCCCTTCTAGCGTGGACTTCATGTACCGCCGTACTGCTTGAATGAACGTTTTTTACTCAGCCGGGATGCGCCTGGCTGGTTTGCGCCAGGTAATCCAGCGCCGCCTGCACGCCGCCTTTGTTGTGCGGCACGCCCGCCTTCTGCAAACCCATTTCCACGCCGGACAGGGTGCCGCATAAGGTCAGGTCATTGAAGTCGCCCAGATGGCCGATGCGGAATACCTTGTCCGATAACTTGCTAAGGCCTTGTCCAAGCGACATATCGAAGTTCGTCAGTATGGTCTTGCGCAAGGCGTCTGCGCTGTGGCCTTCGGGCATGAGCACCGCGGTGAGCGCGGGGCTGTACTCATCGGGCTTAAGGCAAAGCACCTCGAGCCCCCAGGTACGCACCGCCCGCCGGGTGGCCTCGCCATGCCGCTGGTGCCGGGCAAAGACATTCTCCAGCCCTTCGGCAAACAGCATGTCCAGCGCCTCGTGCAGACCATAAAGCAGATTGGTAGCCGGCGTATAGGGAAAATAGCCGCGCGGATTGATCGCCAGCATCTCTTTCCAGTCCCAGTATGAGCGTGGCAAGGCGGCAGTCTCGGAAGCCGCCAGGGCCTTGGCGCTGAAAGCGTTGAATGCCAAGCCCGGCGGCAGCATCAAGCCCTTTTGCGAGCCCGCGACCGTGACATCCACACCCCATTCGTCGTGCCGGTAGTCGACCGAACCCAGCGAGGAAATCGTATCCACCATCAGCAAGGCCGGGTGGCCTGCGGCATCGATGGCCTGGCGCACGGCGGCCACGTTGCTGGTGACCCCGGTCGCCGTCTCGTTATGGACGACGCACACCGCCTTGATCTGGTGTTGCGTATCAGCGGCCAGGCGCGCGCCGATTTGTTCGGGATCGGCGCCATGGCGCCAATCGCCTTCTTGAAACTCGACCTGCAGCCCCAGCCTTTCAGCCATTTTCTTCCACAGCGTCGCGAAATGGCCTGTTTCCGCCATCAATACTTTATCGCCCGGCGACAAGGTATTGACCAACGCCGCTTCCCAGGCGCCGGTACCGGAGGCAGGATAAATCACCACATTGGCATCGGTCTTGAATACCTTCTTCATCCCCGCCAGTACTGCTTTCCCCAATTCCCCGAACTCCGGCCCGCGGTGGTCAATCGTGACATTATCGATGGCGCGCAAGACCCGGTCGGGCACGTTGGTCGGGCCGGGAATCTGTAGAAAATGACGGCCGGACGGATGCGAATGCAGGGGAATCATGGGTGCGCTCCTGATTATTTGGTATACAAAATACAAACATTGATGAATAATACGCAGTAAAACCAGGTTTCCGCAAGCGGAATTTATGCGGCACCACAGCATTTCCGGCATGGGGAAAAAGAAAGTAAAGGTTAGAATAGGCAGGCTTCTTCAATTGTGATGGGCGTGACCAGGGGTGTAAATTGCGGACCTCACGGTATTACGTCATTCTTGGTATACCAAATGAAAATCGACCCAGTCAGCCAAACAAACCAAATCGCTGCGCCGGCAAGCCTTCCCGCCTACCAGACCGAGGCGGTCGATCGGCGCACCCTGCCGACGACCGTTGCGGAGCGCCTGCGCGAAATGATCATTGAAGGCGAGCTTGCCGCGGGTACGCGCCTGAATGAACGCACGCTGTGCGATCGCCTGCAAGTATCGCGCACCCCCTTGCGCGAAGCGTTCCGGCTGCTTTCCGCCGATGGCCTGGTGCGCATCCAGCCCAACCGGGGCGCGCAAGTGGCCGCCCTGTCTGAAAAAGATATCCGTGAAAGCTTCGAAGTCATGGGCGCGCTGGAGGCCTTGTCGGGCGAACTTGCCTGTCAACGCATCAGCGACCAGGAGATTGCCGAGATCAAGGCCCTGACCTTTGAAATGCAGGCCTGCCATGCCAGGCAGGATCTTTCCTCTTACTACCACGTCAATCGCGCCATCCATGACCGCATCAACGCCGCGGGCCACAACGAGTTGCTGTCGCAGGTCTACAAGAACATCAACCTGCGCCTGCAGAACCTCAGGTTCCGCTCGAACTTGAATCACGACAAATGGGACAAGGCCATGCGCGAGCACCTGGACATGGCCGATGCGCTGGCTTCGCGCGACGGCCAGCGGCTTGCCGGCATCATGCGGACGCATTTACTGCGCAAATGCGAAGCTGTCCTAGAAAACCTGAAGCATGCTGCCAACCCACCCGCTGGCAATCCGTGATGATTTGACGCCAGACCCGACCCAGGAGCCCCGATGAACGCGCCCTTACCCAAGCAAGCACTCGCCGAGCTGAGTCCCTTGCACCTTGAGCTGGCCACTCGCCTGAACGAGCACACTCAGGGCGAGGTTCTGTTTGACCGGGGCGCGCGCGGGCGCTATTCCACCGACGCTTCCATCTACCAGATCGAGCCGGTGGGCGTACTGCTGCCCAGAACAGGCAATGACGTGGCGGCTGCGCTGGGCATATGCCGCGAACTGTCCGTGCCGGTACTGGCGCGAGGCGGCGGCACCTCGCAATGCGGCCAGACCGTCGGCGCCGCGCTGGTCATCGACAACAGCAAGTATCTGAACCGCGTCATCGACCTCGACCTCGGCAACATGACCGTCACGGTCGAGCCGGGCATCGTGCTGGATCACCTGAATGCCTGGCTCAAGCCGCATGGCGTCTGGTTTCCGGTCGATGTCAGCACCGCCGCGCAGTGCACTTTGGGAGGCATGGCGGGCAACAATTCCTGCGGCTCACGCTCCATCGCCTACGGCAACATGGTCCATAACGTGGTCAGCATCGACGCGATGCTGCTGGACGGCACCACCGCCAGCTTCTGTGAAGAAAGCCAAATGCGCGATGCGCCGCCGCGCGTGCAGGCCATCATGGCGCGCCTGCGCGAGATCGCCGAACGCGAGCGGAACGAAATCGAACGCGCGGTACCGGCCGTCATGCGCCGGGTGGGCGGCTACAACCTGGATATATTCCACCCGCAGAGCCCGCGCCCGTACACAGCCGACGGCCGGATCAACCTGGCCCATATGCTGGTCGGCAGCGAAGGCACACTGGCCTACACGCGGCAAATGACACTCAAGCTGTCGCCGCTGCCGGCAGCCAAGGCGCTGGGCGTCGTCAACTTCCCCACCTTCTACCAGGCCATGGACATGACCCGCCACATCGTGGAGCTCAGTCCCTGTGCGGTCGAGCTGGTGGACAGGACGATGATAGACCTGGCGCGCGGCAATCCGGCCTTTCGCCCCGTGATCGACAAGGCGCTTATCGGCGAGCCCGAAGCCATTCTGCTGGTCGAGTTTGCAGGCGAGTCATCGGCTGAACAAGTGGCCAGCCTGGCGAAGCTGGTTGCGCTGATGGGCGACCTGGGCTTGCCGGGGTCTGTCGTGGAAATGCCGGATGCGTCAGCCCAGAAGGCACTTTGGGAAGTCCGCAAGGCCGGACTCAACATCATGATGAGCATGCGCGGCGACGGCAAGCCGGTTTCATTCATCGAAGACTGTGCCGTACCGCTTGAACACCTGGCCGAATACACCAGCCAATTGACCGACGTCTTTGCCAAGCACGGCACCAAAGGCACTTGGTACGCCCACGCATCGGTGGGCACCCTGCATGTGCGCCCCATACTGGACATGCGCAACGACGGCGCCCGAAAAATGCGAGCCATCGCCGAAGAAGCCGGCGCGCTGGTGCGGCGCTACAAAGGCGCTTTCTCGGGGGAGCACGGCGATGGATTGGTGCGCAGCGAATGGGTGGCCTGGCAGTTCGGCCCCCGGTTGACACGCGCTTTCGAAGAAATCAAAGACGCCTTCGATCCCGACCGGCTCATGAACCCGGGCAAGATCGTGCGCAGCAGCAAAATGGATGATGCCTCGTTGTTCAGATTCAAGCCGGGTTATCGCAGCATCGAGATCAAGCCCGCGCTGGACTGGTCGGCCTGGAATGTGAATAGCGATCCCGCCACAGAAACCGTCAGCGCGCCGGGCACGGGCGGCGACCCGGCCCAAGGGCTGGCCAAAGCGGTGGAGATGTGCAACAACAACGGCCATTGCCGCAAGTTCGATGCGGGCACCATGTGCCCCAGCTATCGTGTCACGCGCGATGAGCAGCACCTGACACGCGGCCGGGCCAACACCTTGCGCCTGGCACTATCGGGCCAACTGGGGCCAGACGCCTTCACGTCAGACGAAATGCGCGCCACCATGGAGTTGTGCGTCAGCTGCAAAGGCTGTAAACGCGATTGCCCCACCGGCGTCGATATGGCCAAGATGAAAATAGAGTTCCTGAATCAATGGCAACAGAAACGGGGACTGGCCTTGAAGGACAGGCTGATCGCCACCCTGCCGCGCTGGGCCCCTTGGGCGGCGCGCATGCCCCTGCTGTTCAATCTGCGTAACCATATTCCCGGCGCCGCCCGCTTGACGGAAAAATGGCTGGGATTTTCCGCCCAACGATCATTGCCCGCCTGGCGGCGCGACACCTTTCTAGGCGACCCCACTACGCGGAGGCGGGAAGGCGACAGCCGGCCTGCCGCCATCAGCGGCGGCTCACCCTCTCCGGACACGGCAGAAGTGGTGCTGTTTGCGGACACGTTCAACAACTATTTCGAGCCTGAAAATCTTCATGCTGCAAGACAAGTGCTGCAGGCCGCCGGCTACAAGATCCATATTGCCCGGCCCGCTGAAACCGATGCGCAGGCCAAGCGTCCTTTGTGCTGCGGCCGAACCTATCTGTCCGCCGGGCTGGTCGACCAAGCCAAGGCCGAAGCGCGCCGCGTTATTGCGGCGCTGCTTCCCTTTGTCGAACGCGGCGTCCCCGTCATCGGGCTCGAGCCTTCCTGTCTGCTGACCTTGCGCGACGAGTTTCTGGTCATGGGATTGGGCCGGGAAGCCGAAGCTCTGGCAGCGCAAGCCTATTTGTTTGAAGAGTTTCTGGCGCACGAGCTCAAGGCAGGCCGGCTGCAGCTTCCGCTGAAGCCTTTACCCGAAAAACGGGCGCTCCTGCATGGCCACTGCCACCAGAAAGCCTTTGATGCCGTCAAGCCCGTGCAGCAGATACTGGCACTGATCCCCGAACTGAAGGTGGAGCTGGTCGAGTCCAGTTGTTGCGGGATGGCGGGCAGCTTTGGCTATGAGGCGAGCCACTACGAAACGTCGATGAAAATGGCCGAGCTGTCTTTGTTGCCGGCGCTACGGGCGGCGGACGACGACACTCTGCTGGTTGCTGACGGCACGAGCTGCCGCCATCAGATCGCCGACGGGCTGGCCGGTCGCAGCGCCCAACACGTGGCGCGTGTACTGCAGCGCGCGCTGGCCTGATTTTTACTCGACTTATGATCCGCCTTGTTTGGTGGCTAGGCGGCGCGGTACGTACTGTTTAACTTGCGCGGCACCTCCGGCGGTGCCGTCAAGGCAAGCAGGCGGCTTGCGGGTCAAGACGGCAGGCGGCGCAGGCGTTGATGCGCTGCACCTTATGCGGCGCGCAAACAAAAACCCCCCATCCTGTTTGGGGATGGGGGGTTTTCTTACTGAATAAGAGCCTGACGATGACCTACTTTCACAGACGTACGTCCACTATCATCGGCGCAAAGGCGTTTCACGGTCCTGTTCGGGATGGGAAGGAGTGGGACCACCTTGCTATGGTCGTCAAGCGTAACCGGTTGCCGCGCCCAGGCCCGAGATAAACGGGACTGCACACAGCCAATCTGGGAAGAAGCACCGCGCCTGGCCTTGTCACCGGCGCAGGGGTGTAATCATGGTGTTGGTCTCGTGGCGTACGGGCCGCGATGGGTACCGGGCGCGCTTATCTATTCAGAATAAGCAGCGCCTGGCCTTGTTGTGCGCACTGGCCAACTCACAGTGCGGCTTTTCGTTTTGTTTGAACGGCACTTGAACACGTACAACCTGCAAGGTTATAGGATCAAGCCGCACGGGCAATTAGTACTGGTTAGCTGCACGCATTACTGCGCTTCCACACCCAGCCTATCAACGTCCTGGTCTCGAACGACCCTTTAGGGGGGTCTAGCCCCCGGGATACCTAATCTTCAGACGAGTTTCCCGCTTAGATGCCTTCAGCGGTTATCTCTTCCGTACATAGCTACTCGGCAATGCCATTGGCATGACAACCGATACACCAGCGGTACGTCCACTCCGGTCCTCTCGTACTAGGAGCAGGCTCCGTCAAGTATCCAACGCCCACGGCAGATAGGGACCAAACTGTCTCACGACGTTTTAAACCCAGCTCACGTACCTCTTTAAATGGCGAACAGCCATACCCTTGGGACCGGCTACAGCCCCAGGATGAGATGAGCCGACATCGAGGTGCCAAACACCACCGTCGATATGAACTCTTGGGTGGTATCAGCCTGTTATCCCCAGAGTACCTTTTATCCGTTGAGCGATGGCCCTTCCATTCAGAACCACCGGATCACTATGTCCTGCTTTCGCACCTGTTCGACTTGTCAGTCTCACAGTCAAGCACGCTTATGCCATTGCACTATCAGCACGATTTCCGACCGTACCTAGCGTACCTTCGAACTCCTCCGTTACACTTTAGGAGGAGACCGCCCCAGTCAAACTGCCCACCATGCACTGTCCCCAACCCGGATAACGGGCCAAGGTTAGAACCGCAAACAAACCAGGGTGGTATTTCAAGGATGGCTCCCTCGAATCTGGCGACTCGAGTTCAACGCCTCCCACCTATCCTACACAGGCCGGTTCACAGTCCAATGCAAAGCTACAGTAAAGGTTCATGGGGTCTTTCCGTCTAGCCGCGGGTAGATTGCATCATCACAAACACTTCAACTTCGCTGAGTCTCAGGAGGAGACAGTGTGGCCATCGTTACGCCATTCGTGCAGGTCGGAACTTACCCGACAAGGAATTTCGCTACCTTAGGACCGTTATAGTTACGGCCGCCGTTTACCGGGGCTTCGATCAAGAGCTTGCACCCCATCACTTAACCTTCCGGCACCGGGCAGGCGTCACACCCTATACGTCGACTTTCGTCTTAGCAGAGTGCTGTGTTTTTAATAAACAGTCGCAGCCACCGATTCTCTGTGACCCCTTCATGCTCTGGGCGCAGGCCCATCACACTACCAGGGTATACCTTCTCCCGAAGTTACGGTATCAATTTGCCGAGTTCCTTCTCCTGAGTTCTCTCAAGCGCCTTGGAATATTCATCCCGTCCACCTGTGTCGGTTTGCGGTACGGTCTCGTGAAACTGAAGCTTAGAGGCTTTTCTTGGAACTGCTTCCAATCAGTTTAGGACCGAGGTCCTATTCAGCCACACCCTTGAATTACGCGCCCGGATTTGCCTGAAGCGCCTTCTATAGTGCAGCAACGGGGACATCCAACACCCCGATGACTTTACAGCAATCCGTCCCCCCATCGCATTTCACGACGGTGCTGGAATATTAACCAGCTTCCCATCAGCTACGCATCTCTGCCTCGCCTTAGGGGCCGACTCACCCTGCGCCGATGAACGTTGCGCAGGAAACCTTGGACTTACGGCGAGGGGGCTTTTCACCCCCTTTATCGCTACTCATGTCAGCATTCGCACTTCTGATACCTCCAGCATCCGTCACCAGACACCTTCACAGGCTTACAGAACGCTCTCCTACCGCGTATATCTAAGATATACACCCGCAGCTTCGGTCTATGGCTTAGCCCCGTTACATCTTCCGCGCAGGACGACTCGATCAGTGAGCTATTACGCTTTCTTTAAAGGATGGCTGCTTCTAAGCCAACCTCCTGACTGTCTATGCCTTCCCACTTCGTTTCCCACTTAGCCATAGTTAGGGACCTTAGCTGGCGGTCTGGGTTGTTTCCCTCTTGAGTCCGGACGTTAGCACCCGGTGCTCTGTCTCCCACGCTGCTACTTGCCGGTATTCGGAGTTTGCCATAGGTTGGTAAGTCGCCATGACCCCCTAGCTATAACAGTGCTCTACCCCCGGCAGTAATACGTGAGGCACTACCTAAATAGTTTTCGGAGAGAACCAGCTATTTCCAGGCTTGTTTAGCCTTTCACCCCTATCCACAGCTCATCCCCTAATTTTTCAACATTAGTGGGTTCGGTCCTCCAGCACGTGTTACCGTGCCTTCAACCTGGCCATGGATAGATCGCCTGGTTTCGGGTCTACACCCAGCGACTAAAATCGCCCTATTCGGACTCGCTTTCGCTACGCCTTCCCTATTCGGTTAAGCTTGCCACTGAATGTAAGTCGCTGACCCATTATACAAAAGGTACGCAGTCACCCCACAAGGAGGCTCCTACTGTTTGTATGCACACGGTTTCAGGATCTATTTCACTCCCCTTCCGGGGTTCTTTTCGCCTTTCCCTCACGGTACTGGTTCACTATCGGTCGATCACGAGTATTTAGCCTTGGAGGATGGTCCCCCCATCTTCAGACAGGATTTCACGTGTCCCGCCCTACTTGTCTGACGCCTAGTTCCACACACTGAATTTCGTCTACAGGGCTATCACCTGCTACGGCCGGACTTTCCATTCCGTTCGACTATTCAATATGCTAAAACGTCAAGGCTGCTCCGATTTCGCTCGCCGCTACTTTCGGAATCTCGGTTGATTTCTTTTCCTCGAGTTACTGAGATGTTTCAGTTCACCCGGTTCGCTTTCACTGGCCTATGTATTCAGCCAGGAATACTGCATTGCTGCAGTGGGTTTCCCCATTCGGACATCTGCGGATCAAAGTCTGTTTGCCGACTCCCCGCAGCTTTTCGCAGGCTACCACGTCCTTCATCGCCTGTGATCGCCAAGGCATCCACCATGTGCACTTAGTCGCTTGATCCTATAACTTTACAGGTTATAGAAACACTTGAGTATGCGTGTTTGTGCCGTTCATCATTTTCAAAGGCCTTGCCCTTTCGAACAAGTATTTTTGAGAACTATTTGAACAAAATTGTTTTAATGCAATCACAACCCGTACTTACGTGGGATCATTTCCATACAGACAATGATCCACACCATAATTACTTCGTTGTGCTTCTTCCAGATTGTTAAAGAACGAGTAAAACCATCAAGCCTGTAAAGACTTAACGAGCAGTGCTTGGACCCGATACCACAGAACCAAACCCTCTTCGTTAACCCCTTCGCCTTGCCAGCCTGCGCCACCACCCTCACGCGATATCAACGATCGTCCACACGCTTTATTTGTGTGTGGTGGAGGATGACGGGATCGAACCGACGACCCCCTGCTTGCAAAGCAGGTGCTCTCCCAGCTGAGCTAATCCCCCGCACCGATAAATCGTACTGGTGGGTCAAGTTGGAATCGAACCAACGACCCCCGCCTTATCAAGACGGTGCTCTAACCGACTGAGCTACTGACCCAGTATGCGCTGGCCGCCCCTGTAACGGGCCAACCGGCGTAACCTTGTCGTGGCTTACTCTTTCTACATTCAACAGCCAATAAGTGTGGACGCTTTCGCTTCGTGCGCGTCGCTCTGAAAGGAGGTGATCCAGCCGCACCTTCCGATACGGCTACCTTGTTACGACTTCACCCCAGTCATGAATCCTACCGTGGTAATCGCCCTCCTTGCGGTTAGGCTAACTACTTCTGGTAAAACCCACTCCCATGGTGTGACGGGCGGTGTGTACAAGACCCGGGAACGTATTCACCGCGACATGCTGATCCGCGATTACTAGCGATTCCGACTTCATGGAGTCGAGTTGCAGACTCCAATCCGGACTACGATCGGGTTTCTGGGATTGGCTCCCCCTTGCGGGTTGGCGACCCTCTGTCCCGACCATTGTATGACGTGTGAAGCCCTACCCATAAGGGCCATGAGGACTTGACGTCATCCCCACCTTCCTCCGGTTTGTCACCGGCAGTCTCATTAGAGTGCCCTTTCGTAGCAACTAATGACAAGGGTTGCGCTCGTTGCGGGACTTAACCCAACATCTCACGACACGAGCTGACGACAGCCATGCAGCACCTGTGTTCCGGTTCTCTTGCGAGCACACTTCAATCTCTCGAAGCTTCCAGACATGTCAAGGGTAGGTAAGGTTTTTCGCGTTGCATCGAATTAATCCACATCATCCACCGCTTGTGCGGGTCCCCGTCAATTCCTTTGAGTTTTAATCTTGCGACCGTACTCCCCAGGCGGTCAACTTCACGCGTTAGCTGCGCTACTAAGGCCCGAAGGCCCCAACAGCTAGTTGACATCGTTTAGGGCGTGGACTACCAGGGTATCTAATCCTGTTTGCTCCCCACGCTTTCGTGCATGAGCGTCAGTATTATCCCAGGGGGCTGCCTTCGCCATCGGTATTCCTCCACATCTCTACGCATTTCACTGCTACACGTGGAATTCTACCCCCCTCTGACATACTCTAGCCCGGCAGTTAAAAATGCAGTTCCAAGGTTAAGCCCTGGGATTTCACATCTTTCTTTCCGAACCGCCTGCGCACGCTTTACGCCCAGTAATTCCGATTAACGCTTGCACCCTACGTATTACCGCGGCTGCTGGCACGTAGTTAGCCGGTGCTTATTCTGCAGGTACCGTCAGTTGCGCCAGGTGTTAACCAGCGCCGTTTCTTCCCTGCCAAAAGTGCTTTACAACCCGAAGGCCTTCATCGCACACGCGGGATGGCTGGATCAGGGTTGCCCCCATTGTCCAAAATTCCCCACTGCTGCCTCCCGTAGGAGTCTGGGCCGTGTCTCAGTCCCAGTGTGGCTGGTCGTCCTCTCAAACCAGCTACAGATCGTTGCCTTGGTAGGCCTTTACCCCACCAACTAGCTAATCTGATATCGGCCGCTCCAATAGTGAGAGGTCCGAAGATCCCCCCCTTTCCCCCGTAGGGCGTATGCGGTATTAGCCACGCTTTCGCGTAGTTATCCCCCGCTACTGGGCACGTTCCGATATATTACTCACCCGTTCGCCACTCGCCGCCAAGAAAAGCAAGCTTTCCTCGCGCTGCCGTTCGACTTGCATGTGTAAAGCATCCCGCTAGCGTTCAATCTGAGCCAGGATCAAACTCTTCAGTTTAATCTCTGTATAAAAATCGTAATTTCCAAACCGGTCCCCAAAGGAACCAGCAGGTCATACGTCGCGTTTCGCTCAAAGAAAAAGATCGGTTCAAATTACTTCAAACCTTACTTCTTCAAATGTGCGAGCACTTGATATAAATTTGGCGAACCCTCGTGAGAAGGTTTGCGCACTCATTCCAAGCGCCCACACTTATCGGCTGTTAAATTGTTAAAGAGCGTGTACTGCCTACTGCTGTATTGCTTCTCGCTTGCCGCCCCAACCACCCGGTGAACCGGGCCGCTGTGTCAGCAGCACAGAAACGAGATTATGAAGCAGTTTTTTTCGTTTGTCAACTCGCGGGAAAGTGTGTCGGGCCTATCGCCTCAAACCGCTTTGCTCCACTGCCAAACAAACCTGCTACGCAATCCGATCAAATCTGGCAAGCCTGAAACTATACCACATTTGCGTTCTGCGCTGTGGGCCCGAAAGCCGCACAACCGATCGCCGCTGCCACCGCAAAACCCATGTGTTATCAAAGGCTTGCAGGGCCTGCGCATCCGGGTAAACCCTGATGTGCGTGCTGCGAAAGAACAGAACTATAGCATAGCTTTTTACGCCCGTGCAAACCGAAATCCAGCTCAACACCACCGCCGCCGACCCCCATGCGCCTAAGCCGTTGAAATGGCATCGAAATATATTTTAAATAAAAGTGACATGAACGGGATCGGGTACGCCAGAACGGGCCAAAACGGGGGAAAACCCCTCAGCCGGTGCTGGACCTGGGCGTGCCCAAACCCTGCGCCGAGTTCCTGGTGTCGGGCAAGGCTTGGTCGCACGATGCCGCCGAGCCGGGGCGCGTTGCCGTCAGGGTGCGCGTGGACCAGCTCGAGAAAAGCGCCCAGAGACGGGTGAAACAAAGGGGTGAAACCGCCCCATGACGGATCACATCGACGAGGGCAACGCCCAGCTTCCCTATACCAGCAGCTCGGTGGTTTCTTTAATACGCTGCAAGGTAGCGCAAAAGCTGTATATCGGTCAGCAGGGGAAAACCGCGAAATCTTTGTCATCTTGTGCAGCAAGCCGGCGATTCACCCTACACTTATCTTAATATCCCTACATGAATCCCTTACCCTGCATCCATGACTGAAGACATACTGATTAACGTCACCCCCTTTGAGACACGCGTAGCGCTCGTCGAGCAAGGCTCGGTTCAAGAGCTCCATATGGAGCGCCGCATTCAACGCGGCCATGTCGGCAACCTGTATCAAGGCAAAGTGGTGCGCGTCCTGCCGGGCATGCAAAGCGCCTTCGTCGACATAGGGCTGGAACGCGCCGCCTTCATTCATGTGGGCGATCTTCGGCAGAACCGCAACGAGCGCAGCAACGGCACCGCGGCCACGCCCATCGAGAAGCTGCTCTTCGAGGGCCAGTCATTGATGGTGCAGGTAATCAAGGACCCTTTGGGCACCAAAGGCGCCCGGCTGTCCACCCAGATCAGCATCGCGGGGCGCATGCTGGTCTATCTGCCTTACGACCCGCACGTGGGGATTTCCCAAAAGATAGAGTCCGAAGAAGACCGGGTGTCATTACGCGAACGGGTGCTGCGTTTCAAGGCGCCCGAGGAAAATGGCGGATTCATCGTCAGGACCCAGGCCGAAGGCGCCACAGACGACGAGCTGCAGGCGGACCAGTCCTATCTGCGCACCTTGTGGAACAGCATACAGAACAAGGCCAAAAGCCAGCCCACGCCGTCGCTGCTGTACACCGATCTGACTTTGGCGCAGCGCGTGCTGCGCGACATGGTGGGGCCCGCCACCGGCACGATACTGGTGGACTCGCGCAGCACGACCCAGGAATTGCTGGACTGGGCAAAAACCTATACGCCATCGGTGCTGGATCGCATCAAGCATTACAGCGGCGAACGCCCTTTGTTCGACACCGCCAATGTCGACGAGGAAATCGCGCGGGCCCTGTCGCGGCGCGTGGACCTGAAATCAGGCGGCTACCTGATCATCGATCAGACTGAAGCCCTGACGACGGTCGATGTGAATACGGGGGGCTTCGTCGGCGGACGCAATTTCGACGACACGATTTTCAAGACCAACCTGGAAGCAGCGGTGGCGCTGGCGCGCCAGCTGCGGCTGCGCAATCTGGGTGGCATCATCATCCTGGATTTTATCGACATGGATGATGCCGAGCACAGAAGCTCGGTGCTGGCGGAGCTGAACAAAGCCCTGAGCAAAGACCGCACCCGCATGACCGTGAGCGGTTTCAGCCAGCTCGGCCTGGTCGAGATGACCCGCAAGCGTACGCGCGATTCATTGGCCCACCAGTTGTGCGAGCCCTGCCCTACTTGCCAGTCGCGCGGCAATGTCCGTACGCCGCGCACCCTGTGCTATGAAATCCTGCGTGAAATCCTGCGTGAGTCGCGCCAGTTCAATCCCAAGGAATTCCGCATCCTGGCCTCGCAGGCCATTGTGGACCTGTTCCTGGAAGAGGAAAGCGCCCACTTGGCCATGCTGGGCGATTTCATCGGCAAGTCGATATCGCTGGAAGTGGAAAGCCAGTATTCCCAGGAACAATACGACATCGTCCTGATTTAGCGGCGCCGGCGGGCCGCCCCTGGCCTGCCGGAACCCGGCGCCTATTTATCCGCTGGAGCCTGGCCGTCGGCGGATGGCTCGTCTGGCCGCGGCGATGCGCCGGAACACTCACCCGGATGGGCAATGGCGCTGAAGATCTGTTCGATACGGGCGTCGACCTGGGCGCCTGCGTAATAGCTATACACCGTGGCCCGGGTGCGCCAATCCCTTTCTTCATCTTTGGTCAGCCAGCTGCCCAGATCGCTGGCCCGGTAATACATCAGGTCGGCCACAATGGTCTGGCGATAGTCGTCGCTGCCCGCCGGCGCGTCGGTCAAGGTGGCATAGGCCGTCTGGCCGGGATTCATGGCAAACCGGGGCGCCGAGCCGCAAGCGGCCTCGTGCTTGAACAGCGCCATCTGGATCTGGGCAAAGGTCAAGGGAATGACGCGCTCGCCGCGAAAATAGGCCTCGCTGCGCAAGTCCGCCGCCCCCAGTCCGTCGGCATTTTTTGCGCATCCCGCCAGCACGGCCAGCGCCAACAGCGCCATCCACTTCTTCATCATCCTGTTTCCTTTATCAACTTTGGTCCTGAAACTGCATGCGATACAGCGAGGCATAGCGCCCGCCCTGCTGCAGCAGCTCGTTGTGGCGCCCCTGTTCAACAATCCTGCCCGCCTCCAGCACGACAATGCGATCGGCTTTCTGGACCGTGGACAGCCTGTGTGCAATGATCAGCGTAGTCCTGCCCGCCATCAAGCGCTCCAGCGAAGCCTGGACCTGCCGCTCGGATTCATTATCGAGGGCGGAGGTGGCTTCGTCGAGGATAAGAATAGGCGCATTCTTGATCAGCGCCCGTGCGATGGCCAGCCTCTGGCGCTGGCCTCCGGACAGCTGGCTTGCGTTTTCGCCCACCAGGGTATCCATGCCTTGCGGCAGGCCATCGACGAAATCCGCCAGGTTGGCCGCCTCGAGCGCGTGCCGGATCTCTTCCCGGCTGGCGTCGTGCAGCGAGCCATAGCCCACGTTGTCGGCAATCGAGCCCTCGAACAGCACGACGTCCTGGCTGACCAGCGAAAGCTGGGAGCGCAGGCCGCGCAGGCTCAGGTCCTTGATGTTCTGCCCATCGATCAGAATGTCGCCGCTGCCCGGGTTGACGAAGCGCGGCAGCATGTTGACCAGCGTGGTTTTACCGCTGCCCGAGCGCCCCACCAAGGCGATCGTCGAGCCGGGTTCGGCAACGAAAGACACATCGGTCAGCGTGTCGCGATGGGCGTCCGGGAAGCGATGGTGGATATTCCGGAACTCGACGCGGCCCTGCACCGGCATGTCCAGCAGCTTAGTGCCCGTATCGTTCTCGGGTTTCTGGTCGATCAGCGTAAATACGCTTTCGGCTGATATCAGCATGCGCTGCATGCCGCTGACGATCTTGGTCAGGCGCTTCATGGGATCGAAGATCTGACCCAGCGCCGCCATGAACGCGGCGAAGCTGCCGACGGTCAAGCCCTGTGTATTGGCCTGGTACAAGGCCACCGCGATCACGGCAGCAATGGATATGGCAATCGAAAACTGGGACAGCGGCGACAAGGCGGCGTCCGCGCTGGCAGCCCGCATGGCGAAACGCCGCAAACGCGCATTCACATACTCGAAGCGGCCCGACTCGCGCTTGTACCCGTCAAACAGCTTGATGACCCGCTGGCCGTCGATGCCTTCACGCACAACACGGGTCAGTTCGGCATTCATGCCTATGGTTTCACGATTGATGCGCCGCAGCCGCTGGATGAAGATACGGGTGATGATGGTCGAGACGGGCAGCATGACCAGGACGATCAGCGTCAGTTGCCACGACATGTACAGCAGCACGCACAACAGGGCCACCACGGCCAGGGTTTCGCGCACCACCACCGTGACGACCTCGGTGGCCAAGCCGGTCACGGTGCCGGCATCGATCGTGAAGCGATTCATCAAGCGCCCCGTGTCGCCGCGCTTGAAGTCTTCGTCGGGCAGGCCCAGCAGCCGCTCGAACATTTCCCGGCGCAAGCCCAGCAGCATGTTGTTGGCCACCCAGGCCAGCAGGTAGCTGCTGGCATAGCTGCAGATGCCGCGCAATAGCATCAGCCCGATCACCGCCAGGGGGATGGACCATATATACGAAGGCTTGGCGCCCGAGAATCCGTCGTCCAGCAGCGGCTTCATGATGAGCGCAAGCGTAGGCTGCGTTGCCGCCGCCACGCTGACCAGCAGCACGGCAAGCACCACCGCCTTCCAGTAGGTGCCCACGCGACTGTAGATCCGGCGCCACAAATCCCGCTTTACCGGGTCTGTGCGTGACGATGTGGCTTCAGTGGCTGACTTCAACAATAAACTCGCTTATATACTATTGGATGGATTATTTTACCGTTCATCCAAATAACCTTGGATCGCAAACCAGGCCCATCATACCGCCCCCTCCTGCCATCGCCTTTATTCATGTCGACTATTTCTGCCATCTATGTGCGTCTTCCCAACTGGATTGGCGACGTCTGCATGAGTCTTCCCAGCCTGCATACCCTGCTCGATACCCGCGTGCCCATCGTGGTGTGCGCCCGCCCCTGGGCCAGGGATCTGCTTGCGGCGTACAAGCTGGGCGGCTTCCTCGACATGAAGGGGCGATGGCGTGAAGACCGCGCCACCGTGCACGCATTCCGGAAGAAAGCGCAGCATTCGCACCCGCGCGGCATCTTGCTGCCCGACTCCCTGTCCAGCGCCATGGTGTTCAAGTTTGGCGGCATACCCAGCGCGGGCTACCGCGACGACGGCCGCAGCCTGATCCTGCGCTGGCCGGTCAACAAGCCGTCCGCCAGCCTGCACGCTGTCGAATCGTGGCACTACATCACCACGCAGGCGCTGAAGCGCTGGAACTACCCAACGGCAGAACTGGGCGATGAGCGCATCCTGGACCTGCAACTGGCCGACCGGCACCACGCCGAGGGACGGCAGGCACTGGCCGATGCCGGGCTCTTGCCCGGCCAGTTCGTGCTCATTGCCCCCACCGCCACCGGCCTGCATCGAGGCAAGGTCAAGGTCTGGCCGCACTATGACGCCCTGACCCGGCGCCTGCAAGCGCAGGGACACCGCGTGGCCATGTGCCCGCCGCCTTCGGAGGCCGACGCCGCCCGGAAAAATGCCCCCACTGCAATCTGCCTGCCGCCCTTGAAGCTGGGCGCGTTTGCTACACTCACCCAACTCGCTTCGCTGGTGATCTGCAACGATTCGGGTGTGTCGCATCTGGCGGCCGCGGCGGGCGCAAGGCAGTTGACGCTGTTCGGTGTGACCCAGCCCGAACGGACCGGCCCCTGGTCGGACAAGGCCATTTGCCTGGGATCGGCACAGGCCTGGCCGACGCTGGATCAGACGGTGCAACGCGTTAATGCCCTTTTAACCTGAAAGCAACTCTACACGGTAGCGCATGACTCTTTCGAGTTTCCTGACCAATCTGGTTATTCCGCTGAATTTGTGCATCGCCCTTTTACTGGCCGGCGCGATACTGTTCATAGTGAGATGGCGCAAGACGGCCTTCATCGTCGCCGCAGCCGGCCTGAGCTGGGCCCTGTTCTGGTCGCTGCCCGCCTCATCGCTGTGGGCGGGCGGGCGGCTGGAACAGTTGTACCCGTACCAGATGCCCTCCAGCCTGCCCACCGCCCAGGCCATTGTCGTACTGGGCGGCAGTACGGCCAACGCCCGGCAGAACTGGTTCCAGCCCTATGACAGCGCAACGGCTTCCCCGCGCATCGATACGGCCGCTATCCTGTACAAAGAAAACCGGGCTCCGCTGATCGTCGTCTCGGGCGCGGCCCTGGAAGGCAGCGTCAGCGAAGCGCAGGTCATGGCCAATGCCCTGAAACAGCAAGATATTCCGGAAAGCGCCGTGCTCATGGAAAGCCGCAGCTTCACCACGCACGAGAACGCGATCTATACCGCCGAAAAACTCAAGCAGCGCGACATCAAGCAGATCTTGCTGGTGACCTCGGCCCTGCACATGCCGCGCGCCATGGCCGTATTCAAGAAGCAGGGCATGTCGGCGGTTGCCGCGCCTTCGGCGCCCCAGATCGTGGTCCCCAGCGATCCGTCGTTTTCCTTCTGGCAACCCAATATGCGCGCGCTGGCGGCCAGCCGGTCGATCGTGAAGGAATATGTCGGGTTGCTGGTGTACTGGGTGCGCGGCTGGATCTGACGCCCGCCGCGGCGGCATGGCAGGACGCCGGGCGGGGCTCAGGGACTCAGGCAGGGGCTCAGCGCCCCGTCTGCGGCTTGCTCTTTCTGTTCAGGAACAAGAGCTTGTTATAGCGGAAGAAGCTTCCCGCCGCCCCCATGCTGGCCAATATGAAGCCTTCCTTGCCATCAAGAAACCCCCGGCGCATGATGTAGATGCGGATGAAGGTCCAGACGGCGTGGCCGGTCGCCCCCAGGATGCTGGTCTGCTTGCCCCGCGCGTGCATCATGGCGGCGGCCTCGGACGAGTAATGATTGATCTTGGCAATATAGGTTTCCAGATCCGCATAAGGGTAATGCTGAAAATGCCCGTTCAACACGGCCACCGGCGACGCGGTCTGCACGCTTTCATGCACGGCAACGTCCTTGAAGCGCGCCGTGCCCCGCTTGAACAAGCGCAGGACATGGTCAGGCCACCAGCCGCAATGGCGTATCCAGCGTCCACCGAAATTCGACAGGCGGGCGATCTTGTAGGCATCGGCGCGCGGGTGGGCAAGCTCCCGCTGGATTTCATGCGCGAGTTCCGGGGTGACGCGTTCGTCGGCGTCGATGGACAGCACCCAGTCGCAACTTGCCAGATCGAGCGCCCGGTTCTTCTGCGGGCCGAAACCGGGCCAATCGGCAAGCGTCACCTTGGCGCCGCGGCTTTCGGCGATTTCACGGGTTTGGTCGGTGCTGCCCGAATCGACCACGATGATTTCATCGGCAAAGCGCACAGAGTCCAGGCAGTCGGCGATGTTCGCCGCCTCGTTCTTGGTGATGATGATGACGGAAAGCGTCATGAGTAATTGATCTCCACGCCTTCCGGCTCGGCCCAGGCGCTCAGTTGCTCAAGCAGTGCGTCGGCCATGCGCACACGCCAATCTTCGCCCAATCGCACGGTGCACAGGAAATCATCGCGCAGCAGGCGCAGTTCGACCGGCACACCCGGCACGCCGTTTTCAGGTTCGGCCCGGAAAGGATTCAGCAACTGCCGCAGCCGCGCCGCATCGGCATTGCCGTTCAGGGTGATGCGCAAATGACGCGCCTTGGCTTCGCGGGCAAGCTGAAGGTCAAAGACGGAATCGGCCGACACGCGCAGCCCGCCGGAGTAATCATCATTGCTGACCTTGCCCTGCACGATGATCAGCCGGTCCTCTTTCAGGCGATTGCGATGCTGTTCGTACAGCTCGTTGAAAATAGCCACTTCGACCTGGGCGGAACCATCGTCCAGCAAGGCATACAGCATTTTCCCGCGCCGCGTCATTTTGGGACGCAACGACGACAGCACGCCGGCAAACCATTGCAGGCTGCGCGAAGGCTCCAGCCGTGCCAGCGGTTTGGGCGCAAAACGCCTGACCTCGTCGCGCCAGGCGTCGAACAGGTGGCCGCTGAAGTAAAAGCCCAGGGCCGCTTTTTCCTGCGTCAAGCGCGTTTGCAAGTCCCAGGCGGGAACCTTGGCCAGCTCGCCCTCGACGATGTCGTTCGCGTTGTCGGCGAACAACGACACCTGGTTGGCGCTGCGCTCGGCCTGTTCCGCCGCCTCGATCGCATTGCCGACGGTGGCCAGCAGGGCAGCCCGGTTTTCCGCGATGGCGTCAAACGCGCCGGCGCGTATCAAGGCCTCGATACTGCGGCGATTGACCGTGTGCCGGTCAATGCGGCGGCAGAAATCGAACAGGCTGGCGAACGGCCCGCCTTCGGCCCTGGCCCGGATGATCTCCTCGACGGCGGCCTGCCCCGTGCCTTTGACGGCGCCCAGGCCGTAGCGGATGGTGCGCGGCGGCCGCCCCTTGGCCATATGCTCGTCGGCCACAGGCTCGAAACGATAGGCCGACGCATTCACATCAGGCGGAAGCACTTCCACGCCATTGGCCAGGCAGTCCTTCCAGAAAATCTGGACCTTGTCCGTATCGTCCATATCGGACGACAGGGTCGCCGCCAGGAATTCGGCGGGATGGTAGGCCTTGAGCCAGGCGGTGTGATAGGCGATCAGCGCATACGCGGCCGAGTGACTTTTGTTGAAACCGTAGCCCGCAAACTTTTCCATCAGGTCGAAAAGCTTGACGGCCAGGTCCGCGTCGTACCCCTTTTCGACGGCGCCTTTCTCGAAAATGGCGCGATGCTTGGCCATTTCCTCGGCTTTCTTCTTGCCCATGGCGCGGCGCAACAGGTCGGCGCCCCCCAGGGTGTAGCCGCCGATGATCTGCGAAATGAGCATCACCTGCTCTTGGTACACGATCACGCCGTAGGTGCTCTTGAGCACGGACTCCAGGTCGGGGTGGAAGTAATCCACCTCTGCCCGCCCGTGCTTGCGGTTGACGAAATCGACCACCATGCCCGATTCGAGCGGACCAGGGCGATAAAGCGCCAGCATGGCGATGATGTCTTCAAAGGTATTGGGGCGCAGATTCTTCAGCAGCTCTTTCATGCCGCGCGATTCCAGCTGGAACACCGCCGTGGTATTCCCTTCGCTGAGCACCTTGTAGGCCTGCGCGTCGTCCAGCGACAGGGCCATGACATCAAAATCGCGCTTGTCTTCGTTGAACTGGCGCACGTAGCGCACCGCCCAGTCCAGAATCGTCAGGTTGCGCAAGCCCAGGAAGTCGAACTTGACCAGTCCCGCGGCCTCGACGTCGTCCTTGTCGAACTGCGACACCGCGCTGGTGTCGACGCCGGGCTGGCAATACAAGGGGCAAAAGTCGGTCAGCTTGCCGGGCGCAATCAGCACGCCCCCGGCGTGCATGCCGATATTGCGCGTCAAGCCTTCCAGCGGGCGCGCCAGGTCGATCAGCGCGCGCACCTCTTCATCCTGCTCATAGCGCTCTTTGAACGAGGGCTCTTCTTCAAGCGCGCGCGCCAGCGTCCACGGGTCGGCCGGGCTGAAGGGAATCATCTTGGACAAGCCGTCGCACAGCATGTAAGGCATTTCGAGCACCCGGCCCACATCGCGCACCACCGCCTTCGCGCCCAGCGTACCGAAGGTGGCGATCTGGCTGACCGCCTCCTTGCCGTACTTCTGCTTGACGTAGTCGATCACCCGTTCGCGGTTGTCCTGGCAGAAGTCGATATCGAAGTCGGGCATGGACACCCGCTCCGGATTTAGGAAGCGCTCGAACAGCAAGTCATAGCGGATGGGGTCCAGATCGGTAATGCCCAGGGAATAGGCCACCAAAGAACCCGCGCCCGACCCCCGCCCCGGCCCCACCGGCACGCCGTTGTTCTTGCCCCAGTTGATAAAGTCGGCCACGATCAGAAAATAGCCGGGAAAGCCCATGCCGACGATAGTTTTGCATTCCCACTGCAAGCGTTCGAGATATTGCGGGTAACGCTGCTGGCGCTCGGCCTCGTCGGGAAACAGCTGCGCCATGCGAACGGCCAGGCCTTCCTCGGCCAGTTGCACCAGATAATCGTCCAGCGTCACCCCGTCGGGCGTGGGGAAATCCGGCAGGCGGGGCTTGCCCAGCACCAGCGTCAGGCTGCAGCGCTTGGCGATCTCCAGAGTATTGGCCAGGGCCGAAGGCACGTCCGCAAACCGGCGCGCCATCTCGTGGGAATCAAGCAAGTACTGGTCCGTGGTGAAACGGCGGGTGCGCTTGGCGTTACCCAGTTGCTCGCCCTCGGCAATGCACACACGCGCTTCGTGGGCGCGAAAATCGCTGGCCTGCAGGAACTGCACCGGGTGCGTGGCCACGACCGGCACCCCCAGCCGTCCAGCCAGCCGCATGGCCGCCTGAACGTAGATTTCGTCGCCATCCTGCCCACTGCGCTGCAGCTCGATGTAATAACTGCCGGGAAACGCCTGCGCCCACGAGGCGGCCACCACGGCGGCCTCTTCGGTTTTACCCGCTTCAAGCATCTGGCCGACGTCGCCCGCCCTGCCGCCGGAAAGAATGATCAACCCGGTCCTGCCCAACAGCCATTCGCGCCGAACCTCGGCGCGGCCCCGATACTGATTATCGAGCCAGGCGCGGCTAAGCAGTTCGCACAAGGCCAGATAGCCCTGCTGATCGCTGGCCAGCAGCAAGAGCCGATAGGGTTTGTCGCGATCCTGCTCGTTCTGGAGCCAGATATCGCAGCCGGCAATGGGTTTGATACCCGCGGAGCGGGCGGCCTTGTAGAACTTGATGAATCCGAACAGGTTGGACAAGTCCGTCAGGGCCATGGCCGGCTGACCGTATTCAGCGGCCTTCTTGACGAGTTCGGGGATGCGGGCAATGCCGTCCACCACCGAAAATTCGGAGTGGACGCGAAGGTGGACAAACGGTGGGGATGAAATGGCTTCAGTCATATTCAGATTGTACCCAGACCATCTAGCGTTGCATCGCCGACCACGCTTTCTGCAAGCGCTTGACGGAAACCGGCATAGGCGTGCGCAGCTCTTGGGCGAACAGCGCCACCCGCAGCTCCTCCAGCAGCCAGCGGAACTCGTCCAGCTGTGCGTCGCGTGCGCCTTTCAGGCCGGATACGGTCCGCTGGTATTGCACCAGCAACGGCGCCATCTCGGCCATCAGGCGGCCATCCCGGGCGGGATCGGCGCGCAGCTTTTCGATACGCCCCTGCGCCCCCTTCAGATAACGCGGATAGTGGGTCAGGTGGCGATACGGCGTCTGGCGCAAAAACCATTTTCCCATCAGCTCGGACTGCTGTTTCTGCAAGTCGGCGTACGCGGCCGCATGCGGCTTGGCTTGCGGCAGCTTCTTCTGCAGGGCCGACCACTCCGCCAGTATCTGACCGGCCAGCCGGGCCATTTCCTGAACCAGCAGGCCCAGGCGCGCCTTGCCCTCGTTGCGCCGCTGCTCGAAAGCTTGTTGGTCGACGGGCCATGGCTCGGCCAGGCAGGCCTGGTCCAGCGCGCAATCGATGATCTGCTGGCGCAGTTCCTCTTGTGTCCCCAGGCTCATGTAGAGCATGCTCATGCGGGTCAGATCGGCAATGTTCTTTTCCTGGAACTTGACTTGCTCGCGTAGCGCAATGCGAAACAGGCGCAGCAAGCCGGCATGATGCCGCTGGCGGGCTTCGGCCGGGTCGTCGAACACATCCAGGTCGCAATGCGTCTGGCGGTCGATCAGCGCCGGATAGCCAATGAAGGACTGCCCCTTGCGCTGGATTTCCAGGATTTCCGGCAAATGGCCGAAGGTCCAGCCTGTCAGTTTTTCATGCGCCAGGGCCTGGGCGATCTGGTCGTCGCGCGCCGCCACCTTCTGGAAGGAAGCCTGCGCCTGGCGGCCGTGCTCGGCCTTGAGCTGGTCCAGGTTGCGCCCGCCCGACAGCATGCGCCCATGCTCATCCACCACCTTGAAATTCATGAACAGGTGCGCCGGCAGGTTCTCGGGCTTGAAGTCGCTGCGCAGGGGCCTGACCTTGAGTTGTTCCCACATATCGGCGCCGATGGCTTCCAGCAGTCCCCGGTCGGGGTGGGCCGCCCGTTCAAACCAGCGCTCGACGAAGCCGGCTGCGTAGTCCGGCAAGGGCACGCAATGACGCCGTATTTTTTGCGGCAGGGACTTGAGCAGCAGATGGGTTTTTTCCTTGAGCATGCCGGGCACCAGCCACTCGCAGCGCAGCGGATCGATTTGGTTCAGCGCAAACAGCGGCACCGTCAATGTCACGCCATCGCGCACGGAGCCGGGCTCAAAGTGATAGTCGAGCGCCATCTCCACGCCCTGCCACTCTACCTTCTTGGGAAAGACATCGGTGGTAATGCCCGCGGCATCGTGACGCATCAGGGCGTCGCGCGTCAGCATCAAGGCCTTGGCCTGCTCCTTGCCCAGGCCCTTGTGCCATTTTTCCAGGGTCGCCGTCTGATAGACGTCGGCCGGAATGTGCTTATCGTAAAACGCATAGATCAGGGCGTCGTCCACCAGGATGTCCGGCCGCCGGGTCTGGTGCTCAAGCTTTTCGATCGACGCAATGAGCTGCCTGTTGTGCTTGAGAAAAGGCAGAGCGGATTCTATGTCGCCCGTCACCAGCGCCTGGCGGATGAACAGCTCGCGGGCCTGCACCGGATCAATCTTGCCGAAATGGACGCGCCGGCCCGTGTAGACCGGCAAACCGTACAGGGTGGCCCGCTCGTTGGCCACCACCTGCCCGGCTTTTTTTTCCCAGCGGGGGTCCGACCAGCTGCGCCGTATCAGGTGGGCGCCCGCCCTTTCAAGCCAGGCCGGGTCGATGCGTGCAACACAGCGCGCATACAGCCGGGTGGTCTCGACCAGTTCGGCCGCAATAATCCATCGCCCCGCCTTCTTGACCAGCCGCGACCCCGGATGTATCTGGAAGCGGATATCGCGCGCGCCCTGATAGCCCGGCGACTCTTCGCTTTTCAGGCCGATATTGCCCAGCAGGCCAGCCAGCAAGGCCATGTGCGTCTGTTCATAAGTGGCCTCGAGCGTGTTCAAGCGCCACCCCTGTTCTCCGACCAGCGCGGCCAGTTGACTGTGCACATCGCGCCATTCGCGCAGCCTGAGCGGCGACAGGAAGTTCTGGCGCAGCAAAGCCACCAGCTTGCGCTGGGACGCCTTGTGCTCGACTTGCTCGCCATACCAGCGCCATAGTTTCAAGTACGAGATGAACTCGGACTTGTCGTCGCCGAACTTCGCATGCGCGGCCTCGGACGCCTCGCGCTCCTGCATGGGGCGGTCGCGCGGGTCCTGTACCGACAGCGCCGATGCGATGATCAGTATTTCGTCCAGGCAATGCTGGTCCTTGGCGGCCAGGATCATCCGGGCCAGGCGCGGGTCCACCGGCAGGCGCGCCAGCGTGCCCCCTACTTCGGTCAACTGATTCGCGTCGTCGATCGCGCCCAGCTCTTGCAGCAAATGATAGCCATCGGCAATCGCGCGTCCAGGCGGGCGGTCGACAAAAGGAAAGGTTTCAATGTCGTCCAGCTTCAGGGCCTTCATGCGCAGAATCACCGACGCCAGCGAAGAGCGCAGCACTTCGGGGTCGGTAAAAGGCGCACGCTGCTTGAAATCGGCTTCGTCGTACAGGCGCACGCATACGCCCGGCCCGATCCGGCCGCAGCGGCCCGCCCGCTGATTGGCCGAGGCCTGGCTGATGGGCTCGATGCGCAGCTGCTCGACCTTGTTGCGCCAGGAATAGCGCTTGACGCGCGCCAGGCCGCTGTCCACTACGTAGCGGATGCCGGGGACGGTCAGCGAGGTCTCGGCCACATTGGTGGCCAGCACGACCCGCCGCCCGCTGCCCTGCGGCCGGAAAATGCGTTCCTGCTCGGCCTGCGACAAACGGGCGTACAAAGGCAATACCTCGGTGCCCGGCGGATGATGCTTGCGCAGGGCCTCGACCGTTTCACGTATTTCACGCTCTCCGGGCAGGAAGACCAGCACATCGCCCGGGCCATGCCGCGCGCACTCGGCCACGCCGTCGACGACGGCGTCGATCAGGTCGCGCTCTTCGTCCGCAGAGGAACGCCGCGCGCTGTTGTCGCCGTCGGCGCCCGCCTCGGCCTGCAGCACCGGGCGATACAGGATGTCTACCGGATACAGGCGGCCCGACACCTCGATCACGGGCGCCGGCTTGCCATGCTGCGCAAAATGCTGGGCAAACCGGTCGGCGTCGATGGTGGCCGACGTAATGATGAGCTTCAGATCGCGCCGCCTGGGCAGCAGTTGCAATAAAAATCCCAGCAGAAAATCGATATTCAGACTGCGTTCGTGCGCCTCGTCGATAATGATGGTGTCGTACCGGCGCAGCAAGGGGTCGCGCTGCGATTCGGCCAGCAAGATGCCGTCCGTCATCAGTTTGACCGCCGCATTGGGCCCGGTGCGATCGTTGAAACGGATCTGGTACCCCACCCAATCGCCCAGTTCGGTGTCCATTTCCTGGGCAATGCGCTTGGCGACCGAGGTAGCGGCCAGCCGGCGCGGCTGCGTATGCCCGATCATTTTGCGCTGGCCACGTCCCAGTTCCAGGCATATCTTGGGCAACTGCGTTGTCTTGCCAGACCCCGTTTCACCGCACACGATCACCACTTGGTGGTCCCGTATCGCCCGGGCAATGTCATCGCGCCGGGCGCTGACGGGCAGATCCTCGGGGTAATGCAAGGGCGGCAAGGGACGCTCGGCCCTGGGCTCCTGCCTGGCGGAGCGGGCCTTGCGCGCGCCTTGGCCGCTGTCCGCCTGGTTCGCGGTGTGTGTGTTTTCCGACAATTTAACTGGCACTTGCATGAAACTTCTTTAGTATGGGCTGTCCATCATTATAATTTTGGATGGATCCA
The DNA here is from genome assembly GCF_031628915.1 of Pusillimonas sp. SM2304. Classification (NCBI taxonomy): domain Bacteria; kingdom Pseudomonadati; phylum Pseudomonadota; class Betaproteobacteria; order Burkholderiales; family Alcaligenaceae; genus Pusillimonas; species Pusillimonas sp. SM2304. The sequence goes on from NZ_JAVLUJ010000003.1 coordinate 383,052, forward strand.
ACCCCAGCCGAGACCTTGAACGACGACATGACCACGATTGAAACCGACACGACACTATCCGCGCAGGACGCCCCTGAATTCGCTCCGGCCCAGTTTGTGCGATGGTTTCGCGAGGTTGCCCCGTATGTCCATGACTTTCGGGGCAAGACCTTTGTCGTGGCTTTTGGAGGCGAACTGGTCAGCGATGGCGCCCTGAACACGCTGATACAAGACTTATCGCTGCTGTCGGCTCTGGGCGTCAAGCTGGTTCTGGTGCACGGGTCGCGCCCGCAGGTCAACGAGCAGCTCAAACTGAAAGGTTACCAGACCCAGTTCGGACGCGGCACCGAACCCACCAGCGCGGAAGCGCTGGAATGCGCCAAGGAAGCCGCCGGTGAAATTCGCCTGGATATCGAAGCGGCGTTCAGCCAGGGTTTGCCCAATACCCCCATGTCGCACGCCCAGGTCCGCGTTATTTCGGGGAATTTCGTCACGGCCCGTCCGGTTGGCGTGATCGACGGCGTCGATTACAAGCACGCGGGCTCGGTCCGGAAGATGGATACGGACGCCATGAAAAGCGTCATCAACCAGGGCGCCATCGTGCTGCTGTCGCCCCTGGGCTTTTCGCCTACGGGGGAAGCCTTCAATCTGGCCATGGAAGATCTGGCCACCAGCGCCGCCATCACCTTGCGCGCCGAAAAACTGATCTTCCTGACGCAAAACCGCACGGTGCAGGACGAAGACGGGTCGGTCGACACCGAGCTGGCGCGTGAAGATGCCGACAAGCTGCTGGCCGAGGGCAAGCTGGACGAAGACACGGCTTTCTTCCTGGCCCATGCGTCGCGGGCAGTCAAGCGCGGCGTGGCGCGCGCCCATCTGGTGCCATACACGCTCGATGGCAGCGTGCTGCTTGAGATCTTTACCCACGATGGCGTGGGAACCATGGTGGTGGAGGACACGCTGGATGACCTGCGTCCGGCATCGGTCGACGATGTGGGCGCCATTGTGCAGCTTATCGAGCCTCTGGAAGCCGACGGCACGCTGGTGCCCCGCGGCCGTTCCGTTATCGAGCGCGATGTGGAAAATTTCACGGTGCTGGAGCACGATGGCGTGATTTACGGCTGTGTGGCCGTCATGCCTTACCTGTCGGAAAACATGGCCGAAATGGCCTGCCTGATCGTGCACCAGGAGTGGCAAGGCGCGGGCGAAGGCGAGATGCTGCTGCGTCATGCGGAACTACGGGCGCGAGGGATGGGGGCAAAACGCTTGTTCGTGCTGACGACCCGCACGTCGCACTGGTTCATGAAGCGCGGTTTTGTACAGGGCGGGATTTCCGATCTGCCCAAAGAGCGCCAGGCGCATTACAACCGGTCGCGGAATAGTCTGGTGTTCATCAAGAAGCTGTAGGCTTAGTTCAACCCTGACGAATTTGAAATGGGCAGGCTGGCTGGGTTGTTGGATCGGTGGCCGTGTTCTGGTTCTGTTGGGCGTTTGATGGCCCGCATCCAATTATTGTGCTTAAGAAGGCGGGCGTGGCGGGCGCTGCTCCGGCTTCGCGCGCTACGGCCCTGGCGTTGCCAGGGCTGCCCGGTTCAGCCGTATCAATCGTGGCGAGTGCGGAACTCGCCCGAATGGACAGCCCCCGGCTGTCCATAAGCACTGGGCTCAAACAGCCGCACTCTTGCATCCACGATTGATACGGCTGAACCGGCTTGCGCGAGGCGCCTGCACAGCACCCGCCACGCCCGCCTTTTAGACAAGAGATAACTGACACGTCCTTTTTATCGCCTGACTGGGCCTGTATCTTTTCGTCTGATCACCTTGCTATGGCTCGATATTTCCACACTTGTATCAGCTGTGTACTTTGCTGTTTTATCCGTGGCGATGACGAGCCCTGCGGGCTGCCTTGGGCTGGGGCCGGCGTTTAGGCGTGCGCCGCAGGCTTCCGAAGGCAGGCCGGGGGCTGTCGTCGGGCGCTGTCTGAGCGAGCGCAGCGAGTGAGTTCGCCCGACGCCCGGCCTAACGAGGAAGATGCGGAGACAAGCACGCCGTGCCGGAACCAGCCCAAGGCAGCCCGCAGGGCTTCACCCTAACAGCAAAAACCGTCAGCAAAGCGGCCCCCATAGCACTGCACACCCCCCATCCCGGTACAATAGAAACGTTCGCCAACTCGTTCTAAAGGTAAGACTCTTATGGCACGCATGGTTCAATGTGTAAAACTCAAACGCGAAGCCGAAGGCCTGGATTTTCCGCCCTATCCGGGCGAGCTCGGTACCCGCATCTGGCAAAGCGTATCCAAAGAAGCATGGGCCCAGTGGATGGATACCCAGACCCGGCTCGTTAATGAAAACCGGCTTAACCTGGCCGATGCCCGGGCCCGCAAATACCTGGCCGAGCAAATGGAAAACTTCTTGTTCAAGGACGCCGATGTCGAAGCCCAGGGTTACGTCCCGCCCTCGGCCTGAACCACCGCGCCTGCGCTGAATGCGGGGCGCAACAAAGCAAAAAAGGCAGCTGAAACGCTGCCTTTTTCATGCATCAGGGTTGGCCGGTCAGGCCTGCTTGCCTTCAGCGTCCGCCTGCTTGTCGCTAGCCTTCTTGGCCGGCTGCTCGTCGGCTTCCTCTGGCAAGGGCTCGCCGCGCGCCAGGCGCTCGGTATTCTTCAGGCCGGTATGGCGCACGTCATCGCCGTGCACCATGTAAATGACGCGCTCGGCCATGTTCTTGGCGTGGTCGCCAATGCGTTCGAGCGCGCGGGCAATGAAGATCAGGTCGATCGAGCGCGAAATGGTGCGCGGGTCTTCGATCATGTAGGTGATGACGTGGCGCAGCGAACCCTTCCATTCCTTGTCGACTTCTTTGTCGTTGCGCACGACTTGGGCGGCGTGGATCGGATCCATGCGGGCGAAGGCGTCGAGCGCATCGCGGATCATGGTCGTCACGAAGGAAGACATGTGCCGCAACTCGACCACAGGTTCGTAGTGGCTATTGTTTTCGTGCAGGCGGCGCGCCATCTTGGCGATTTTCTCGGCCTCGTCGCCGCAGCGCTCCATGTCGGTCAGCATCTTGGACACCGACAGCAACAGGCGCAAGTCGACCGCCGTGGGCTGATTGCGGGCGATCAGCAGGCTGATGCGCTCGTCGATATCGACTTCCAGCCCATTCACTTCTTTTTCGCGCTCGCGCACCTTGTCGACCAGGCTCATGTCGCCTGTGGCCAAGGCGTTCATACCATCCTTGACCATGGCCTCGACCAACCCGCCCATTTGCAGGAACAGGGAACGTGTCGTTTCAAGGTCGGTATGGAACTGCTTGTTGGTATGCTCGATCATGTCAACCTTTGGTCAGCGCAAGAATAAGTTAAAGAATAGCGTAGCATTATCATTGGCTATTGTGTAGCCTCTAAGCCCTGCAAGGCTACGCGCCAATTGTGACGGGATTATGACGGTGTGTTTTCAGTGTCACGGCCAAGCTGGCGCACGCCCTCTTGGGTGGACATCAGCAAGATGTCGGCGCCCGCCAGGGCAAACAGGCCGCAACTGACCACTCCCGGGATATTATTGATCAAGGCTTCCATATCGGCCGGCGCGGTAATGCTCAGGCCCGACACATCAAGGATCTGGCAGCCGTTGTCGGTGACGAAGCCGCTGCGCAAGACCGGCGTTCCGCCCAAGGCAGCCAGGCGCCGGGCCACGACTTCGCGCGCCATGGGGATGACCTCGACCGGCAAGGGAAAATGCCCCAAGGTCTGGACCAGCTTGGACTCGTCGACAATGCACACGAATTGCCGGGCGACCGATGCCACGATTTTTTCACGCGTGAGCGCGCCGCCCCCGCCCTTGATCATGTTCAGGCCGTGATCCACTTCGTCGGCCCCGTCGACATACACAGGCATGGCCTGGACGTCGTTCAGGTCGAAAACCTGGATGCCCAGCGCCTGCATGCGCGCCGCGCTGCGCTCGGAACTGGACGCCGCCCCGCGAAAGCGGCTCTTGTGAGGCGCCAGCGCATCGATGAACAAGTCGGCCGTCGAGCCGGTACCGACGCCCAGTATCGCGTCGGGCGCCAGCAAGGGCAGCACGAACTGCACGGCCGCCTCGGCTACATTCTGTTTGAGTTCTGTCTGGGTAAGCATGTCTGGTCCGGGCCTTGTGGTTCAGGCGAATAGTTCGCCGTATTTTTTTTCTGAAAAACCAACGGCCACTTGGCCATCTTTGGTCACGGTGACGGGCCGCCTGACCAGGGTGGGATACTCGGCGATCAGGGCCAGCCATTGGCTGTCGGTCTCGGGCGTCTTGCGCGCATCGGGCAGATTCCGCCATGTCATCGAGGCCCGGTTGACCAGCTTTTCCCAGCCGCCCAGCTCATTCGCCCACGCGGCAAGCTGCTCGGGGCCGATGGGATGGTCGCGGTAGTCGGTCAATGCGAAGGCCACGCCGCGCTGCGTCAACCAACTTGCGGCTTTGACGCAGGTGCTGCATTTCTTGAGTCCATAAAGCTGCACAGTACCCATTTTCTATCCTTTATTAAGATTGCCTGCGCCACTGCACCCGGTTGGCGACAATGACGAAAATACCGACCACCAGGATGAACAGCGTTGCCAGAGCGTTGATTTCGGGCTTGAGTCCGAGTCTGACGCGGGAGAAGATTTCCAGCGGCAAAGTGGTATAGCCCGGTCCCGACAAGAACGAGGCGATCACCACGTCGTCGAGCGACAGCGTGAACGCCAGCAGCCAGGCGGCCAGCAAGGCGGGAAAGATCAGCGGCAGGGTCACCACAAAAAACACCTTCAGCGGCGTGGCGCCCAAGTCCAGGGCGGCTTCCTCGAGCGAGCGATCCAGATCGCGTATACGCGCCTGGATAATGACCGCGACATAGGCCATGCACAGCGTCACATGCCCGACCCAGATGGTGAACACCCCATTGCCGTCGGGCCAGCCGAACAGGTCGCCGATTTCCACGAACATCAGCAACAGGGAAATGCCCAGCACCACCTCGGGCACCACCAAAGGCGCGCTGACCATGCCGATGTACAGGGAGAAGCCGTGGAAGCGCCCCATCCGGGCCAGGACATAGGCCGCCCAGGTACCGATCACCACCGCGGCCGTCGCGGTCAGCGCGGCAATGAACAGGGACAGGCGGGCCGCATCCAGCAAGGCCTTGTCATTGAATAGTTCAACATACCATTTCAGGGAAAAGCCCGTCCACGATGTCATCATCGACGAGTCGTTGAACGAAAAGGCCATCAGGCACAGAATGGGTATGTACAGGAAGGCGTAGCCCACCGTCAGCACGATGGCCCGCAAAACGGGATCAGGCCGGGTCATGCGCGCCTCCGCTTGCGTACTTGCATCTGCTTGACCTGGTTGTGCTGGAAGATGATCAACGGGACCAGGAGCAGCAGCACCATCACGCAGGTCACTGCGGCGGCCATGGGCCAGTCGGCGTTATTGAAGAATTCGTTCCACATGACCCTGCCCATCATGAGCGTATTGGCGCCCCCCAGCATTTCAGGAATCACATATTCGCCGACAGAGGGAATGAATACCAGCATGGACCCCGCAATCACGCCCGGCATGGATAAGGGCAGCGTCACCCGCAAGAATGCGCGCCAGGGTCTTGCCCCCAGGTCGTAGGCGGCCTCGAGCAGGCGCAGGTCCAGCTTGACCAGGGTGGCATATAAAGGAAGGATGAAAAAGGGAAGATAGGCGTAGATCAGCCCGATATACACGGCCAGATCGGTGCGATAGATCTCGAGCGGCGTGTCGATGATGCCCAGCCACTGCAGCAGATTGTTCAGCAGGCCGTCGTTGCGCAAGATGCCCACCCAGGCGTATACGCGCAGCAGCAGCGAGGTCCAGAACGGCAGGATCACGCCCAGCAGCAACAGGTTGCGCACGGCAGGATGCGAGCGCGCAATGTAGTAGGCCATGGGATAGCCGATGATCATGCAGCACACGGTGGTGACCGCCGCCATCTTGACCGAATTCAGGTAGGTGGCGATGTACAGGCTGTCGCTGAACAGCAAGGCGTAGCCACGCAGGCTCAGCGCCAGCGTCAGGGTCTGCTCTTTCAGCTCGGCCAGCGGCGTATAAGGCGGAATGCCGAACCGCAGGTCCGAGAAACTGATCTTCAGGACCAGCAGGAACGGCAGCAGCAGGAACAGGCCCAGCCATAAGAACGGGGGGCCTATCGTCAACAGGCGCCGTGCCTGCGGGATGCGCCAGAACATGCCCTTCATGACGGCAGTACGGTGGCGCTGTCGTTGGACCAGGCGACGTAGACTTCATCGTCAAGCGCCGGCGCGTCGGCCTGTGCCAGAATCATGCTGGGCACGGCGGCTTCAACCACATGCCCTCCGTCCAGGCGGACCTGATAGCGAGCATAGCTGCCCATCCAGGCCACGTGACTGACCATGCCGTGCCCCCAGTTGGATTCGGCATCGGGCTGCTCACGCAGCACCCGGACATTCTCGGGCCGGATCGATACGTGCACTTCCATGCCCAGCGGTTCGCTGACGCCGTGATTGACATACAGCGGGCGGGTCAGCTCGCCGCTTTCAATCAGCACGTGATCGGGTTCATCGACGACGATGGTGCCGGTAAACAGATTGGTGGAACCGATGAAGCCGGCCACGAAGCGCGAATTGGGAAAGGCGTAGACGTCGTGCGGCGTGCCGCACTGAACGATCTGGCCCTCGCTCATGACCGCCAGCCTGTCGGCCATGGTCATGGCCTCTTCCTGATCGTGCGTCACCATGATGCACGTGACCCCGACCTGCTCAAGAATCTTGACCAGTTCAATCTGCGTTTTCTGGCGTATTTGCTTGTCGAGCGCCGACATGGGCTCGTCCAGCAGCAACAGCTTGGGCCGTTTGACCAGGCTGCGCGCCAGCGCCACGCGCTGCTGCTGCCCTCCGGATAGCTGATGCGGCTTGCGGCGCGCAAAGCCGGCCATCTGGACCAGGTCCAGCGCCTCGAAGACGCGCTCGTGGATTTCGTTCTTGGCCACCCCTTCCTGCTTCAGGCCGAAGGCCACGTTGGCCTCGACGGTCATGTGGGGGAAAAGCGCGTAAGACTGAAACATCATGTTCACCGGACGCCGGTACGGCGGCAGATCGGTGATGTCTTCGTTATCGAGATAGATACGCCCCGACGTGGCTTCCTCGAAGCCTGCCAACATGCGCAGCAAGGTCGATTTGCCCGAGCCGGAGCTGCCCAGCAGCGCGAAAATCTCGTGCCGGCGCACGGACAGATTCACCGACTGGACGGCAACCGTATCGTCGTAAATCTTGACGATTTCTTCGACACGAACGAACTCGTCGGCATCGCCGGACCATGAAGAAGCGGCAGGTCGACTGTCAAGCATGATGTCAGCGTCCCGATTTGAGTTCGGCCCACATGCTGGTTTGCAGGCGCAGGATGGGCAGCGGCTGGGGCTTGATGACGTACAAAGTCTTGGACACCTCGGCCGGCGGATAGATCATGGGGTTGTCGGCGACTTCCTTGACCACGTACTTGCGCGCTTCCTTGTTGGCATTGGGATAGAACATGACGTTGGTGATGGCGGCGTGCACCTCGGGCGTCTCGATGTAGTTGATGAAGGCCAGGGCCTCGTCCACATTTGCAGCCCCTTTGGGAATGGCCATGGTATCGAACCAGACCGGCGCCCCGCCGTCGGGGATGACATAGTCGACCTTGTAGGTCTTGCCGGCCTCGCGCGCGCGGTGCGCGGCGATCATGACGTCGCCTGAATAGCCGTACACCATGCACAGGTCGCCCGCGGCAAGCTCATCGATGTAGCCCGAGGAACTGAACTGCCGGATGTAGGGACGGATGGTCTTGAGCAAGGCCAGCGCCTGCTTGTAGTCTTCGGGATCGCTGCTGTTGGGATCCTTGCCAAGGTAGTGCAGCACGGCGGGGAAAACCTGAGCGGCCTCGTCCAGCACAGAGATCCCGCAGGCCTTGAGCTTTTCGGCATGTTCGGGCTTGAACAGCATGTCCCAGCTATTGAGCGGGGCGTCGTCGCCCAGGATGTCGCGGACCTTGGTTACGTTATAGCCCAGCCCATTGGTGCCGTAGCCCCAGGGCACCAGGTACTGGTTGCCGGGGTCGACGGACGCCACGATATCCATGATGTCCTGATCCAGGTACTGCCAATTGGGGATTTTTGACTTATCGAGCTTCTGGAACAGGCCGCCTTCGATCTGGCGAGCCGCATAGTGCGTAGAGGGCACCACGACATCGTAGCCCGACTTGCCCGTCAGCAGTTTGGCCTGCAGGGTGTCGTTGCTGTCGTAGACGTCGTAGCGCACTTTGATGCCCGTGGCCTGCACAAAACCGGATATCGTGTCGGGCGCGGTGTATTCGGCCCAGTTATAGACGTTGACGACTTTTTCCTGCGCCCATGCCGACGACATCGCTGCAGCCAGGGTTGCGCCCAGAAACCATTTTTTCGCTGTGGTGAATGTCATTGCAAGCCTCTCCAGACGATACAAAAAGCCAAAAGGCGTGATCATAAAGCTTTTCTGGCTAAACGTGTCCCGTTGCAGCCTCGAGCCGTGTATAAGCCTGGTCCAGGGCCTGCCACCAGGACAGCGCCGATTCGCCCCCGACCTTGAGCAGGGAACGGCGCAGGCGCAGCAAATTGGCGCGCCGCGCCGCGGCCGGCATGGCCTGCCTGCGGCCCTTGTCGAAATCGATCAGCCAGACCTTGCCTTGCGCATCAAGCAAAATATTGTACGCATTCAGGTCGGCATGCCAGACCCCGGCATCATGCATCGCGAAGATGGCGCCGGCCACGGCCGCATGATCGGCGCAAGCCAACTGCGCGGCCAAAGGCCCGACCCCTGCGATCCGTGCCGTCAGAAGCGCGGCGCGATAGCTCAAGCCATGGCGCCAGTAGGCCGCGGCAAGCGGCCGCGGCACCGGCAGGCCGCGGCCGTGCATGTAATGCAGAAGATCGAATTCCGCGAACGAGCGTGTGGCGGCGGCGCCCGTCCAGATATAGCGGTCGGCGCTGAGCCGGGCCATCAGCCCGCCGCGCCGATAATGGCGCAGCACGCCCTGGCCGAACTCGCCCTGCACGAACCAGGCCGCCTGGCGCCCACCCTGCGCCACGGCGACCGCGTTCAATACGCTCGAGGCGGGATCGAACAGAAAGGCGCCGGGCGCGCTGATCCGGCTGGCATCGACGCGCATGGCGCCGTCCGGCAGGGCAAGGTCTTCCGGCTGGATGGGCCCGTTCATGCCATCTCCCGCAAAGAGACCAGGGGGGGTGTTTTCAGTACGCCCGCCAGGGCGAACCGGCCCCCGATCAGCGCAGCCGCCACCCCTACCGCGACGCCCGCGGCCCACGGCCACCACGACAGCGTCAGGGAAAATTCGAATACATAGTAGGCCAGCAGCCAGGCAACCGCCACAGCCGCGAAAGCGGCCAGCAATCCCGCCATGGTCCCCAGCAGCACCAGTTCGATATGCATGGCCCCGGCCAATTGCCGGCCGCTGGCGCCCAGCGCCCGCAGTACGGCCACGTCGTGCATGCGCTCATCGCGAGTGGAAAACAGGGCGGCGCCCAGAACAAGCACACCGGCGGCAACCGTGAACAGGAACAGCAGTTGCACCGCCTGGACCACCTGATCCAGCACGTGCTGGACCTGGCCGAGGATGGAGCCGACGTCGAAGACCGTCAGATTGGGAAATTCCTTGATCAAGGCCTGCACAAAGGGTTGCCCCGACGGCGCCACGTGCAGGGAAGTGATGAAGGTGACGGGCGCATCGGCCAGCGCGACGGGACTCATGACTGCAAAAAAATTGGCCTGGAAAGAATCCCAATCCACCTTGCGCAGCCCACTGACTTCGACCTGCACTTCCCGGCCGGCCACATCGAAAGTCAGCGTGTCCCGCAGCTTGATGCCCAGCGTCTGCGCCAGGCCGGTCTCGATCGAGACCTCGGGGCGGTCCAGCCGCAGCCAGCGTCCTTCCGCGATCTGGTTGCTGGAAGGCATGGTATCGGCATAGGACAGATTGAACTCCCGGTCGACCATGCGCTTGGCGCGCGGGTCCTGATAGCTGTCGCCGTTGACGGCTTGCTGATTGATGGCCAGCAGGCGGCCGCGGATCATGGGCGACATCAGCACCGTATCGGCACCGGCCGCCTTGAGACGCTGCGTGACAGTCTCGCGCTGATCGGGCTGGATATTGATCAGGAAGGTATTGGGCGCATCGGCCGGCAAGGTGCCCTGCCAGCCCTGCAGCAAGTCCGTCCGCGTGATGGCCAGCAACAGCAGGATCATCAGGCCCACGGACAAGGCGCACAGCTGAGTCACGGTCAGGCTGCGGCGGCGCGCCATGCCCGCCAGGGCGAAGCGCAATACCGGATATCCCCGGCTGCGGTAACGCAGCAGGCCCAGCAGCGACACCATGGCATAGGCGAGCCCGGCGAACACCATCAGCGCCAGCAGAAAGCCCGCGGCCACGATACCGCTCAGGCGCACATCGCCGGATATCCAGACGATCAGGCCAAAGAACGCCGCCAGGCCAAGCAAATACGCGGGCCAGCGCCTGGCCGCCTGAGCCGTGTCGCGCCGCAGCACGCGCGCAGGCGGCACATTGCGCAAGGCTGCCAGCGGCGGCAGCGCAAAGCCCAGCAACAGCAAAAACCCGGTGGCCATGCCTTGCCAGGCCGGAAGCAGGCTGGCGCGCGGCAAACTGGTTTGCATCCAGCCGGTCACAATGGACACCAGCCCTTGATGCACCGCGTAGCCCGCCAGCGAGCCGAGCGCGGCGGCCAGCAAGGCCAGCAACAAAAACTCGACCCAGAGCATCCAGCCCAATTGCGCCTTGCTGGCCCCCAGGCAGCGCAACACCGCGATACCATCCTGATGCCGCAGGCCAAAGCGCCGCGCCGCCAGGGCAATCGCCACCGCAGCGATCATGACCGTCAAGAGGGCGACAAGCACCAGGAACTGGTGCGCGCGCGTCAGGGCCCGCTGGACTTCCGGCCGATTGGTTTCCAGCGTACTGAGCCTTTGCCCGCGCTGCAGATTCGCGTCTAGCCAGCGCTGGTAGCTGCCCACCGACTCGGCGGCCCCGGCCAGCAGCAAGTGATAAGTAATGCGGCTGCCCGGCGCCACCAGCCCGGTGGCGGGCAAGTCGGCAAGATTCATCATGACCCGCGGCGCCACATTGACGAACTGCATGCCGCGATCAGGCTCATAGGCAATGATGCGCGCAATACGCAACACGCTGTCGCCGACCAGCAAGGTATCGCCCACGCCCAGGCCCAGCAGCCCGAGCACCTGGGGGTCGACCCACACCGAGCCGGGTTCGGGCGCCTGCGCGACCTCGACCGCCGCGCCCCCCGGCACATCGGCCAGGCGCAACGCGCCGCGCAAGGGATAAGCCTGCGATACGGCTTTCAGGGAGACCAACTGCGCATCATCGCCGCCGCTGACCATGGAGGGGAACTGCAAGGTCTGGGCGGTGGCCAGATTCCTGGCTTCGGCCTGGGCCAGGAATTGGGCGGGAATAGGCTCGTCGGCACGCAGGGCCAGGTCGCCGCCCAGCATTTGAGCCGAGTCGCGCTCGAGCGCGCGCCCAACCCGATCGGCCAGGAAACCCACGCTGGTGACGGCGGCAACGGCGATCAGCAAGGCCAGCAGCAACAAACGCAACTCACCGGAATTCCAGTCGCGCTGCAACGCCCTGACCCCCAGCCGAGTATTTGAAAAGATGCCAGGACGCATTTGAATCAGGCCTTCATGAGCAAGAGAACCATAATAACAAGAAGCATGCAGGCGAACATCAGCTTCAGGCGCGGTTCGGGCAGTGCGTAGGCCAGCTTGACGCCGTAAGGCACCAGAACAATGCTGCCCAGCGCCATGGGCAAGCCCATCAGCCAGTTGGCCTGCCCGTGCGCCGCATAGGTGAACAGCGCCACAAACGTGCCCGGGATGATCATCGTCAGGGCCAGCGCCTGCGCGCCCGTCTGCGTCAGGCGGAACACGGTGGTCAATATGGGCACGACCAGCACCGAGCCGCCAACGCCGAAGACCCCTCCGGCCAGGCCGGCGACCATGCCGATCAGGGCAAACCAGCCTTTATGAAATGTTTCGGCCTGCCGCCCGGGGGCGGCGGGCGCGCCCGGCCGCGTGCCGCGCAGGCCCTGGTACACATAGAACACGGCAATACCCAGCACAAACACCGCATAGATGTGCCGCAGCAGCACTGGGTCGATGCCCAGGGCGATCTGGGCGCCTATCCAGGTAAAGACGATGGAACCCGCAGCACCGGCTCCCGCCGCGCGAAAGTCTATCTTGGCGTTCTGGTTGTATTTCCGCACCGTCATCAACACGGCGGGCAGCACCATGATCAGCGCCGTGCCCTGCGCTTCCTGCTGGCCCATGCCGGCGACCAGGCCAAGCAGCGGAATGGCCAGCAAGCCGCCCCCTATGCCCAGCACACCGCCCGTAAACCCGATCAGCGCGCCGGAAAGCAGGCAGACCGCCGCAATAACATACCACTCCAACATCATCCCCTATGCGGCTTCCCGCAAGCGTGCGATGGCGGCGTCCACGCGATCCACCGCCCAGATTTCCAGGCCTTCAATGGCCTGCTTGGGCGCGTTGGCCTTGGGAATGAGCGCTACGCTGAACCCCAGCTTGGCCGCTTCGCGCAACCTTTCCTGGCCGCGCGGCGCAGGCCGGATTTCACCGGCCAGGCCGACCTCGCCAAACACGACCAGCCCCTTGGGCAAGGGCTTGTTGCCCAAGGACGACATGATGGCCAGCAGCACCGCCAGGTCGGCCGCGGGCTCGGTGATTTTCACCCCGCCCACCGCGTTGACGAAAACGTCCTGGTCGTAGGTGACTACCCCCGCATGGCGATGCAGCACGGCCAGCAGCATGGCCAGCCGGGTGCCTTCCAGCCCCACCGACAGGCGGCGCGGGTTGGGTACGTGCGCCGTGTCGACCAGCGCCTGGATTTCGACCAGCAGCGGGCGCGTTCCTTCTTGCGTGGCCATCACGCATGACCCCGGCACATTCTGTTCGTGCTGCGAAAGAAACAGGGCCGAAGGATTGGCCACGCCGCGCAAGCCGCGATCGGTCATGGCGAACACGCCCAGCTCATTGACCGCGCCGAAGCGGTTCTTGAAAGCCCGCACCAGGCGGAAAGAGGAATGCGTGTCCCCTTCGAAATACAGCACGGTATCGACAATGTGCTCCAGCACCCGCGGCCCCGCCAGGGTACCGTCCTTGGTGACGTGCCCGATCAGCACAATCGTTATGCCCGTCTGCTTGGCCAGCCGGGTCAGTTGGGCCGCGCATTCGCGCACCTGCGACACCGACCCGGGCGCGGCGCTGAGCTCGCTGGAATACAAGGTTTGAATGGAGTCGATCACCGCCACGCTGGGCCGCTGTTCCGTCAGGGCGGCCATGATCGATTCCAGGCGGATTTCCGCCAGCAGATCGACCTCGCCGGTCACCAGTTCCAGCCTGCGGGCGCGCAATGCCACCTGCTCGGCCGATTCTTCGCCCGTCACGTACAGGACCTTGACGGCGCGCGACAACGAGACCAGCGCCTGCAGGAGCAGCGTCGACTTGCCTATGCCCGGATCGCCGCCGATCAGCACGACGGCGCCCGACACCAGGCCGCCCCCCAGCACGCGGTCGAACTCGGCGATGCCCGACGGTTGGCGCGGCAATTCCCGCGCTTCGATTTCGGCCAGGCTGCGTACCGGGCTGGCCCCGGCCAGCGGAGCGTAGCGGTGCGCCGGCACCCCGGTATCGCGCGACTCCTGCAGCGTGTTCCAGGCGCCGCAATGCGGGCACTTGCCCTCCCATTTGGGGCAACTGCCACCGCATTCGCTGCATATGAATAAGGTTTTTGATTTGGCCATCGTGCGAGTTTAACCGGCCACCGCGACTACCGGCCCGCCAGGCTGCCCCCGCCATCCACGCCCAGGACCTGACCGGTCATGTAGCCTGCCTCGTCGCCCAGCAGGAAGGTCACCGCGGCGGCGACATCGGCCGGAGAGCCGAAACGCCCCATGGGGATGGACGCCAGCGCTTTTTTTTCTGTATCGCTGCCTTCGGGATGGCCGGCGCGGAACAGCTCGGTGTCGATCGGGCCGGGCGATACCGCGTTGACGGTAATCCCATAGGGAGCGAGTTCAAGCGCCCAGGTCCGGGTACACCCGATCAGGGCGCTCTTGGCGGCCGAATAGCTGGTGCGATTGATGCCGCCATGCGTCACGCGGCTGCATATATTGACGATGCGGCCTTCCTTGCGGGCCTTCATCGACGGCACAAAGGTTTGCGTGACCTGCACGGCGACCCGCACGTTCAGGTCGAACACTTGGTAGAGCGACGCCAGGTCGACTTCGCCCAGCGGCTCAGGCAGGACGACGCCGACATTGTTCACCACGGCGTCGACCGGATATTTTTCGCGGATGACGCGCAGCATGTCTTCGGTTTCGCCCGCGTTATTCAAATCACAGGAATACAGATAACCCGGAAAATCGATGTCCTGGGTATGACGGGCCAGGCCCACGACATGGCAGCCCTGGTCGGCCAGGCGCTGGCTGATTGCCCAGCCTATGCCTTTTGTTGCGCCCGTTACCAACACACATTTATCTTTCACGCGATGTCCCTTTTGGTGGATCGACACACTTCTGGGCGTGCCGTATGGCGGTCGAACTTACGGATTAAACCGTCCTGCGCCCCGTCCGTCAATCAACAACAACCTTAATCAATAATGGCCCTGGGCACGCGCGGCGCGACGGCGCACAGCAGCTCGTAGCCTATCGTGCCCGCGGCCTGGGCGACTTCATCGACCGACGGGCCGCCATGCCCCCACAACACCACCGGGCTGTTGACCCTGGCCTGCGGAACCGGCGTCAGGTCGACAGCCATCATGTCCATGGACACGCGGCCGATCAACTGAGTGCGCACCCCGTCGACCGTGACGGGCGTACCCGTGCCCGCATGGCGGGGGTAGCCGTCGGCATAGCCGCAGGCGACGATGCCGATGCGCATCGGCCCCTGCGCCATAAAGGTATGCCCATAGCCCACGCCCGCCCCCTGGGGGATGTCGCGCACGCTGATCAGGCGGGCGGCCAGCGTCATCGCCGGCAGCAGCCCCAGTTGCGCCGCGCTCCGGTCGGCAAAGGGCGACGCCCCATACAGGCAGATTCCGGGCCTGACCCACTGCGCTTCGTCGCAGGGGACGGTCGTCCACAAGCCCGGCGTCAAGGTGGCCGCCGAGTTGCACACGCTGAAGCGGCCGGGCAAGCCCGCCGCAACACGGTTGAAGACATCCAGTTGTTGTCCTGTGACCACAGCATCGTCGTCAGCCCGCGCAAAGTGGCTCATTTTCCCGACCAGATTGAGCACGCCGCGCTCCCGGGCATCCAGCGCCTGCCGGTAGGCGTCCGGATAGGCCTCCTGGGAAAATCCAAGCCGATTCATCCCGACATTCAGTTTGACAAAGGCATCCAGCGGCCGCGCGGGTTTTGCCGCCGCCAGCATGTCGAGCTGCTCCTGGCAGTGCAAGGCCGTGGCCAGGCGATATTCGTCCAGGACGGGAATATCGCCGGGTTCGAAGAAGCCTTCGAGCAGCAAAATGGGCTTGGTCCAGCCCAGCTCGCGGCATCGGACCGCTTCGTTCAAGTCCAGCATGGCCAGGCCATCGGCCTGCGCGAAAGCGCTTACCGCCTGGTCTATCCCGTGACCATAGGCATTGGCCTTGATGACCGCCCAGATATTCGGACGGGCGGGCCGGGAACGGGTGCAGGCTTGTTCCAGCTGCGTTGCAACAGCGCGTAAATTATGACGCAATGACGATAAGGAAATCGTCGCCGAAATCGGACGGGGCATGACTTCTCTCCATGGATAGCGAAGTCTAAACCACTTGGCCGCGCTTCGCTGGGCGCCCCCGGCGGCGGGTGCCTTATACTCACCGCCTATGGCTGTGGATCATTACGAAAACTTCCCTGTTGCATCGGTGCTGCTGCCCCGGCGCCTGCGCATCCCGGTACAGAATATTTACCGCTATGCCCGCAGCGCGGACGACATTGCCGACGAAGGCACGATGCAGGCCGGCGAACGCCTGGAACAGCTGGCGGGGTATCGCGCCGCCCTGCGGCAGATACAGGACGGCAGGCTGGACCTGGCCGATGGCGACCCCAGGAAAGCCGTATTCGAACCGCTGGCGCACACCATACAGCGGCATGCGCTGCCCATGGCGCCTTTTTTCGACCTGATTTCGGCCTTTGAACAGGATGTGGCCACCACGCGCTACGCCAGCGACGAAGCGCTGTTCGAGTACTGCCGCCGTTCCGCCAACCCCGTGGGCCGGCTGATGCTGCATCTGTACGAACAGGCCTTGCCCGATAACCTGGCGCAGGCCGACGCCATCTGCACGGGCCTGCAACTGACCAATTTCTGGCAGGACGTGGCCATAGACTGGGAAAAAGGCCGTGTCTACCTGCCGCAGGACAAACGGGAACGCCATGGGGTCAGCGAAGACTTCATCGCCGAGCAGACGCGCCTGGGCTTGCTCGCCGCCGCGCCCGCGGCAAGGCATGTGCCCGCCGCATGGCAGGCGCTGATGGCGGAACAAGTGGGGCAAGCCCGGGACTTGCTGCAATCGGGGCTGCCGCTGACGCGCCGCCTGCCGGGCCGCATAGGATTCGAATTAAGGCTGGTCGTATACGGGGGCTTGCGTATCCTGGAGCGTCTCGACCAATTACACTACGACATATTCTTTCATCGGCCAACGCTCAAGAAAAGCGATTGGCTCCTGCTTTTGTGGCGCGCGCTGGCCTGATGGGCCGGCCCCGCCCCGGCCCAAGCAATGCCCTACCCGAGCACGACACCTACGCATGAGTCCTGACGAATACTGCCAGAACAAGGCTGCCAAAAGCGGCTCCAGTTTTTACTACGCCTTCCTGTTCCTGCCGCCGGAACGCCGCAAGGCCATTACCGCGCTTTACGCCTTTTGCCGCGAAGTCGACGATATTGTCGATGAAAGCACCGAGCCCTCGGTCGCCCGGATGAAGCTGGCCTGGTGGCGTACCCAGATCGAGGCCCTGTATGCCGGCAAGGCCGAGCATCCAGTCATGCAGGCCCTGGCGCCGCATGTGCATGCCTATGGCCTGAGCGCCGACCGGCTGTACGCGATCGTGGAGGGGATGGAAATGGATCTGGACCAGACCCGCTACGCGGACTGGCCCGGCTTGCGCAAATACTGCTGGCACGCCGCCGGCGTCGTGGGCGAACTATCGGCCAGCATTTTCGGCTACACGCAGGCCGAAACCCTGGTGTATGCCGAAAAGCTGGGCCTGGCATTTCAATTGACCAACATCATTCGCGATGTCGGCGACGATGCCCGCCGCGGCCGCATCTACTTGCCCGTGGACGACATGCAGCGGTTCGAGGTGACCGCGGCGGAAATCATCAATCGCGAGCATTCCGACCGTTTTGTGGCCTTGATGCGTTTCCAGACCGACCGGGCCAGGCAGTGCTACCGCGAGGCCATGCAGTCCCTGCCCGAAGCCGACCGGCGCGCCCAACGGCCCGGCCTGATGATGGCCGCCATCTACCACGCCTTGCTGCACGAGATCGAACGCGATAACTGGCAGGTGCTGGATCAAAGAATCTCGCTGACGCCCATCCGTAAATTCTGGCTGGCCTGGAAAGTATGGGTCGGCGGCGGACGCAGCCTGGTCAAACGCCTGAGCCAATGAAGGTCGCCATTATCGGCGGAGGCTGGGCCGGCCTGGCCGCTGCCTGGTCCTTGCATAGGCAGGGGCATGCCGTATCCGTATTCGAAGCAGCCCGGACCCTGGGCGGGCGGGCCCGCCGCGTCTCGTCGCGCCCCCTGGGCCAGATCATAGACAACGGGCAGCATATCTTGCTGGGCGCCTATACCGACACACTGGCCCTCATGGGCGAGCTTGGCCTGAATCCTTGTGAACGCTTTCATCGGGAACGCCTGACGCTGCAATCGGCTGACGGCGCCTTCCTCCTGCGCGCCCTGCCCTTGCCTGCCCCGCTGCATCTGCTGGGCGGCATCGCCACCGCGCGCGGGCTCGGCCCGCTGGAGCGCCTGCGCCTGGTCACGTTGACGGCCACGCTGCGGGCCCGCGGCTGGAAGACCGCAGCCGGGCTGAGCGTGGCGCAATGGCTGGAACAAGGCCGGCAGTCGCCCCATGCCCTGCGCAGCTTCTGGCAGCCCTTGTGCCTGGCGGCCCTGAACACGCCTGTGGACAGCGCTTGCGCCCAGCTATTCGCCCACGTGCTGCGCGACAGCCTGGGCGGCGCCGGCAGGGCAACGGACGTGCTGATACCCCGGGTGGATTTATCGCAACTATGGCCCGATGAAGCGGCACGCCAGTTGAACGGCGGCAATACCGACGGCGCCGGGGTATATCTTGGACGCCCCGTGCGGCAACTGGCCTGCTCCGCCGCCGGTGTCACGGTGGACGGTGCGCAGTTCGACGCCGCGGTGGTGGCGGGCAACGCGCCGTCGGCCCGCAAGCTGCTTGAACAGCTCGGTCCCCAGGCGGGCAGCGACGCTTACCTGGCCATGCTTTCGGCGTTCACTTACCTTCCCATCGCCACCCTGACCTTGCAACTTGAGCGGCCCTGGGGGCTGCCGCAGCCCATGCTGCTGCTGCGCGACGACCCCGCCAGGCTGCAGTTCGGCCAATGGCTGTTCGATCGCAGCGCCTTTGCCGCCTCCAGGTCGGTATCCAGCAGCCACACTGCAAAACAAGCGGACGCCCCGCGCCTGCTGCATATTGTCATCAGCGCCGCCTCGGCCATGCAGCAGCATCCGCCGGCACAGATTGCCGACGCCGTCATCCGGCAAGTCCAGGCGCAAACGCGGCGGTTCGGCCCCATGCCCCGCGTGACCGGCCATGATCTTATTGTGGAAAAGCGGGCAACTTTCGCCGCGACACCGGGACTGGCCCGCCCGCCGGTCGCTACGCCCTGGCCACGCATCTGGGCCGCGGGCGACTGGACCGACACCGGCTACCCCGGTGTGCTCGAGGGCGCTGTGCGCAGCGGGCGCGCGGCAGCGCGTTCGCTGCTTCAATCGCTTGCATGACGGACGGCAGCGCCCGGCAATAAGGGAACGCGAGGCCGCCCTAGGCCCCTAGGCCCATGCGTGCACGCCGCGCACGGTGGCAAACCCCAGCGCGGTCAGGGCCAGGCTGCCAAGCAGGCTCAGGCCGGCATACCCCAGCGCCGACGCATACGCGCCACGCATCAGCATATTCACGGTTTCGCCCGAGAAAGTGGAAAACGTCGTCAGGCCGCCCAGGAAACCCGTCACCAGCATCAGGCGCAGCCACAGCGGCACCTCGGGATAAAGCGAGACCACGCCCAGGACGATGCCGATAAGGTATCCGCCCGCCAGATTGGCTGCCAGCGTGCCCCAGGGCAGGGCCAGATGCGGACCGTTCAGCCAGATTCCCAGCAGCCAGCGGCTGATCGCGCCGAGCGCGGCGCCCACCCCCACTGCCAGAAAATGATTGAAAGTCAGCATTGGCGGGCGTCCTCTGTTCAATGCACGCGTCAGACAGGCGCGTGCTGGCTGATGTAATCCCTGACCAGCTCCGTCTTGCAATCCAGCACCACGACCCGCTGCGGCAACGATGCCAGGTCTTGCAGATGCGCGGGGACGGGTGCGGGCTTGCCGGTGGCGGCTTCAATCGTTTCGCTGAACTTGGCCGGCAATGCGGTTTCCAGCACCAGCATGGGGATGCCGGGCTCTACATACTGCGCCGCCACCTTCACCCCGTCGGCCGTATGCGGATCGATGAGCACGCCGGTTTCCCGCAGGGTGTTTCGTATCGTTTCCAGCCGGTCGGCATGCGTGCTGACGCCGGCGACAAAACCATAACGCGACTCGAACTGAGGCAGCATGGCGCTTAGATCGAACTGGCCCGTGCGGGCCAGTTCGTCCCAGCATGCGCGCACTTTGCTTGCATCCCTGCCCTGCAGGTCGAACACAAAGCGTTCGAAATTGGAAGCGCGCGAAATGTCCATCGACGGGCTGGTGGTGGCATGGGTCTCGGATGCCGGACGCGGACGGTAGATGCCGGTACGGAAGAATTCTTCCAGCACGTTGTTCTCGTTGGTGGCCAGCACCAGGCGGCGGACCGGCAGGCCCATTTGCCGGGCAATGTGTCCGGCCAGGATATTGCCGAAGTTGCCGGAAGGCACCGCGAACGACACCTGCTGGCCCGGCCCGCTGCTTGCGCGCAGCCAGCCCCAGAAATAGTAGACGACCTGGGCGGCAATACGCGCCCAGTTGATGGAATTGACGGCGCCCAGGCGATGGCCCGCTTTGAAGTCCAGGTCGCCGGCCAGCGCCTTGACGATATCCTGGCACTCATCGAACACGCCCCTGAGGGCAATATTGTGGATGTTGTCGTCCTGCAGCGAATACATCTGCGCTCGCTGGAAGTCGCTCATGCGTCCGTGGGGCGAGAGCATGAAGACGGATACGCCGCGCTTGCCCCGCAACGCGTACTCGGCTGCCGAGCCGGTGTCGCCCGAGGTCGCGCCCAGAATGTTCAGGCTGGCATTGCGCTTGCCCAGCACATACTCGAAAACCTGGCCCAGAAACTGCATGGCCATGTCCTTGAACGCCAGCGTCGGCCCTTCCGACAGCCCCAATAGCGTCAATCCCTTGCCCAGGGGCTTGAGCGGAACGATTTGCTCGCTGCCGAACACCTTGGCGTTATAAGCGGCATGCGTCAGGCGTGCCAGGTCGGCCTTGGGAATGTCGTCGATGAACAGAGTCAGGATTTCCGCGGCCAGGTCGGCGTAGCCCAGCTTGCGCCAGGACTCGAGCGTATCGGCGCTGATCGCAGGCAGGCTTTCGGGCAGCGCCAATCCGCCATCGGGCGCCAGCCCTTCAAGCAGAATATCGGAAAAGGGCTGCGGCGCCATGCCCCCGCGGGTAGACAAGTATTTCATAGCAGGTTCTCCACACGCAGGCGGGTCACGTCGGAATGCACGAACGGCAGCGCGCGAATACGCGCCAGCGCCGTATCGATGGCGCCCTCGCGCGCCTGGTGCGACAGGAAGATGATATCGGCTTCGGCATCGCCATGCGGCTCCTGGAACATGGAACCGATGGAAATACCCATTTCGGCAAGAATGCCGGCGATATCGGCCAGCACGCCGGGGCGATCCTGCACGCGCAGGCGCAAATAGTAGGAAGAAACCACCTCGGCAACGGGCAGCACCGGCGTATCGTCCATGGCATCGGGCTGAAAGGCCAGGTGCGGCACGCGATGGCCGGGGTCCGCGGCCTCCAGCCGCGTCACGTCGACCAGGTCGGCGACGACGGCCGAGGCCGTGGGCAGTTCGCCCGCGCCCTGCCCGTAGTACATGGTCGGGCCCACCATATCGCCGCTGACCAGGACGGCGTTCATGGCGCCTTCCACATTGGCCAGCAGGCAGCTCACCGGCACCAGCGTGGGGTGGACGCGCAGCTCGATGCCGTCTTCACGGCGGCGCGTCATGCCCAGCAGCTTGATCCGGTATCCCAGCCGTTCAGCGTGCGCGATGTCTTCGGCCGCCAGCGAGGAGATGCCTTCGATATGGGCTTTGTCGAACTGCACCGGGATGCCGAATGCCAGCGAAGCCAGCAGGGTCAGCTTGTGGGCGGCATCGACGCCTTCGATATCAAAAGTGGGATCGGTCTCGGCATAGCCCAGCCGCTGCGCTTCGGCCAGCACCTGATCAAAGGGCAGGCCCTGCGAACGCATCTCGGACAGAATGAAATTCGTCGTGCCGTTGATGATGCCGGCAAGCCACTGTATCCGGTTGGCGGTCAAGCCTTCGCGTATGGCCTTGATGATGGGAATCCCGCCCGCCACCGCGGCCTCGAAGGCCACCATGACCCCCTTGGCATGCGCCGCGGCGAAAATCTCGTTGCCGTGCTTAGCCAGCAAGGCCTTGTTGGCGGTAACCACGTGCTTGCCCTGCGCAATGGCTTCCATGATCCACTCGCGCGCCAGCGTATCGCCGCCGATCAGCTCGACCACGATGTCGATATCGGGATGGCGGACGACGTCCATGCCGTCTTGCGTCACCAGCACATCATCGCCGACCAGGCGCCGCGCCTTGGCGGTGTCGCGCACGGCAACCGCCGCCACGTCAATGCGCCGGCCCGCGCGGCGGGCGATTTCCTCGGCGTTGCGTGTCAATACTTTCCAGGTGCCGCCCCCGACCACACCCAATCCCAGCAAACCTACTTTTATAGGACTCATTTACCTAATCCGTCCTTACGGAACATCTCTTTAATGCCGCGCACCGCCTGGCGGGTGCGCTGCTCGTTTTCAATCAGTGCGAAACGCACGTAGCCATCGCCATATTCGCCAAACCCCACGCCGGGCGACACCGCCACTTTGGCGTCGGCCAGCACGCGCTTGGAAAATTCCAGCGAGCCCAGGCTTTCGTAGAACTCGGGAATCTTGGCCCAGATGTACATCGAGGCCTTGGGAATATCGACCATCCAGCCCGCCTCGTGCAGGCCCTTGGCCAGAACGTCGCGGCGGTTGCGGTATTGTTCGACCACCTGGGCCACGCATTCCTGCGGCCCCTCGAGCGCCGCGATGGAAGCCACCTGTATGGGCGTGAAGGTCCCGTAGTCGTGGTAGCTCTTGATGCGCGCCAGGGCGTTGACCAGTTCCTGATTGCCCACCATGAAGCCGACGCGCCAGCCCGCCATATTGTAGCTTTTGCTCATGGTGAAGAACTCGACCGCCACATCGCGCGCGCCTTCGACCTGCATGATGGACGGCGCCACATAGCCATCGAAGGTGATGTCGGCATAGGCCAGATCGTGCACCACCAGGATGTTGTGCTCTTTGGCCAGCGCAATGATGCGCTCGAAGAAAGACAAGTCCACGCACTGCGCGGTGGGATTGCTGGGAAAGCCCAGAATCATCATCTTGGGCTTGGGTATGCTTTCGCGCACGGCCCGTTCGATTTCCTCGAAGAAATCGAGCCCGGGCGTCATGGGCACCGAGCGGATATTGGCGCCGGCGATGACCGCGCCGTATATGTGTATGGGATAGCTGGGATTGGGCACCAGCACAGTGTCGCCGCGATCGAGCGTGGCCAGCATCAGGTGGGCCAGCCCTTCTTTCGAGCCGATGGTGACGATGGCTTCGGAGTCGGGGTCGATCTGCACGCCGTAGCGGCGTTCGTACCAGCCCGAAATCGCCTTGCGCAGGCGCGGTATCCCTTTGGAGACCGAGTATCCGTGTGTATCGGGCCGGCTGGCCGCCTCGACCAGCTTATCGACAATATGCTTGGGCGTGGGTCCGTCGGGATTGCCCATGGACATGTCGATGATGTCTTCGCCTCGCCGGCGCGCCGCCATTTTCAGTTCCCCGGTGATGTTGAAAACGTAAGGCGGTAAACGTTCTATGCGAGGGAAATTCGTCATGATGATCCAGGGAGGGGCAATGTAGGGGGTCGATATCGATGGGTGCAATGCAACAAAAAAATCATCCGGCCTGTGCCGGACAACAGCTGACAAGTGTAATCCATCCGAAAAAAACAGGAAATCGCCTTGTCTGGATGGCGCTTTGCGCTATGATCGAGAGGATTATTGGGAGTTTCTTGTGCAATTACAAAGCGAATCCAATCCCGCGCTGAACACCGTGACCGCGTATGGGCATGACTACGTTGAAATCAACGAAATCACCTATGCGCACGCCGTGTACTTTGCCCCGGAAGGCGACATCCACGAATGGCATGTCTCCAGGGCGGCGGACATTACCGCCGGCGCCCTGCGCGAAGTCGCCGGCCTGGAAGACAGCAAGCCGGACCCCATGGCTTTCCTGGACGGCGGCGCCATGGCGGAAAAGCCGCCCAATGCCCCCGAGGTCGTGCTGATCGGCACCGGCCTCAAGCAGCACCTGCTGCCGAACCAGGTGACCCAGCCTTTGCTGAGCCTGGGCATAGGCATCGAGGCCATGAGCACCCAGGCGGCCGCCCGCACCTACAATATTCTGATGTCCGAAGGCCGGCGCGTTGTCGTCGCCCTGTTACCCCACGAGGAGGCCGCATGAGCCAGATCGCCGTCGGCAAAGCCATTCCAGATTTCAGCGCCACCAGCACCCAGGGCGAAATCAGCCTGAACAGCCTGCAAGGGCATCGCGCCGTACTGTATTTTTATCCCAAGGACAGCACCCCGGGCTGTACCACTCAGGCCCAGGGCTTTCGCGACAACTACCAGGCCTTCGTCGACGCAGGCTGCCAGATCATCGGCGTGTCGCGCGATTCGCTCAAGTCGCACGCCAACTTTACCGACAAGCAGGACCTGCCCTTTCCCCTGATCGCCGACCAGGATGAGACCCTGTGCCAGTTGTTCGGCGTCATCAAAATGAAAAACATGTACGGTAAACAGGTACGCGGTATTGAACGCAGCACGTTTCTGATCGATACGGACGGCACGCTGCTGCGCGAATGGCGCGGCCTGCGGGTACCGGGCCATGTCGACGAAGTCCTGCAGGCTGTGCGCGATACCCAGTAAACACGCTGCGGCGAGCTTTCTTGCCCAACCTTTCAGAACCACAGGAGCACACACTTTATGCCGCTACCAAAGTTGCCGACCCGCATGGGTGCCATGGTTACCTCATCGACTGCCACTGTGACACCCGATGCACCTGAAACTGAAATCCCGGCAACTGCCCGCAACAAGCCTGCCGCCAAGCGCCAGACGCCCGCCAAGGACAGCCCG
Organism: Pusillimonas sp. SM2304; assembly: GCF_031628915.1. Classification (NCBI taxonomy): domain Bacteria; kingdom Pseudomonadati; phylum Pseudomonadota; class Betaproteobacteria; order Burkholderiales; family Alcaligenaceae; genus Pusillimonas; species Pusillimonas sp. SM2304. The sequence goes on from NZ_JAVLUJ010000003.1 coordinate 407,810, forward strand.
GGCGTCAAGGCACTGGCGCCATCCGTGCCCGAGCCTCCTGTTTTGTCGGTTGTCGCCTCGCGCAGCAGCCCAAAGAAAACCCGGCTGCCCGTGTCCAAGCGCAAACTGTTCGTGCTGGACACCAACGTATTGCTGCATGACTCGAATTCGCTGTTCAAGTTCGAGGAACACGACATTTTCCTGCCCATGATGGTGCTGGAAGAGCTCGACCATCAGAAAAAGGGCATGTCGGAAGTGGCGCGCAACGCCCGCCAGGTCAGCCGTTTCCTGGATGGCCTGGTCAGCGGCAAGGGCCAACTGGAAAAAGGCGTCGAACTCGATGCGCTGGGCAACCAGGAAGCGCTGGGCAATCTGCATTTCCAGACCTCGGCGCTGCATGCCGAGCTGCCCATCGAACTGCCGCTGGGCAAAGCCGACAACGCCATCCTGCATGTGGTCCATGCGCTTCAACTGGCGTACCCCAAGCGCGAAGTCATCCTGGTGTCGAAAGACATCAACATGCGGCTCAAAGCCCGCTCGCTGAGCCTGCCGGCTGAAGACTACCTGAACGATCATGTTCTGGATGACTCCGACCTGCTCTACGACGGCGTCATGCCCTTGCCCGATAATTTCTGGCTCAAGCACGGCAAAGACGTCGAATCGTGGCAACAAGGGGGCACGACCTACTACCGGGTCAAAGGCCCCTTGTGCTCGGAATTCATCGTCAACGAATTCGTGTACCTGGACGGCGAGCTGCCCTTGCAGGCGCAGGTCAAGGAAGTCAATGGCCGCAGCGCCGTATTCGCCACCTTGCGCGACTACAGCCACGGCAAGAACAATGTATGGGGCATCACCGCCCGCAACCGCGAGCAGAACTTCGCCATGAACCTGCTCATGAACCCCGATTGCGACTTCGTCTCGCTGCTGGGCCAGGCGGGCACGGGCAAGACCTTGCTGGCGCTGGCCAGCGCCCTGACCCAGACCCTGGAAACCAAACGCTACAACGAGATCATCATCACCCGGGCGACGGTGCCGGTCGGCGACGACATCGGCTTCCTGCCGGGCACCGAAGAAGAAAAAATGCTTCCCTGGATGGGCGCGCTGGAAGACAACCTCGAAGTCCTGCATCTGGGCGCCGGCAGCAACGAAATGGCGAGCGGAGCCGGCGGCCAGGACTGGTCCAAGAACTCGACCATGGAATTGATTCGTTCGCGCATCAAGGTCAAGTCCCTGAATTTCATGCGCGGCCGGACCTTTCTGAACAAGTTCCTGATCATTGATGAGGCCCAGAACCTGACCCCCAAGCAGATGAAAACCTTGGTGACCCGGGCCGGCCCGGGCACAAAAATCGTCTGCCTGGGCAATATCGCCCAGATCGACACCCCCTATCTGACCGAAGGCAGTTCGGGCCTGACCTACGTGGTGGACCGATTCAAGGGTTGGCCGCATGCGGGGCACATCACCCTGCAGCGCGGCGAGCGTTCGCGCCTGGCGGATTATGCCAGCGAAGCGCTTTGACCCGCGCACGGGCCGTTCTTTGCCTAGGCGCCCATGACTGCCCTTGACGCCCTGCCGGTCGGCTTCACCATGGGCGATGCGGCCGGCATAGGCCCGGAAATCATCGTCAAGCTGTTTGCGGCCGGCCTGCCCCATGCCGCGCTGGTATACGGCGATGCGGGCATCCTGGATGCGGCCATCACGCAACTGGGCCTGGCCGACACGCTGAAAATTGAACTCGTCAGCGGGCCCGATCAGGCACAAGGCGCGGCGGGCGTCATGCCCGTGCTGAATCGATGGCGCGAGCTGCCCGCCGACCTGCCGGCGGGCCAGCTCAGCGCGCTGGCGGGACGGGGCGCGTACGAATACCTGTGCCACGCCATCGACGACGCGCAAGCGGGCAGACTGCGGGCCATCGTTACCGCGCCGCTCAATAAAAAAGCCATGCAGGCGGGCGGGGCCGACTACCCCGGCCATACCGAAATCCTGGCCGACCGCAGCGCCACCCAGCACTTTGCCATGATGCTGGTCAATCAAGATCTGCGCGTCATCCTGGCCACCATACATGTCCCGCTCAGCCAGGTCAGCGCCCTGATCACCCTTGACCTGGAATTGCAAACCATACGGCTGGCGCAGCGCGCCTGTATCCAGGCGGGCATTGCCAGGCCCCGCGTTGCCGTCGCGGGCCTGAATCCGCATGCCGGCGAGGACGGCCGTTTCGGCCGGGAAGACATCGAGGTGATCCAACCTGCCATCCAGCAGGCCAGGATCGAGGGCATAGACGCCAGCGGCCCCTGGCCGGGCGATACGGTCTTCATGCGCGCGCGCCAGGGCGAATTCGACATTGTGGTGGCCCAATACCATGACCAGGGCCTGATCCCTGTCAAGTACCTGGGCATCGACCAAGGCGTCAATGTCACGGTGGGTCTGCCCTTCATACGGACCAGCGTCGATCACGGCACCGCCTTCGACATCGCGGGGCAAGGCATTGCCGACCCAAGCTCGCTGCGCGCCGCTTACGACCTCGCGCTGGACATGACCCGATACGGATGAAGTCGCGTTTTTCCATCGACCCCTTTCTGGCCAAGCTGTTTCTGGCCGTTATCGTGGCCAGCATCCTGCCCGCCCACGGCACGGGCGCCACACTATTCTCGTGGGCGGCCAACCTGAGCATTGCGCTGCTGTTTTTCCTGCACGGCGCGCGCTTGTCGCGCGAGGCCATCGTCGCCGGCGCGGGACACTGGCGCTTGCACCTGAGCATCTTTTCAGTGACCTTTCTGCTCTTTCCGGCGCTGGGCCTGCTGGCCGGGCCGCTGTTTGCGCCTTATGTCACACCGGAACTGCACACAGGCATCCTGTTCCTGTGCTGCCTGCCCGCCACCATGCAGTCGGCCATCGCCTTTACCGCCATCGCGCGCGGCAACATTCCCGCCGCCATCTGCAGCGCCTCGGCGTCCAATCTGCTGGGCGTCTTTGTCACCCCGCTGCTGGCGGGCCTGATCCTGGCCGGCTCCAGCACGGGCGATGCCCCCATTTCCCTGGACGCCGTGGGCAAGATCATGCTGCAGCTGCTGCTGCCCTTCGTGCTGGGCCATGCCTCCCGGCCCTGGCTGGGCGCATGGGTCGCGAAACGCAACCGCCTGCTCAAGCATGTGGACCAGGGTTCCATCCTGCTGGTGGTGTATACGGCGTTCTCGGCATCGGTCATAGGCGGGCTGTGGACGACGACGCCGCCGTCCGCCCTGCTGGCCGTGCTGCTGATCTCGGCAGCGCTGCTGGCCCTGGTGCTGGGCCTGATACTGCTGCTGGGCCGCCTGATGGGATTCAGCATCGAAGACCGCATCACGCTGTTGTTCTGCGGCGCCAAGAAAAGCCTGAGCAGCGGCATCCCCATTGCCAACATCCTGTTTGCCGGCCACGCCGTGGGCGCCATCGTCCTGCCCATCATGGTTTTCCACCAGATCCAGCTGATCGTGTGCGCCATCATTGCGGGCGCCTATGCCCGCCGCCCGGCTCGGGCCGGCGCTTAAACGCCCAGGCCGCCGGTGTAGTTCAGGAAGCGGGTGCTGGAACCCTGGAATGTCAGCCGCACGCTGCCGATGGGGCCGTTACGCTGCTTGCCCACAATGATTTCAGCGGTCCCCTTGTCGGGGGAGTCGGGGTTGTAGACTTCGTCGCGATAGATGAACAGAATCAAGTCGGCGTCCTGCTCGATGGCGCCCGATTCGCGCAGATCGCTCATGACGGGCCGTTTGTTGGGCCGCTGCTCCAGGCTCCGGTTCAACTGCGACAAGGCAATCAGCGGGCAGTTCAGCTCTTTGGCCAGCCCTTTCAGCGAGCGGCTGATTTCCGAAATTTCAGTCGCGCGGTTCTCGCCGGACGAATTGGCGGACATCAACTGCATATAGTCGATAATAATCAGGCCCAGTTGGCCGCACTGCCGGGCCAGGCGCCGCGAGCGCGCCCTGACCTCCATGGAGGTCAATGCAGGGGTTTCATCGATATAAACCTGGGCTTCCTGCACCTGCTGCACCGCGTGGGTCAGGCGCGGCCAGTCGTCGGCGGTGAGCTTGCCGGTACGCATGCGGTGCTGGTCCAGCATGCCTACCGATCCCACCATGCGCATGGCCAGCTGCACAGCGCCCATTTCCATCGAGAACACCGCCACCGGCAGGCCCTGTTCGATGGCGACGTGCTCGCCGATGTTCATGGAAAACGAGGTTTTGCCCATGGACGGCCGCCCTGCCACAATCACCAGATCGCCGGGCTGCAGGCCCGACGTCATGCGATCCAGATCGGCAAAGCCGGTGGGTACCCCGGTGATGTCGGAATCGCCTTCCCGATGATAGAGTTCGTCGATGCGCTCGACCACCTGGGTCAGCAGCGGCTGGATATCCTGGAAACCGGTCGCGCCGCGCGCGCCTTCCTGGGCAATCTGGAACACACGGGATTCGGCTTCATCCAGTAGTTGGCGCGCCTCTTTGCCTTGCGGATTGAAGGCGGCGGCGGCGATCTCGTCGGCCACGGACACCAGTTTGCGCAGCATCGAGCGCTCGCGCACGATCTCGGCGTAGCGCCGGATATTGGCGGCCGAGGGGGTGTTGTGCGCCAGCGCGTTCAAGTATGCCAGGCCGCCCACGTCGTCGGACTTGCCGGCGCTGGCGAGCGACTCGTTGACCGTGACCACGTCGGCAGGCCGCGCCAGGCCGATGAGCCGGGTAATGTGCTGCCAGATGATTTTGTGATCGAAACGATAAAAATCGTCTTCGTTGAGCACATCGGTGACACGGTCGAACGCGGCATTGTCCAGCAGCAAGCCGCCCAGCACAGACTGCTCGGCCTCGACCGAATGCGGCGGAACGCGCAGGTAGTCCAGTTGCGGGTCGGTGTGTGTTTTCGTGCTGTCCAAATCAATGCTCCGAACAAGGGCGGGTCAAAATAAAAAAAGCCGGCATGCACCGGCTTTTTTGCTTGCTGCGCGGTGTGCTTCCCTGCCTGGGAAATGTACCACGCGGATCAGGTTGGCTTAGGCCATTTCACCCTGGACCACAACCGTGACGTCAGAGACGACATCGGCGTGCAGCACGACCTGGACCGGGAATTCGCCGACAGCCTTGATGGCGCCGTCGGGCAAGCGGACCTGCGATTTTTCGACAGAGGAGAAACCGTCCCTGACCAGCGCAGCGGCGATGTCCATGCTGGTGACCGAGCCGAACAGGCGGCCATCGACCCCTGCTTTTTGCAGGATGGTGACGGTCGAACCCGAGAGCTTGTCGCCGGTTGCCTGGGCAGCTGCCAGTTTCTCGGCCTGGACCTTTTCGATTTCGGCGCGGCGCGCTTCGAATTCTTTCAAGGCGGCCTCGGTGGCGCGGCGGGCGATTTTTTGCGGGATCAGGTAGTTGCGGGCATAGCCATCGCGCACGCGGACGACTTCGCCAAGATTACCCAGATTGACAACTTTTTCGAGCAGAATAACTTGCATGACGATAGGCCCCGGATTAGTTGTGGTTATCGGTGTAAGGCAGCAAAGCCAGGAAGCGGGCACGCTTGATCGCGGTGTCCAGCTGGCGTTGGTAGTGTGCCTTGGTGCCGGTTAGGCGGGCAGGAATGATCTTGCCATTTTCCTGGATGAAGTCGCGCAGCGTATCGAGATCTTTGTAATCGATTTCCTCGACATTGGCGGCTGTGAAACGGCAGAACTTGCGGCGTTTGAACAGCGGATTTTGTTGCGTGAACTTGCGTTTTTCTTTGCCTTTCTTGAAGTAAGCCATAATGTGCCTCTTGTATGCCCGGGCTGTGCCCGAACGGTAAATTCGATGTGCCTGGCGCTAAAGCGCCCAGACTGTGTTTGCCATGAATGCCTGCTAAACAACGGCGCTTGCGCCGCCGGCAAAAACCCGGTCCGCCTGTTGAATATGCAGCACCAGCTTGTTTGAACCCTTGCGTGCGGGGGCAATAAACCCCTGTATCGATAAGGATGCACCCAATGGCGTGTCTGCCAGCAACAAGGCGATGTCTCCGAGAGCCACTGCGGAAAGAACCAGTTCGATCCGGCGCATATGGCCGGCCTCTTGGACTTCCGACTCGTGATTCAGCGTGATTTCAACTGCCGGCAAGCCCGCCGGGGTATACCTGAGCGGTTTGACCTCGGTGGCGGTGGCGGTCAGGACAAGCTGGTTCACGTAGCGACCCGGGACACAGGGCCTTATTCCGGTTGAGCAGCAGCGGTGCTTTCAGCGCTGGCCTTGCGGGCCTCTTCGCGTTCAACCGATTTCATCATCAGCGACGGGGCCGTCGTGGCCTTTTTGGTCTTGATGACCAAATGGCGCAAAATGGCGTCGTTGTAGCGGAACGAGTGCTCGAGTTCGTCGAGTACGGTTTGGCCGCATTCGATGTTAAAGCACACATAATGGGCTTTGACCAGCTTCTGGATGGGGTAAGCCAACTGGCGGCGGCCCCAATCTTCCAGGCGGTGCACTTGCCCACCGTTGCTGGTGACGACAGCCTGATAGCGCTCGATCATGGCGGGCACTTGCTCGCTTTGATCGGGATGCACAATAAACACTACTTCGTAGTGACGCATAAAATACACTCCTTGTGGATATCTTTTGCCGGCTGCCCGAAAGCGCCGCCAAAAGGGACAGCCCGCCCATACCTTGTTTCTGCCCCTATCGCTTGGCAATAGGGGCGTCAACGCGCTATAAGTCGAGCAAGAAACCAGCCATAATAACAGTTTTCCCGCTTGTCTGGCAAGCGGTTAGCCTTAGTGACCGGGACCGGGCGACAGGCGCCCGCTAGCTTTTCCCGCCTTCGATGACCGCATAGGCTGAATGGTTGTGTATGGATTCGAAGTTTTCAGCGACGACGCGAAAGCGTTGCATGCCGGCGACAGCCTTTAACTGAACGGCCACATCGCGGACCAGGTCCTCGACGAACTTCGGGTTTTCGTAGGCGCGTTCGGTCACGTACTTTTCGTCGACGCGCTTGAGCAGGCCCCAAAGCTCGCACGATGCCTGCTGCTCGACCGAACGGATCAAGCCGTCCAGATCGACCAGCGCGGGATCGCTGTACGCCACCGTGACGGTCACATGCGAGCGCTGGTTATGCGCGCCGTACTCGGAAATGGCTTTGGAGCAAGGGCACAGGCTGGTCACAGGCACCAGGACAGACAATTCGAACTCCACGCCGCCCCCGGCGGCATCCGCGCGCGCCGTCCAGACGACCTCGTAGTCCATCAGGCTGGCGACGCCGGAGACCGGCGCTATCTTGTTCATGAAATAGGGAAACGAAGCGGCCATGTCGCCCTTTTGCGCATTGAGCAGAGGCAGCATGGCGCGCGCCATGTCGCAGAACAGGGCGGGTGTCATGGGCGTGCTGCGGTATTGTTCGAGCAGGGCCACGAAACGCGACATGTGCGTGCCTTTTTCTTCGGCCGGCAAAGCCACGGTGAGTTCCCAGTTGCCCACCGTCGGCACGGCGGCCCCCTGTGGGCCCGCCAGCAGCATGGGGTGACGCACGCCGCGAACGCCTACGCGCTCGATCGCCATATGGCGTGTATCGACGCTGCTCTGCACGTCCGGCATGGCAACAGCAGAATCAATCAAACTATTCATGAGACAAAGCCTTTGACGCGCCCGCCCGCGGCGGGCGCTGATTTTCTGACAACAGTGCATTATGCGGCACCGCTGTGTCGATTAACCCTATAACCATGATGGTATTAGGTCTTAATTACTTTACCGCAAACCTGCGGGGTTCATGCAATTGGATGCATCAAGCCGGCAAAGCGTTCCCGCACTGAACGTTCGATGCCGGCCGCATCCAGCCCCAGTTCGCTCAGAATGGCGCCCTGATCGCCATGGTCGATGAAACGGTCGGGCAATCCCAACTGCAGCACGGGACAGACGATGCCTTGACGGCTGAAGCATTCCAGGACGGCGCTGCCGGCGCCCCCCATGATGGCGGCCTCTTCAATCGTGACGAAGGCCTGGTGCTGCTGCGCAAGCTCCAGGAGCAGCGCTTCATCCAGCGGTTTGACGAAGCGCATGTCGACCAAGGTGGCCTGCAGGGCATGGGCTGCCTGCAGCGCCGCATTGGCCAGCGTACCGAAGACCAGCAGTGCAATACCGCTGCCCTGGCGGCGAACGACCGCTTTGCCGATTTCCACGACGTCCAGCCCTTCGCCGACCTGCGCGCCGCAACCCGCGCCGCGCGGATAGCGCACCGAGGCGGGGCCGGGATAATGGTAGCAAGTGCTTAGCAACAGCCTGGCTTCGTTCTCGTCCGACGGCGTGGCCACCACCATATTGGGCACACAGCGCAAGAAGGCGATATCGTAATTGCCGGCATGCGTGGCGCCATCGGCGCCCACGATACCCGCCCGATCCAGGGCGAACGTCACGTCCAGGTTCTGCAAGGCGACGTCGTGAATGAATTGATCGTAGCCTCGCTGCAGGAAGGTGGAATAAATGGCCAGCACCGGTTTCTGCCCCTCGCAGGCCAGCCCGCCGGCAAAGGTCACGGCATGCTGCTCGGCAATCCCGACATCGAAGTAGCGGTCGGGAAAGCGCCGTTCGAACTCCACCATGCCGCTGCCCTCGCGCATGGCCGGCGTGATGCCGACCAGCCGGCAGTCGGCCTCGGCCATGTCGCACAGCCAGCGCCCGAATACCTGGGTGAACGTTTGCTTGGCGGGCGTGCTGGGCTTCTGGATGCCGACGCTGGGGTCGAACTTGCCGGGGCCGTGATAGAGCACGGGGTCGGCTTCGGCCAACTTATAGCCTTGGCCCTTCTTGGTCACGACATGCAGGAACTGCAAGCCGCCCAGCGCCTTCAGGTTCTCGAGCGTAGGCACCAGCGCGTCCAGATCGTGCCCATCGATGGGCCCGACATAGTTGAAGCCCAGTTCTTCAAACAGCGTGGCGGGCGACATCATGCCCTTGGCATGGCCCTCGAAACGGCGCGCGAACTCGAGCACAGGCGGCACATGCTGCAGCACGGCGCGCCCCACATTCTTGGCGGTGGCATAGAACCTGCCCGACATCAAACGGGCCAGATAGCGGTTGAGCGCGCCCACCGGCGGCGAAATCGACATGTCGTTGTCGTTGAGGATGACCAGCACATTCACGCCGGGCGTGACGCCCGCGTTGTTCAGCGCTTCGAAAGCCATGCCGGCGGTCATTGCGCCGTCGCCGATCACCGCAATGTGCTGGCGCTCAAGGCCGGCGTTGCGGGAGGCCACGGCCATGCCCAGCACAGCCGATATCGAGGTGGACGAATGCGCGGTCCCGAAGGCGTCGTATTCGGATTCGCTGCGCTTGGGGAAACCCGAAATGCCGTCTTTCTGTCGCAGTCTGGCCATGTCCTGGCGCCGGCCGGTCAGTATCTTGTGCGGATAGGACTGGTGCCCCACGTCCCACACAATCCGGTCCTCCGGCGTGTTGAATACGTGATGCAAGGCGATGGTGAGTTCGACCGTACCCAGATTGGACGACAGATGGCCGCCTGTTTTGGAGACCGACTGCAGCACGAACTCGCGCAACTGCACGGCGATCTCGTTGAGCTCGGATCGATCCAGCGACCGCAGGTCGGCCGGAGAGTGGATGTTTTCTAAAGAGACAATAGCCATACAGATTAAAGGGTTCGGTCAAACTGCATTTTAGCTGTCCACAATAACAGCAAGCGGGATGGGGCGAAACCGGCTCAGCGGTCACGCCCAACGATATAGTCGGCAATACCCGCCAGATGCGCCGCGGCAGGCCCCAGCGGCAGCAAGGCGGCATGGGCCTGCGCATGGAGCGAATGCAGCAATTCGCGCGAACCGTCCAGCCCCATGATGGACACATAGGTGGGTTTGTTGCCGGCGGCGTCTTTGCCGGCCGTTTTCCCCAGCGTGGCCGTATCGGCCGTGACGTCCAGGATATCGTCCACGACCTGAAAGGCCAGCCCGACGGCGGCGGCGTAGCTTTCCAGCCCCTGGCGCACCGCCGAGCCCGCACCGGCGACAATCCCCCCCAGCAGGACGCTGGCTTCGAGCATGGCGCCGGTTTTCATGCTGTGCATCTGCTGCAGTTGCTCGCCGGAAAGCGTCAGGCCGACGCTTTCGCAGTCAATGGCCTGGCCGCCCACCATGCCCAGGCTGCCGGCCGAACGCGCCAGCAATTGCGTGGCCTGCACGATGAGCGCCGGCGCAATGGGCATCAGGCCCAGCAGCTCGAACGCCAGCGGCTGCAAGGCGTCGCCCGCCAGCATGGCTGTCGCCTCGTCGAAGCGGACATGCACCGTGGGCTGGCCGCGGCGCAGGCTGTCATCGTCCATGCAGGGCAGATCGTCATGCACCAGCGAATAGGCATGGATAAGCTCGACGGCGGCTGCGGCGTGGTCCAACGCAATTTCCTGGGCCGAGGCGGGGGTTCCGGACTGCATCGACGCTTCGCCCGCCGCGTACACCAGCGCGGCGCGTACCCGCTTTCCGCCGCCCAGCACGGCATAGCGCATGGCTTCGTGCAGGCTTTCAGGCACGACCGTGGGCTGCGGCAGGAACTGGTCCAGCACCCCTTCGATGTGCTGCACGCGATCGCCCAGCCAGGCCGGGAAGTCAATGGATTTGCGCGCCATGCCTAGCCCTCTTGGCCTTCGGGCGCATCGGTCAACGGCTTGAGCAGATTGTCTTGCAGCACCTTGACCTGCAGCTCGGCCTGGTCCAGGCGGCGCTGGCATATCTTGGCCAGCTCCACGCCCTGTTCGTAAGCGGCCAGCGACTGGTCCAGCGCCAGCGTGCCGGTTTCCATTTGCGCGACCAGAGACTCCAGCTGTGCCAGCGCGGTTTCAAAATCCTGGGGTAATGCCTCGGTGGAGGCATTCTTGTCCGTTGCGGGCTGCGCGCCCGCCTTTGCGTCATTCATGACTCTATTCCAATAAACAAGCACGCCGTCATGCCGCGCTTTTTTGTATCTGGCTTAAATTGTACGAGAAGCCGGCCCAGCCTGCCCAAAACCGCGCGGAGGTCTTGTTTTACAAGAAAAAAAGTGGGGTACAATCCTACCTCCTTAAAATTTCATCGGCCAGTCCGTTTTTTTCTTCGCACCAGGAATCATCACGCCCTCCTGGTTTCATCATTGCGGGGGGAACCATGACCGACATCGGTCGGGAAGCGCATCTCGCGCCGGCCCAAACCCAACTTTCAGTCAGCAGCTATTTCGACGAAGCGATCTTTGCCCAAGAGCAAGCGCGTATTTTCAAGCATTCCTCGCTCTATGTAGGACACGAAAAGCTCGTACCCGAGATCGGAGACTGGCGCACTTTGCCGCAGGAGCAGGCTGGCCGCGTCCTGGTGCGCAACCCCGGCGGCGTCGAGCTGCTGTCCAATGTATGCCGCCACCGGCAAGCCATCATGCTGGGCGGCGAAGCCGGCCATGTCACCAGTTCACGCGTCGCCAGCGGCAACCTGCGCGATACCGGCGGCAATATCGTCTGCCCCGTGCATCGCTGGACCTACAGCAAGAATGGCCAGTTGCTGGGCGCCCCGCAGTTTCCCGAAACGCCTTGCATGGATCTGCAGCGCTTCACGCTCAAGAACTGCCATGGCCTGCTGTTTGAAGGCCCGCGCAGCCCCGCGCACGACATGGCGGCGCTGTTCGAACGGCCCGAGTTCGATTTTTCCGACTATGTGCTGGACCACGTCGAGGTCCATCATTGCCGCTACAACTGGAAAACCTTTATCGAGGTCTACCTCGAGGACTACCATGTAGGCCCCTTTCATCCCGGACTGGGCAAGTTCGTGACCTGCGACGACCTGAGCTGGGAGTTCGCCCCATGGTACAGCTCGCAGCGCGTCGGTGTGCATCAAGCGCTTGAGCAGCCCGGCACAGATGTATACCGGCAGTGGCACGAAAGGCTGCTGAGCTACCGCGACGGCAGCTCACCCGATTTCGGCGCCGTGTGGGTAACCTACTTTCCCACGCACATGATCGAGCTTTACCCGCACGTCGTGGTGTTGTCCACCCTTCATCCCGTCAGCCCGCAGGAAACCGTCAATATCGTCGAATTCTATTACCCCGAGGACATTGCGGCCTTCGAGCGCGAGTTTGTCGAGGCCCAGCGCGCCGCCTACATGGAAACGGCGATCGAGGACGATGAAATCGCCGAGCGCATGGATGCCGGACGCAAGGCCCTGATGCTGCGCGGCACCAATGAAACCGGCCCGTACCAGTCGCCCATGGAAGACGGGATGATGCATTTTCATGAATGGTACCGGCGCTTGATGGAAGACGCCGGCGCGTAAGCGCCGGCACGCCTGCCCAGGCCGGGTCAGCCTTCCGACCGGGCCACCGGCCGGGCGGGATCGCTGCACCATTCGCTCCAGGAGCCCGGATACAGGGCTGACCCCGTCAAGCCCGCCAGCTCCATGGCAAACAGATTATGGCAGGCCGTAATGCCCGAACCGCACTGATGCACCACCTGGTCGGGCGAGCGCCCCTGCAGCAGGGCGCGGAAATCCTGCTGTAATTCGCTGGCTGGCCTGAAACGGCCGTCTGCCTGGACATTCAGCGTGTTGGGCCGGTTCAGCGCCCCCGGAATATGGCCCGCCACGGGGTCCATGGGTTCGACCTCGCCGCGATAGCGCTCGGCGGCACGCGCATCCACGACGACAAACGAAGGCAGCGCCAGGTTGGCCAGCACGGCCTGCGCATCCACCGTCGGCATGCCCGCTTCGCGGGGGGCGCCCATGCTTTGCACGGCCTGGGCCTCGGTGACCGATGCGGTGTTTGTACCGGTTTGAACCTCGCCGCCGGCGGCCACCCATGCAGGCCACCCGCCGTCCAGTATGGCCACCTGTTCGTGCCCCAGCCATCTGAGCATCCACCACAGATGCGCCGCAAACATGCTGTTGCCGCCATCGTAGACCACCACCTGCGACTGCCGCGTCAGGCCCTGGCTGCGCATCAGCGCCGCGAAGTCGTCCCGGCTCGGCAGGGGATGGCGGCCGTTCTTGCCTGTTCTGGGCGCCGACAGCTGCCGCTCGTGATCCAGATAGAGCGCGCCTGGAATATGCCCTTGCTCGTACGCCAGCCGCCCCGCCTGGTGATCGGCCAGGTCGTGCCGGACATCGAAGACAAGCCAATTGCGCGATGTGACGGCTTTGCGCAGTTCATCGGCGGTGATCAGTAATTTAAACATGTGGGGTCTCCTGTGTTGCCGTATCGGCGGTTGCCGCCTGCATCTGCACCACGGTCTGGCCGCGCATGATGCGGTCTTCGCTGTAGGTGCGCCAGATCGACAGCAATCCAGAGGCAATGATAAGCGCCATGCCGGCCCATGCCACAATATCGGGGATATCGCCCCAGAAGACAATACCCAGCAGCGCCGCAAAAATAATGGTTGTGTACTGCAATGCGGCGGTCAGCAGCGCGGAGCCCATGCCGAATGCCCGCGTCATGGCCAACTGCCCCACCAGGCCCAGCACCCCCACCCCGGTCAGGGCGGCCCAGGCCGCCACGCCGATGTCGCGCCATCCTTCAATGAGCAGGCCGGCGATCCCGGTCAGGCAGACAAAACAAGAAAAAATGAAGACTGTCCGCCATTCAGGCTCGCCCACCCGCCCCAATTGGCGTATCTGCATCATGGCGATCGCCGACATGGCGCCGGCCGTAAGACCCATTGCCGCGGCAAACCAGTGCTCGTACTCGATGCTGGGCCGCAGAACCGCGACAACGCCCAGAAAGCCCAGCGCGACGGCCGCGATGCGGATGGGGTCGCGCTGCGTCCCTCCCCAGCCCAGCATCCAGCCGGCGATGAACAGCGGTGCGGTGTAATTGAGGCTGATGGCGGTCGACAGCGGCAGGTGCGAAATGGCGAAGAAGCCGAGCCACATCGATGAAACCCCGGAAAGGTTGCGCCAGATGTGCAGCTTCCAGCTGTTGGGCACCAGGCTGCGATGGGTAAACCGCGTCCAGACGAACAGGAGCAGCACCGAAGGGACGCCGCGAAACAGAACAACATGCGGCAGGGACGCCCCATAGTCGGAGGCCACCTTCACACAGGCCCCCATGCCAGCAAACATGATACTCGCCAGTAACATCCACAGAGACTGCATGCACTTTACCGAAATTTCAGATTAAAACCGCCAAGCCGATACTATACTCTGGTGCAAAAAAAATATTGGGCCAATACTTTAAAAATGAGGAACCGACCCCAATATGTCAAGTCAAACTCCAACGCTCGCCTTGTCTGGAATATTTAAAATATGAAACGAATCTTTCTGTTCCTGATCACCAACGTTGCCGTCATGGTCGTGCTTAGCGCGTCCATGAACATCCTGGGGGTCGGCCGCTACCTGACGGCCAACGGCCTGGACCTGTCCCAATTGCTCATTTTCTCGGCCATCATCGGGTTCACGGGCTCAATCATTTCCCTGCTCATCAGCAAATGGATGGCCAAGCAATCCACCGGCGCGCGGGTGATCGACCCGCAAGCCCCCGCCAACGCCCGCGAGGCCTGGCTGGTCGACACGGTGTATCAACTGTCAGACCGGGCCGGCATCGGCCGGCCTGAAGTCGCCATCTATCAAGGCGCGCCCAATGCCTTTGCCACCGGCGCCTTCAAAAACAACGCGCTGGTCGCGGTGTCGACCGGACTGCTGGAAAGCATGACGGAAGAGGAAGTCGCAGGGGTCCTGGGACATGAAGTCGCCCACATTGCAAACGGGGACATGATCACGCTGAGCCTGATACAGGGCGTGGTCAACACCTTCGTTATTTTCTTTGCGCGCGTCGCCGGCTACTTCATTGACCGCGTCGTGTTCAAGAACGACCGCGGCATCGGCATGGGCTACTACATCACCGTGTTTGTCTGTGAACTGGTGTTCGGCGTGCTGGCGTCCATTATCGTGGCCTGGTTCTCGCGCCAGCGCGAATACCGCGCAGACGCCGGCTCGGCCAGCCTGCTGGGCTCGCGCGAGCCCATGATCCGCGCCCTGGCCCGCCTGGGCGGCGTCGAAGCCGGCGAACTGCCCAAGACTTTCCAGGCATCCGGCATTTCGGCGAACAAGGCGATCAGCGCCATGTTCTCGACACACCCGCCGATCGCCGCGCGCATCAATGCGCTACACGCCGCCCAACGCCTGTAGCGGACACAGTCAGGCCAAGTACCGCTTGAACCAGCCCAGCGCCTGGCCCCAGGCGTCCTGGGCGTCTTCCGGATTGAAGCTGGGGCGGTAGTCGGCATAGAAGGCGTGGCCCGACTCGGGGTAGACCACGAACCGGGACGCTTGGGCGGCCGGGCTGCCCGGCTTGAGCGCAGCCTGCATGCGCGCCACATCCTCCATCGGGATACTGGCATCTTTTGCGCCATACAGGCCCAGCACGGGCGCATGCAATTGGGGCGCGACGTCAATAGGATTGCTGACCTGCAGGGGGCCATGCCCGGCGGTGAGCTTGCCATACCAGGCCACGGCGGCCTTGCATTGCGGCTGGTGCGCGGCATACATCCAGGTCAGCCGGCCGCCCCAGCAGAATCCCGTCACGCCCAGGCGCGTTGCATCGGCCCCTTGCGATGCCGCCCATTCGACGCTGGCATCCAGATCGGCCAGCACCTGCTCGTCAGGCACCTTGGCCACAATATCCTTGATGAGCGCCTGCATATCGCTGTACTGGCTTGCATCGCCCTGACGCTGATATAGCTCGACGGCCACCGCCATATAGCCTTCCCGGGCGAACCGCCGGCATACATCCTGGATGTGCTCGTGCAGGCCGAAGATCTCCTGGATGACCAGGACCAGCGCTGGATGTTCCTGATCGGCCGGCGCCGCATAATAGGCGGACACGACGCCATCGAACGTCGGTATGTCGACCAGGCCGTGGCGCAAGCCTTCGGCGCCAGTGTGCAGCGCCGTGGGCGCTTTTCCGGTAACGGGGGAAAATGACATCTCTACTCCTTTGTGCATGAAGCATGTTTCAATCAGGACGGATGGCTAGTGGGCCTGCTCCCAGTTGGGACCCGCGCCCACCTCGGCCAGCAAGGGCACGCCCAGTTCGGCCACATTGCACATCAGGCCCGGCAAGTGCTTGCGAATGATCTCGACCTCGTCGCCGGGCACATCGAACACCAGTTCGTCGTGCACCTGCATCACCATCAAGGTCTTCAGTTGCTGCTCGTCCAGCCAGCCCTGCACGGCCACCATGGCCATTTTGATCAGGTCGGCCGCGGTGCCCTGCACGGGCGCATTGATCGCCGCCCGCTCGGCAGCGGCCTTGCGCGGGCCCTTGGCGCCGCGCAGGTCGGGCAGCCATAGCCGCCGTCCGAAGACGGTTTCCACATAACCCAGGTCGAGCGCCAGGCGCTTGGTCTGTTCCATATACGAGGCCACGCCGGGATAGCGCGCGAAATAACGGTCGATATACGCCCGCGCCGCATCGCGCGTAATGCCCAGGTTGGCGGCCAGGCCAAATTCGCCCATGCCGTAGATCAGGCCGAAGTTGATGGCTTTGGCCGCGCGGCGCTGGTCGCTCGTGACCTCGGCCAGCGCAACGCCGAACACTTCGGAAGCCGTCGCGCGGTGAATGTCATCGCCCTGGACGAATGCGCGCCGCAGGTTTTCATCATTCGACATATGCGCCATGACCCGCAGTTCGATCTGCGAATAGTCGGCCGATACAATCTGCCCGCCGCTGGCGACAAAGGCCGCGCGCACCCGCCGGCCCTCTTCGGTGCGCACCGGTATGTTCTGCAGATTGGGGTCGGACGAGGCCAGGCGGCCTGTGATCACCGCCGCCTGGGCATAGCGGGTATGTACGCGACCGGTGCGGGCATTGATCATTTTCGGCAGCTTGTCGGTATACGTCGACTTGAGCTTGGCCAGCCCGCGGTATTCCAGCAGCAAAGCCGGCAGGGGGTAGTCCCGGGCCAGCTTGCTCAAGACATCTTCGTCGGTCGAGGGCGCGCCGCTGGCGGTTTTGCGCACGACCGGCAACTGCATCTGCTGGAACAGGATTTCACCCAGTTGCTTGGGCGAGTTCAGATTGAAGGGCTGCCCCGCCAGCGCGTAGGCTTTTTCCTCGAGCGCCAGCAGTTGCTGGCCCAGCTCGTGGCTTTGCACGGCCAGCACCTGTCCGTCGATGCGAACGCCATTGCTTTCGATGGTCGCCAGCACCGCCGAGGCCTTGATTTCCAATTGATAAATGCTTTCAAGGCCCGGATCGACCTGTACCTTGGGCCTGAGCGCTTGATGCAGCTGCAAGGTAAAGTCGGCGTCCTCGCAGGCATAGTGCGACGCCCTGTCGACGTCGATTTCATCAAAGCAGATCTGCTTGGCGCCCTTGCCGCACAGTTCTTCATAGGTCGTTCCCGTGCGGCCCAGCCAGCGCTCGGCCAATTCCTGCATGTTCACCCGCCTGTGCGACTCGAGCACGTAGGCTTGCAGCATGGTGTCTTCGGTGACGCCGGCCAGCGCGATGCCCTCGTTCAGGAAGACGTGCGTGTCGTACTTGGCATTGTGCAGCAGCTTGGACGCCTGGGCGTTCTGCAGCCAGGGGCGCAAGCGGTCCAGCACCTGCTGCTTGGGCAATTGCGGCGCGTGGTCCGGCCCCCGGTGCGCCACCGGTATATAGCACGCCACACCGGGCTCCACCGACAGGGAAATGCCAACCAGGCGGGCCAGCATGGGATCGAGCGAGGTCGTTTCGGTATCCAGCGCCACCAGCCCGGCGGATTCTATGGTGTCCAGCCAGCGGTCGAAGTCGGCCCATTCGCTGATGGTTTCATAACGCAGCGCTTCCGGCTGTTCGGGCGGTTGCGCCGGCTGGCGGCTGTCCTGTTCGGGGATGCGATCGGGCTCGCCGCTCAGTTCGCGCAGCCAGGTCCTGAAGCCATACTCATCGTACAGGCGGATCAGCGCCTCGCGGTCGACCGGCCTGGGGGCCAGGCCGGCCAGCCCATCGGCCAGATCGGGAATCGCGCAGTCTGTCTTGACCGTCAGCAATTGGCGGGTCATGTCGAAATTGGGAATGGCCGCGCGCAGATTGTTTCCGGCCACCCCTTTTATGCTGTCCGCGTTCTGGACCAGGGTGTCAATGCTCTTGAACTCCGCCAGCCATTTGGCGGCCGTTTTGGGGCCGACCTTTTCGACGCCGGGAATGTTGTCCACGGTATCGCCAGTCAGCATTAAAAAGTCTACAATTTGATCTGGCGCCACGCCAAATTTCTTGACGACGCCGTCCACATCCTGGCGGTCGCCGTTCATGGTGTTGACCAGTTCCACATGTTCGTTCACCAACTGGGCCAAGTCTTTATCGCCGGTCGAGATCACCGTATGCACATTGTCCTGCGTGGCCCGGCACGCCAATGTACCGATAATGTCATCGGCTTCGACGCCGGGCACGGCCAGCACCGGCCAGCCCAGGGCGGCCACCGCGCGGTGTATGGGTTCGATCTGCCCCGCCAATTCATCGGGCATGGACGGCCTGTTGCCTTTGTACAAGGGGTAGATATCGTCGCGAAACGTCTTGCCCCGCGCATCGAAAACACAGGCGGCATAATCCGCCTTGTAATCCTGCAACAGTCTCCTTAACATGGAGATAACGCCATACAGTGCGCCCGTGGGCTCCCCTTTGGCGTTTCTTAGGTCTGGCATGGCGTGATAAGCGCGATACAAATAGCTGGACCCATCAACAAGCAACAAGGTTTTTTTCATGTCAAACAATAAAATAGTTCGTATGCCGGCAACGCAGCAGATTCCCGGAATTATGTCAGAGTTGCAGGCCGCTGCCGAGACGCTGCAAGAAATTGGCTGGGGCGTCAGCATTTTCGGAAGCGCCCGCATCCAGCCAAGCTCACCCTATTATGCAATCAGCGAAGCCCTGGGCGCCCGCCTGGCCAAGGCTGGGCTGACCGTCATCGCGGGCGGCGGGCCGGGCATCATGGAAGCCGCCAACAAAGGCGCCTTCCAGGCGGGCGGCAATAGCATCGGCCTGAACATCAAGCTGCCACGCGAGCCCCAGAATAACAGCTACCAGACGCACAGCCTCAATTTCGATTACTTTTACTCGCGAAAAGCCACATTTTTCATGCACAGCGCCGCCTATATTGCCCTGCCGGGCGGTTTCGGCACCCTAGACGAACTGTTCGAAGTCATGACGCTGGTGCAGACCCGCAAGGTGCCGCCCGCGCCCATCATCCTGATCGGCACGGAATTCTGGGGCGGCCTGATCGACTGGGTCAAAGCCCAGTTGCTCGCCAACAAGCTGATCGGCCCCCACGACATCGACTTGGTCACCCTGACCGACGACCTTGACCTGGCCATGCGCGACATCGAGGCTTTTTGCGCCGAGTTCGCCGACGAACAGAATGTGGCGCCCGCCTTGCCTGAATAAACGGCAGCGGCCTGCCGCAGCAGGCATACAATAAGTATTCCTTTCAATCCTTTTGCCACCACGCCCACACCATGACACGCCAGCAACTGCCCATACAGCTTGAAGACTCCAGCCTTTTCAAAACCGATTCCTACATAAACGGCAAGTGGGTCCAGGCGGCCGATCAAAGCACCTTCGCCGTCGACAATCCCGCCACCGGGCAAACCATTGCGCAAGTGGGCAACCTGGATGCCGGCCAGGCCCAGGATGCCATCGACGCGGCCGACCAGGCGTTCAAGGCCTGGCGTGGGCGCACAGGCAAGGAGCGCGCCAACATTCTGCGGAAATGGTTCGACCTGATCATCGCCAACACCGAAGACCTGGCCAGGCTCATGACGCTCGAACAGGGCAAGCCCCTGTCCGAGTCCCGCGGCGAGATCGGCTATGGCGCCTCCTTCGTCGAATGGTTTGCCGAACAGGCCAAGCGCGTCAGCGGCGACATCATGGCTTCGCCCAACAGCGCCAACCGCATGCTGGTGATGCGCGAGCCCATCGGCGTATGCGCCGCCATCACGCCCTGGAACTTCCCTAACGCCATGATCACGCGCAAAGTGGCGCCGGCGCTGGCCGCCGGTTGCACCGTCGTGCTCAAGCCGGCCGAGCAGACGCCCCTGTCGGCGCTGGCGCTGGCGGAGCTGGCCGAACGGGCCGGAATCCCGGCGGGCGTCCTGAACATCATCACCGCCGACAGCGAGCGGTCCATCGCCATCGGCAAGACCCTGTGCGCCAGTCCGGCCGTCAGGAAACTGACGTTCACGGGGTCGACGCCCGTGGGACGCATACTCATGCAGCAAAGCGCGCCCACGGTCAAGAAACTATC
This sequence comes from Pusillimonas sp. SM2304, assembly GCF_031628915.1. Taxonomy (NCBI): domain Bacteria; kingdom Pseudomonadati; phylum Pseudomonadota; class Betaproteobacteria; order Burkholderiales; family Alcaligenaceae; genus Pusillimonas; species Pusillimonas sp. SM2304. Next base: position 428,009 of record NZ_JAVLUJ010000003.1, read on the forward strand.
GCTCGAACTGGGCGGGCATGCCCCGTTCATCGTGTTCGATGACGCCGACCTGGACGCTGCCGTCGACGGCGCCATGATCGCCAAATACCGCAACGCCGGCCAAACCTGCGTCTGCACCAACCGCATTTATGTGCATGATTCCGTCTACGACGCCTTCATCGAAAAATTCACGGCCAAGGTGGGCGGACTCCAGGTAGGCGACGGCTTCGCCGACAAGGTGGTCCAGGGGCCGCTCATCGACGAAGCCGCGGTTGAAAAAGTCCTTGAGCATGTCAAGGATGCGCTCGCAAAAGGCGCCAAAGTCGACACCGGAGGCCAGCCGCACCAGATGGGCGGACGCTTCTTCCAGCCCACCGTGCTGTCGAACATCAGTGAAGACATGCTCTGCATGCGCGAAGAAACCTTCGGGCCGCTCGCCCCCGTCATCAAGTTCTCCGACGAGAACCATGTCATTGCACTGGCCAACAACACCGAATACGGCCTGGCGGCTTACTTTTACAGCCGCGACGTCAGCCGCATATTCCGGGTGGCCGAGGCGCTGGAATACGGCATGGTCGGGGTCAATACCGGGCTGATCTCGAACGAAGTGGCGCCCTTCGGCGGCGTGAAGCAATCCGGCCTGGGCCGGGAAGGTTCAGTCTACGGCATGGATGATTTCATGGAAATGAAATACGTTTGCCTGGGCGGCATGTAAGCCGGCCAGCGGGCCCCGCTTCACGGCCCGCCCAATCATGCAAAAAGGGCACTCATCGCGAGTGCCCTTTTTATTGCTTCAGCCAGCGGTCAAACCGCCTGTCTAGCTGGCTTCCCGCGATGCGCGGCGGCGCTCGTGTTCTTGCAGGTAGCGCTTGCGCAAACGTATCGACTTTGGCGTCACTTCCACCAGCTCGTCATCCGAGATGAATTCCACCGCGTACTCCAGCGTCAGCTGCACCGGCGGCACCAGGTCGATATGCTCGTCCTTGCCCGAAGAACGGACGTTGGTCAGCTTCTTTTCCTTGATGGGATTGACCACCAGATCGTTGTCGCGGCTGTGGATGCCGATGATCATGCCTTCATACAAAGGCTCCTGCGGCGACACGAACATGCGGCCGCGATCCTGCAATTTCCACAGAGCATAGGCCACCGCGGCGCCTTCGTCCTGGCTGATCAGAACACCATTACGGCGCTCGCCCACGCCGCCTTCGCGCATGGGGGCATAGTCGTCGAAGATATGGCTCATCAGCCCTGTGCCTCGGGTCAGCGTCATGAACTCGCTCTGGAACCCGATCAGGCCACGCGCCGGAATGCGATATTCCAGACGGGTGCGGCCGCGCCCGTCGGCCTGCATGTCCTGCAGGTCGCCCTTGCGGCGGCCCAGTTCTTCCATGACGCCGCCCTGGTGCCCGTCTTCCACGTCGACCGTCAGCAGTTCATAAGGCTCCAGCTTGACGCCGTTCTCTTCCTTGAACATCACGCGCGGACGCGACACCGCCAGTTCATAGCCTTCACGGCGCATGTTTTCCAGCAAGATGGTCAGGTGCAGTTCGCCCCGGCCGCAGACTTCGAAAACGGTGTCGTCGTCGGTATCGTTGACCCGCAGCGCCACATTGGATTTGAGCTCGCGGTCCAGGCGATCCCGCAACTGGCGGCTGGTGACGAACTTGCCTTCGCGGCCTGCCAGCGGCGAGGTGTTGACCATGAAGTTCATGGTCAAGGTGGGCTCGTCGATGCGCAGCATGGGCAAGGCCTCCGGGTGGGCCGGGTCCATGATCGTGCAGCCGATGCCGATATCTTCAATGCCATTGATCAGCACGATGTCGCCGGCCTGGGCCTCTTCGACCTGCTCGCGCTCAAGCCCTTTGAACTTCAACACTTGATTGATGCGGCCCTTGATGGGCTGGCCTTCAGGGCCGAACTTGACGATGACATCCTGGGCGGCGCGGATGCGGCCGCGATTGATGCGGCCCACCCCGATCTTGCCCACGTAAGTGCTGTAATCCAGCGAAATCACCTGCATCTGCAGGGGCGCGTCGGGATTGTCTTCGCGCTGCGGCACGTACTTGAGGATAGCGTCGAACAGCGGACGCATATCGCCTTCGCGCACGTCTTCCGTCAAGCCCGCGTAGCCCGACAGGCCCGAGGCGTAGATGATGGGAAAATCCAGCTGCTCTTCGGTCGCGCCCAGCTTGTCGAACAGGTCGAACGTGGCGTTGATGACAAAGTCGGGACGCGCACCGGGGCGATCGATCTTGTTGACGACCACAATGGGTTTCAGGCCCAGGGCCAGCGCCTTGCGCGTCACGAAACGGGTTTGCGGCATCGGGCCTTCGACCGCATCCACCAGCAGCACCACACCGTCGACCATGGACAGCACACGCTCCACCTCGCCGCCGAAGTCGGCGTGTCCCGGGGTATCGATAATGTTGATATGCGTCCCTTCGTACTGGACGGCACAGTTCTTGGCCAGAATGGTGATGCCGCGTTCTTTCTCGATATCGCCGGAATCCATGACACGCTCGGTCACCTGCTGGTTATCGCGGAACGTACCCGACTGGCGCAGCAACTGATCGACAAGCGTTGTTTTGCCGTGATCGACGTGGGCAATAATGGCCACATTACGCAAAGCGCGATTCATAATTCATCCTTTTGTTTGGTGGTTGCTGGCATCAGGCCGGCGGGCAAGGCATTGATTGCAATTAAAGTGGTTTGAGGAGCAGGCATGGCCTGCAAGGCTTCCAGCCCGATCGCGTCGTCCAGGCTGAACGGACCGACACGCGTGCGCCGCAAAGCCTTCAAATGCGCGCCACAGCCCAGTTGGCGGCCAATATCCTGGGCAAGGGTGCGTATATAAGTGCCCTTGCTGCAGTGAACCAGAATATCGGCCTCAAGCCCGTCGAACTTCAGCAGTTCCAGTTCGTGTATCGTGACTTGCCGGGCGGGGCGATCCAGCTCAATACCCTGGCGCGCATATTCATACAAGGGCTTGCCATCGCGCTTCAAGGCTGAATACATAGGTGGAATCTGCTCTATTTCACCACGAAATTGTGGCAATACGTTTTCCAGTTCCTCTTGCTTCACACCCTGGAACCCAGGCGGCGCCTGGCTCACGATATGGCCGGTCAGGTCGCCCGAGTCGGTCTCTTCACCCAGCCGCAAGGTGGCTATATAGCACTTGTCGGCGTTGAGCAAGTGGTTGGAAAGCTTGGTGGCGCGGCCCAGGCAGCAAACCAGCAGGCCGGTGGCGAAAGGGTCCAGGGTGCCGGTGTGCCCCGCCTTGCGGGCATCCAGGGCCCGTTTGGCGCGCTGCAGGGCGTGATTACTGGACAAACCTTCCGGTTTGTCCAGCAACAGGACACCATCGAGCATCTGCCCGCGTCGGGAAGCCATCGTTTATAAATCCATGCAAAAACGACAGCCCCTATGGCTGTTCGTCGGGGTCCTCGGGTTCCGAGGGCTTGAAAGGTTCGACCTGCGGGCGATTGGCCCGGTCGATCAGTTGCGACAGTTCGATGCCACGGGCGAGCTGGTCGTCGTGGATGAAGCGCAGTGTAGGAACAGTATGAATGTGCAGCAGCTTGAACAGCAGCGAATGCAGCCAGCCGGCTTTTTCAGCCAGCGCCGCGGTGGCCGCTTCCGGCTCGGCCCCCATGACGGTGAAATACACCTTGGCATGCGCGTAGTCGGCCGACAGCTCGACGCCGGTCAGCGTAATCAAGCCGGCGCGCGAGACATCCAGCTCGCGCTGGATCAAGCCGGCCAGATCCTTCTGGATCTGGTCGGCAAGCCGGGTATTGCGCCCCGGATTAGGTTTGGACTTGTGTCGACCCATGGTGATCAGAGCGTCCGGGCGATTTCTTTGATTTCAAAGATTTCAAGCTGGTCGCCGATTTCGATGTCGTTATTGCCCTTGAGGGTAATACCGCAGTCGAAGCCCGACTTGACTTCCTTGACGTCGTCCTTGAAGCGGCGCAGGGAATCGAGCCAGCCCGTCCAGTGCACCACGTGGTTGCGCAGCAGACGCACTTGCGCGTCGCGGCGCACAACGCCGTCGGTGACCATGCAGCCCGCGATATTGCCCACGCGCGACACGTTGTAGACTTCGCGGATTTCGACCATGCCGATGACTTCTTCGCGTTTCTCGGGGGCCAGCATGCCCGACAGCGCATTGCGCACGTCGTCTACCGCATCGTAAATGATGTTGTAGTAGCGCAGGTCGATGCCGTTGCTCTCGGCCAGCTTCTTGGCGCTTTGCTCGGCCCTGACGTTGAAGCCGATGACCACGGCATGGGAAGCGATGGCCAGGTTGACGTCGCTTTCCGAGATGCCGCCGACGGCCGCATGAACGACCTGCACACGCACCTCGTCGGTGGACAGCTTGGTCAGCGAGGACACCAGCGCTTCCTGCGAGCCCTGTACGTCGGTCTTGACGATCAGCGCCAGAGTTTGCACCCCTTCGCCGATGTTGTCGAACATGGACTCGAGCTTGGCGGCCTGCTGGCGCGCCAGCTTGACGTCGCGGAACTTGCCCTGACGGAACAGGGCGATTTCGCGGGCCTTGCGCTCGTCGGCCATGGCGATGACTTCGTCGCCGGCCGCCGGAACCTCGGTCAGGCCCTGGATTTCGACCGGCATGGAAGGACCGGCGCTGTTGACCGGCTTGCCGTTCTCGTTGAGCATGGCGCGGACGCGGCCAAAGCTTGCGCCGGCCAGGACAGCGTCGCCGCGGTTCAGGGTGCCGCTTTGGACCAGAATGGTTGCGACCGGACCACGGCCCTTGTCCAGGCGCGCCTCGATCACAATACCCTTGGCCGGTGCGTCGACCGCTGCGGTCAGTTCAAGGATTTCAGCCTGCAGCAAGACATTTTCCAGCAATTCGTCGATGCCCTGGCCGGTCTTGGCCGACACGCCCACGAAGGGCACATCGCCGCCGTATTCTTCCGGCACGACTTCTTCGGCCACCAGTTCCTGCTTGACCCGCTCGGGGTTGCCGTCCGGCTTGTCGATCTTGGTGATGGCAACGACCAGCGGCACGCCGGCTGCCTTGGCATGGTGAATGGCTTCCTTGGTTTGCGGCATGACGCCGTCGTCCGATGCGACCACCAGAATGACGATGTCGGTGGCCTTGGCGCCGCGCGCACGCATGGCGGTAAAGGCCTCGTGCCCGGGAGTATCGAGGAAGGTCACCTGGCCGCGGTCGGTCTTGACGTTATAGGCGCCGATATGCTGCGTAATGCCGCCCGCCTCGCCCGATGCCACCTTGGTGCGGCGGATATAGTCGAGCAGCGAGGTCTTGCCGTGATCGACGTGACCCATGACGGTCACCACAGGCGCGCGGGGCAGTTCTTCGGCGTCGGGGCCTTCGGCGATGTCAAGGAAGGCCTCGGGATCGTCGAGCTTGGCGGCAATGGCGGTATGACCCAGTTCTTCGACCACAATCATGGCCGTTTCCTGATCGAGCACCTGGTTGATGGTCACCATTTGGCCAAGCTTCATCAGATGCTTGATGACTTCGGCCGCCTTGACGGACATCTTGTGGGCCAGGTCGGCCACCGAAATGGTTTCGGGCACATGGACTTCGCGGGCGATGAATTCGACCGGCTGCACTTCTTTGCGCTCGGGCTGGGCATTGCGGCCGCGGCCACGGGCATTGCCGCCCTTGGCGCCCTTGCCTGCCTTGCCGCCGGCGCGCCAGCCATCGCGGCTGGGGCTGGCCGGAGGCGCATCGGCCTTGGCCGCGGGCTTCTTGCGCCCGCTGTCGTCGGTCCAAGAGGACGACACTTCGGCGGTCTTGATGACTTTCTTGACTTCGCCCGCTTTGCCGTCCTTCTTGGCGCCCTTGGCGCCAGCCGGTTTGTGCAAAGTGCCTGACAGATTACCGGCTTCGGGCTCGGCGGCTTTCAGCACCTTGCGGGGGCGGTTGAGCATTTCACGCAAGGCGGCGGCTTCAGCCTCGGCGGCGCGCCGGGCGCGCTCGCGTTCTTCGTCGACGGGCTCGGGCGCTGGCGCGGCGCGGCGCGCGGCGGTCTTGCCCGAGCGGGCGGCAGCCGGCTTGGCGGCCGCGGCGTCCTCGGCCGGTGCCTGGACTTCCGGTTCTGGCTCGGCGACGGGTTCTGCCGGGGGCTCAGCCGCGACGGCGGGACGGTCGTCAGCCGCGGCGGGCGCCGGAGCGGGTGATTCGGTGGCAGGTTCAACCTGCGGCTGCTCGGCTTCGGCAGGCTCGGCGGGCGACGCACTGGCGGCTTGCTCGTCAGCCTGGGCTGCTTCGGCCGGCGCGGTCTCTGCCTCAGCGGCCTTGGGCTGATCGGCAGCGGGATCCTGGGCAACCGGCGCGTCGGCGGTTTCAACGCCTGGCGCAGGCGCTTCAACCGGCACGCGCTGCTCGACCGGAGAGTCGGCTTGCGTGTCGACCGGGGCCGCGGCAGCGGCTTCCTGGGCCGATTCGGCCGCTTCCTCGGCCCGTCCAGCTTCGTTGACGAGTTCGGCGGGATCGCGCTTGACGAACACGCGCTTCTTTCTCACCTCTACCTGAATCGTGCGCGACCGCCCCGAACCGTCGGCCTGCCGGATTTCAGAGGTTTGACGGCGGGTCAAGGTGATTTTCTTGCCCTCGCTCCCTCCATGGGCGCGGCGCAACGAATCAAGGAGTTTCGCCTTATCCGCGTCGGTGACGGCATCGTCAACCGACTTGAGTTCAACGCCAGCGGAACGCAACTGCTCCAGCAGTACGTTCGCAGGCATTTTCAGTTCAACAGCGAACTGGGCGACGGTGTTACTCGGCATTCGACTCTCTCTTGCTTGCTACTACTATTTCTCAACAAATACACCCTGACTCTGACTTGGCATGCTGGTCAGGCCTCGTCGTCAAACCAGTGGGCTCGCGCACGCATAATCATCTGGCTGGCTTCTTCTTCGGACATGCCGGATATTTCCGACAGTTCGTCAGTGGCCAGCTCTGCCAGATCGTCGAGCGTCAGCACTTCGTTCTCGGCCAGCTTGGCGATCAGTTCAGGCGTAATCCCTTCGACTTCCAGCAGATCCTGTGCAACCGTCTGTACGCGCTCTTCCTGCGCGATGGCTTCGGTCAGCAAGGCGTTGCGGGCCCGGGTGCGCAACTCGTTGATCGTGTCTTCATCGAAGGCTTCGATCTCGAGCAGTTCCTGCAGCGGCACATAGGCGACTTCTTCCAGGCCGGTAAACCCTTCATCGATCAGGATGTCGGCCACTTCTTCATCGACATCGAGCTTGCTGATAAAGGCCTGGCGCAGCTCGGTACGCTCTTCTTCCTGGCGATTCTGGCTTTCTTCCGGCGTCATGATGTTGATCTGCCAGCCGGTCAGCTCGGAAGCCAGCCGTACGTTCTGGCCGCGCGCCCCGATGGCCTTGGGCAGGTTTTCGGCATCGACCACGACATCCATGGCGTGCTTGTCTTCGTCGACCACAATCGATTCGACATGAGCGGGCGCCAGCGCGCCGATCACGAATTCAGCCGGGTCTTCAGCCCACAGCACAATGTCGACCTGTTCGCCGCCGAGTTCGTTGCGCACCGCGGTCACACGCGAACCGCGCATGCCTACGCAGGTGCCAATGGGATCGATACGCTTGTCGTAGGCGATGACGGCGATCTTGGCCCGGACACCCGGGTCGCGGGCGGCCGCCTTGATTTCAAGCAGGCCCTGCTCTATTTCGGGCACTTCGTTCTCGAACAGTTGGCGAATGAATTCGGGCGCCGTACGCGACAGGATGACCTGCTGGCCGCGCGCGGCATGGTCGACCTTCAGCACCCAGGCGCGTATGCGGTCCCCTACCCGGATGTTTTCTTTCGGGATGGTTTCGGTACGCGGCAGCCGGGCTTCGATCTTGCCGGTTTCAATAATGGCATCGCCCTTGTCCATGCGCTTGACGGTGCCCGAAATGATGTTTTCGCCACGCTCGAGGAAATCGTTCAGCACCTGCTCGCGCTCGGCATCGCGTATGCGTTGAAGAATGGCCTGTTTGGCCGCCTGGGCGCCGATCCGGCCGAATTCTTCAGGCTCGAGCGCTTCTTCGATGTACTCGCCCACTTCGATCCCGGGCACGATTTCCTGTGCGTCGGAATACATTTCCTGCTGATCGGGCTCTTGCAGGCCCGCGTCGTCGGGCACAACCAGCCAGCGGCGGTAGCCTTCATGCTCGCCCGTCGTGCGATCAATGGTGACGCGTATATCGGCATCTTCCTTGAAGCGCTTTTTCATGGCGGATGCCAAAGCGTTTTCAAGCGCGCCGAAAACGACCTCGCGCGCTACGTTTTTTTCACGCGCCAAGGCGTCAACCAGTAAAAGAATTTCGCGACTCATCGCTTTTTACCCTTGAAATCGAGAATGGGATCCAGTTTTGCACGTTCAACGTCGTCGAAGGTAAAGTCAAGCACCTGCCCTTCGCCTGAGCCGGTTTCGAGCTCTAGGCCGAACACCGGCGAGACGGACGTATCGGAAGCCGCGTTTTCGGGGACACGAAGCAAACCCACATATACCTTGCGGTTGTCAATGGCCTCGCGCAGCCTGATTTCGACCCGTTCATTGGCGAACCGGATGAAATCGGCAACCTGCCTGAGGGGGCGGTCTATGCCGGGCGAGCCCACTTCAAGACGCTTGTAATCGACGTTTTCAACCTCGAATACGCGCGACAATTGTTTAGAAACCTGTTCGCAGTCTTCAATTCGGACACCGTCGGGGCGATCGATGGTCACGCGCAAAAGCCCGAGCGGGGCGCGTTCAACATCGACAAGCTCGACATCCATGCCAGCCAGGGCCTCTTGTGTCAAAGCGAATATATCTGCCATAAAATCCAAAAAAAATGGGCTGTATACCAGCCCACTGTTACTGCACCCGCGGTAAGCAAAGCGCAGGCTGCAGCATATGCCCTGCGGCACCTGCGCTGCCCAATACCTGCCACCCTAGGCGCATCCGAAAATGTGCCGCTAGTATTGTTAGCCGGGGCAACGGGCCCACACAACAAAAACAATATAGCTGTAAAGCCCTACATTCTAACAGAAATTCAGAAATTTTCCTGTTATGTCTGGGCCTTACACTTAAAAAGCAACACCGGACACGATTCCGTGTCCGGCCTGGGTGCATCAGCGGCCGCGGCCGCCGCCCAGCTTGCCCAAATGCGACTCATGCGCCGACGCGCTGCGGGGCTGCCAGTCGTCGCCATGGGCGGCCGCGCCGCCGCGCGACCGGGAACCGCCCGCCTTCGGCTTTTTCTCGCTTCGCGGCGCGCGCGGCGCAGGCTTGGGGCCACCGGCCTTTGGAGGACGCGCCCCCGGACCTCTTCGGCGCGCATCCGCCGCCGCGCCGCCTTCGGCTCGCGCACCGCCCTCGGGGCGAGCGCCACGGGCCTGCCCGGCCGGTTTCTTGTTCCGGCCGCCCGCTTTATTGCCGCCCGCCGCTTTTCCGCGCCCGCCCGCCGTAGGATGGCCATTGGGCAGCCCGCCGCTGAACATCAGCCCCGTACCGTAGGGGTCCGAGGGATAGGCCTCGCTGGCTGCGCCGCGCTGAATGCGCCCGCCGGACAGCTTGCCGCGCCGGCTGACCTTGGCGCCGTTCATGCCATTGCGCTCCATCGTCCCGAATCCGGGCGGCAAGGCGCTGTCGTGCGATATGGGCTGACGCTCACGCCGTCCGCCCGGCGAACCATCGGCATCATCTTCGCGCAACAAGCCCAATTGCAGCATCAGCGCCGTCACCAGCGTACTGTCGAGCTCTTCCCAGCGCCCCCGGCGCAGATTGCGCGGCAGAACCACTTCGCCGAATCGTGTGCGGATCAGCCGGCTTACCGTCACGCCGGCGGCTTCGAACATACGGCGGACTTCGCGATTGCGCCCTTCTTTCAAGGTCACGCGATACCAGCGGTTGCTGCCTTCGCCCCCCAGATAATCCAGGGAGCCGAACTGGGCAATGCCATCTTCGAGCTGCACGCCTTTAAGCAGGCTGGCCTGCTGCTCTTCGCCCAGCTCGCCCAGCACGCGCACGGCGTACTCGCGCTCCGCGCCGTAGCGCGGGTGCATCAGACGGTTGGCCAGGTCGCCGGACGTCGTCAAGATAAGAAGGCCCTCGGTGTTCAGATCAAGACGCCCCACCGACAGCCATTTGCCCACACGCATCTTGGGCAGGCGGGCGAATACGGTGGCACGCCCTTCCGGGTCATCGTGGCTGACGATTTCACCCGCCGGCTTGTGATAAAGAATGATGCGCGGCGGCTTCTTGGCATTGGGACGCGTCACCGGCCGTCCGTTGACCCGCACCTGGTCGTTGGGGCCGACACGCTGCCCGATATGGGCAGGCTCGCCATTGACCGATACGCGTCCAGCAACAATCAGCTCTTCCATTTCACGGCGCGAGCCCACGCCCGCATCCGCCAGCACCTTGTGCAGCTTGGGCATCAACGCATCGCTGTTCAGGTATTTGCCCAGGCGCTGTGAAATCGGCGCGGCGCTATCCAGATAGGTCAAGGCCTGCTCCGCCTCTTTTTCGCTCTCGAGGCTTTCTACGTGCCGCGGACTTTGCCCGCGTGCTTTGCCGCCCTGCCCTTCGCCTGTTTTTTTCTCTACAGCCGGCGCGTCGGCGCCAGCCGTCTTGCGACGGCGCGGGTTCCGGGCCGGCTTGGCCGCAGCCCGCGGCGCAGCCGCAGGGCCGGCGTCGGCATCCGCTGCCTGAGCGACCGGCTGGGCGGCCTCGTCTGCCGGCGCGTCAGGCTGCGCATCGCCGCGCCGGCGCCGAAACGGCGTCCGCAGCTTGCGGCCGCGGCCACGCGGCGCAGCCGCCTTGGTGTCGTCACCCGCTTGATCGGCGCCTGAAGGCGCCGGCACATCGTGTGTGCTCGAGCCCAATTCTTCGTTCATGTCACTCATTTTCTTTCTGGTACTCCATGTGAATCTCTTCTATTTCTGTGTCTGCTGACTCGCCAGAGGCGGCTTCCAACGATTCGTCAGCGGCAGCTTCCACCGATTCGCTTGCTTCTGCTTGCGTCAACTCGCCTGCGACGGCGTCCACCGGTTCGCCGGCGGCGGCTTCCGTCACCTCTTCGAACTCGAGTCCCGCCAGCGCCACGACCGCGTCCTGCGTTTCGAGCTCGGGCAGGTCATCCAGCGCTTTCAGTCCCAGGTCATCCAGGAACTGCCGGGTCGTGCCCAGCAAGGCCGGCCGGCCCGGGGCGTCGCGATAGCCAAGCACCTCGATCCAGCCGCGATCCTCGAGCGTACGTATGATTTGCGATGACACCGTCACGCCGCGAATATCTTCGATATCGCCCCGGGTCACCGGCTGCCGCCACGCAATGATGGCCAGGGTCTCAAGCACGGCCCGCGAGTATCGGGGCGGCTTTTCGGGATGAAGGCGGGCCAGATAGCGCTGCATGTCGGGCCGGCTCTGGAATCGCCAGCCGCCTGCCAGGGCAACCAGCTCGAGTCCTTTTTCGGCCCAATTCTGCTGCAGCACAGCCAGATGCCGGCGCAGATCGTCGGGGGAAAGTTCCTCTGTCGCAAACAGTTTGCGCAGCTCGGGCAGGGGCATGGGTTCGTCCGCGCACAAAAGCGCTGTTTCCAGAACGCGGATGATCTCGGTTTCAGTCATCAATGTAGGGCTATTTGTCTTAAAAGTTGCACAAAATTCTTGTATGGGTTAATATCATTTTCTTCAGACGCGGGGTGGAGCAGTCTGGCAGCTCGTCGGGCTCATAACCCGAAGGTCACAGGTTCAAATCCTGTCCCCGCAACCAGATTTCCAGAACGGGCCAATTGCCAAAAGCAATTGGCCCGTTTTGTTTGGCTTGCATTGTTGGCCTGATTGTTTTTTGGCCCGATGCGCTTTGGCTCGATGAACGTTGAGCCGACGAACGCCGACCCGATGAACGTTGACCCGATACGTGTTTGAGCTGATTCCTGGCCCCGCGCCGGGCCTGCTTTGTTGACCTGCGGATTCCCGCCGATTTCATGTCCCGCCTGCATCCATCCCGCCGCCACGGCGGCGCCGGAAACAAACGCGTGCTTTAGCCTGGCCGCGCACCATCGTCCGTAAACAGCACACGCCACGCACAGCAGGCGCATGATCGGATCCGCCGGCAGTTGTCTGCCAAGCCTATCGAGAAAGGGTGTGAGCCGGCACAGCGCATACGCACGACGTTGGTGCGATTCGCCTGTCTGGTCCGTGCCGGATTGATACGGGATATCAGCCATTATTCCTATTTCAATAAGCAGCTTGATGCCCTGGGCTGCGTCCGGCCCGAGGCCTGATCGCAGACGTGCAACAAACGACTGTGAAATATGTGATTCAAGCGCTTTTGGTTCGCCAAAGACACCCGCCCGCATGGGACATGCCGCCTGGCGCAAGCAAAAGACGTTTGCTTAAAAATTATTCAATTTATATTGCGATGGCCGGCGAGCATGGAATCATCGCGGGCCTGAACCAGCAGGCGCTTGTACACATTCTTAATATAAAAAACCCGTGTAGTCAGCGTGACATCGAAGTATGGCAGCGATGCAGCCAGCCTGGTGGCAGTAATGGGTTCATTACACCATCTGCCGGGATGCAATGCAACAATTCACTGGATAAAGTTGCCATCTGACGACAATATTCTGGCGCCGCCCGGCAACATCGCATGAATCCGGTCCACCAGGCCGGCCTCATCGACACCGCGGAAGATCAGCACCAGCACCGACGCGCCCGCGGCCGATGCCTCTTGTTCTTCGGGGCCGGGACCGCGCCGCGGCGCAGCCGCTTCGGGCTCGATGGCCTCGATGGGATAGAGCTGCTGATGCACCGCATGCACCGCGAAGACACCCGGCTCGCCCTGAAAATGGATTTTGCCTTTCAAACGCAACATCCCCTCCGGGGCCAGCAAGCCGGGCATGGCGCGGTTGAACGCCGGGCGGTCCAGGGGCCGCTCCCACCTCATCGTCACGACGCCCACCCCGGTATGCACGGGCGCCGGCCGGCCGGCGACACGGTCCGCCCATGCGTGGGCGCCGCCCCGGCGCGGCATGCCGCCTTGTCGTTCGGACGCCATGCGCAACAAGGCGCCGGGACTGGGCAAGGCTTGCATCCGATACTGCAGGGCGCCCGGATTGATGCGCGCCAGCGCAGCCTGCAGGGCCGCAAGCGTATCCGGGCCGGCCAGATCGGCTTTGCTCAGGACGAACACATCCGCCAACACGGCCTGCTGCGCCGCTTCCGGCTGCGATTGCAGTTGCGCGGCGCCATGCAGGCCATCCACCACCGTGATGCATCCGGCATAGGCATAGCGGTCGGCCAAAAAGCGCTCGTATTGCAGGGTATACATAATGGGCGCCGGGTCGGCAATGCCGGTGGTCTCGATCACCAGCGCGGAAAACGGCGGAATTTTCCTGTGCAGCGCATCCAGGAACAGACGCTGCAAGGCATTCACCAGGTCGCCCCGCACGGCGCAGCAAATGCAGCCCGACTCCAGCAGCACCATATGGTCGTCAAGCTGCACAAAGCGCTCGTGATCCAGGCCGATATCGCCCAGCTCGTTGATCAGCACCACAATGCGCGACGGTGCGAACGCGGCGGCCGGGTCCGGCGCACTATCGTTCAACAGGCGGTTGAGCAGCGTGGTTTTGCCGCTGCCCAGGAAACCTGACACCACCGTTACGGGTATTTTCCCGCCCATGCACTACACTCCCCATGAAGCCAACCCTTAAGTACAGCCAGACAGCCTTGCCAGTCACATTCAGCCTAGCACGACGCCTTGAAGATATTAACCCCGAGCAATGGAACCGGCTGGCGGGCGACCAGCCTTTCGTCCAGCATGCCTTCCTGCTGGCGCTGGACCAGACGGGATGCGCCACCGCCGCAACGGGATGGGCGCCGCATTACCTGCTGATGCATCGCGATGGCGCGCTGGCAGGCGCCTTGCCCCTGTATTTGAAATCCCATTCCCGCGGCGAATATGTGTTTGATCATGCCTGGGCGCATGCTTTCGAGCGGCATGGCCTGGATTATTATCCCAAGCTGCTCTCGGCCATCCCCTTCACCCCCGTAACGGGCCCAAGGCTGCTGGCCGGCGAGCATGCGGACCGGGTTCTGCTGGCCCGCGAAGCGATCCAGCTATGCCGGCAGCACGGATTGTCATCGCTGCATATTCTTTTCCCCGCCGAACATGAACAGGCGGCGCTGGCCGAGGCGGGCTTCCGCTTCCGGTACAACGTTCAGTTCCACTGGACCAATCAGGGCTATGCGCAGATGGCGGACTTTCTGGCCAGCCTGAATCAGCAGAAAAGAAAGAAGCTCAAGCAGGATCGCAAGAAATCGGCGCAGGCGGGGGTTCGTTTCAAATGGCTGCAAGGCAAAGAGATCGATGACAAGGCCCTGGCTTTCTTCTACCGGTGCTACGAGCAGACGTATTGGGAACACGGCAACGCCCCTTATCTGAGCATGGCCTTTTTCGAGCAGCTCAGAACCCATCTGGCCGACTGCATGGTCATCATACTGGCCGAACAGGACGGCGAGCCGGTGGCGGCAGCGCTGAACATCCGTGGCGGCCAGGCCCTGTACGGCCGCTATTGGGGCAGCCTGCGTTTTATACCCGGCCTGCACTTCGAGACTTGCTATATGCAAGGCATTGAATTTTGCATCGCCCATGGGCTTGCCGTCTTTGAAGGCGGAGCCCAGGGCGAACACAAACTTGCGCGCGGGCTGCTGCCCGTCAAGACCTATTCGGCGCACTGGGTTTCAGACGACCGCTTTGCCCTGGCGATCGACGATTACCTGGCTCAGGAATCGCCCGCCGTCGGCGCCTATCTGGATGCGCTGCTGGATCACACGCCTTTCAAGCCCGGCCCGGGCTGACGATTGGCCGCGGGTTCACCACACCACAAAAAACAGCACCCAGGCGGCACAGAACGGCGCCGTACCCAGCGCCACGGCCAGCAAAGCCAGCACCCGCCTCGGCAAGGCGTTCGTGCGCAAGCCCGTCATGCGCCAGACCAGCCGCAGGCTCCAGAGCATGGCCAGGCCCAGCAAGGCAAAACGCGCGGCGGGCGCCCAGGCCGTGCTCATGCCTTCGTGCCGCAACAGCGTCAGCGTCGTGGCTGAAAGCCCCAGGAAAACACCCGCTCCCGCCGCAGGAATCAGGCCCTGGGCCAGCTTGTGCACGCCGCTGAAAACACCCTGGAGCGGATTGCCGGCCGATTTGACATGCGGCGCGGACGCCGGGACCAGGCAGCGGTCCGCCACCCACAAGCCCAGCAAGACCGGGCCGCCCAGGCACAGCGCCGCCGCGGCAATGAATGTCAGCACGACGCCGCCATCCAGCCAGCTGAAACTGTCGTTGACTTCGGGGTAATGGGTCAGCACAAACCAGGGCGCGTTCTGCGCCAGGGGCCAGTAGATGTCATGGTCGATCAGCCAGGCGGCCTCGGCCTGCTTGAGCTGGACGAACCACGGGCTGGCGCTCCACAAGAAAGCCCCCACCGCCAACCCCATCAGGCCAAAAACAATCAGCGCCGTCTGCCATGCATCGCCGCTGGCAATCCGCAAGACCTCTGACTCGGGAGAGCGCAGCGTCAGCCGGATGGCCCCCCGATAATCGCTGCAGCGCCCGCACATATGGCAATCGGACGCCCCCTGCATATGCCGCAAAGGCACCAGCGGCGCGCAGTTGATGGCGCGGGTGCGCCGCTGGGGATGGCGCCAGGCCTCTTCGTCCACCTGATAGTGCCAGGGCGCCAGCTTGGCCAGCAGGCCGAACACCCCGTTGACCGGACACAAGTATTTGCACCAGACCCGCTTGCTCCGGCCATAACGCCAGCCCACCAGCATGGCAGCGGCGGTGGACCCGCCCAGCACAGCCAGCACGGCCCAGGGATACTGATAGACACTGACCAACTGGCCGTAAATGGTGGTCAGCGAAAAAGCCACAAAAGGCCAGCCGCCCCAACGCATCCATTTAGGGATGGCCTTGCTCTGCCCCCATTCGCTGGCCCACTCCGACAACATTCCCTCCGGACAGAACCAGCCGCACCAGGCGCGTCCAAACAAAGGCATGGACAGCAATACGAAGGGCCACCAGATCCCCCAGAAGGCGAACTGCGCGAAAACCGTCAGGTTGTTCAACACCGATGCCGTGCGGTCCGGCAGGGGCAACACAGCCGGCACAATCAGGAGCACCAGATAGAAGGCCACGATCACCCATTGCAGCCCACGCAACAGGGGCGCGTGGTCGCGCAGAAAGTCGCCAAAGCTGGCCAGGCCCGATTGCCATCGCGGTGTCATGGGTAGCCGCCTACGCCGTGCTGGCTGACGGACGCCCGGCGCGCGCAGCCTGCGCGGCGGCCCGTTTCAGCAACAGATAGACGCCCATCCAGTACGCCATCCAGATCAGCAACTGAGACAGCGCGGGGTAATCGCGATAGCCGGCGAAATCAGCCAGAATCTTTCCAGGCCCGCCGCTGCTGTCCAGCAGCCAGGAACTGTCCCATATCGGGTCCACCAGGGTGGGCAGCGCGCCAAGCGAAATCAGGCGGTCCAGGCCGCTTACCAGCAAGGCGCTGGCCAGCAGCAGCAACAGGATTTCCGTCAACCGGAAGAAACGGCGCCACGTAATCAGCCGGCCGCCCAGTTGCAAAAGCCAGAACGAGGCCAGCGCCGCCAAAAAACCCAGGCACCCGGCCAGCACCAGGCTGCCTGCCGACCCGTTGGCGGCGCCCGCCGAAATACTGCCGTACAGGAACACCACGGTTTCGCTGCCTTCCCGGGCCACCGCGATCATGACCAGGGTCAGCAGCCCCCACCAGTTCGACTCGGACACGGAGCGGCTGACACCGCCTTCCAGTTCATGCTTCAGCGTGCGGCCGTGGCGCCTCATCCAGACCACCATTTGCACGACCAGCACGCAGGCAAGCAGCGCCATCAGCGCCTGAAACCATTCCTGCCCTTCGGCCGGCAGCCATGACGAAACCCCCAGCAAGACCAGCGCCAGCATGACCGCGAGCACCAAACCCGCTGCCACGCCGCCCCATAGCCAGGGCAAGCCTTTGCGGCCTTCCGGGCTGGCGCGCAGCCAGGTGAAAAGAATACCGACGATCAGCAGCGCCTCGACACTTTCACGCCAGACGATGACAGCGACTTGTTCCATGATGGGTGGCGGTTCAGGGCTTGGGCAGCACGACCAGCGTGCCTTTTATGTTCTGGTGGAAATCATCGAAGAAGGGATACTCGCCAGGCCGTGAAATCGTGATCACAACGAAGGACTTGACCCCGGGCCCCATGACTTTTTCGGTACGCAGCGGCAGGCTTTCGAACTCGACCGGCTCCTTGCTCTCGTTGATGAGCACAAGCTTGAAGCGCCCCGCAGGCACGTCGAGGCGGGCGGGCTCAAATGTGCCGTCAGGCTTGAAGACCAGCGTAAAGGTCGGCAATTCCGCCGCCAGGGCGGTCGCGCTGCCCGCTGCCGCCAGGCATATGGCCGCCAGGCAACGGCCCAGTCCAGACATCAATAACCGCCCTTCTTGCCGGTGCCCGCAAAGACAAAATCGTAATGCAGCTCGAAGGGATCGAACCAGGGGGCGACCCCTGTTTCCTTGTCGACGTGCCTGCCGAAGTGATTCATTTTTCCGGCGTCGGGCGAAGCAACGGAAAACGTAAGCTGGTACTTGCCCGGGCCGTCCAGCTTGACGTTATCCCCGTAATGCGGGCCGTCATTGGCTACCATGGGCATCAGTTCCCCCTTGTGAACCTGATCGCTGCCCGCTTTCTGCAGGGCATAATGAACGACCAGGTAAGGCGCCCACGCCCCTTCGGGCAAACCGTTCTTGTTGTCGGCTGTAGCGTGGATATCGGCTTCAAGGTGGATGTCGGAGTCGCGCGTATCGCGCATCAGCCCTGCAGGCTCCATCTGGACGGGCTGCAGATAGACGGCAGCGACCTCAAGGCCGTGCTGTTCCGATGGCTGGCCTATGGGATATTCGGCCGCTGCGGCCGTCATCGTCAGGCCCATCCCGAGCAGTATTGTCAACCCATGCCGTTTCATCCCTGCAAGCTCCATAAACAAGATTGGTTCTCATTATGAAACCAAGGGACTTACAGGCGTCTGAAAAGGCTTATTTTTTTGTGTCTTTGGGCGGGACCGGGTTGAACGGAAACACGGAAAACATATTGCGCGTCTGGTCCTGCATCTGATCCTGCATCTGGACAAACAGGTTTTTGCTTTGATCGACGTAGTTGTTCATCATGTTCTGCAAAACAGGGGTTTGCACATTCATGAACTGGGCCCAGGCCTCGGGGCCGAACTGGGTTCCGTACAGCCCTTTGGACTGTTCGGCCATGCGATCCTGGATATCGATGAAGGCCTGGATATTTTTTTCCAGGTAGGAGCCCATCACCCCCTGCATGGCGTGGCCGTAGAAACGGATGATCTGCGACAGCGCCGTGGGCGAAAACATGGGGACGCCCCCGCTTTCTTCTTCAAGAATGATTTGCAGCAGGATGCTGCGGGTCAGGTCGTCACCCGATTTGGCGTCGACAACCTGAAACTCCTCGCAGTCAAGCACCAGTTGCTTGACATCGGACAGCGTGATGTAAGCACTGGTGCGTGTGTCGTAAAGCCGCCTGTTGGGATATTTTTTGATCAGGCGGGTAGAGCTTGTTGCTTGAGATTGCGTCATGAGTTAAGGCCGAATACGTGAACGGGAAACCGACAAACAGGATGGACAAGCCGCGTTGTCCGGCAATCTACCCCATATGCAGCCCACCGTTCAAGGAAAAGTCCGCGCCGGTGGCAAAACCCGATTCGTCGGATGCCAGCCATGCCACGATGGAACCGATTTCCTCGGGTGTGCCAAGGCGTTTTACAGGAATGGTGGCGACGATCTTTTCGAGCACGTCGGGGCGGATGGCGCGGACCATGTCAGTGCCAATATACCCCGGGGAGATTGTATTGACGGTGACCCCCTTGCTGGCAACCTCTTGGGCCAGGGCCATGGTGAAGCCATGTATCCCGGCCTTGGCCGTCGAATAATTGGTTTGGCCGAACTGCCCTTTCTGGCCGTTGACCGAACTGATATTGATAATACGCCCCCACTGCCTGTCGACCATGCCTTCGATGACCTGCTTGGTCACATTGAACAGGCTGTTCAGATTGGTGTCGATGACAGCGCGCCAGTCTTCCTGGCTCATTTTCCGGAAGAGGCCGTCGCGGGTGATGCCGGCATTATTGACCAGCACATCGACCGGCCCGAGATTATCGCGGATCTGCTCGAAAGCGGTCACGGTGGATTCCCAGTCGGATACGTTTCCGACGGAAGCATGAAACTTGTAGCCCAGCGCCGCCTGCTCATCGAGCCACTGCTTGAAATTGCGGCTGGGGCCGCAGCCGGCGACAACGGTGTAGCCTTCTTTTGCCAGACGCTGGCATATGGACGTGCCTATGCCCCCCATTCCCCCTGTCACGTAAGCCAGTTTTCCACTCATGTTGTTCTCCTTTGAATATCTCTGAATTACGCTCGCACCGCAACGTAGCTGCCGGGTGCTTGTTCAAGGGGCGGGTAGCGGGTGTTGCCGGGTTTTGCCGGCGCCCGCTGCATGGCCCCTGAATGCGAAGCCAGCCAGTTGGTCCAGTCGGGCCACCAACTGCCGGCATGTTCGTCGGCCGCCGCCAGCCAGCTTTCGGGATCGCCCGGCATGTCGGCATGCGGGCTGGGCGCTTCGTGCGCCCAATAGCAGCGGCGCTTCTTGGCGGGCGGATTGATGACCCCCGCGATGTGGCCCGAGGCGCCCAGGACGAAGCGCATGGGGCCGCGCAATATGTTGCTTGTGGCGTACGCGGCATGCCAGGGCACGATGTGGTCGTCGCGCGAGCCGTAAATGTAGACAGGCATGGTCAAGGCGCTGAGATCGAGCGGGTAGCCGTCGACCTTGACCCGCCCCGGCACTTTCAGGTTGTTTTCCAGATAGGTATTGCGGAAATACCAGGCGAAAAAAGGCCCGGGCAGATTCGTGCCATCGGCATTCCAGTACAGCAGGTCGAAGGCAGGCGGCGCCTCGCCCTTCATGTAGTTGCCCACGACGTAATTCCAGACGAGCTCGCTGGGACGCAAAAAGGAAAATGTAGTCCCCAGTTCGCGGGCGGACATCAGGCCGCCTGCGCCCAGCTGGCGCTCGCGCGCCTGGGCGTGGCATTCATCGACGAAGACATCGAGCACGCCGGTTTCCTCGAAATCGAGCAGCGTAGTCAGCAAGGTCAGCGCGCCGACGGGATCTTTTCCTTGCGCATGAGCCAACGCAAGCGCCGAAGCCAGCAAGGTTCCGCCGACGCAAAAGCCCAGGGCGTTGACCTGCTTTTGCCGCGAGATGGCGCAGGCCACGTCCAGGGCCTGCAACACGCCATGCTGAAGATAGTCGGCCCAGGTGGCGGTATCGATGCCGTCATCGTCGGCGGCAGCCGGATTGCGCCACGAGACCAGAAAAACCGTAAAGCCCTGCTCGACGGCATGCCTGACGAAAGAGTTCTCGGGCTGGAGGTCGAGAATATAGAACTTGTTGATGCACGGCGGAACCAGCACCAGGGGAATCTTGTGCACCTTGCCGGTGGCGGGCGCGTATTGAATGAGTTGCATCAAGGCGTTCTGGTACACCACGGCCCCCGGTGTCACGGCAATATTCTTGCCCAGTTCGAAGCGGGATTCGTCGGATTGGCTGAGCCGCCCCTTTTGCATGTCTTCGAACAGATTCTGCACACCCTTGCGCAAAGACTGCCCATTGCTTTCGATCAGCGCCTGCTGGACATCGGGATTGGTGGTCATGAAATTGGAGGGCGAAACCGCCTCGATCCATTGCATGACGGCAAAGCGCAAGCGGTTGCGTACGGATTCGCTGACCTGCACTGCATCGACCATTTGGTTCAGCGCCCTGGCCGACAGCAGGTAGGTGTGCGCCGTCATGAGCAAGGGCGTGTTGGCGGCCCAGGCCTTCGAGGCGAAACGGCGATCGGCGGGAGGTTCGAGCAAGCCGTGCTGGGCGCTTTCGGCGATGCGCAGCCATTCACGCGCAAACTCTGCCTGGATTTCCGCGAGCTTGTCAGGCGCTACGCTTACCGGTACCGGCCATTCTGACGAAAACGGTTTACTCACGATTCAGACACCTTACAGAAACCTTATGCTTTGACCCCATCTTGTATGGCAATCAAATCTCTGTCAATCAGGGTAAGTCGCTACCCCCTTGGCCCGCTACGCTGCATCTGGCCACGTTCTTGCAGCCATGCCAGCGTCGCCATCCGCCCCGTCACGGCATGGCGCCGATAAGAATAATACATACCGTCCCGCTCAAAAGTGCACTGGCCGCTCAGCTCGATATTGGCGACGCCCGCCTGATGCAAACGGTGTCTGGCCAGCGCCGGCAGATCGGCCAGCCATTTCAGCCCCGCCGTCTTTTCCGCAAAGAAAACCGCCGTGCCGGGATCGCGCTGTGTGAAAGCCTGATAGACATCGGCGCCCACTTCGAAATGCCGCTGGCTGATGGCCGGACCCACCCACGCCCGCCAGGACGTCTGGGCCGGCGCGCGCTCACGCAGGGCCTGCAAGGTGTTTTCCAGCACGCCGGCGGCGAGCCCGCGCCAGCCAGCATGCGCCACGCCCAAATAGCGGCCGTCGGTGCTGGCCAGCACAACAGGCAGGCAGTCGGCCGTCATGATCGCCAGCACACGATTGGCCTGCGATGTGACCGCCGCATCGGCCGTGGGGGGATCGCCGCCCTGGCCGATGCCCGCCGCCCGGTCGGCATCGAACACCTCGGCGCCGTGCACCTGCTTGAGCCACAATGGTTCGCCGGGCAACAGGGCGTCCAGGCTTTGCCGATTGGCTTGAACCCGCGCCGCCTCGTCCTGCACATGCTCGCCCAGATTGAACGAGGCCCACGGCCCGGTGCTGGCGCCGCCCTGCCGGGTCGTGCAAAAGTAGTGGACGCCCGTCCAGGGCAGCCCCGACACGAGCGGAATGGCGGCTTGTTTCAGGTTTCCCATGCGATATGGTCGATGATCTGTTGAAAGTCCTGCGCCAGGGCCGATTCGAATGCCATGCGCCGGCCGGTCGAGCAGTCGTCGAAGCTCAAGGCCTTGGCGTGCAGCAATTGCCGCAAGGCGCCCCCCACCAGCTTGCCGCCGTACAGCACATCCGCCACCAGGGGATGACGCAAGCTCATCATGTGCACACGTATCTGGTGGGTACGGCCTGTTTCCAGCTTGCAGGCCACTTCCGTGACGACCGCGTCATCGGCTGTCCGTCCCGCACGCAGCGGCGCATAGTGCGTCAAGGCGGGCTTGGGCGCAATGGGATGCTCGACCGCCATGCGCACGGGCACCCTGGGGTCCCGCCCGATGGCCAGCTTGACGCTGCCCGGCCGGGTCAGGCGGCCATGCACCAATGCCACGTACTCGCGGCTTACGCTGCGCGCCTGCAACTGGCGGACCAAATGTGTTTGCGCCTTGTCGTGGCGCGCCACCACCAGCAGCCCGGAAGTATCTTTGTCCAGCCGGTGCACGATGCCGGCGCGCGCCACCGTGGCCAGTTCCGGATAGCGATACAGCAAGCCGTTCAGCAAGGTGCCGCTCCAGTTGCCCGCCCCCGGATGGGTCACCAGGCCCGCCGGCTTGTCGACGACGATCCAGTCGCCGCTTTCGGCGACCACGGTAAAATCGACCGGTTCCGGCGTGAAGGCCAACGATTCGGGCGGGCGCTGCTCATGAACCACCAGCTTGTCGCCCGGGTTGGCCATTTGCTTGATGCGGCCGGGCTGGCCGTTGACCAGCACATGCCCGCCTTCTATCCACCCCTGCAGCCGGCTGCGGGAATGCGCCGGCATCAGCCTGGCCAAGACTTTGTCCAGCCGCTCTGGCAAGGCCGTGTAAGGAATAAGAAATTCCAGCGGCTCGGCCGACGGCAAACTTTCTGTGGCAATATCTGTGTCAGGCATGGCGACAAATCATATAATCAGCCTGCATGCTAACACCAAGGACGCTTTTGTGACTCGTATCAACCCCAATCAACCCCGATTTTCCGGCCTTGCACGGTTAAGCCGCGCTGCAATCGCCTTCGCTGCCGCGGTGCTGATTGCCGGATGCGGCACAAGCAAGGTCGAGACAGACCCCACGATCGGCTGGACCGCCGAACGCTTGTACCAGGATGCGCGCGCGGAAATCAGCGCGGGCAACTGGAACGAGGCACGGACCCGCCTCGAGGCCGTCGAAGCGCGCTATCCGTTTGGGGGGTATGCCCAGCAGTCGCTCATTGACCAGGCCTACGTCAACTGGAAAGACGATGAACCCGAACAGGCCCTGGCGGCCATCGACCGCTTCCAGCAGCAATACCCGAACCATCCCGGCACGGACTACATGCTTTACCTGAAGGGCCTGATCACCTTCACGCCGCCCAGCGCCTCGTTCACCAACATCACCCGCCAGAATCCCAGCGAACGCGACCCCAAGGGCCTGCGCGAGTCCTACGATTCGTTCAACGAGCTGATCAACCGCTATCCCGACAGCCGCTATACCGCCGATGCAAAAAAACGCGTCACCTGGCTGGTCAACACCATTGCGGAAAATGAAGTGCTCGTCGCCCAGTACTACTACGAGCGCGGCGCCTATGTGGCGGCCGTGAACCGCGCGCAAACCGTCATTACCGATTTCCAGGGCGTGCCGGCTTCCGAGAAAGCGCTATACCTGATGTACTTGTCGTACGATAAGCTGCAACTGGACGACTTGCGCGACGATGCCAAGCGTGTGCTGGATCAGAACTACCCCAACAGCAAGTATTACCAGCAGGGGCTGAGCGAGCCCGGCGGCAGCCTGTGGAACCCCATCAACTGGTTCTGATCAGGCCCCGGCCTGCTGCTTTTTGCGAAAGAATTCCACGGCCTGCCCGGGCTCGCGCGTACGCGCGAAGGACGGCAGGCCGCGCCATAACAGACGGCCATAAGGCTTGTCTATCATCCGCGTATCGCCCACCATCAATACGCCCCAATCCCGCTCCGACCGGATCAGCCGCCCCGCGCCCTGCTTGAGCGCGATCGCCGCCTCGGGAAGCTGGTATTCCATGAAAGGATTGCCGCCCTGGCTGCGGCATACGTTCAGCCGCGCCTCCAGCACCGGATCATCGGGCGGCGCGAACGGCAGCTTGTCGATGGCCACCAGGGTCAGCGCATCGCCCGGCACGTCTATGCCTTCCCAGAAGCTGGCGCTGCCGACCAGCACGGCGTTGTTGCCGGCGCGAAAGCGCTCGAGCAAGGCCCGCCGCGCGCTTTCCCCCTGGCGCAGCAGCAGCCGGTCTATGGCTTCGTCGTCGAACCGTTCCTGCAGCAGCTCGGCGATCCGGTCCACGGCCCGCAAGGTCGTGCACAGGACCAGCACGCCCCCCTGCGACGCCTTGACCAAGGGCATCAGCGCATCGACGAAACGCTCATTGAAATAGCGGTCGCTGGGAAGCGGCAGCGCTTTAGGCACATACAGCACGCCTTGCGACGCGTAGTCGAAGGGAGACTCCCAACTGAGCGTGCGCGCATCCCACAGCCCCAGTTGCCGCAGGAAATGCCCGAAATCGCCATTCACCGACAAGGTTGCCGATGTCAGCACCCAGGCCTGCTCTTTACTACGGTAACGGGAAAAAATACGGGCGACCGATAACGGGGCGCTGTGCAGGCGCATGTGGTGCAGGCTTTGCTCTACCCAGCGCACGGCAGGCTCGCTTTTGCCATCCGGGTCGTCCGGATGGGCGGGTTCGTCGTCTTGCCGGACCGGCGCCAGCGCATTGCGGCCCTGGCGGTCCGGCTGGGTCCATTGATACAGCCGGGCGCGAATGTCCAGACAGGACTTGGCCACCGCGGCCAGGTCCGGATGCTTTTCGCTGACCACATTCAGCAGCAGAATGCTCTGATCCAGGACCACCAGCAGCTCATCCAGGGCCGCGTCGAATTCCTCTGGGTTGGGAATGGCCTGGAAGGTGGCCTTGCGCCCGGGCATTTTCTCGATCGGCGCGGCCGCCAGGCGCAGCTTGCGGGCGGCATGCTCGATCCGCTTGCCCGCTTCGCTCCAGTTGGTGGATTCCCGGGCATGGGCCAGGCCCGCCACCTCGGCGGCGCGCGCCAGATCCAGCAACTGATGCGAGGAAACGCTGGTGCCCAGGAAGCGTGTGGCGATGTCGGGCAGTTGGTGCGCCTCGTCGAAGACAACCAGCTCCACGGTGGGCAGCAGGTCGGTGATCCCTTCTTCGCGCAAGGCCAGGTCCGCCATGAACAGCGCATGATTGACCACAATCAAATCCGCGTCCTGGGCCTGCCGGCGCGCTTTCAGCACAAAACAGTCGCGCACGTTGGGGCATTCCTGGCCCAGGCAGTTTTCGCGTGTCGACGTCACCCTGCTCCAGATATCGGCATCTTCCGGGACCTCGGCCAGATCGCCGCGGTCGCCCGTCCTGGACTGCTGGGCAAACACCTGGATCTGGCGCAACTGGCCGATTTCAGAGCGGGATTTCAGGGCCCGCTCGTCGCCCGCCAGGCGGTCCAGATGATAGTGGCAGACATAATTGCCCCGGCCCTTGAGCAGCGCCACCGAGATCGGCAAGGCCAGCGCGTTGCGCAAGCGGGGCAGGTCGCGGCGAAACAGCTGGTCCTGCAAGGTACGGGTGCCGGTGGACACCAGCACCTTGCTGCCGCTCAGGAATGCGGGAACCAGGTAGGCCCAGGTCTTGCCCGTGCCGGTGCCCGCTTCGGCAATCAGCGTGGTGTGATTGAGCAAGGCCTCTTCGATGGCCTGGGCCAATTCCAGTTGTGCCTGCCTGGGGCGGTAGTCTGGCACAGCCTGGGCAAGCGGGCCATCGGAGGCAAAAATATCGGAAAGTTCTTGCAAAAGCATCAAAAAAGTCAAGAAGGTATAAGCACTGCCTGCACGGCGAGGCAAAAGGGGTAAAGTATGCGCTCCCCCCGAAAGATCCACCCGTGATGATACTCGGGTATTTTTCGAACACAGGATCAATGTGGCAAAATGCGCCGCTTGATTTATGTTTTTTTGATGCCTTAATGACTACTGCCTCCGTTTCATCCAAACCCGACGCCGCCGGCATCGACCCGGCACGAATCGTGGCCTTGCTGGCCAACGAGCTCAATGTGCGCGCCGCGCAGGTTGCCGCCACCATCGAACTGCTCGATGGCGGCGCCACCGTGCCCTTTATCGCGCGCTACCGCAAGGAAGCCACCGGCGGCCTGGACGATACGGTGCTGCGCAACCTCGAAGTACGGCTGATCTACGTGCGCGAACTCGAAACCCGCCGTGCCGCCATTCTTGATTCGATCGGGCAGCAAGGCAAGCTCACCCCCGCGCTGCAGCAGGAAATCCAGGCCGCGGACACCAAGCAGCGGCTGGAAGACTTGTACGCGCCCTATAAGCCCAAGCGCCGTACGCGCGCCCAGATCGCGCGGGAAGCGGGCCTGGAGCCCCTGGCCGATGCCATTCTGGAAGACCGGCATGCCGATCCCGCCCAATTGGCCGAATCGTATCTGAATCCGGAAGCCTCAATCAACGACGCCAAAGCCGCGCTGGACGGCGCGCGCGACATCCTGGCCGAACGCTTTGCCGAAAACGCCGACTTGCTGGAGAACATGCGCGAGCACCTGTGGAACACAGGCCTGGTACATGCCAAGGTGGTCGAGGGCAAAGAGCACGAAGGCGATAATTTCCGCGACTGGTTCGATTTCAGCGAAGCGCTGCGCTCGCTGCCCTCGCATCGCATCCTGGCCTTGCTGCGCGGACGCCAGCAGGGCGTACTGGACATCCGCCTGGGGCTGGAACCCGAGCTGGAAGCCTTGACGCCCCACCCCTGCGTAGCGCGCATCGCGGACTTTCTGCGCGTGGGCGCCGACTTCAGCCCGGACGCCCCGCCGCGCGGGCGCTGGCTGGGCGAAGTCTGCCGCTGGACCTGGCGGGTCAAGCTGTTGACGGCTTTTGAATCCGAACTGATCGGCCGGCTGCGCGATACGGCGGAACAGGAAGCCATACGCGTCTTTGCCGCCAACCTGAAAGACCTGCTGCTGGCCGCGCCCGCCGGCCCCAAAGCCGTACTGGGACTGGACCCGGGCATACGCACCGGGGTCAAGGTGGCCGCCATCGACGCCACGGGAAAAGTGCTGGCCACCAGCACCGTCTACCCCTTCGAGCCGCGCCGCGATCGCGAAGGCAGCATCAACACGCTGGCCGCCCTGGTGGCCAAGCACAAGATCGAACTGGTCGCCATCGGTAACGGCACCGCCTCGCGCGAGACCGAAAAGCTCGTGATCGACATGCAGCAGAAGTTCCCCGAGCTTCAGTTGACGCGGGTCATGGTCTCCGAGGCCGGCGCCTCGGTCTATTCGGCGTCCGAGCTGGCCGCTCACGAATTCCCCGACCTCGACGTCAGCCTGCGCGGCGCCGTATCCATTGCGCGCCGCCTGCAAGACCCGCTGGCCGAGCTGGTCAAAATAGAACCCAAGGCAATCGGCGTGGGCCAGTACCAGCATGACGTGAATCAGCGCGAACTGGCCCGCTCGCTGGATACCGTCATCGAAGACTGCGTGAACGCCGTCGGCGTCGACGTCAACACGGCATCCGCGCCCTTGCTGACGCGGGTATCGGGCCTGAATGCATCCCTGGCCAAGAACATTGTGGCCTGGCGCAACGATCACGGCGCCTTTCCCGACCGCAAGACCCTGATGAAAGTGCCGCGCTTCGGCGACAAGGCCTTTGAACAAGCGGCCGGATTCTTGCGCGTTCCCAATGGCGACAATCCGCTGGATGCCTCGTCGGTCCACCCCGAAGCCTATCCGGTGGTCGAACGCATCCTGAAGAAAATCAATGCGGATGCGCGCCAGGTCATGGGCCAGTCAGGCGCCTTGAAAGGCGTGTCGCCCGCCGAATTCACCGATGAACGGTTCGGCCTGCCCACCGTCAAAGATATCTTTCTCGAGATCGAGAAACCGGGGCGCGACCCGCGGCCCGAGTTCAAAACCGCGGAATTCAAGGAAGGCGTCAACACCATCAACGACCTGCACGCCGGCATGATCCTGGAAGGCGTCGTCACCAATGTGGCCAACTTCGGGGCTTTCGTCGACGTCGGCGTGCATCAGGACGGGCTGGTTCATATTTCGGCCCTGTCCGACACCTTCGTCAAGGACCCGCGCGATGTGGTCCGCGTCGGGCAGATGGTCAAGGTCAAAGTGCAGGAAGTCGATGCCGCGCGCAAGCGCATCGGGCTGACGATGCGCCTGAATGACGATGCGCCGCCGGCGCGCCGCACAGGCGACGACCGCCGCGGCCCCGCCGGCAACCCTTCGCGCCGCCAGGCGCCGCAGCGCCCGCAGGAAGCCGCCGGCCAGGGCGCCATGGCCGCCGCTTTTGCAAAACTCAAGAAATAGTCTCCATGAGCACTGAAAATATCTATCGGCAGCAGCTCGAACGCCTGATCGGCCTGTTGTCTTGCGACGATATGGACGAGCATGAAACCAGCCGCATCGTCAATATCTGCCTGCAGGCGCAAGGCGCCCCCGCCGCTACGCTGCGGGAGCATTACGGCGCGGATGCCGCCAAGGTGGCCGAGTACGACCCGGAAGGCGTCACGGCCTTCATCGTCTTTATCGAGCTCGAGGACTATTTCGCGGTCGCAGACACGGTCGACGAGCTGTATGAACAGATCGTCGACGCTTTCGAGCGCCCCGCCCTGCCGGATTACCCCTACGACGATAACGACTTCGAAACCATGTCGGACTTCTATCGATGGGCTGACCGCCAGTTGCTGGCCCACCACGGCAAATACTGTCTGATCAGCTTTGGCGAAAGCTATACCCACGACTTCCAGACCGTGCTCGTCTATCGCGAACAGGCCGCAGCCACCCTGGCGCTGTGCCAGGAACTGGGCCTGAAGGCCGAGCGCTGCGACTGACGTGCCCGCGGCAGCGGGCCCGGTTTTATTCCTGATTCAGCTCGGCCACGGCTTCATGCACGCGCGGCAGCAGTGCCGCGTCGAAGCGGCAAACCAGCGCGCCGTCCAGATGCAGGCTCGCGACCTGATCATCGCGGGTCAGCAAGGAGGCGATGGGTTCGTCCTTGAGCTTGCCCATGGCCACCCCCGCCGCCTTCGGGTCGGCGAAGCCTTCCGACAGCAGCAGCTCCTGCCCATCGGCGGCCAGCAGGCGAAAGCGGAACTGGCCGTCCTGGTCGCGGAAGCTCACGAAACGCGCACGCTTGCCGGCGGATTTCCTGGCGGCCGGCGCCTGGCTTGGCACCGGGGCGGCGCGCAGGCCGACCGCTACGCGCAAACGCTCCATCAGGGGTTGCGCCAGGCGGCGCGCCTTGACGGCGCCCGCCTGGAGAATGTCTTCGATGCGGTCGGGACTGGCCATGAGCTGGACATAGCGCTCGCGCATGGGCGAGAGCTCATCTTCGATGAGGATGCATAATTGGTCCTTGGCTTCGCCCCAGCCCATGCCCTCTTCCAGTTGCTTGCGGAACTGCGCCGCTGCCTGCGGCGCGGCAAATGCGCGGTACAAGGCATACAAGTGCGAACCTTCCGCGTCCTTGGGCTCGCCCGGCTGGCGCGAGTCGGTCACGATGCGCATGACGGCCGCCCGCAAGGCCTTGGCGCCGCCCTCGAACAGGGGAATCGTGTTGTCGTAGCTCTTGGACATCTTGCGGCCGTCCAGGCCGGGCAGCGTCGCCACGTCCTCGGCGATCTGGACTTCCGGCAAGACGAACAGGTCTTTGCCCTGGCCATACAGATGGTTGAAGCGCTGGGCGATGTCGCGGGCCATTTCCAGATGCTGTATCTGGTCGCGGCCCACCGGGACCTTGTTGGCATTGAACAGCAGGATGTCGGCGGCCATCAGCACCGGATATGAAAACAGCCCCATGGTGATCCCGTCATCGGGTTCCTGCTGCCGGGCCACATTCTGGTCGACGGCTGCCTTGTACGCGTGCGCCCGGTTCATCAGCCCCTTAGCCGTGACGCAAGTCAGCATCCAGCACAGTTCGGGAATCTCGGGGATGTCGGACTGCCGGTAGAACGTGACTTTTTCCGGGTCCAGCCCGGCGGCGATCCAGGTTGCGGCGATTTCCAGGCGCGAACGCGCAATCCGTTGCGGATCGTCGCATTTGATCAGGGCATGGTAATCGGCCATGAAGTAAAAGGCATCCACGCCGGGCAGCATGCTGGCCTGTATGGACGGGCGGATCGCGCCCGCATAGTTGCCCAGATGCGGGGTACCGGAAGTGGTAATGCCTGTGAGGACTCTGGTATTCATAAATCGCTTCGATGTCAGGAAAGGGAACTACAGCGTGACGGCTTCGCGCCGCTCGGCATCCAGGTATTCCCTGGATTGCATCTCCATGATGCGCGAGACAGTCCGATGAAACTCGTTGGACATGGGGCCTTGCGTGTAGAGTTCGTCGGCCTCGCATTCGGCCGACATGATGAGTTTGACCTTGTGATCGTAGAACACATCGATCAGCCAGGTAAAGCGGCGTGCTTCCGATGCATGGCGCGGCCCCATGCGCGGCACATCCGACAAAATGACCGTATGGAAGCGGCTGGCCAGGTCCAGATAATCGTTCTGCGAACGCGGGCCGCCGCACAAGGTGGCAAAATCGAACCAGACGATGCTGCCGCCCAGCGCAACGGCCTTGATCTCGCGGTTTTCAACGGTCAGCACCGGCTTCATGGGCGCCGTGTCCAGCAGCCTGTCGAAATTGGCCTGCAGTTCCTGGTTCGTATCCGACGTAATAGGCGTCAGGTACAAGCGGACCTGCTCCAGGCTGCGGCGCCGATAGTCCGTGCCGACATCCACATTCATGATGTCCATGCGCTCTTGAATCAGCTTGATGGCCGGCAGGATGCGGTCGCGATGCAGGCCGTCCGGATACAAGGTCGATGGCTCGTAATTGGAGGTCATGACGAACGACGTGCCGTGCTCGAACAGCTTGAGCAGCAGTCGGTACAGTATCATCGCATCGGCGACATCGGACACATGGAATTCGTCAAAGCATATCAGGCGGTAGCGCTTGGCCACGCGGCGCGCGACCTCGTCCAGCGGGTCCTGCTGCCCCCTGACCGCATCGAGCTCGCGGTGCACGCCGCGCATGAACTCGTGAAAATGCACCCGCGTCTTGCGCTTGACCGGCACCGTCAGGTAGAAGGCATCCATCAAAAAGCTTTTGCCCCGGCCCACCCCACCCCATAAATACACGCCGCGCGGCACATCGGGCCGCTTGAAGATTTTCCTGAGCGCCGAGGAACGGTCTTGCTTGAAGCTCACCCAATCATCGAAATAAGCCTGCAAGCGCTCGATCGCGGCCAGTTGCGCCTCGTCGGGCTGGTAGCCGCGCTCTTTCAGCGCGTGATGATAATACTCAAGAACATTCATAGCTTGAAGCCTGGTCTGGGCAAAGGGGGCAACGAAAAAAGGGCGAGCCGTGCGCCCGCCCTTTTCAAAAGGTCACGTCATCGACGACGCCGAGGATCAGAAATTCAGCGTGCGTTTGTCGACCGCCAGCGCCGCTTCCTTCATGGCTTCCGACAAGGTCGGATGCGCATGGCAGATACGGGCGATGTCTTCGGCCGCGCCGCGGAACTCCATGATGGTGACCGCTTCAGCGATGAGTTCGGAAGCCATGGGGCCGATCACATGCACGCCCAGGACCTCGTCGGTCTTGGCGTCGGCAAGCACCTTGACGA
This sequence comes from Pusillimonas sp. SM2304, assembly GCF_031628915.1. NCBI lineage: Bacteria > Pseudomonadati > Pseudomonadota > Betaproteobacteria > Burkholderiales > Alcaligenaceae > Pusillimonas > Pusillimonas sp. SM2304. Next base: position 459,723 of record NZ_JAVLUJ010000003.1, read on the forward strand.
AACCGGTGGTGTCGCCCAGGGCCCTGGCCCGGCCATTGGCCATGAACGGAAAGCTGCCCGCCTTGTAGTCGCGCCCTTCGGTCTTGAGCTGCTGCTCGTTCTTGCCCACCCAGGCGATTTCAGGCGAGGTGTAGATAACCGATGGAATGGTGGCGAAGTTGACGTGGCCATGCTGCCCGGCGATGCGCTCGGCCACCGCCACCCCTTCTTCTTCCGCCTTGTGCGCCAGCATGGGGCCGCGCACTACGTCACCCACCGCCCAGACGTTGGGCAGATTGGTCTTGCAGTCGTCGTCGACGGCAATGAAGCCGCGCTCGTCGCGTTTCAGGCCGACCGTATCCACGCCCAAGCCGTCGACATTGGGCACACGGCCGATGGACACGATGAGCTTGTCGACCACCAGCTTCTGTTCGGCGCCGCCCGCATCCGTGTAGGGCACGGTGACCGACTTGGCAGTGGATTTGACTTCGCCGATCTTGACGCCGGTATGGATGGCCAGGCCTTGCTTGGCGAATGCTTTTTGCGCTTCCTTGGCGACCTGCTGATCGGCCACCGCCAGGAAATCAGGCATGGCTTCCAGAATGGTGACTTCGGCGCCCAGGCGGCGCCATACGCTGCCCAGCTCCAGGCCGATCACGCCCGCGCCGATCACGCCCAGCTTTTTAGGCACGGCGGGAATGCGCAAGGCGCCGTCGTTGGACAGGACCTGGGCTTCGTCGAACGGCAGGCCGGGCAGCTCGCGCGGCGAGGAACCCGTGGCGATGATGACGTGCTTGGCCACCAGGTCTTCTTGGGCTTTTCCGTCTACCTTGATGGACCAGCCCCCATCGACGTGGGCCACGAACGAGCCCTTGCCATGGAAGAAGGTGACCTTGTTCTTTTTGAACAGATACAAAATACCGTCATTGTTCTGCTTGACGACGGTATCTTTGCGGCCAACCAGCGTATCGAGCTTCAGGCTCACGCCCTTGAGCTCGATGCCATGCTCGGCAAAATGATGATTGGCCTGCTCGAAGTGCTCGGACGACTGCAACAGCGCCTTGGAAGGAATGCACCCCACATTGGTGCAGGTGCCGCCGGGCGCGGGTTTGCCATCGGCCGTGCTCCAGGCATCGATGCACGCCACGCTCATGCCCAATTGCGCAGCGCGGATGGCGGCAATGTAACCGCCCGGCCCTGCTCCGATAACAACAACGTCGAATTGTTTAGCCATGTTCTTTCTCGATTGAATAGAGTATTAACTCAAAAACCCCGGGCCAGCCTGTTCGCGCATGGGCGAAGAGGCTTCCGGGGTTTTTCTTACACCACCTTAGCCTGCATGATGCTTAAACGTCCAGCAGCAAGCGTTGTGGGTCTTCCAGTGCTTCTTTCATGGCCACCAGGGCCAGCACGGCTTCGCGGCCATCGATGATGCGATGGTCGTAGGACAGCGCCAGGAAGTTGATGGGACGAATGACGATCTGGCCGTTCTCGACGACGGGGCGCTCTTTAGTGGCATGAATGCCCAGAATCGCCGATTGGGGCGGGTTGATGATGGGGGTGGACAGCATCGAACCGAACACGCCGCCATTGGAAATCGAGAACGTGCCGCCGGTGAGTTCTTCAAGACCCAACTTGCCGTCGCGGGCGCGGGCGCCGAAATCGGCGATCTGCTTTTCGATTTCAGCGATGGAAAGCTGATCGGCGTTGCGCAGGATGGGCACGACCAGGCCGCGCGGGCTGCCCACGGCGATGCCAATATCGAAATAGCCGTGATAGATGATGTCTTTGCCGTCGACGGAAGCATTGACGACCGGGTATTTCTTGAGTGCGGCAACGGCGGCTTTCACGAAGAAGGACGTGAAGCCCAGTTTGACGCCGTGCTCTTTTTCGAACTGGTCCTTGTATTTTTTACGTAGATCCAGAATGCCTTGCATGTTGACTTCGTTGAAGGTAGTCAAGATGGCGTTGTCGGCCTGCGATTGCAACAGGCGTTCCGCCACGCGGGCACGCAGACGGCTCATGGGGACGCGCTGTTCGGGGCGGCCATCGAGCGAGAGCGTGGCGGGCGCCGCGGGCGCGGCCGCCTTCTTGGCGGGCTGGCTGCCTGCTTGCAGGGCGTCGCCCTTGGTGATGCGGCCACCACGCCCCGACCCTTCGACCGACGCCGGATCGACGCCCTTGTCGGCCAGGATTTTCCCGGCGGCGGGCGAAGTGATGGCGGAAGCGGCGGCCGGCGCGCCCGCGGGGGCGGCTGCGGCAGGCGCTGCGGCTTGTTCGGCAGGCGCCGCAGCAGCGGGCGCGGCGGCCTTGCCTTCGGAGTCGATGCGGGCCAGCACTTCGCCGGACGTGACAGTGCTGCCATCGCCCTTGACGATTTCTTTCAGGACGCCCGACGAAGGCGCGGGCACTTCAAGCACGACCTTATCCGTTTCAACCTCGATCAGGATCTCGTCGGCCTCGACAGCCTCGCCCGGCTGTTTCTTCCAGTTGAGCAAGGTTGCCTCGGAAACCGACTCGGAAAGCTGGGGTACGAGAACATCAGTAATAGCCATAGTATGTATTCCGTTATGTGAGGTATTCGTTATTTGGTCAGCATGAAGCTCTTGAACTTGGGCGCCAGGGCCTGCTCCAGCAGGTTGCGCTGCTGCTCTTGGTGTTTGGCCAGGTAGCCCACCGCCGGCGAGGCCGACGCGGCGCGCCCTGCATAGCCCAAGCGCTGGCCTTCAGCCACATTTTCGTACAAATGATGCTGAATATAAAACCACGGCCCCTGGTTCTGCGGCTCGTCCTGAACCCAGACGATTTCCTTGGCGTTGGTGTATTTTTGCAGCTCGGCCTGGAACGACTTGTGGGCAAAGGGATAGAGCTGCTCGACGCGCAGCACGGCCACATCGGAGCGCCCGGCTTCCCGGCGTGCGTTGACAATGTCGTAATAGACCTTGCCCGAGCAGACCAGCACCCGCTTGACGCCTGCGGCGTCGATGGTCTCGTCCTGTTCGCCGATGACGGGCAGGAACTGGCTGTTGGCCAGGTCGGACAAGGGCGAGGTGGCGTCTTTGTTGCGCAGCAAGGACTTCGGCGTCAGGATGACCAGCGGCTTGCGGAAGGGCCGGATCATCTGGCGGCGCAACAGGTGGAAGATTTGCGAGCCGTTGGTGGGCTGCACAACCTGTATGTTGTTGTCGGCGCACAGCTGCAGGAAGCGCTCGATGCGGGCTGACGAGTGCTCGGGGCCCTGCCCTTCGTAGCCATGCGGCAGCATCATGGTCAGGCCGCACTGGCGGCCCCACTTGGCTTCGCCCGAGGTGATGAACTGGTCGATCACCACTTGCGCGCCGTTGACGAAGTCGCCGAACTGCGCTTCCCAGATGGTCAGCGTGTTGGGCTCGGCCGAGGCATAGCCGTATTCAAAGGCCAGCACGGCCTCTTCGGACAGCACCGAGTCGATGACGGTGAACGGCGCCTGACTGTCGGAGACGTTCTGCAGCGGGATATAGGTGCCGTCGTTCCAGCGCTCGCGCTTCTGATCGTGCAGGACGGCGTGCCGGTGGGTAAACGTGCCGCGGCCCGAGTCTTGCCCGGTGATGCGGATGGCATAGCCCGACGCGACCAGGGTAGCGAAAGCCAGGTGTTCGCCCATGCCCCAGTCGACATTCTGCTCGCCGCGCGCCATGTTGCGGCGGTCGTTGAGCAGCTTGTTGACCAGGGAGTGGACCGTAAAGCCTTCCGGCACGGTCGTCAGCTTTTCGCCGATACGGGTCAGTTCGGCCAGCGGTACGCCGGTATCGGCCTGGTCCGTCCATTTGGCGCCCAGGAAGGCGGACCAGTCGGTCGAATACTTGTTCTTGTAGTCGGTCAGGACGGGCTCGATGGTGCGTTGGCCGTCTTCCATGAGCTGGCGATAGTCTTTGACCAGTTGATCGGGTTCGCCCTCGGCCAGCACGCCCTGCGCCACCAGCTTGTCGGCGTAAACTTTGCGCGTGCCGGGGTGCTTGCCGATGCTTTTGTACATCAGGGGCTGGGTCAGCGAGGGGGTGTCCTGCTCGTTGTGGCCCAGTTTGCGGAAGCAGACGATATCGACCACGACGTCGTGATGAAACTTCATGCGGTAATCGAGCGCCAGCTGGGTCACGTAGACCACGGCTTCGGGGTCGTCGCCGTTGACGTGAAAGACGGGCGCTTCGATCATTTTGACCACATCGGTGCAATACAGCGTGGAACGCGTGTCGCGCGGATCAGAGGTGGTAAAGCCGATCTGGTTGTTGATGACGATGTGCAGTGTGCCGCCGGTACCGTAACCGCGCGTTTGCGCCAGGTTAAGGGTTTCCATGACAACACCCTGGCCGGCAAAGGCGGCATCGCCGTGAACCAGCACGGGCAATACCTGCGAGCCTTCGTCATCCCCCCGGCGATCCTGGCGGGCGCGCACGCTGCCCTCGACCACCGGGTTGACGATTTCAAGGTGGGACGGGTTGAACGCCAGCGACAGGTGCACAGGGCCGCCGCGCGTGGACAGGTCGCTGGAAAAACCGTTGTGGTATTTGACGTCGCCGTCGGTCAGGCCTTCGGCATGCTTGCCTTCGAATTCGGCGAACAGGTCGGCGGGCATCTTGCCCATGATGTTGACCAGCATGTTCAGGCGGCCGCGGTGCGCCATGCCCACCACGATTTCCTGTACGCCGTTATCGCCGGCATGGCCGACGACTTCGTCCATGGCGGCAATGAAGCTTTCGCCGCCTTCCAGCGAGAAACGCTTCTGGCCCACATACTTGGTATGCAGGAAGCGTTCGAGGCCTTCGGCTTCGGTGACCTGCTGCAGAATATGACGTTTGCGCTCGGGGGAGAAAGACGGCACGCCGACGGTGGACTCAAGGCGTTCCTGAATCCAGCGCTTGGCCGCCGGGTCGGAAATGTGCATGAATTCCGCACCGACGTTGCGGCAATAGGTATCACGCAAGGCCTTGAGCATGTCGCGCATGGTCATGGTGTCGGCTTTGGTGAAATAGGTATTCGTGGCGGAATACACCTGATCCAGGTCGGCTTCGGTCAGGCCGTAGAAGCTGGGGTCGAGCTCGGGGATATTGGGGCGATCCTGGCGTTTCAGCGGATCAAGGTCGGCGAAACGGGAACCCAGCGAGCGATAGGCAGCGATAATCGACTGCACATAGACCTGCTTGCTGGCCACGGCAAGATCGGGTTCCTGGGCGCGCGCGATGAAGGCGTTGGCCTTGGCGCGCTGCGCGAACGACTCGATGACGGGCGCATGGGCCTGGTCGCGGGTGACCTCGCTGCCGTCGGTGGCAGGCAGGTGCTGCAGTTGATCGAAGTAATCACGCCACTGATCTGGAACAGAACCGGGATTGTCAAGGTAGGACTCGTAGAGTTCCTCGACATATGGGGCGTTGCTACCAAACAGGTAAGAGTTAGATAAGAGTTCTATTTCCGATGACATATATGCGCTTCACCTATCCGAGTGTCTCACTCGTTATGATGCAGGGAACAACCTTCCGCGACACGGCCAGACCGATTAGCGGATAGCGGGGCAGAAGGCAACGTACGACGCCTTGATAAGCCGTATTCGTACTAGTATACCCTTGAAGCAAGGCAGGATAAACCTGGCCGGCGGGAATTCCCCGGCAAATGCGCCAAAGCGTTGGCATTAACAAACAACTTTGCCGGAATCCGGATAATTCTTCACACAAGCAGGCCTTATCCAGTTAACTTTTTCCCTTTTGATTGAAAGTTTCATTTTTATTGCAGGAGCACCCCGCCATGGACCCCAATGCCGATCTCGCCAAACTGGCCCTCGATTATCATGCGAACCCCGTCCCGGGAAAAATCTCGGTCATGCCGACCAAGCCGCTGGCCAACCAGGACGATCTATCGCTGGCCTACTCGCCGGGCGTCGCGGTGGCGTGCATGACCATACACGCGGACGGCGAAGATGCCGCCGCGATGTATACGTCCCGCTCCAACCTGGTGGGCGTGATCACCAATGGCACCGCCGTACTGGGCCTGGGCAATATCGGGCCGCTGGCCGCCAAACCCGTCATGGAGGGCAAGGGCTGCCTGTTCAAGAAGTTTGCCGGCATCGATGTGTTCGATATCGAGCTGGCTGAAACCGATCCGGACAAGCTGGTCGAGATCATTGCGGCGCTGGAGCCGACGCTGGGCGGGGTCAACCTGGAAGACATCAAGGCGCCCGAGTGCTTCTATATAGAGAAGAAACTGCGCGAGCGCATGAAGATCCCGGTTTTCCACGACGATCAGCACGGCACGGCGATCATTTCGTCGGCGGCCATCCTCAACGGCCTGAAAGTGGTCGGCAAGAAGATCGGCGAGGTGAAGCTGGTGTGTTCGGGCGCCGGCGCGGCCGCCATCGCCTGCCTGGACCTGCTGACGCACCTGGGCGTGAAGCTGTCCAACATCTATGTGGTCGATTCACGCGGGGTGATCCGCAAGGGCCGCGAAGAAAACATGGAAGCCAACAAGGCGCGCTACGCCCAGGACACCGACGCGCGCACACTGGCCGATGTCTGCCGGGATGCCGACGTATTCCTGGGCTGCTCGGCGCCGGGCGTACTGACCGCCGACATGGTCAAGACCATGGCGCCCAAGCCGCTGATCCTGGCGCTGGCCAACCCCGAGCCCGAAATCCGGCCCGAGGTCGCCAAGGCGGCCAGGCCCGACTGCATCATCGCCACCGGCCGTTCCGACTATCCCAACCAGGTCAATAACGTCTTGTGCTTCCCCTTCATTTTCCGGGGCGCCATGGATGCCGGCGCCACGGTCATCAATGAAGAAATGAAGCTGGCCTGCGTCAAGGCCATTGCCGAACTGGCCGAAGCCGAACAAAACGACGAGGTGGCCACCGCCTATGCCGGCCAGGAACTCACCTTCGGCCCTGATTACATCATCCCGAAACCCTTCGATCCGCGCCTGATCGTCAAAATCGCCCCCGCCATCGCCGAAGCCGCCGCCGCTTCCGGCGTTGCCCGGCGCCCCATTGCCGACATGGAGGCCTACCGGCAGAAGCTGATGAGCCTGGTCTACCATACCGGCCAGTTGATGCGCCCGCTCTTCATGCAGGCCAAGAGCGCGCCCAAGCGGGTCATCTATGCGGACGGCGAAGACGAGCGCGTATTGCGCGCGGTGCAGACCATTGTCGATGAACAATTCGCCCACCCCATCCTGGTGGGACGCCCCGCCGTCATCGATATGCGCATCAAGAAATTCGGCCTGCGCCTGGCGATCGGCAAGGATGTCGAGGTCGTCGACCCCGAAGACGACTCCCGCTTCAACGAAACGTGGTCGGCCTACTACAAGCTGAAAGGCCGCGATGGCGTAACGCCTGAAATCGCCAAGGCCATGGTGCGCAAGCACAATTCGCTGATCGGGGTCATGCTGCTGCAGCGCGGCGACGCCGATGCCATGATCTGCGGCGTCACCAGCCGCTTCGACAATCAGCTTCGCTATGTGGACGAAGTGATCGGCCTGAAGTCGGGCGCCAAAACATACGCAGCCATGAATGTGCTGATGCTGCCGACCCAGACGCTGTTCATCTGCGATACGCACGTGAATGAAGACCCGACGGCAGAGCAGATTGCCGACATGACGATCCAGGCGGCGCAAGAGGTGCACCGCTTTGGCGTGGTGCCCAAGGTGGCGCTGCTGTCGCACTCGAACTTCGGCAGCCGCTCGTCGGCTTCTTCGCGCAAGATGGCCGAGGCGCGCCGGATCATTGCAGAGCGCGCGCCCGACCTGGAGGTCGACGGCGAGATGCACGCGGATTCGGCGCTGTCCGAGAAAATCCGCCTGAAATCCTTCCCCGACTCGACCCTGAAAGGGCCGGCCAACTTGCTGATCACGCCGAACCTGGATACGGGGAATATTACCTACAACATGCTGAAGATGACGGGCAGCAATGGCGTGACCATGGGGCCGGTGCTCCTGGGCGCGGCAAGACCGGTACATATCCTGACGACGAGCTCGACCGTGCGGCGGATTGTGAACATGACGGCGCTGGCCGTGGTGGATGCGCAGCAAGAAGCCGGGCAGGTGCAGTTGTAAAAGGGTCAAGGGCGCGGCGGTGCCGGCCTTGCGCTGAAACCGCCGCGCCCTGCCCGGCTACGGCCATAAACCCTTGATGGCCAGATAGATGCCGACGATGGCCAGGCTGATCAGGAAGCAACGCCGGAAAACAGCGGGGGCCAGCGACTGGCGTAGCCGCTGGCCGGCCCCCATCCCGATCAAAGCGGGAAGCAGCATAAGCAGCGACGCGCTTGCCGCGCTGAATGAATAACTGTCATTCATCCACAGGCCGACGGCCAGCGCCACGGTTGAAACGGTGAACGACACCCCCATGGCCTGGATCAGCGCATCGCGCGCCAGGCCCAGGGACTGCAGGTAGGGCACGGCGGGCACGACGAAAACGCCGGTTACGGCCGTAATGAAACCCGTCACGGCGCCCACCAGCGGACCCATCCATTTTTCCGCCCGCGGCGGCACGGCCAGGGGCTTGCCGAACAGCGTCCAGGCCGAATAAGCAATCAGCGCCACCCCCAGCGACACCGCTGCCCAGGCCCCGGCCGGCGCGCCCAGCAGGGCCGCCCCGGCCAACGTACCCGCGGCCACCCCCGCCTGCATGCCGCCGATGCGCCGCAGCATGGGGCCCAGCGCATGGACAGGCCGGGTCTGCCAGACATTGGTGACCAGGGACGGGATCACCAGCAAAGCGGCGGCTTGCGCCGGCGCCATGAAGATGGACAGCAAGGCCATGGAAATGGTCGGCAGGCCCAAACCGACCACCCCCTTGACCAGGCCGGCCAGCACAAACACCGCCGCCACGGGCAGGAACGACTGCAGCGTGAAACCATCAAGCATTTCGGTCAACATCGTCGACGACTCCAGGGAATTCATGATCAAAGCCTGCCGCTATTCTGCCGCCTGGCCCTGGATTGGAAAATTCGGTTTTAGCTAAGCCAGCCTCAGGCTGAACCTTAGCCTGGCCCAGGGGCGCATGCTATGATTTTTTCATGCGTTTCGACCTGACCGACCTGCGCCTGTTCTTGAACATCAACGAAGCGGGCACGATTACCGACGGCGCCCAGCGGTCGCACATGACGCTGGCCTCTGCCAGCGAGCGCGTCAAGGGCATGGAAGAAGCTGTGGGCGCCGCCCTGCTGCTGCGCGGCCGGCGCGGCGTGCAGGCCACGCCGGCGGGACGTACGCTGCTGCATCATGCGCGCACGGTACTGCAGCAGATGGACCGCATGCGGGGCGAGCTTGATCTATATGGCCAGGGCCTTGCCGGACACGTGCGCCTGCTCTGCAATACCGCCGCGCTCAGCGAGTACCTGCCCGACATGCTCAGCGGATTCCTGGCCCGATACCCGCAGATTTCAGTCGATCTGGAAGAAAAGATGAGCTACGACATTGCCGACGCAATCCGCGCCGGCCATGCGGACATCGGCATCGTGGCCGACTCGGTTGACCTGCAGGGCCTGGAAACCCGCATATTCCGGCACGACGCGCTGACACTGATCGTACCCAGGGACCACGAACTGGCCCAGCGCGATTCGGTCAGCCTGGCCGAAGTGGCTCACTGCGCCTTCGTCGGCCTGACGGAAGGCAGCGCGCTTCAGGAACATATTGCCCACCATGCGCGCAGGTCGGGCAAGCGCCTGAGCTATCGCGTGCGCCTGCGCAGCCTGGACGCGGTTTGCAGGATGGTCGGCCAGGGCATCGGCATAGGCGTGGTGCCCAAGGCGGCGGCCCTGCGTTGCGGGCGGGCGGCCCGCATCAAGCGGGTCGCACTGAGCGACCCCTGGGCAGCCCGAGACCTGATGCTGTGCGTGCGTTCAGCCGATGATCTGCCGGTATACGTGAAGGAAATGATGCGATGCCTGCTGGATGCGCCCGGCGCAAGGCCGTCCGGCGCGGCGGTCCGACCTTGAAAAACAAAAGGCGGAGCGCCTGTTGACAAGCGCCCCGCCCTTTTGATCAAGCCGGAATCAGCGTTTAGCAGGTACGTCGCGTGTTTGCGAGCCGGTGTAAAGCTGGCGCGGACGGCCGATCTTGTAGTCGGGATCGGACAGCATTTCGCTCCATTGGGCGATCCAGCCTACGGTACGCGCCAAGGCGAAGATCGCCGTAAACAAGGAAGTGGGAATACCGATGGCGCGCTGAACGATGCCCGAATAGAAGTCGACGTTCGGGTACAGCTTGCGCTCTACAAAGTACGGGTCTTCCAGCGCAATGCGCTCGAGCTCCATGGCCAGCTTGAACAGCGGGTCGTTTTCCAGGCCCAGCGCCGACAGGACTTCCTTGCAGGTTTCCTGCATCAGTTTGGCGCGCGGATCGTAGTTCTTGTAGACGCGATGGCCAAAGCCCATCAAGCGTACGCCCGAGTTCTTGTCCTTGACCTTTTCCATGAACTCGCCGACCTTGGCCACGCCGCCATTGGCCTGAAGCTCTTCGAGCATTTGCAGGCAAGCCTCGTTGGCGCCGCCATGCGCCGGACCCCACAGGCAACCCACGCCGGCGGCAATGGCCGCGAACGGATTGGTGCCCGACGAGCCGCACAGGCGAACCGTGGAGGTGGACGCGTTTTGCTCGTGGTCGGCATGCAAGATGAAGATACGGTCAAGCGCGCGCTCGACGACGTCGTTGACTTTGTAGTCTTCGCAAGGCGTGGCAAACATCATGCGCAGGAAATTGCCGGTGTACGACAAATCGTTCTGCGGATAGATGAAAGGCTGGCCCAGGGAATGCTTGTACGCCATCGCCACCAACGTCGGCATCTTGGCGATGAGCCGGATGGCCGATACATGGCGGTGATGCGGGTCGGTGATGTCGGTGGAATCGTGATAGAAGGCGGACAAGGCGCCCACCAGGCCGGTCAACACGGCCATGGGATGGGCGTCGCGCCGGAAACCCTGCAGGAAGATGCGCATCTGCTCGTGCACCATGGTGTGATTGGTCACCAGGGCATCGAATTCCGCTTTCTGGTTGCCGGCGGGCAGCTCGCCGTTCAGGATCAAATAGCAGATATCGAGGAAGTCGCAATTTTGCGCCAGCTGATCGATGGGATAACCGCGATAAAGCAGTTGGCCCTTGTCGCCGTCGATGTAGGTAATACCCGACTCGCACGAGGCCGTCGAGAGGAAACCGGGATCGTACGTGAACATGCCGCTTTGGCCGTACAGCTTCCGGATATCGATGACATCAGGACCGACAGTGCCTTGATAAACAGGGAACTCTATCGGCGCGCTACCGTCCGAAAACGATAGCGTGGCTTTTTTGTCTGACAATTGCATCACAATTTTCCTTAAAGGTTACAGCTTCTGCATTTGCGCGACCAGTCTGCGAATGTCAGGCGTATCGTATACGCCCGCAGGCTCTGTCCTGGCCAGCAACACATCAAGCAACTCGTTATCGCCCATCTCGAAAAGCAAAGACAAGGCAGAAACATCTGTGTCGGTTAGCTCGGCCTCATAGTGATCCAAAAACCGGGTGATGATCAGGTCATTTTCAAGCAGACCCCGGCGCGCGCGCCAGCGCAGGCGCGCGCGTTCCAGCTCTGATAACTTTCTCATCAGCGATCCTGAACCTTATATGGCACGGCGAACCAGCATTTCTTTGATCTTGCCGATCGCATGGGATGGGTTCAATCCCTTGGGACAGACATCGGCGCAGTTCATGATGGTGTGGCAACGGAACAGCCGGTAAGGGTCCTCGAGATTGTCGAGGCGCTCGCCGGTGGCTTCGTCGCGGCTATCCACAATAAACCGATACGCCTGCAAAAGGCCGGCCGGCCCCACGAACTTGTCGGGATTCCACCAGAACGAGGGGCAGGCCGTCGAGCAGCAGGCGCACAGAATGCACTCGTACAGGCCATCGAGCTCTTCGCGCGCCTCGGGCGACTGCAGACGCTCTTTCTCGGGCGGCGGCTGGTCGTTGATCAGGAAGGGCTTGATCGAGTGGTACTGATTGAAGAAGTGCGTCATGTCGACGATCAGGTCGCGCACGACGGGCAGCCCGGGCAGGGGCTTGAGCACGATGGGCTCTTTGAGCTCCAGCAGGTTGGTCGTGCACGCCAGGCCGTTCTTGCCGTTGATGTTCATGGCGTCGGAACCGCACACCCCTTCCCGGCACGACCGGCGCAACGCCAGGCTGTCGTCCACATCGTTCTTGATACGGATGATGGCATCGAGCAGCATCTTGTCGGTGGGCTGCAGCTCGACCTCGAGCTTCTGCATGTAAGGACGCTCGTCCTTGTCGGGATCGTAGCGGTAGATTTCAAATTTGACGATACGTTTTTGGCTCATTTCGATATCCTGCTTAGAAGGTCCGCGCCTTGGGCGGGAAGCTGTCCACGGTAAGCGGTTTCATGGTGACCGGCTTATATTCGAGACGGCTGCCTTCGGAGAACCACAAGGTATGGCGCAGCCAGTTTTCATCGTCGCGCTCGGGGTGGTCGCTGAGCGCATGCGCGCCGCGGCTTTCGGTGCGATTGGCCGCCGACTTGGTCGTTGCGCGGGCCACTTCGATCATGTTGGAGACCTCAAGCGCTTCGATACGGGCCGTGTTGAAGACCTTGGACTTGTCCTGGAAGTGGATGTGCTCGACTTGCTCGGCAATGCCTTCGATCGATTCCACGCCCTTGGCCAGCAGGTCCAGGGTACGGAACACGCCGCAATGATGCTGCATGGACATGCGCATGGCATTGGCGACATCCTGCACCTTTTCGCCGGACGTGCGCGACTCGATCTTGTTGACGCGATCGAGCGAGGCGTCGATGGACGACTCGGGAATGGGCTGGTGCGCGTGCTGACGTTCCGGATGCGTCTGGACGATATGGTTGCCCGCTGAACGGCCGAAGACGATCAGGTCGAGCAGCGAATTGGTGCCCAGGCGGTTTGCGCCGTGCACGGACGTGGCCGCGCACTCGCCGATGGCGTATAGGCCGTTGACTGTCGTGGTTTCGCCATTGGCGTAGCTGACGACCTGGCCATAGATATTGGTGGGGACGCCGCCCATCTGGTAGTGGATGGTGGGCACGACCGGGATCGGTTCCTTGATGGGATCGACGTTGGCGAACTTGATGGCGATCTCGCGAATGGACGGCAGGCGTTTCTGGATGGTTTCCGCCCCCAGGTGATCGAGCTTGAGCACCACGTAGCTGCCATCGCCGCAACCGCGCCCTTCTTTGATTTCCTGGTCCATGGAACGCGAGACGAAATCGCGCGGCGCCAAGTCCTTGAGGGTGGGCGCGTAACGCTCCATGAAGCGTTCGCCGTCTTTATTGAGCAGTATACCGCCTTCGCCGCGCACGCCTTCGGTAATCAGCACGCCCGCGCCGGCCACGCCGGTGGGGTGGAATTGCCAGAACTCGAGGTCTTGCAGCGGCAGGCCCGCACGGGCGGCCATGCCCAGGCCGTCGCCGGTATTGATGAATGCGTTGGTGGAGGCCGCCCAGATGCGGCCGGCGCCGCCAGTGGCCAACACGGTCTGCTTGGCTTCCAGCACGTAGATTTCGCCGGTTTCCATTTCAAGCGCCGTGACGCCCAGGACGTCGCCCGCCTCGTTGCGCAGCAGATCGAGCGCCATCCATTCGACAAAGAACTGCGTGCGCGCCGCCACATTGCGCTGATACAGCGTGTGCAGCATGGCATGGCCGGTACGGTCGGCCGCCGCACAGGCGCGCTGAACGGGTTTTTCACCGAAATTGGCCGTGTGGCCGCCGAACGGACGCTGATAGATCGTGCCGTCGGGGTTGCGGTCGAAAGGCATGCCGAAGTGCTCGAGCTCGTACACGGCATTGGGCGCTTCGCGGCACATGAATTCGATGGCGTCCTGGTCGCCGAGCCAGTCGGAACCCTTGACGGTATCGTACATGTGCCAATACCAGTTGTCTTCGCTCATGTTGCCCAGCGATGCACTGACCCCGCCTTGCGCGGCAACGGTGTGCGAACGCGTGGGAAACACTTTGGACAGAACAGCGACCGACAAGCCGGCCTGCGCCAGTTGCAATGAGCAACGCATGCCGGCTCCGCCGGCGCCTACGACCACCACATCAAACTGGCGGCGTGGTAAGGAATTTTTGACAGCAGCCACGGCTTATAAACTCCAGAGAATTTTTGCGAAATAAATAACGGCGCCGACCAGCCACAGGATGGTCAGTACCTGCAGGAACAGGCGCAGGCCGGCCAGACGGACGTAGTCCATCCAGATGTCGCGGACGCCGATCCAGGCATGCCAGGCCAGCGACAAGAACGCCAGCGTGGCCAGCAACTGCCCCACGGGCAGGCTCAGGCAGGTGAACGTGAACAGATTGCGCCAGCCTTCGAAGTCGAGTTCAGGCGTAAACAGGATGCCGCCGAGCAGCACAAGGGTGTAGACGGCCATGATGACCGCGGTGACCCGCTGGGCGATGAAATCGAGGGTGCCGTAATGCGCGCCGACGACCAGGCGCTGTGTACCGATGCGTTCTTGAGCCATTACCACACCCCAAACAATTTAAGACCGAAGACCAGTGTCAGCGCCAGGCTGACGCCGAACACGACACCCGCCGTCTTTTGGGCAGTGTGCTTGTCGTTGCCGATGTGCAGGTCGAGCACCAGGTAGCGGATGCCCGCGCAGAAGTGGTGCAGATAGCCCCAGATAAGCGCCAGCAGAACCAGCTTGCACAGCGGATTGGCCACCCAGGCCTGGATGCTGGCGAAGCTTTCGTGCGACGTCACGCTGAGCGCGAACAAGGGCAAGATCACCAGCGGAATACAGAGAAACAGCAAGGCGCCGCTTGCACGGTGCAAGATGGATGATTTTCCTGCCAGGGGCAGACGGTAGCTCAGGATCTGCGGTACGCTAAGGTTGCGAAACTGCGGACGCGGCTTTGAAGCTGAATCGGACATGATGGCCTCGAGTTAAAACAAAGTAATTTATTGCAAAGCGCTACGAGCATTTTCGCCGATTTAACACGGATGTACCAAATCGAAGAAAAGGCCCTTTTAATTCAAACTGTTTCGATAATGGAAGCGTTCTGTTACGTATAGCCCCCTGCGCACTTCCATTGGCCGGTCGCCATAGGTGTACGACACGCGCTCGACCTGCAGCAAGGCGGTGCCCGGCTCGACCTGCAGCCGCTGCGAGGGTTCCTCTGCCGCACAGACAGCACGGATTTTTTCCTCGGCCCGCACCATGCTGACGCCGAACTCGGACTCGAACAAGGCGTACAAAGGCCCCCGGTAGCGGGCCAGCGACTCGGCGGTCAAGCCGCGGAATGCCGCGCCGGGCAACCAGATGTCGTCCAGTATGGTGGGGGTTTGGTCGAAGGAAAGCAGACGGCGGATATTGACCACCATTTCACCGCTGCGCAATTCAAGCAAGGCGGCGATGTCGGTGGGCGCCTTGATCCGGCGGCAATCCAGGATCTGGCTGCCCGAGACGGCCTGCTTGCCGTCATCAGGGGTCAGCCGAAGGAAGCGAAAACGCACCTTGGCTTCGTGGTGGGTCGCCACGAACGTACCCTTGCCCTGCCGGCGCAGCAGCAGGTTATCGGCGGCAAGCTCGTCGATGGCCTTGCGCACCGTGCCCTGGCTGACCTGAAAACGCGCGGCCAGCTCGAGCTCGCTGGGTATCGATTCCCCCGGCTTCCATTCACCCCGGTCCAGGCTTTGCAGCAGCAGGCCCTTGATCTGCTGGTACAGCGGGCTGAACGCAGCGCTGCTGGCAGCGCGTTCAGGTACCGGACCTCGATCAGTTAGGGGTGTGTCAGACATGGGAAGGGTCAATACGGCGACAGAGCGCAAGTTCAAAAAAAGCGGATGGAACGCCCGCTATTCTCGCATGCTTGGGCGTTTCTGTCTAACACTCTTCTGTCTTATATAAGATATAAGATGTTTGACTAAAAACCCTTTTTTGGCTACGCTAGCGCCTTGTGCCCAAGCGGTGCAGGGTGTCCTGTTTCTTGCCGCGTAGCGGTATCGGCCTGTTCTCCGGGCCATCGCCGGCCGTGAAAGAACGCCCTCAAAGAATTACACTGTCTGTTGTCTCTTCATCCTCACTCATTCCTAACATCTACCGGGAGATTGTTCATGTCCAAACCCGCCATGCGTGTCGCCGTCACCGGCGCTGCCGGCCAAATCGGCTACGCCCTGCTGTTCCGTATCGCCTCAGGCGAAATGCTCGGCAAGGATCAGCCCGTCATTCTTCAACTGCTCGAAATTCCCGACGAGAAAGCCCAGAAAGCGCTGCAAGGCGTCATGATGGAGCTGGATGATTGCGCCTTCCCGCTGCTCGCCGGCATGAGCGCCCACAGCGACGCGCGCGAAGCTTTCAAGGATGCCGACGTGGCCCTGCTGGTTGGCGCACGCCCCCGCGGTCCCGGCATGGAGCGCAAAGACCTGCTGCAAGTGAACGCCCAGATCTTCACCGCCCAGGGCAAGGCCCTGAACGATGTCGCCAGCCGCAATGTCAAAGTGCTGGTCGTGGGCAACCCGGCCAACACCAATGCCTACATCGCCATGAAATCGGCGCCCGACCTGCCCGCCAAGAACTTCACCGCCATGCTGCGCCTGGACCACAATCGCGCCCTGTCCCAGTTGTCCGCCAAATCGGGCAAGCCCGTCGCCGACATCGAGAAGCTGATCGTGTGGGGCAACCATTCGCCCACCATGTACCCAGACATCCGCTTTGCCACCGTGGGCGGTGAAAGCCTGGCCGGCCTGATCAACGACGACGCCTGGAATCGCGATACCTTCATTCCCACCGTGGGCAAGCGCGGCGCCGCCATCATCGACGCACGCGGCCTGTCGTCCGCCGCCTCGGCCGCCAATGCCGCGATCGACCACGTCCGCGACTGGGTGCTGGGCTCGAACGGCAAATGGGTCACCATGGGCATACCTTCCGACGGCTCCTACGGCATTCCGGAAGGCATCATCTACGGCGTGCCCGTCACGACGGCCAATGGCGAATACACCCGCATCGAAGGGCTGGACATCGATGCCTTCTCGCGCGAACGCATGGACTTCACCCTGAAGGAACTGCTTGAAGAACGCGACGGCGTGCAAGACCTGCTGAAGTAAGCAGCGCCCTCCAAAAAAATGCCGCCCATCATGGCGGCATTTTTTTTGCTGCGGCGCCGGCCGATCAGGGCTCGATCGGCGGCAGGTCTTCAGCCAGGATGCGCAGGCTGGCCTGCAAGGCGCGGGTGTAGCGCTGCTTTTCGGCCTTGATGCGCGCATCATCCCAGGCATAGAAACCTTGCCCGGATTTCATGCCCAACTGACCATTCTTGGGCTTGTCCGACAGGACCGCGGGCGGTATGGCCGTATTGGACAAAGAAGGATAGATGGTGGCCGCAGCCGCGGCATGCACATCCAGGCCCGCATGCTCTTTTTGCAGGACCGGCCCCGCGGCCAGGTAGCGGAAACCGAACCCGAAACGCACGGCGGCGTCGATGTCTTCCGGCGAGGCAATACCTTCCTGTATCAAGGAAAAGGCCTCGCGGCCCAGGGCATGCTGCAGCCGGTTTCCGATAAAGCCCGGGACGTCCTTGCGCACCAGAATAGGCACCGAGCCGCAGCGCCGCATGAATGCGGACAAGGCGTCGGCGGCGCCCGGGTCGGTCGCCGGCCCCAGCACCACCTCGGCCAGGGGCACGATATGGGCGGGCATGAAAAAGTGCAGGCCTATCATGCGCTCTTGCGTCGGCAGCCCTTGGGCAATCTGGCTGATGGGAAAACTGGAACTATTGCTGGCCAGCAAGGTATGGGCGGGCGCCTTGTCCGCCAGCGCCTTGAACAGCTCGCGCTTGATCTCCAGCGATTCCGGCACGCATTCAATCATCAGGTTGACGTCCTGCCAGTCCACCTCGTCGATCGACGCGGCCATGGCCAGCAGGCCGATGTTGTCGCCCCGCTCGATCGCCTGCAGGTTCTCGGCGATTTTCTCGCGGATGCCCTGGTGCAGTGCCTGCCTGGGTTCGACGAGGACGGTCTTGCAACGCGCCCGCAGCAGCACGACAGCCACATCGGCCCCCATGATGCCGCCGCCGACCACGACGGCGCGGGCGGCGCTGGGCGCACCCAGCCATTGCTCTTGTTTCATGTTTTTAACCCTTTCTGTTCTGATCAGATTGACGATGATCGTGTTGTAAATAATATTGATTGCGTGCCAGGTATTCGTCACGCGCGGGGAAGATGTGTTCGCGGCTGATACGCACCAGATCGCCGCGCCGGCCCTCTTTCAGCGCCTGGATCATGGCGCGGTGGTCGCGGCGCGAACGCTTTTGCGCCTTGGGCGACTGCGCGGAGCTGAACCGGATGGCGTTGGTCTGGATTGAATAATATTCAATCGAGTCCACCATGACGCGATTCGGGCACAGCGCGAAAAACGCGGCATGGAAATCGCCGTTCGCCCTGAAGATGGCACGGGGATCTTCGGCAATGACCGCCTGGTCGTGCACCTGCTGCAACGCCTCGAGGCGCTCGATGTCTTCCGGACGCGCAGGCAGTTCAATGCGGGACAGCGCCTCGGTTTCAAGCAGCTCGCGCATGCCGTACAGGTCCTGGACCTCTGACAGGTGAAACGAACGCACCAGCGCGCCCACGTTCTTCCGGTGCTCTACCAGCCCCAGGTGAACCAATTCGGCAAGCGCAGACCGGATCACATGGCGCCGCACCCCGAACCGCGCCATCAGCTCATCTTCCACCAAGCGCTGTTTCGGGTGCAGTATGTTCAGGACGATGTCTTCTTCAAGCTGCCGGACGATGCCGTCCACAGCGGAATGGGCCAATGCAACAGCGCTCATGGTTACTCCTGCCGTTCGGTGGGCAAGCCCGGTTGGAAAGGCTGCTGTTAAGAGCAGCGCATGGGAAAACTTGCGTTTTTCTGGTCGCGTCGTTAAAGTGGATCCAGATATTATTAATAATATTATCAATTAATGTTTTGCATCCGGCAAGAACTGATTCACCCTGGGGACTATCAAGCATGTTCAACACCCACGCAGCACTAAGGAAAACACTACTGGCCTCGGTTTTGGCCGGCGTCGCCTGTATGGCGGCGCCGATCACCGGGGCGCAATCGTCCTATCCCAACCAGCCCATCAAGCTCATCGTGCCCTACCCGCCCGGCGGCGCCACAGACGTGATCGGCCGCATCATCGGCAAGGCGCTGTCCGATGAATTGAAGGTGCAGGTGGTGGTGGACAATCGCAGCGGCGCATCGGGCAGCATTGGCGCCTCTGAAGTGGCGCGCAGCAAGCCGGACGGCAATACGCTGCTGCTGGGGGCGCTGACCAGCCATTCCATTTATCAGAATCTGTATGCAAAGAATGTCAGCTACAACCTGAATACGGACTTCCAGCCGGTGTCCATCGTCGGCAAGGTGCCGCTGGTGTTCGTGGTCAACCCAGCGGTCAAGGCCAACAGCCTGCCAGAGCTGATCGAACTCGCCACGCAGCAGCCCGAGCATTACAGCATCGCTTCGGCAGGCATAGGCTCGCCCCAGCACATGGCGGCAGAACTGTTCAGCATCACCAGCAAGGTCAAGCTGACTTCGGTGCCCTACCGTGGCAGCGGCCCCGCCATGACGGACGTGGTGGGCGGCCAAGTGGACGCCATGATCGAAACCGTGCCCGCCGCGCAGGCTTTCATCAAATCGGACAAGCTGCGGGCGCTGGCGGTGACATCGGCCGAGCGCGCACCCACCCTGCCCGACGTGCCCACCGCCAAAGAGGCCGGCCTGGACGACTTCGAAGTCAGCTCCATGTTCGGCGTGCTGGCGCCGGCCGGACTCGACAACGACAAGCTGAGTATTCTGACCCAGGCGGTCCAGAAAGCGCTCTCGGACAAGTCTGTGCAAGATGCGCTGCTGAACCAGGGCGTGGTGACCGGCTATCAAGACCCGGAACAAGCCAGGCAGTCGTTGAGCGACGAAATCGAAAAATGGCGGAAGGTGATCGATACAGCCGGCATCGAGCCCGAGCAGTAAAAGCGTCATGCCTGCCCGGCCCGCGGTGGCGGGCAGGCTTCAAAAGCGATGCGCTTGCGTTTTACTCAAGGCTGCCCTGGGGCAGCCTTTTTATTTTCCGCCACAGGGTCGTGCGGCTGATGCCCAGGCGAGCCGCTGCCCTATCGCGATTTCCCCCACACTCGGCCAGGACATCCCGCAAAAGCGCCTGTTCCGCGGCTTCGCGGCCACGCCGCAGCGCCGGCTGGGAGGACTGGCCGGCAAAAAGCTCCGGCGCGATGTCCTTGAGCTCATCCGCCGTGATCGGGCCGCCTTCGCGGGCCGGCCCGCGAAACACCATGGTGCGCTCCATCAGATTCTCGAGCTCGCGGATGTTGCCCGGCCAGGCATAACCCTGGGCAGCCGTCACGATGGCCTGGATCAATGCGTCGTCGGCCAATTGCCGATTACCGAGCCGGCCGGCAATCTTGTCAGCAAGATGCCGAGCCAGCAAAGGCAGGTCGCCCGCGCGGTCCCTTAAGGCCGGCAAGTGCACCAGCAATATATTCAGCCTGTAGTACAGGTCCTGGCGAAACTCGCCCTGCCGAACCTGCTGCGCCAGATTCCGATGCGTCGCCGCGATCACGCGCACATCGACAGGGGTGGGCTCGGTCGCACCGATGCGCAGGACTTCTTTTTCCTGCAGCACACGCAATAGACGGGTCTGCAGCGACAAGGGCATTTCACCGATCTCGTCAAGAAAGATCGTGCCGGTGTGCGCCGCTTCGAACAGGCCCACTTTGCCGCCGCGGCTGGAGCCGGTGAACGCGCCATCCACATAGCCGAACAGCTCGCTCTCGAGCAGGGTGTCGGGAAAGGCCGCGCAGTTGATCGCCACAAAGGGCTGGGACTGGCGGGGACTGGCATTGTGTATGCCCTGGGCCAGCAGCTCCTTCCCGGTTCCGCTCTCGCCGACGATGAGCACGGTGGCGCTGCTTTGCGCGCAGGTCTGGGCGCGCTGCCTGACCTGCACAAGCGCTTCGCTATGGCCAATCAGGTTGGCCAGGCCGTACTTGGCCTTGCGCACCGTCGGCTGGCCACGCGAGCGCAGGCTGCGATCCACCCGCTGAATGGCGATGGGATCCTGGCAGATCAGCACCGCCCCGGTATGCCTGCCTTGCTCTACGATGGGCATGCGCGTGACCACCACCGTCTTGCCGTTCACCTGCTGGACCCGCTCTACTTCGGCCTCGCCCGTGCGCAGGGTGTTGCCCAGGCTCAGTTCGCCCTGCACCGCGCCCAGGCGCTGCCCTATCATCTGCCCCGCCGGTATGCCGGCAATGGCCTCCATCGCAGGGTTGACCGTCTCGATGCGTTCGTCCAGGTCGACCGCCACGACACCGTCTTTCAACTGCCCCAATATGGTGTTGAGTTTTTCGCGTCTTGCGGCTTCCTGCCGCGCAATGCGCGCCACCTCGATGGCGTCTTCCATGGCCTCGCGCACGGCGCCTTGCGAATACAGCAAGAGCCCTTCCAGGCCGTAGGAGCGGGCCAGGTCGACGACCAGGCCCGGCGCGACAATGACCTCGGTGCCCAGCGCCGCCAATTCTTGCACGCAGGCCTCGGCTTCTTCCTCGGTCGTGTAGGCACGCAACTCGACCTGCAGCGAAAAGCGTTCGTTGAAGTGCGCGAGTTCGGGCGGAACGGCGCCGTAGGTCACCAAGGCTACCCGGCGCGACTTGCCTGAAGCGCGCGCCAGGCCGCGCATGACATCGAAGCCCCCGGGCTTGACCAGCACCACCGGCAGGTCAAGGTGCTCGCGCAGAAAACCGCCGTTCGAGCCCGCCGACACCACCACATCCACGCCGCCCGCCTGGCGCAAGGCCATGATGCTTTCGACTGCATCCCCATAGGCCTTGTCCAGGATGACGACCTCGGCCACCTTGCCGTAATTGGGCGCCAGCTCTTCGAGCAAGGCGCGCAGTCCATGAAACCCCACTGCGGCAATACGCAAGCGGGCGCCGCCCAAGGCAGTAAAAAGCGCCATGTTCCCACCCCTTTGTTTCAGTTATTGAAACATAAATGAAACGCTATTATTTCATGAATGAAACAAAAATCGCAACAAGGCGGTGTTTCAATCCGGTACTGCAGCTGAATTTCCTTTTTGCTACGATCACTTAGCCCGCTGTTTGCCGTGACGCGCAGGGGCTGAAAAACTGGCACGGCGATTGCTTTAGTTCCGGCACTCATCGATGGCGCGGCCATTGTTCTCCACTACCAGAGAGGTTCCGACGTGACCCAACCCAACTCCCAACCCGCTTCAGCCGGTGCGCTGTTCCGTCAGGCACTGCAGCAGGAACAGCCTTTGCAAGTCATTGGCGCCATCAATGCCAACCACGCCCTGCTTGCCAAGCGCGCAGGCTACAAAGCCATCTACCTGTCGGGCGGCGGCGTCGCCGCGGGCTCGCTGGGGCTGCCCGATCTGGGCATCAATACCTTGGACGACGTACTGACCGACATTCGCCGGATCACCGACGTATGCGATCTGCCCTTGATGGTGGACATCGATACCGGCTTCGGCCCATCGGCCTTCAACATTGCCCGCACGATCAAAAGCCTGATCAAGTTCGGCGCTGCGGCCTGTCACATTGAAGACCAGGTCGGCGCCAAGCGTTGCGGCCACCGCCCGGGCAAGGAAATCGTCACCGCCCAGGAAATGGTCGACCGCGTCAAGGCTGCCGTCGATGCACGCACCGACAGCAACTTCTTCATCATCGCCCGTACCGATGCCATTGCCGTCGAAGGGGTGGACGCCGCGCTGGACCGCGCCGCCGCCTGCGTCGAAGCCGGCGCCGACGCGATCTTTGCCGAAGCGTCTTATGACCTGGCCACTTTCGAGCGCTTTTCCAAAGCCTTGAACGTGCCCGTCCTGGCCAACATCACCGAGTTCGGCAAGACGCCGTTGTTTACCGTCGAGGAACTGAAATCGGCCGGTGTCGGCATGGTACTGTATCCGCTGTCGGCCTTCCGGGCGATGAACAAGGCTGCCGAAACCGTCTACGAAGCCATACGCCGCGACGGCCACCAGAAAAACGTGATCGATCTCATGCAAACCCGCGACGAGCTCTACGACCGTATCGGCTACCACGAATACGAATCCCGGCTTGACGCGCTGTTCCAGCAAGGCAAATCGAAATAATCTTTACAGGAGTTCAGACATGGCTAACACCGAAGCACAAGAAAACAAACCCAAAGTCAAGAAATCCGTCGCGCTGTCGGGCGTGGTGGCCGGCAACACGGCCCTGTGCACCGTCGGACTCAGCGGCAACGACCTGCACTACCGCGGCTACGACATCCTGGACATCGCCGAAGCCTGCGAATTCGAAGAAATCGCCCACTTGCTGGTCCACGGCAAGCTGCCCAACAAGGCCGAACTGGCCGCCTACAAACAGAAGCTGCGCAAGCTGCGCGGCCTGCCGGCCCAGTTGCAAGCCGCGCTGGAAGCCCTGCCCGCGGCCAGCCACCCCATGGACGTGATGCGCACCGCCGTCTCGGTGCTGGGCTGCATCCTGCCCGAAAAAGACGATCACAATCTGCCCGACGCGCGCGACATCGCCGACCGCCTGATGGCCAACCTGGGCTCCGCGCTGCTGTACTGGTACCACTACAGCCATAACGGCCACTATATCGACGTGCAAACCGACGACGACAGCATCGGCGGCCATTTCCTGCACCTGCTGCACGGCAAGAAACCCAGCGATGAATGGGTGCGCGCCATGCATACCTCGCTCATCCTGTACGCCGAGCACGAATTCAACGCCTCTACCTTTACCAGCCGCGTGATTGCGGGCACCGGGTCCGACATGTATTCGGCCATTGCCGGCGGCATCGGCGCGCTGCGCGGGCCCAAGCACGGCGGCGCCAACGAAGTGGCTTTCGAAATCCAGAAACGCTACGAATCGCCCGACGAAGCCGAGGCCGACGTTCGCCGCCGGGTCGAAAACAAAGAAGTCATCATTGGCTTCGGCCACCCGGTATACACCGTTTCCGACCCGCGCAACAAAGTCATCAAAGACGTTGCCCGCAAGCTGTCCGAGAAAGAACAGAACACCAAGATGTACGACATCGCCGAACGCCTGGAAACGGTCATGTGGGACATCAAGAAAATGTTCCCCAATCTGGACTGGTTCTCGGCCGTGTCCTATCACATGATGGGCGTGCCCACCGCGATGTTCACGCCTTTGTTCGTGATCGCCCGCACAGCGGGCTGGGCGGCGCACATCATCGAGCAGCGCGTCGACAACAAGATCATCCGCCCGACGGCCAATTACGTCGGCCCCGAAGACCAGAAATTCGTTCCCCTGGACAAGCGCTAAGCCGCCATGAACACTGAACACCGCAAACCCCTGCCCGGCACCCGGCTCGACTTCTTCGACGCGCGCGCCGCCGTCGACGCCATCCAGCCGGGCGCCTACGACACCCTGCCTTATACTTCGCGCGTGCTGGCCGAAAACCTGGTGCGCCGCTGCGATCCAGGCACCCTGGACGCATCGCTCAGGCAACTGATCGAGCGCAAGCGCGACCTGGACTTTCCGTGGTTTCCCGCCCGGGTGGTCTGCCACGACATTCTGGGCCAGACCGCGCTGGTCGACCTGGCCGGCCTGCGCGAGGCCATTGCCAAGCAAGGCGGGGACCCTTCGCAAGTCAATCCGGTCGTGCCGACCCAGTTGATCGTCGACCATTCGCTGGCCGTCGAGCATGGCGGCTTCGACAAGGACGCGTTCGAGAAAAACCGCGCCATCGAAGACCGCCGCAACGATGACCGTTTCCACTTCATCAACTGGACCAAGAAGGCCTTCAAGAACGTCGATGTGATTCCGCCGGGCAACGGCATCATGCACCAGATCAACCTGGAAAGGATGTCGCCGGTCATCCACGCCCGCGACGGCGTGGCCTACCCCGACACCCTGGTCGGCACAGACAGCCACACGCCGCACGTCGACGCCCTGGGCGTCATCGCCATCGGCGTGGGCGGCCTGGAAGCGGAAAGCGTCATGCTGGGCCGCGCGTCGTGGATGCGCCTGCCGGACATCATCGGCGTCGAACTTACCGGCAAGCTGCAGCCCGGCATCACCGCCACCGACCTGGTGCTGGCCTTGACGGAATTCCTGCGCAGCCAGAAGGTCGTGTCCTCGTACCTGGAGTTCTACGGCGAAGGCGCCGCGCGCCTGACGCTGGGCGACCGCGCCACCATCTCGAACATGACGCCCGAATACGGCGCCACCGCGGCGATGTTCTACATCGACCAGCAAACCATCGACTACCTGAAGCTGACCGGGCGCGACGACGAGCAGGTCAAGCTGGTGGAAACCTATGCCCGGCATACCGGGCTCTGGGCCGACAGCCTGGCAACGGCCGAATACGAACGCGTGCTGAAGTTCGACCTGTCGTCGGTGGTGCGCAACATTGCCGGCCCGTCCAACCCGCACCGCCGCGTCCCCACTTCCGAACTGGCGGGGCGCGGCATCTCGGGCGTGGTCGAAAACGAACCCGGCCTGATGCCGGACGGCGCGGTGATCATCGCCGCCATCACCAGTTGCACCAATACCAGCAACCCCCGCAACGTGATTGCGGCGGGGCTGCTGGCGCGCAACGCCAATGCGCGCGGCCTGACCCGCAAGCCCTGGGTCAAGTCTTCCTTGGCGCCCGGCTCCAAGGCGGTACAGCTGTATCTGGAAGACGCGCAGTTGCTGCCCGAACTCGAGCAACTGGGCTTCGGCATCGTGGGCTTTGCCTGCACCACCTGTAATGGCATGAGCGGCGCCCTGGACCCCAAGATCCAGCAAGAGGTGGTCGATCGCGACCTGTACGCCACCGCCGTCCTGTCGGGCAACCGCAACTTCGATGGCCGCATCCACCCCTACGCCAAGCAGGCTTTCCTGGCTTCGCCGCCGCTGGTGGTTGCCTATGCCATTGCGGGCACGATCCGCTTCGATATCGAGAAAGACGCCCTGGGCACCGATCAGGACGGCAAGCCCGTCACCCTGAAAGACATCTGGCCCACCGATGAAGAGATCGACGCCATTGTCGCGGCCAGCGTCAAGCCCGAGCAGTTCCGCACGGTATACGAACCCATGTTCGCCGCCAGCGTGGTTCAGGGCGAGCAGCTCAACCCGCTGTACGAATGGCGCCCGCAAAGCACGTACATTCGTTGTCCGCCCTACTGGGAAGGCGCCCTGGCGGGCGAACGCAGCCTGAAGGGCATGCGTCCGCTGGCCGTGCTGGGCGACAACATCACCACCGATCACTTGTCGCCCTCCAACGCCATTCTGGCAAGCAGCGCGGCAGGCGAGTACCTGGCCAAAATGGGCCTGCCCGAAGAGGACTTCAATTCCTACGCCACACACCGCGGCGACCACCTGACGGCCCAGCGCGCCACCTTTGCCAACCCCAAGCTGCTGAACGAAATGGTGCAGGAGAATGGGCAAGTCAAGCAAGGCTCGCTGGCCCGCATCGAACCGGACGGCAAGGTGGTCCGGATGTGGGAAGCCATTGAAACCTATATGGAGCGCAAGCAGCCGCTGATCATTGTGGCGGGCGCCGACTACGGCCAGGGTTCGTCGCGCGACTGGGCTGCCAAGGGCGTGCGCCTGGCCGGCGTGGAAGCCATTGCAGCCGAAGGCTTCGAGCGCATCCACCGCACCAACCTGGTCGGCATGGGCGTGCTGCCGCTGGAGTTCAAGCCGGGCATCAATCGCCAGACGCTGAACATCGATGGCACCGAAACCTATGATGTCATCGGCGAACCCACGCCGCTGGCCACCCTGACGCTGGTGATCCATCGCAAGAACGGCGAACGCGTCGAAGTGCCGATGACCTGTCGGCTGGACACGGCCGAAGAAGTGTCGATCTACGAAGCGGGCGGCGTGCTGCAGCGCTTTGCGCAGGACTTCATTGAATCGGCAACGGCCAGTTAAGGAAAGCAAAGGATAAGGACTGCCCCATGGCTTATCAACCTCAGATCAAAGTGCCGGCCACGTATATGCGCGGCGGCACCAGTAAAGGCGTTTTCTTCCGGTTGCAGGATCTGCCCGAAGCTGCGCAAAAACCGGGCCCCGCCCGCGATGCGCTGCTGCTGCGCGTGATCGGCAGCCCCGATCCCTACGGCAAGCACACCGACGGCATGGGCGGCGCCACGTCGAGCACCAGCAAGACGGTCATCCTGTCGAAAAGCACACGGCCCGATCACGATGTCGACTATTTGTTCGGCCAGGTGTCCATCGACACGCCATTTATCGACTGGAGCGGGAACTGCGGCAATCTTTCCGCCGCGGTGGGGCCTTTTGCCGTCAGCAACGGGCTGGTGGACGCCGGCCGTATTCCACAGGACGGGGTGGCCACGGTCCGCATCTGGCAAGCCAATATTGGCAAGACCATTGTCGCGCATGTGCCCATCACACAAGGCGCGGTGCAGGAAACCGGCGGCTTCGAGCTGGATGGCGTGACCTTCCCCGCGGCGGAGGTCCAGTTGGAATTCATGGACCCCGCGGCGGAAGAAGAAGGCGCCGGCGGGTCGATGTTTCCCACCGGCAATCTGGTCGATGACCTGGAGGTGCCGGGCGTCGGCACCTTGAAAGCCACGATGATCAACGCCGGCATTCCGACGGTGTTCATCAACGCCCAGGACATCGGCTACACCGGCACCGAGCTGCAGGATGCCATTAACGGCGATCCCAAGGCGCTGTCCATGTTCGAAACCATACGTGCCCATGGCGCAGTGCGCATGGGGCTGATTGCCCAGGTGGACGAGGCCGCCCGGCGCCAGCATACGCCTAAAGTGGCCTTCGTCGCGGGGCCGGCGGGGTATACGGCGTCGAGCGGCAAGCAGGTGGACGCCTCCGGTATCGATCTGGTCGTGCGCGCGCTGTCGATGGGCAAGCTGCATCACGCGATGATGGGAACGGCGGCGGTGGCCATCGGTACGGCCGCCGCGATTCCGGGCACGCTGGTGAATCTGGCGGCAGGCGGCGGCGAACGGCAGGCAGTGACCTTCGGCCATCCTTCAGGCACGTTGCGGGTGGGCGCGGAAGCGAGCCAGGAGGGCGGCGAATGGGTCGTGAAGAAGGCGATCATGAGCCGCAGCGCACGGGTGCTGATGGAGGGATGGATACGGGTGCCCGGGGATGTGATGTAGCGGGCGCTGCCTGGTGTCTTTGTATGATCGGCCTCTGTGATATGAGGCCGATTTTTTTGGCTGATCCCATTTTTGGCTGGCTTGATCTTTGTCTGGTTTGGGCCTTCCGGTTCTGATTCGGGTTCGGATTCGGGTTCGGATTCGGGTTCGGATTCGGGTTTTTGCTGGTTCTTGAGGCCCTGGGGTGGTTGGGCGCCGGCCAGGCTTCCATCGCTGCGATCCCGGCTAGCGCCGGGATTTCCCGTGTTCCGGATGGCAGCCAGGGCGTGCGCAAACTCGCCGAATGGACAATCCCCCGGATTGTCCAAAGCACTCGGCTCAAACATGCGCGCACTTGCCTCCCTGCCCGCCATCCGGAACACGGCGCGCTCAAAGTCAGCCCGGCCTGCCCCCAACCACCCCAGGGCAAGCGCAAGGACATAAACATCGATATCGACTTTAAGTTGGATATCGGTCTGTGCCTAGGCTTGGGCCTGGGCACAAGTGTTGTCATCCGCATTGCCTTGAGGCTGGGGCTGGAAGATTGGGATTGGATCCGAACGTCAACACAGGTATGAACATGGCACGAACATGCACATGAACACAACCAACATGAACATGAACATGAACACAACCATGACATAAGCCTGCTCAGCAAAGCAAGACGGCCAAATGCGTTTCCCCGCTCTAAAGACGCTGGGCCTGACGCTGGATAGAGCGAGGATTGAGCACGCCGTCCTTGTTGGCGTTGCCGGGGAGGCAAGGCTGCAATTGTTCGAGCAACACGGGTGTTGGCAGCCCAGTGGGCTGCCAACGTTGCGAGTTTTGCAGCCGCCCCGGCAGCGCCAACAAGGACGGGCAATCCCGGCAACGCCGGGATCGTGCGATTCTCTCGCGGCATCCAGCGCCAGGCCCAGCGTCTCTTAAGAACCGAAGCACCTCTTAAGAACCAAAGCATCTCACCAAAGCATCTCTTAAGAACCAAAGCATCCGTTAAGTACAACAGCACCCCTCAAGAACAAAAGCACCAATCAAGCCCCCTATCCATCAAGCAAAGACAAACCCGCCCCCGTATCAACGTCCAAAGCGCGGTTTCTACCCCCCACATCAAATCAAGGGCGTATAGTAATCAGAGCCAACTTCAGGAGCCCTCGCCATGCGGTCAGCCACACGCCCCGAATGGGATCAAGCCATGGTCGACATCGTCGACTACGTCCAGCAGTATGAAATCACCTCCGCGCTTGCCTACGACACCGCCCGGAACTGCCTGATCGACACACTGGGATGCGGCCTCGAGGCCCTGGAATACCCCGCCTGCACCAAACTGATGGGGCCCGTCGTGCCCGGCACCGTCGTCCCCAACGGCGCCAAAGTCCCCGGCACCCAGTTTCAGCTCGACCCCGTCCAGGCCGCCTTCAACATCGGCGCCATGATCCGCTGGCTCGACTTCAACGACACCTGGCTGGCGGCGGAATGGGGCCATCCGTCCGATAACCTGGGCGCCATCCTGGCCACGGCCGACTGGCTTTCGCGCAGCGCCGTGGCGGTGGGCAAGCCAGCCCTGACGATGCGCGACGCCCTGACCGCCATGATCAAGGCGCACGAAATCCAGGGCTGCATCGCGCTTGAAAACTCATTCAACAAAGTCGGCCTGGACCACGTCGTCCTGGTCAAGGTCGCGTCGACCGCCGTGGTCGCGCACATGCTGGGCCTGAACCGCGATGAAATCCTGAACGCCGTGTCGCTGGCCTGGGTCGACGGCCAAAGCCTGCGCACCTATCGCCATGCGCCCAACGCCGGCAGCCGGAAAAGCTGGGCCGCCGGAGACGCCACCAGCCGGGCCGTGCGCCTGGCCCTGATCGCCAGGACCGGCGAAATGGGGTATCCGTCCGCCCTGTCCGCCCCCACCTGGGGCTTTTATGATGTCCTGTTCAAAGGACAGCCCTTCCGTTTCCAGCGCCCCTACGGCAGCTATGTCATGGAAAATGTGCTGTTCAAGATTTCCTATCCAGCCGAGTTCCACGCGCAAACCGCCGTGGAATGCGCCATGGACCTGCACCGGAAGCTGGCCCTGGCCGGCAAAAGCAGCGCCGACATCCGGAAAGTCACCATCCGCACGCATGAAGCCTGCATCCGCATCATCGACAAGACCGGGCCGCTGAACAACCCGGCCGACCGCGACCACTGCATCCAGTATATGGTGGCGGTGCCCTTGATCTTCGGCCGCCTGACAGCGGCCGATTACGAGGACGGCATCGCCGCCGACCCGCGGATCGACGCCCTGCGGGGCAAGATCGTGTGCGTTGAAGACCCCGCCTTTACCGCCCGCTATCACGACCCGGATCAGCGGTCGATCGCCAATGCGCTGACCGTGGAATTGAATGACGGCACTGTGCTGGATGAGGTCGTATGCGAGTATCCCATTGGGCACAAGCGCCGCCGCGACGAAGGGATTCCGCTGCTGGAAGCCAAGGTCCGCATCAATCTGGCGCGCCGCTTTCCGGCCAGGCAGCAGCAGCGCATTCTGGATGCGTCCCTGGACCAGGAAGCGCTGGAACGCATGCCGGTGCACGAGTATGTTGATTTGTACGTCATCTAGCCCGGCCCGGCTTGTTTCCCCGCCTTGCCGGGCCGCCGCGGGCTCGCCATCACAGTATCGGTACAATTGCCTATGCGCCCCTGCGCTTGCGCAAGGGGCATCTGTTTGATGGCTTAGCTGAATCAGCCCCCTGACCGGCATGCCCGCCACGCTCATCCACTTTCCGACATGTTTGAAAACTTCGCCTTTTACGTCCTGCCGTTTGCCTTTACCTTGCTGGTTGCCTGCGCCCTGACCTCGCTGATCTCGGGCGGCGTATTGCTGCTTTTTCGCCTGCGCGTCACCAATCAGACCTTGCGGCATCCCTATCTGGACAAATTCCCCTGGGAACGTTTTCCGCTGACCATCAAGGCGGCCATTTTGCTGGATTACTTCCTGCGCTTGTGCTTTCCCAAATCAAAATTCTGGATTATTGGCGACGCCAACCTGCGGCTGGCCCATGTACAGCCCGCTGACGTCTCCATTCATATCAAGTGGCCGCTGGTCGGGTTCTGGGGCGGCTGCTTTGTCGGCCTGGTCGCCATGCTGACCCTGTGGACAATGATCCTGCTTACAATGACTTGAGCGGGCGTTCCACCGACGGCCCCCTTCCTGATCAACCCAAGGCCTGCCCGCCGGGGCCGGCCCTTTATGGAGCTTTTACGATATGAGCCGCGCTGTACAACATCATCAAGCCGCCCAGCGTTTCGAATGGACGGAAGACGGCATCCTCAGCGAGCTGGATTACGAACTCCAGAACGGCGTCATGTCCATCCTGCATACGGGCGTGCCGGAGGCGGTGGGCGGACGCGGCATTGCGGCGGATCTAGCCAAGGCGGCGCTCGATACGGCTCGGGAACAGGGTTGGCTGGTCCGCCCGGTATGCTCTTATGTGGCGGCCTACATCAAAAAACACCCGGAATATCAGGCATTGCTGGCCTGATCCCCTTCCGCAGCGCCGGATTTTTCCCGTTTCCAGCCCGACTTTCCCCTGAATGCGACACTGCGCCGCCTCAAGTCTTATATAAGATATAAGACATTTGCCTCCAGCCCGGCTTCCTCTTACAATTAGGGGGTTATCTCATTCCCAACTCTCTTAGAATCAAGGGCATGCACCATGCTGGAAAATTATCGCCAACACGTTGCCGAACGCGCCGCGTTGGGCATACCTCCCCTTGCGCTGTCCGCGCAACAAACCGCTGACCTCATCGAACTGCTCAAATCGCCGCCGGCCGGCGAAGAAGCCTTTCTGGTCGAACTGATCACGCATCGCGTGCCCGCCGGCGTCGACGACGCCGCCAAAGTCAAGGCCTCTTACCTGGCGGCCATCGCGCTGGGCAAGGAAACCTGTTCCCTGATCGATCGCAAGCACGCCACCGAACTGCTGGGCA
The DNA here is from genome assembly GCF_031628915.1 of Pusillimonas sp. SM2304. Taxonomy (NCBI): domain Bacteria; kingdom Pseudomonadati; phylum Pseudomonadota; class Betaproteobacteria; order Burkholderiales; family Alcaligenaceae; genus Pusillimonas; species Pusillimonas sp. SM2304. Next base: position 491,800 of record NZ_JAVLUJ010000003.1, read on the forward strand.
CCATGCTGGGCGGCTACAACATCAGCCCGCTGATTGATCTGCTCGACAATGACGAGCTGGCGCCCGTGGCGGCCGAAGGCCTGAAGAAAACCCTGCTGGTGTTCGATGCTTTCCACGACATCAAGGAAAAAGCCGACAAGGGCAACAAGCATGCCCAGGGCATTCTGCAAAGCTGGGCCGACGCCGAGTGGTTCACCAGCCGCCCCGAAGTCCCGGAAAGCCTGACCATCACCGTATTCAAGGTGCCCGGCGAAACCAATACCGACGATCTGTCGCCCGCTCCCGACGCCACCACCCGCCCCGACATTCCAATGCATGCCCTGGCCATGCTCAAGAACCGGCGCGAAGGCGCGGCTTTCCAGCCCGAAGAAGACGGCAAGCGCGGCCCGGTCAAGTTCATCGAGTCGCTGAAGGAAAAAGGCCACCTGGTCGCCTATGTGGGCGATGTGGTCGGCACGGGTTCCTCGCGCAAATCGGCCACCAACTCGGTCTTGTGGTTCACCGGCGAAGACATCCCCTTCGTCCCCAACAAGCGCTTCGGCGGCGTTTGCCTGGGCAGCAAGATTGCGCCGATTTTCTACAACACCATGGAAGACGCTGGCGCACTGCCTATCGAACTCGATGTCTCGAACATGGAAATGGGCGATGTCGTCGAACTGCGCCCCTACGAAGGCAAGGCCTTGAAGAACGGCGAAGTCATTGCCGAGTTCCAGGTCAAGTCCGACGTCCTGTTTGACGAAGTCCGCGCCGGCGGCCGCATTCCGCTGATCATTGGCCGCGGCCTGACCGCCAAGGCCCGCGAAGCGCTCGGCCTGCCCGTCTCGACCCTGTTCCGCCTGCCGCAAAACCCGGTCGATTCCGGCAAGGGTTTTTCGCTGGCCCAGAAAATGGTCGGCCGCGCCTGCGGCCTGCCTGAAGGCCAGGGCGTGCGCGCCGGCACCTACTGCGAGCCCAAGATGACCTCGGTCGGCAGCCAGGACACCACCGGCCCCATGACCCGCGACGAACTCAAAGACCTGGCTTGCCTGGGCTTTTCGGCCGATCTGGTCATGCAGTCGTTCTGCCATACCGCCGCCTATCCCAAGCCCGTCGACGTCAAGACCCACCACGAATTGCCGGCCTTCATCAGCACGCGCGGCGGCGTCTCGCTGCGCCCCGGCGACGGCATCATCCACTCGTGGCTGAACCGCATGCTCTTGCCCGACACCGTCGGCACGGGCGGCGACTCGCACACCCGCTTTCCCATCGGCATCAGCTTCCCCGCCGGCTCGGGCCTGGTGGCGTTTGCCGCCGCCACCGGCGTCATGCCGCTGGACATGCCTGAATCCGTGCTGGTCCGCTTCAAGGGCACGATGCAGCCCGGCGTCACCCTGCGCGACCTGGTCAACGCCATTCCGCTGTATGCGATCAAGCAAGGCTTGCTCACCGTCGCCAAGCAAGGCAAGAAGAACATCTTCTCGGGCCGCATCCTGGAAATCGAAGGCCTGCCCGACCTGAAGATCGAACAGGCTTTCGAACTGACCGACGCATCGGCAGAACGCTCGGCCGCCGGTTGCACCGTGCGCCTGAACAAAGAGCCCATCATCGAATACATCAACAGCAACATCACGCTGCTGAAATGGATGATCGCCAATGGCTATGAAGACGAGCGTACGCTGGGCCGCCGCATCAAGGCCATGCAGGCCTGGCTCGAGAACCCGCAACTGATCGAGCCCGATGACGATGCCGAATACGCCGCCGTCATCGAAATCGACCTGGCCGACGTGCACGAGCCCATCGTGGCATGCCCCAACGATCCCGACGATGTGAAAACGCTGTCCGATGTGTCGGGCACGGTCATCGACGAAGTCTTCATCGGCAGCTGCATGACCAATATCGGCCACTTCCGCGCCGCATCCAAGCTGCTGGAAGGCAAGCGCGACATTCCCACCAAGCTTTGGGTGGCGCCGCCGACCAAGATGGACCAGAAGCAACTGACCGAGGAAGGCCACTACGGCGTCCTGGGCGGCGCAGGCGCCCGCATGGAAATGCCGGGCTGCTCGCTGTGCATGGGCAACCAGGCCCAGGTACGCGAAGGCGCCACGGTCATGTCCACCAGCACGCGCAATTTCCCGAACCGGCTTGGCAAGAACTCGAATGTGTTCCTGGGCTCGGCTGAACTGGCCGCCATCTGCTCGCGCCTGGGCCGGATTCCGACCCGCGAGGAATACATGGCCGACATGGGCGTCCTGAACGAAAACAGCGGCCAGATCTACCGCTACATGAACTTCGACCAGATCGAGGATTTCCAGGAAATCGCCGACTCGGTCAGCGTCTAAGCCTTTACCGGCCCCCGGCGGCAAGAAGCCCTTGATGCCTATCTGCATCAGGGGCTTTTTTTCACCCCAAATCGGGCGCGAAGAGGCCTAAAATAAACAGGCATCAAATCCCCCCCCACTACATCCCGGAGCTCTCATGGCGCACAATACGTTCAACAGCTTGCAAAAGTTCAAGATCGGGCGGAAAACAGCCCAGTTCCATTCCCTGCCCGCGCTCGGAAAATCACTGGGCATCGACATCCATCGGCTGCCTGTATCGATTCGTATTGTGCTGGAATCGGTCCTGCGTAATTGCGACGGCAAGAAAATAACCGAGACGCACGTCAGGCAACTGGCCGGCTGGAAGCCGCGCGCCAAGCGCAGCACCGAAATTCCCTTCGTCGTGGCCCGGGTCGTGCTGCAGGATTTCACCGGCGTGCCGCTGCTGGCCGATGTGGCCGCCATGCGTTCGGTCGCCGCGAAAATGGGCAAGGACCCCAAGCGGATCGAACCCCTGGTGCCCGTGGACCTGGTGGTGGATCACTCGGTCATGATCGATTATTTCGGCACCAAAGAAGCGCTGGATCTGAACATGCAACTGGAGTTCAAGCGCAACCGCGAGCGCTACCAGTTCATGAAGTGGGGCATGCAGGCCTTCGATACCTTCGGTGTCGTGCCTCCGGGATTCGGCATTGTGCACCAGGTCAACCTGGAGCACCTGGCCCGCGGCGTGCATGTCAACGCCAAAGACAATGTCTATTACCCCGACACGCTGGTTGGCACCGACAGCCACACCACCATGATCAACGGCATCGGCGTGGTCGGCTGGGGCGTGGGCGGCATCGAGGCCGAGGCTGGCATGCTGGGCCAGCCTGTGTACATTTTGACGCCCGACGTGGTGGGCGTCGAACTCAAGGGCGAACTGCTTGGCGGCGTCACCGCCACCGACCTGGTCCTGACCATTACCGAGCTGCTGCGCAAGCACAAGGTCGTGGGCAAGTTCGTGGAGTTCTGTGGCCCGGGCACATCGAGCCTGTCGGTCACCGACCGCGCAACCATCGGCAACATGGCGCCTGAATACGGCGCGACCATGGGGTTTTTCCCGGTCGACGACCGCACCATCGAATATTTCAAGGGAACAGGCCGCACGCAAGAAGAGATCGAGGCCTTTCAGGCGTATTTCAAGGCGCAGGGCATGTATGGGGTGCCCAAGGCAAAAGACATCGCCTACACCCAACTCATCACCCTGGACCTGTCCACGGTCACGCCCTCGCTGGCCGGCCCCAAGCGCCCGCAAGACCGCATCGAACTGGGCGACGTCAAGAACACCTTTGCCCGCCTGTATTCCGAACAGTCCGCCAGCGGCTTCAACCAGCCGCCCGAAAGACTGCATCAAGTGTTCACCACCAGCGCCGGCACGCAAGTCAAGAACGGCGACATCCTGATCGCGGCCATTACCTCGTGCACCAACACCTCCAACCCCAGCGTGCTGCTGGCGGCAGGGCTGATGGCCAAGAAGGCCGTGGAAGCCGGCATGACGGTGCCCAAGCATATCAAGACCTCGTTGGCCCCGGGCTCGCGCGTGGTCACCAACTACCTGACCAAGACAGGCCTGCTGCCCTACCTTGAAAAGCTGGGCTTCGACATTGCCGCCTACGGCTGTACCACGTGCATCGGCAACGCGGGCGACCTGGCTGCCGACTTGAACGAAGCCATCACCCAGAACGGCCTGGTGTGCTCAGCCGTGCTGTCGGGCAACCGCAACTTCGAGGCGCGCATCCACCCGAACATCAAGGCCAACTTCCTGGCCTCGCCCCCCCTGGTCGTCGCCTATGCGCTGGCTGGCACCGTCCTGCGCGATCTGATGACGGAACCGGTGGGCCGGGGCAAGCACGGCGATGTATGGCTGGGCGATATCTGGCCCACCAACGCCGAGGTCCAGGCACTGATGGCGCAAGCCATGGACCCAGCCGTTTTCCGCAGCAATTACGCGGAAATCAAATCCAACCCCGGCGACCTCTGGAGCAATATCCTGGGGGTCGAAGGCGATACCTACAACTGGCCCGAATCCACCTATATCGCCGAACCGCCCTTCTTCGACGGCTTCGGCATGCAGCCCGCCGCCATGCCGCCAGTGCGGGGCGCCCGCGCCCTGGCCCTGTTTGGCGACTCGGTCACGACCGACCACATCTCTCCGGCCGGCTCCATCAAGGAAAGCTCCCCGGCGGGCGAATGGCTCAAGGCGCACGGCGTCATGAAGCAGGATTTCAACAGCTATGGATCGCGGCGCGGCAACCACGAAATCATGATGCGCGGCACCTTCGCCAATGTGCGCATCAAGAACCTGATGATTCCGGCCCTGCCCGACGGCAGCCGCTACGAAGGCGGAGAAACATTGTATCAACCGACCGGCGAGCGCCTGTCCATCTACGATGCCGCCATGAAATACGTGGCGGCGGGCGTGCCGACCGTCGTCTTTGCGGGCGAAGAATACGGCACCGGCTCGTCGCGCGACTGGGCGGCCAAAGGCACCCAACTGCTGGGCGTCAAGGCCGTGGCGGCCCGAAGCTTCGAGCGTATCCACCGCAGCAATCTGGTCGGCATGGGGGTGCTGCCTTTGCAGTTCAAGGATGGCGACAGCATCCAGAGCCTGGGCATCACCGGGCAGGAAACCTTCGATATCACCGGTATCGAACACGGCATCGCACCGCAGCAGGACGTCACGCTGACCATACGCCGCCAGGACGGCACAAGCCAGCAGGTCAGCATGCTGCTGCGCATCGATACCGCAACCGAAGTCGACTACTATCTGCACGGAGGCATACTTCCTTACGTCCTGCGCGAATTGCTCGCGGCCTGACCCCAGGGCTAAAGCGTTACACTAGGCAGATTATCCGCTTTACTTTGTATGCGTCATATGTCTGCTACTTCGCCGTCCCGTTTGTCCCGCGACGCCCAGCGTCTTCTGAATCTGACAGAAGCGCTGGCGCGCTCGGGCAGCCGACTCGAGGATATCTACTGGGAAGGCCTGCTGGGCGCCCAGCTGAATAAATTATTGCTGGCCAAGAAGAACAAAACGGTCGAAACGGCCCTGGATCATCTGCTGGCAAGCGATATCAACGCTTACGAGATACTGGTCGAACAGGCTGAAACGCTGTCCGAATCCACGACCCTTGCCCATGCGGGCGCCGAATACGACGCCCTGCTGTTCTCGGCGCCCATCGTCGCCTGGACCCGTTATCAGTTGCCCAGCGGCGACCTCACGCCCGACCAGCTTGCCGCGCTGGCGGCGCAGGTTCAGGCCTGCATCTCGGCGCCCGACGCCCAGCTTGCCTTCATTCCCAAACTGGTCAATTTCGACCAGATGCCGCAAACCTTTCAGGAAACGCGGGCCTGGACCCAAGGCCTGGCGCAACAGGCGCTGGGCATCTCGGCCGAGCAGCATTTCCTGCATGCGCAGGACAATCCCGAGGGCTTGCTGGCCGATGCGCGCTTCGTCGTGGGCGTGGTGGTGGTGCCCAAAGGACAGGCGCTGTTCCGCTGGCAACTCAAGCAAGACGCAAACACCTTCGTTTCCCGGCAGCAATGCCACAGCGATTGGGCGGAAGGCGGGGCGGCCATCCTGTCCTCCCAGTTCACCGGCTGCCATGTCGAATTCCTTCAGCCCGACGCCTATTACGTCAATAGCCGCGAGGCGGACCGGCGTATACGCCCTCTGGCCCTCAAGGCGGCCGTGACCTGGCTGCAAACCGCCGCCGGCCTGTCGGGCGGCGACCTGCGCGCCGTCATCGCCGGTTGCGGGGACGCCGCCATCGAGGAATACCGCATCGGCTTCAGCACCCGCCAGGGCAATGAGGTCATCTATGGCTGCATCTGGCCCGTCCTGAGCAAGGAAGAAGCCGCCTCCGACGGCCTGGAAGCGGGCCACGTCGACGTGCCGGATGAAATCGCCGCGCTGCTCAAGGAGATGGGCGTGTCCGATGTCCGGCGCCTGCCGGGCATTTATCCGCCTGAATTCTGCGACGACTGCGGCGCGCCCTACTTTCCGAACCCCATCGGTGAAATGCTGCACCCCGAACTGCCTGAAGAAACAGATCTCACCCCCCTGCATTTCCACTGAATGAGCAGGCTTTCCTTCGATATTTTCTGCCGGGTCGTCGACAACTTCGGCGATATCGGCGTGTGCTGGCGGCTGGCCAGACAGTTGGCGGGCATGCCCGAGCAATACGCCGTTCGCCTATGGGTCGATGACCTGAACAGTTTTGCCCGCATTGAACCCCGGCTCGGCGGCGTGATTCCGGGCGCCTTGCTGGACGGTGTCGATATCGTGCACTGGACTGCGCCGGCCCCCGACCTGGCGCCGCATGCCGTGGTCATCGAGGCGTTTGCCTGCAATCCGCCCCCGCCCTTTATCGCCCGCATGCGCCAACGCGACAGCGTGTGGATCAACCTTGAATATCTCAGCGCCGAGCGCTGGGTGGCATCCTGCCATGCCATGCCGTCCAAACAGGCGAACGGACTGCGCAAGGCATTCTTCTTTCCGGGGTTCACCCCGGATACCGGCGGGCTGCTGCGCGAGCCCGGCCTGCTGTCCCGCCGCGATGCCTGGCTGGCCGACCCCTTATGCCGGACGCGCTTGCTGCGCAAGATCGGTGTGCCCGACGCCCATATCGCATCCCTCGGGGAAGGCGCAAGACAGGTTCTTTTGTTCAGCTACCCGGATGCGCCGGCGGACAGCCTGATCGACGCCCTGGCCGCCCAGGTGGAGCCCGCGGTCATTCTGGCGCCCGCCGGTGTCTGCCCCGGCCTGAGCCGAGGGCAGCATGGCCCCGTTTACGTTCACGACATGCCATTCGTCGATCAAGCCGATTTCGACCGGCTGCTCTGGAGCAGCGACCTGAACTGCGTGCGGGGCGAGGACTCGCTGGTGCGCGCATTGTGGGCCGGCAAGCCGCTGCTGTGGCATATCTACCCGCAGGACGATGACGCCCACATGGCCAAGCTTGACGCCTGGCTGGCCTTGTCCCCCTTCCCGCCGTCCATCAGCGCGCTGATGACCGCATGGAATCGCGGCGAGCGGGATCAGTGCCGCACGCTGCTGAAGCAGGCGCTGCCCCCCGCCGCCTGGGCGCCCTGGCGCACGGCTTGCGCAAGCTGGAGCCGGCAGTTGTCGCAACAGCAGGATCTGGCCAGCGCGCTGACCCGTTTTTGCCTGGAACTGCAGAAATCCTGATTCAGATCAGGATGAAAGACCGCCCTGGCCATGGTTTCAAAAGCGCTTTGGCGGCGAAACGGTTAAAATACTTGGTTTAGTAAGACATGCTCCGGCCCGGCTAGTCGCATCTGGCGGAGCACTTGACCCCCCCGGAGTTTTTAAATCTATGAAAACCGCACAAGAACTGCGCGTTGGCAACGTCGTGATGGTCGGCAGCGACCCCCTCGTCGTCCAGAAAGCTGAATACAACAAATCGGGCCGCAACTCGGCCGTCGTCAAGCTCAAATTCAAGAACCTGCTGACCGCCTCGGGCAGCGAATCGGTTTACAAGGCCGACGAAAAATTCGAAGTCGTCGTGCTTGAAAACAGGGAATGCACCTACTCGTACTATGCCGACCCCATGTATGTGTTCATGGACGAAGAGTACAACCAGTACGAAGTCGAAGCCGAAAGCATGGGCGATGCGCTGAACTACCTGGAAGAAGGCATGACCGTGGAAGTCGTGTTCTACGACGGCCGCGCCATCTCGGTATCGCTGCCCACCATTGTTGTGCGCGAAATCGTCTACACCGAACCCGCCGTCAAGGGCGATACCTCGGGCAAAGTGCTCAAGCCCGCCAAGACCAACACGGGCATGGAAGTCGCCGTTCCCCTGTTCTGCAACATCGGCGATAAAATCGAAATCGACACCCGCACGGGCGAATACCGCAGCCGGGTAATGTAAAAAAAGCGGCCCAAGCCGCTTTTTTTATGCCCGGCATGTTTTATGCAGGGTAATCGCCTTGCGATTATTGCAAGCGCTCGTCATCCAGGAAGTCGGGGATGGGCATGACGCCTATGCCGTCACGGATGAGTTCCTCGCGCTCTTGCGGGGTGGCCGTTCCGCGTATGGCGCGTTCCTCGGCTTCGCCCTCGTGCATGCGGCGCGCTTCGTCGGCGAAACGCACGCCCACGTTTTCAGTATTGCGTATCATCTGCCGGATGTGCCGCAGGGCTTCAGCTTGCATCTGGGCAACCCGCCCCGCATCGGACGCAGCCGTGGCCGCGCTGGGCTGGGCCGCCTGGGCCTGTTCCTGCGCCTTGATGTGGCTGACATTCAGCCGGGGCGCCGACAGCTTCTTGCTGACTTGATGACTATTGCACACAGGGCAGCTCAACAGGCCGCGGGCCTGCTGGGATTCGTAGTTGTCAGCCGAACCGAACCAGCCCTCAAAGACGTGATTCTGCTCGCACTGAAGATCGAAGACTTTTAATGCCATAACTTCCATATGCGGGCGCCTGGCCCAAATTCAAGTCGCAACGCGCCGGGACGTAGATGGCCGCGCTGAGACCTTGATGGTCATTATAGGCGGGGAAAGGTGTTGGTCAGTATTGGCAAGGAAAGGCCGGTGTGAAAGAGGCTGTTCCGGCTTCGCGCGCTACGACCCCGGCTGCGCCGGGGTTGCCCGTTTTAGCCCTGCCAATCGGCGCGGGCGTGGAACTCGCCCGAATGGACAGCCACTGGCTGTCCATCAGCCCGGGCTCGAACAGCCACGCCCTTGCATCGCCGATTGACAGGGCTAAAACGGCGTGCGCGAGGCGCCTTCACAGCCTCTTTCACACCGGCCTTTCTACGCATACGTTTACCTGTCGCGTCGGCCTGTCTATCCACACGTTTACCTGTCGCGTCGGCCTGTCTACTCACTCGCTTGCCTCTGCCGCATCGGCCTTTTGTTTGCCTGCCGCATCAGCCTTCCCACCCCCAACCTTGCCTGCCGCACTGGCCTTTTCAGGCGCAAACCCTTGTCTATAAACGAGGCACCGCCGCCAGCAAGCGCGCGGTCTCTGGCTCGCTGGGGGCCGTCAGCACGGCCTCGGCCTCGCCCGATTCGATGATTCTGCCTTCATGCATGATGGCGATACGGTCGGACAAATATTCGACCACCCCGAAATTGTGAGTGATGAAGAGATAAGCGATGTTGAAATCGGCCTGCAAAGTCTGCAGCAGGTCCAGTATCTGCGCCTGCACCGACACGTCCAGCGCGGAGGTGGGTTCGTCGCAGACCAGCACGGCGGGCTCGACCGCCAGCGCCCGGGCAATGGCGATGCGCTGGCGCTGGCCGCCGGAGAACTCGTGCGGGTAGCGGTCTATGGTGTTGCCGGGCAGGCCCACGCGGTCGAGCAGCTCACGGATCTGGGCCAAGCGCTGCGTCCGGGATCGGTCCGGACGCAGCGCCGCAATGCCTTCGTCCAGTATTTCGCCCACCAGCATCCGGGGGTCCAGCGAGGCATAAGGGTCCTGGAATACGATCTGTATGGACTGGCGCAGCCGCTGCAGGCGTTTGCCGCGCGCATCCAACAGGCTTTCGCCGTTCAGGCTGGCGTGGCCTTCCACCACGGCCTGTTTGTCGAGCAGGCGCAGCAAAGCCTTGGCCGTCGTGGTCTTGCCGCAGCCCGACTCGCCCAGCAGGGCCAGGGTTTCGCCGGCGCGCAAATCAAAGCTGACATCCTTGACGATGTTGATCAGTGATCCGCCGCGCTGCCACCACCCCTGCTTCCTGGCATACGCCACCGAGAGGTTGCGTACGCTCAACAAGGGTGCGTCGCCCGGCGCTACCGGCTGCCTGGCCGGATGCGCCCCCGAACGGGCGTCGGCCGGCGTATTGCCGTCCGCATGGCTGCCTCTGGGGCCTGACAAGGCCTGCCCCCGTTTGGCGAAGGTGGGAATGGCCGCCAGCAACTGGCGCGCGTAGGGGTGGCGCGGCGAGGCGAAAAAACTGGCGGCATCCACCGTTTCTACAATTTCCCCCGCGCGCATGAGCGCCACGTAGTCGGCCACGTTCTTGACCACGGCCAGATCGTGCGTGATCAACATAATGGCCAGGCCCATTTCTTTCTGGATGTCTGCCAGCAGATTCAGAATCTGGGCCTGCACGGTCACGTCCAGGGCGGTCGTGGGTTCATCGGCGATCAGCAGTCGGGGCTCCGCCGCCAGGGCGATGGCGATCATGATGCGCTGTTTCTGGCCGCCCGAGAACTGGAAGGGATAGTCATTCAGGCGTTTTTCGGCATCGGGTATGCCGACGCGCGCCAGCCACCAGGCGGCCCGCTCGGTCAGGGCCTTGCCCCGGTACGTGGTATGCGTGCGCAGGGTTTCAAGCAGCTGCTGCCCTATCGTCATCACGGGGTTCAGGCTGGTGGAAGGCTCCTGGAAGATGATACCGATCTGCCCACCCCGCACCCGGCGCATGCCCTGCTCGGACAGGCTGTTCAGCTCGACCTGCCCCAGGTGAATGCGGCCTGCGGCAATCCGGCCCGCCTCGGGCAACAAGCGCAGCAAGGCCAGCGCGGTCATGCTTTTGCCGCAGCCCGATTCGCCCACCAACGCAAAGGTCTGCCCGCGCGCAATGGCAAGCGCCAGCGACTTGACGGCCTGCGTGGTGCCGGCCTCGCCGGCAATCTGGACCGAAAGATCGCGAACGGACAAAACGGGCCCGCCATCGTCCGGCATGAAAGGTTGCGGCAGGTTTGCGGACTGATTCATGGGCGGGCTTCCTTCATGGCCTGCTCCGCCGCCGGGACCGGCCCGGGGCCGGGGCGACCATGAACGGCAGCCGGGCGCTGCGGCCTGAAGCGCCGCATGCGCGGATCGAAGGCGTCTTGCACCGCATCGGCGAAGATATTGGCCGACAGCACCAGCGCCAGCAAGAACAGGAAGGCCCCTAGCAGGTTCCACCAGATCATCGGGTCGCGCGACATCTCGAGCCGCGCCGCGTCGATCATGGTGCCGAAAGAAGGCGTGCTGGGGTCCACCCCGATTCCCAAATAGGACAGCACGGCCTCGTACAGGACCAGGCTGGAAAACTCCAGCACCAGCGTGATCAGCACAATATGCATCAGATTGGGCAACAGATGCCGGCGCATGATGCGCCAGTGCCCAATGCCGAACGCGCGCGCGGCCTGCACGTATTCCAGTTCGCGCAGCTTGAGCGCCTCGGCCCGCAGCAGGCGGCACAGCCCGGCCCATCCGGTCAGCCCAAGGATCAGGCAGAGCAGGAACAGGCGCAGGTCGGCCCGCGCGGCCACCGTGTCGAACATGCCGGGATTGTTGTCGATATACACCTGCATCATCAATACGCAGGCGGCAATCAGCAACACGCCCGGGATGGAAGTCAGGGTGGTATAGATGTACTGGATCACGTCGTCGACCCGGCCCTTGAAATAGCCCGCGGCGATACCGAAGATCAGTGCCGGAGGCAGCATGGCGACCGTGGTCAGCGTGCCGATGACCAGCGCCGTGCGTATGCTTTTCAGGCATTGCCACAAGACATCGTTGCCGGTCCGGTCCGTACCCAGCACGTGGTAGTCGGCCCCCAGGGACAGCGCAGCCGACGCCAGCAGCAAGATCAGGCTCAGGGTCACCCACATGGGGCGCCAGGGGATGCCGGACTCATTGCGCCACCAGGCCCGCCAGGCCAGGCCCAGCGTGTCGCGCCGCCGCCAATGGGACAAGGTCAGCACGGCGGCGGCCAGCAGGGACGCGGCCAGGCCCGCTGCCACCCCTTGCAGCAGGCGGCCAACGACATCGGCGCGGTGGCCGGCCTCGTCGTCCAGCAATCGGCCCGCATGCTTGAGGCGCGGAAAATCCCGGACCGGCTCCCCATCGATGATTTCGGTTTCCTTGGTAAATTGCCGGATGGCCAGCGGCGCCGAATAGGTGTTCTCGCGCTGGGCCAGCTGCGTCAGCGACAGCAGGTCGTCCAGCGCCGAACGCAGGACGGGCGAGTAGATGGGGCCGGCCTTCTGCGCCGCAGCGCCACTGCCCGCCACGGGTGGCAGCAAGGGGCGGTAGTGCACCGAATCAAGCACCCCCAGCACCACAAAGCAGGCCAGCACCACCGCCGCGCACATCGCCGACGGCGTCTGGCCGACGCTGCGCCAGGCGGACCGCAGCGATACGCTGCGGCTGGCCCGGACGGCATAAACGGCCACCGCCAGCACCAGGCAGAAAACAAAAATATCGGTCCACAGGAAGACGAATTTTGGCATGGCGTTACTCGAATCGGATCCGCGGATCGGCGAGCGTGTATGAAATATCCGCCAGGATCAGGCCGACGATGTACAAGGCCGAGCCCAGGAATACCATGGCGCGCACGACCGAGAAATCCTGTGCGTTGATGGCGTCGATGGTGTAGCTGCCCAAGCCCGGTATGCCAAAAAAGGACTCGGAAATCAGGCTGCCCATGAACAGCAGCGGTATGGCCGACACGGTGCCCGTCAGAATGGGCAGCATGGCATTGCGCAGAATGTGACGGAACAGCACCAGGCGCTCGGACAGCCCCTTGGCCCGGGCCGTGCGCACGTAGTCCTTGCCCGCTTCTTCCAGAAACAAGGTACGGTAAAAGCGCGATTGCGCCCCCAGCCCCGACACAATGCTGACGAGCACCGGCAGGACCAGGAAGCGCACGCTTTCCCAGCCATCGATAAAACCCGAATAAGGCACCCAGCGCAGGACTTTGGCAAACAGCCATTGCCCTGCAATGATATAGAAGAGCCCCGAGATGGAGAGCAGCACAACGCAGATCACCACGCCCGCAAAATCAAGCCGCGTCCCTTTGAAAAACACCAGCAGGAGCGCAAAGGCAATGCAGACGAACAGCCCCATCACGAAGGTGGGCAGGGCCAGGGCCAGGCTGGGGCCCATGCGCTGGCTGATTTCGTAGCCGATGTCGCGGCCCTCGTCCGAAAACCCGAAGTCAAAGCGCAAGAGCGGCACCGACCGGGTAAAGAATATGGTGTCGGTCCACTGTTGCGTGCCGCTGGCCCCGGTATTGAAGAACAGCGGCTTGTCGTAACCCCTTTCGGTTTTCCAGCGGTCGATGGCGCTCTGACTGACACGTTGCCCGCCTATGGACAGGCGCGCCATGTCGTCGGGCGTATTGACGGCAAAAAACAGGACGAAGGTCAGCAGATTGACCCCTATCAGGATCAGGACGCCATAGCATAGCCGGCGGACAATATAGCGGATCATGGTTGGCTCGCAGAGTCAGTATTGCCCAGCGCCGTGGCCCGGTCGCGCGCGCGCGCCACCCGCCAGGCCAGCCCGGCGCCCACCGCCGCCAGAGCGGCCAGCAACCATAGCGGCCACCACCGCGGGACGTTCCAGGCGTCGATTTTCCGGGCGCGCAGATCGGGATCGATGCGGTAGTACTGCAAGGTGTTGCGCACCATCTGAGTGGGTTTGGCATTGCCCACCCAGGACTGGTAAGCGCCGCCCGACTTGGGAAAATAGCCGAACATCCAGGGGGCGTCGTGCTGGGCGATGGCGATCATTTTATGCACCAGGGCTTCCTTTTCAGGCCCGTCATCCAGGAAACGCATCTGGTCGAACAAGCGGTCGAATTCGGGATTGGCGTAGTTCGACGCGTTCTCACCGCCGTTCTTTGCCTTGGCGTTGGGACCATACAGCAGGAACAGGAAGTTCTCGGCATCGGGATAATCGGCCACCCAGCCCCACATATACATCTGCGCGGTGCCGTTGCGCATTTTGTCTTGAAAACGGTTGTAGTCGGTGGCCCGCACCTCGAGCTGCACGTTGATGGCCGCAAGCTGCCGGCGCATCCAGTCCAGCATGGCGCTGGAGCCCATGCCGCCGGCCCAGTCGAAATGCAGGATCAGCGGCTTGCCGCTGCGGGCGTCGCGCCCGTCCGGGTAGCCGGCTTCACGAAGCAGTTGCCTGGCCTGGTCCAGCGGACGGCGCACGGCGCGGCCGTTCTCCAGGGTATAGACCTGGCGATTCAGGCCCTGGGGCAATTCCTGGTAGCCCAGCACGCCCGGCGGCACCGGGCCGTGGGCCACCTGGCCTTCGTCGTTCAGGAAAATAGACACATACTGTTCCCAGTCGACCGCAATGCTGATCGCCTGCCGGAGCTTGCGGTTTTTTTCCTGCTGCTCGGGGGTATCGCCGGCGCCCAGGACCGGATCAAGCCAGTTGAAGCCCAGGTAATATTGCTGGGCCTCGGTCGAGCTGCGCAACTGCAAGCCACGATCGGCATACAGCGCCGCCTTGTCGGCCGAGTCGCCCGCCGCCACGCGCATGGCAACGCCGTATTCCCCGCGGTCGGCCTGAGGGATGTCGTAATAGCCCTGCAGGAATTTGCCCATCAACGGCACGCTTTCCTTTTCCAGGGAAAACACCACGCGGTCGATAAAAGGGGTAAGCTTGCCGCAATCGTCCAGCAGGCCCGCTGCGCGATCCTGGGGTTCGCCCTGGCAAGGGTAGGGCTCGCCCCGGAAGTTGGGGTTGCGTTCCAGCACGTGGCGCCGGTTCACAATGGATTCGGCCATCATGTAGGGGCCTGTACCCACCGGCCAGGTATTCAAGGACAGATTGTGCTCGGCCATGCCGGGCTGATGGTAAAAGCGGTCGGCCTCCCAGGGAACGGGGGCCGTGAACGTCATGGCCAGCCAGTATTTGAACTGCGGATACTTGCCGATCACCTTGATGCGCAGGGTGTGCGCGTCGAGCGCCTGGACACCGTCGAACCCGGTCTGCCGCAGGTCCAGCCAGCCGCGATGCGCCGCGGCGTCCGGATTGTCGCGCAGCGCCTGATCCGCCTGCTTGAGCTGGTCGCCATACTCGCGCAGGCCGACGATATGCGAGGCCATGACGCCGTAGATGGGCGATACCACCCGAGGACTCGCCAGGCGACGGAATGCGTACACATAGTCATCGGCATGCAGCTCGCGGGTGCCGGTGTGTTCGAAATCGCTCATGCTGAACTTGCCCCGCAAGGCATCGGGCGGCATCGGCCAATAGCGGTAATCCCCCGCCGCATCGCGGGCGAAGGCCGGATGCGGCTGATACAGAATGCCGGGCTTGATGCGCACGTCGTACACACTGACCGCCACCTGCTCGCCCGCCACGTCGTCGGGCAGGCGATTGCCCTGTGCATCCAGATAGATGGGCGGGTCGATGGCCACCGCCGCCCTGGGTATCAGCTTATAGGGCCGGGCCAGGTAATCGTAGCCATACAGCGGTTCGTAAATGGAATAGGTGAATGGCGTTTCGTCGCTGGAGTAGGAACTGGCCGGGTCCAGATACTTGGGCGAGCGCTGGGTAAACGCCGTATACAGTACGTTCTCTTGCACTTCCTGTTGCGCGTAGGGGCTGTTGACCGGGCCGCGCGAGCAGCCCGCCATCAGCGCCAGCATCAGCAGGGCGCCGGCCAGGGCGGGGAAAAACCGCGCGCCCCTTAGCACTGCTGCTTCTGCCAGCATTGATAGCGCCAGGCCCACGGGCTGACCGCATCGGACCGCTGCCAGATGCCCAGGCCCTTGTCCTTGGCCTGCTGCTCCAGTCCGCGTACTTTGGGATCGCGCATGAACTTGCCGCGCCCTTCCATATTGGCCCACGCCATGCCGGACTGTACCTGTTTCTGGTTAGCGGTCATGCCCCCTTCCAGGGGCACGTCGCAAATATTGCGCTCGTAGCGGTCACGCTCGAAACAGACCAGCGTCAGCGTCTTGCCGCCGATCAGGGCCGACAGCGCATCTTTGGAGGCCTGCGCCATGGGCTGGCCGGGCCGTTCGCGGTCTTTGGTGACTTCAGGGGCATCGATGCTGGCCAAGCGCACGCGCTCTTGTTTGCCGCCGACCAGCAAGTTGAAGGTATCGCCGTCGGCCACGCGCACCACGCGGCCCGTCAGGCCATAGGACTTGCCGTCCTGGCCGGCCGCCCCCGCCTGGGCCTGGGTGCCAGGCCCGGCGCCCGACAGCACGCCTGTCGCGGCCAGCGCAACCCCTGCCGCCAGAAGCAGCAGACGGGTCCAGCGGCGGGCCATCAGCGCATCGACCAGGCGCCGCAGCAGCACGTTCAACATACTATTCACAATATCCCCGCTTTGTACCGCAAGAAAATACCCTATACGCCATGCCTGCGGCTTGCTGCCGGCGCGGCGCTGCGCAACGATTATAGGGTTTAGCGGGTCGCCACGACAGCTGGTTTATCCTGATGCCCCGGGCCAGGCGCGCTCAAGCACGCTATGCAAGGCCAGCGGTGTGGCCGAGGCGCCATACACCCGCCCCGCCGACTGGCAGCGGCTGCGAATGAAGGCGTCGGCCAGAACCTGCGGCGCATGCCGCCGCAGCAAATTGGCCTGCGTCAGCAGGACGAGCTCCTGGGCGATATGCCGGGCCGCGGACTCCAGGCCCGGGCCGGCCGCAGCCAGCAAGGACAACAGGCCGGCCGCCCGGGACTTCAGCGCGGGTTCGCCGGCGCAGTCCTGCTCCAGGCGGGTCAGCAAGGCCTCGGCCAGCTCGGGGTGGCGCTTGAGCCCCCGCAGCACATCCAGGCACATGATATTGCCCGACCCTTCCCAGATGGCGTTGACGGGCGCCTCGCGGTACAGCCGGGCCATGGGCCCGTCTTCAATGTAGCCGTTGCCGCCCCAGACTTCCATGCATTCGGCCAGGGCCTCGATGCCGCGCTTGCAGATCCAGAACTTTGCCGCGGGCGTCAATATCCGGCGATAGGCCTGCGCCAGCACGTCATCGCCCTCGTCGAAGGCGCGTGCCAGCCGCAAGGCCAGCACGGTGGCGGCCTCGCTTTCCAGCGCGATATCCATCAGCACTGTTTGCATCAGCGGATGCTGGATCAGCGGCTGGCCGAAAGCCACGCGATGGCGCGCATGATGCAAGGCCTGCACCAGCCCTTGGCGCAATAGCGCCGCGCTGCCCAGCACGCAATCCAGGCGGGTGGTCGAGGCCATGCCGGCCAGGATGGCGATCCCCCGCCCCGGTTCGCCCACCAGGACACCCGTGGCGTCCTGAAACTCGACTTCGGCGCTGGCGTTGGACACATTGCCCATTTTGTTTTTCAGGCGTTGAATGCGCAGCGTGTTCCGGCTGCCGTCATCCAGCCAGCGCGGCACATAAAAGCATGAAAAGACATCGTCATGGCCGGCCAGCACCAGATGCGCGTCGGACGTCGGCGACGAAAAAAACCATTTGTGTCCCGTCAGTCGATAAAGGTTCCCGCGTCCGCCCGGACCCAGCGCCACCGCACGGGTCGTATTGCTGCGCAAGTCCGAGCCGCCCTGCTTCTCGGTCATGCCCATGCCTATCATCATGGATACCTTCGCCGACAAAGGCGCATCGCGCTCGTCGTACTGGGATGAAAAAAGCAGCGGCGCAACCGAGTCGAACCAGGGTTCCTGGCCAAGCACGGGAATGGCTGCCGAGGTCATGGTCACGGGACACAGCGAACCGGCCTCGACCTGCCCATGCATCAGATAAGCAGCCGCGCGGGCAACGTGCGCGCCCGCCCCGGGCGCCGACCAGGCGCTGCAGTGCATGCCCTGCAGGAAAGCCATGCGCAGGAGACGATGCCAGGAAGGATGGAAATGGACGCGATCGACCCGATGGCCCAGCCTGTCGTAGGCTTCCAGCTCGGGCTTGTGGCGATTGGCCTCGTGCGCCATGGCCAGCGTATCGGCGCGGCCCAGGCGCTCGCCATAGTGCAGCAAGGCTTCTGCGTGCGGCTGGGCGCCTTCGCGCCTGACGCCTTCCTGCAAAGCCGCATCGCTTTCATACAGATTGTAGCCGCCCAGTTCAGGTACCTGATTGGTGACTTCGTGCGTAGACCAGTCCATGATGCACCTCGCATGTCGCCGCGGCGACCATCCATTTCATATCCAGATCAAGCGCTGGCAAGCGTGAATTCATCATAGCACCGGCATTCTGGCGGGGACAGCCGCCCCCTGCGGCGCGGCGCCGGACTGTTAAAGTACGGCTTATCCGCACACCCCCTTTTCCGGCGCGGGTATATGCCTTACGACACAGGAAGAATCGATGACTGACCGCCAACTTGTTATTGTTGCCGCCCTGACCCTGCTGGTGGGCGTAGGCGCCGGCGCCTTCGGCGCGCATGGCCTGAAGCGCATGATCACACCCGACATGCTGCCCATCTGGCAAACCGCCGTGCTCTATCAACTGGTGCATGCCCTGGGCATGCTGGCCATTGCCCTGATGGGCGCGCGCATGGGCTCGCCCTTGCTCAGCCTGTCGGGCAGCATCATGTTCGCCGGCATCCTGGTTTTCAGCGGAAGCCTGTATGTGCTGGTGCTGACCGGCACAAAATGGCTGGGCGCCATCACGCCGCTGGGCGGCGCGGCCTTCCTGATCGCCTGGGCCATGGTGGCCGTGGCGGCCTACAGGGCAACGCCTTGAACGCCCTGTTGTAGCGAAAGCACAAGCCTTCCAGACACGGACCTGCCACGATAGCGCGGTCTTGCCTTTGTAATGTAGTTAAATTACAATAAAATCCTGATCACACTCTTCGGGATGCGCACCATGGCCTTGAACAGCACCTTATATCGTGTCACTGAGCGCATCATCAACCGTAGCCAGACTACAAGACAGCAGTATCTGCAGCGCACGCGCGCCGCCTACGGCAAGAAAACCGGGCGCAGCCAGTTGGGCTGTACCAATCTTGCCCACGCCTTCGCGGCCATGCCCGCCGACACCAAGCTCAGGCTCAAGGAGGCCGCCCGCCCGAACCTGGCGATCGTCTCGTCGTACAACGACATGCTCTCGGCGCATCAGCCCCTGGCGGCCTACCCCGCACTCATCAAGCAAGCCGCCTTCGCGGCCGGCGCCACCGCGCAGTTCGCAGGCGGCGTGCCCGCCATGTGCGACGGCGTGACCCAGGGCCATACCGGCATGGAACTCAGCCTGTTCTCGCGCGATGTGATTGCCATGTCGACCGCCATCGCGCTGAGCCATCAGATGTTCGATGCCGCCGTCTACCTGGGGGTGTGCGACAAGATTGTGCCGGGCCTGTTGATCGGCGCCTTGAGTTTCGGCCACCTGCCCGCGGTGTTCGTTCCGGCCGGCCCCATGAGCACCGGCCTGTCCAACAACGACAAAGCGCATACCCGCCAGTTGTTTGCGCAAGGCAAAGTCGGCCGCGCCGAGCTGCTGGAATCCGAATCGCAGTCTTATCATGGCCCCGGCACCTGCACCTTCTACGGCACGGCCAATTCCAACCAGATGCTGATGGAGATCATGGGCCTGCATCTGCCCGGCAGTGCCTTCGTCCCGCCCAATACGCCCTTGCGCGAAGCGCTGACCCGCGCCGCCGCCCAGCGCGCCGTCGCCATCGGCGCCCAGGGCGGCGAGTTCACGCCGGTGGCTGAAGTGATCACCGAGCAGGCCATTGTCAATGGCATCGCAGGCCTGCTGGCCACGGGGGGCTCCACCAACCATACCCTGCACCTGGTCGCCATTGCCCGCGCCGCCGGCATCTGTATCGACTGGGACGATTTTTCCGATCTGTCCGCCGTCGTGCCTTTGCTGGCGCGCGTCTACCCGAACGGCGGAGCCGATGTGAATCACTTCCATGCCGCCGGCGGCATCGGGCTGGTCATCGCCGAACTGCTGCAGGCCGGCCTGCTGCATCCCGACGTCAAGACCATCGCGGGAGACGGGCTGGCGCACTATACGCAAGAACCTTTCCTGGATGGCGGCAAGCTGGCCTGGCGGCCCGCGGGGCCGGTGTCGCTGGACACCGCAGTCATACGCCCGGCCAGCGATCCCTTCAGCCCGGACGGCGGGTTGAAACTGCTGCAAGGCAATCTGGGCCGTGCCGTCATCAAGGTGTCGGCGGTCAAGGCCGAGCACCGCAGCATCGAGGCACCCGCCCTGGTGTTCAACAGCCAGGAAGACCTGCTGGCGGCATACAATAGAGGGGAACTGGCCCGCGACTTTATCGCCGTCGTGCGCTACCAGGGACCGCAGGCCAATGGCATGCCCGAATTGCACAAGCTCACGCCGGCGCTCTCTGTATTGCAGGACCAGGGTTTCAAGGTGGCATTGCTGACCGATGGCCGCATGTCGGGCGCATCGGGCAAGGTGCCTGCGGCCATTCACGCCAGCCCCGAAGCCTTGGCGGGCGGCCCCCTGGCCTACCTGCAAGATGGCGATCTGCTGCGGCTGGATGCCCATACCGGCGAGCTTGCCGTGCTGGCTGCCGACGGCTGGCAGCAGCGCCGGCCGGCGCCGGCCGACATCCAGGCGCATCAGACTGGGTTCGGGCGCGAACTATTCGCCTCCTTCCGCCTGCATGCCGGCATGGCCGAATCGGGGGCCACGACCTTTGAACACCCCGATTGGTCCGCGCCGCGCGAACCGATCGTCCTATAGCGAGAAACACATGAATGCTCTTGAGTTGCTGGAACAAAGCCCGGTCATGCCGGTGATGGTCATCAAGGATATCGACACAGCGGTCGACCTGGCGCAGGCGCTGGTGGCGGGCGGCATACGCAGCCTGGAAATCACCCTGCGCTCGGACGCTGCGCTGCAAGCCATCGCACTGATCAGCCAGGCGGTCCCCGAGGCCATCGTGGGCGTCGGCACGGTGCGCAACGCCAGGCAGTGGGACGCCGCCGTCGAAGCGGGCGCCCGCTTCGGCGTCAGCCCCGGCCTGACGGCCGACATCGCGGCGGCCGCCAAGGCATCGGGCCTGCCCTTCTTGCCCGGCGTTGCCACAGCGTCCGAGTCCATGTACGCCGCCGACCAGGGGTTTACCGTGCAAAAACTCTTCCCCGCCGAGGCCGTGGGCGGCGTCGCGTTGCTCAAGGCGCTGCAGGGCCCCCTGCCCGACATCATGTTTTGCCCCACCGGGGGCATCAACGCCGGCAATGCCGCGCAATACATGGCGCTGGCCAATGTAAAATGCGTGGGCGGATCATGGCTGACGCCCGAGGCCGCCGTCAGCGGCCGGCAATGGGATGTCATTACCACGCTGGCGAAACAGGCCAGCCAGATCGCCTGAACAAGAAAAGCCGGATTGCTCCGGCTTTTCTTTTGTATGTCCGCTGCCCGCGCCTACAGCGGATAAACCGCCAGCGGCGCCTGGCCCTGCAGGGCCAGCAATAGATTGCTGGTCGCCATGCGCGACATGGCTTCACGGGTTTCGTGGGTGGCCGAGCCGACATGCGGCAGCGCCAGCACCTTGGGGTGATCGATCAGCGGCGAGTCGCCGGGCAGCGGTTCGACCGTGAACACATCCAGCCCCGCCGCCCGCAAATGCCCCCGGTCCAGGGCGTCGAGCAAAGCCTCTTCCTGAACGACCGGCCCGCGCCCCCCATTGATGAAAATCGCGCCCGGCTTCATCAGGGCGAACTCCTCGGGCCCGATCAAGCCTTCGGTCTGCTCGGTCAGGGGCAGCACCAGGACCAGGAAATCCGACTGCTCCAGGACCTCGCGCATGCTTGCCGCCCGCGCCCGCCCCTCGGGCAATCCGCTGGGTGTCGGCGTACGCGTGTGATAGAGCACCGGCATATTGAAACCCAGCGCCGCCCGCTGGGCCAGGGCGCGGCCGATCCGGCCATAGCCGAGTATGCCCAGCGTCTTGCCATGGACGTCCCAGCCGAACTGGTCGTCGCCGATGCTGCGCTTCCAGCGCCCCTGCTGCACATAGCGGCCCAGTTCAAGGATGCGGCGGCTGGTGGCCAGCACCATGGCGAAGATCAGATCGGCGACGGTTTCGGTCAAGACCCCCGGCGTATGGCACAAGGTAATGCCGCGCTGCCGCAAGGCGTCGAGCTCGAACTTGTCGACCCCCACCGAAATGCTGGATATGACTTCCAGCCGAGGGGCCTGTGCCAGCACGGCATGGTCGATCGGGTAGCTGGACCCGATCATGCCCTGCACCACGGGCAGCGCCTCGAAAAAAGCCTGCTGCTGGCTCGCGACCCGCGGGTTCGCCACCACGACATCGTGTTCCAGCCGCAAGCGCGCCAATTGATCGGCGGGCAATTCACGATAGACCAGGACCTGTTTGCGGCTCATAAGCCGGCCTGCTCGAGTTCTTTGCGCGTGGGCAGGCCTTCGGTATCGCCCAGCACCTGGACCGCGCGCGCGCCTATCCAGGCGCCGCGCGCCACGGCGGCATCCAGGCTGGCGCCTTCCAGCATGGCGCTGACCACGCCGACGGCAAAGCCGTCGCCGGCGCCTACGGTATCGACCACCGTCTTGACCGGAACGCCTGGCACGTACCCCCGCCCGGCATCTGAATCGAAATAGGCGCCGTCGGCCCCCAGCTTGATCACGACCAGCTGTGCGCCATGCTCGCGATAAAACTGCGCGATCGCCTCGGGCGTGTCCAGCCCGGTCAGCAAGCGCCCCTCTTCAAGGCCCGGAAACACCCAGTGGGCGGCGCATGCCAGCGCATTGATGCCGGCACGCATTTTTTCTGTGGAGCCCCACAAGGTGGGACGCAGATTAGGGTCGAAGGACACCGTTTTGCCGGCTGCGCGCATCAAGGCCATGGTCCTGCCTGCGATCTGATAGCAGTTATCGGAGATCGCCGCAAAAACACCGGTGCTGTGCAAATGCCGCGCGCCGCATAGCCAGGCTTCGTCGATATCGGCCAGCTGCATCTGGCTGGCAGCGGAACCCTTGCGGTGATATTCAACCGGCGGATCGCTGCCGTCGGTGACCCGGCCCTTGAACTGGAACCCCGTACGCTGTTGCGCATCGCAGGCCACATGAGAGCAATCGATGCCCTCGCGCTCCATTTCAGCCAGCAGATACCGGCCCATGGAATCGGAACCCAGGCGGCTGGCCCAGCCCACCCGCAGCCCCAGGCGCGACAGGCCGATCGCCACATTCGTTTCGGCGCCCGCCGTGCGCTTGTGAAACCCCTGAACCTGTTCCAGCGGCCCGGGCTGGTCGGCCACCAGCAGGACCATGGCCTCGCCGAACGTCACGACATCCAATGCTCGGGTCACTGTTCATTCTCCAGACTGCGCAACTGCCCGATGGCGTTGCGCGTGACAGACAACAAGTCTTCGCCCACCAGGGGAAACTCGATGGCGCGCGGCACACCGCGCGGCATGGCCCGCAGCACTGCGCGCCACGCCGCGGCCGAATCGCTCAAGGGAACGGCAACCCAGCGGGCGGGCTGGCGCTGCACGCCTTTGCAATGCACGTAGCGCACGCGCGCGGAAAAGACGTCGGCCGCCTGCAGCGGACATTCGCCATTCCAGTGCCAGTTGCCCATGTCGAAGGTCATGCCCAGCGCCAGGCCCGCCTGGTCGGCGGACTGAAAAAACCGTTCCAGCGCAGGCAAGGAACCCGCGCTTTCCGTTTGGTCGTTTTCAATCAGCAGGACAATATCTTGCCGCGCCAGGCGTTCGGCCAGTGGGCGCAAAGCGCCTTCGGCGCCAGGCCTGAAACCGCCTATCGACATTTTCAGCACGCCCGCACCCAGGGTAAGCGCACTGTCCAGGCCTTTGTCCAGCGCATCCAGGGCAAGATCGCCCCCGGCGTTCCAGAGCATGTCGGGACTTGAATACACACAGGCCATTCCGGTGCCGCGCACCGTGGACGCGAGCGCCGCCAGTTCGCCATCGTGGCCGGCAAGCAGTTCGCCGCGTATCTCGACGCCGTCAGCGCCTGCGGCATGGCATAGCCGTACAAACCAATTTTGCCCGTGGCGGCTGACTTCGGAGGCGCCGAAAGAGCCCAGGGAAACGAAAACCTGCTGCGCCGATGTCATGTCAGTGATTCAGAATCTGGCCCAGGAAGGCACGGGTTTTTTCGTGCGTGGGATTGCCGAAGAATTGCTCGGGCGAAGCCTGCTCGACAATGGCGCCATCGGCCATGAAGATCACGCGATCGGCCACGCTGCGGGCAAAGCCCATTTCGTGCGTCACGCACAACATGGTCATGCCGTCTTCGGCCAGGCCTATCATGGTGTCGAGCACCTCTTTGACCATCTCGGGGTCCAGCGCCGAGGTGGGCTCGTCGAACAGCATGACTTTCGGCGTCATGCACAGCGCACGCGCAATGGCCACCCGCTGCTGCTGGCCGCCCGACAACTGGCTGGGATACTTCTTGGCCTGGTCGCCGATACGCACGCGGGTCAGGTATTTCATGGCCAGGGCTTCCGCCTCGGCCTTGCTGGCGCCGCGCGAACGCATGGGCGCCAGCATGCAGTTCTGCAGTACCGTCATGTGCGGAAACAGATTGAACTGCTGGAAAACCATGCCGACTTCCTGGCGCACGGCGTCGATGTTGCCGGCCTTGGCCGTCAGGTCGATGCCATCGACGACAATGCGCCCCTGCTGGATTCTTTCCAATCCGTTGATGCAGCGGATCAGGGTGGATTTTCCCGAGCCCGAAGGGCCGCAGACCACGATGCGCTCGCCGGCGGCAACGGTCAGGTCGATATCGGTCAGGACGTGGAACTTGTCGTACCACTTGTTAAGCGCTTCGATCTCGATAATCGTCCCGCCAAGCGCGGCGGGACGACCCGTTTGATCGACCGCAGGCGTGGGCTGCGTGTCAGTCATGTTCAATCACTACCCAATCAGGATTTGTTCAACTCGGGCAGCGGGCTGCCCAACCATTTTTCGAACAGCTTGCTGAACTCGCCGTTCTGGATGTTCTTGTCGACCAGTTCGTTGACGGTCTTCAGGGTTTCGGCTTCGCCCGGACGCATGGCTACCGCCATTTCCTGCTGCAAGAGCACAAACTTGTTTTCAAAACGGTCGGGCGCGCGCTGGGCGATCTGGCCCGCCACGGTGGTCGAGCAGCCAATGGCGTCTACCTGCCCCGACAGCAGGGCCTGCATGGCCGAAGCGTCATCATCGAAACGGCGGATGTTGGCATCCTTGGGCGCAACCTTGGTCACGGCGATATCCTGGGTGCTGGCGCGGGCCACGCCGATGCGCAGGCCGGACAGATCTTCGGCCTGGGCGATCTTGGTGTCTTTGCCGCCGAACACGACAATCTGCGCTGCCGAGTAGGGATGCGAGAACTGAACCTGCTTGGCGCGCTCGGGCGTGATGGCCAGCGAGGCCACCAGCATGTCCACCTTGTTGGTCAGCAGGAAGGGGATGCGGTTCGGCCCGGTCACCGGCACGATGTTGATCTTGACGCCAAGATCCTTGGCCAGCACGCGCGCCACATCGGCATCATAGCCGTCGGGCTTGTTCTCGGTGTTCATAATGCCATAGGGCGGAAAATCAACCAGCATGCCGATCGTGAGCTCGCCCTTTTCTTTCACCTGGTCGATGGTTTCCGCCCCCGCCGCGCTGGCGCCCAGGGCAAGCGCCGCGCAGCCTGCCACCAAAGCGGCGCCTGCAAAACCACGTATTTTCTTGATTCCGAACATACCATGTCTCCAAAGTTGGACTAAAACATTGATAAAACAAGGAAAGCCAAATTGACTGGCCCGCCCTATCGCGTCAGCGACAAGGCCAGGCGCCTTTCCATATACGATGCCAGCAAGGACAGCGGCCAGCACAACACAAAATAAATAATGGCGACCACCGTAAACACCACCATGGGCTGGAAGGTGGCGTTATTGATGATCTGCCCGGCACGGGTCAGCTCGGTGAACCCGATGATCGCGGCCAGCGAGGTGCCCTTGACGATTTGCACCAGATAGCCCACCGTAGGCGGGACGGCGATCTTCAGCGCTTGCGGCAACACCACATCGCGCATCTTGTGGCGATACGACAGGCCCAGCGCTTCGGCGGCTTCCCATTGGCCACGCGGTATGGCCTCGATGCAGCCGCGCCAGATTTCGCCCAGGAAGGCGCCGCTGTTCAGCGTAAGGGCCACGGCGGCGGCAATCCACGGATTGATATCCAGCCCCAGGACCGGCGCGCCGAAAAACACCAGGAACAGTTGCAGCAGCAGCGGTGTGCCGCGAAACAGCTGAATGAACCCCATGGACAAGGCGCGTGCCGCGCCGTTCTCGCTGGTGCGCGACAGGGCGATGATCAGCCCCACGACGCCGCCGCCCGCGAAAGCGATAAGCGACAGCGCAACCGTCCACTGGGCGGCTTCAAGAATGAACCAGAAATCGGAATAGCCAAAGGTACGCATTATCGACGATCCGGATAGTTAAGGCCCCACTGGAAAACCAGGCGGAACAGATAGGAAAAAATCAGCGTCAGCAACAGATAGATACCGGTAATGACAATGTAGATTTCAAAACTGCGGAACGTCTCGGACTGCAGATTGGCGGCCACCGAGGTCAGGTCATCGGCGGAGATCACCGACACCACGCTGGATGCCAGCATCAGCAAAATGAATTGGCTGGTCAGCGCCGGATAAATGGCTTTCAGGGCGGGCTTGAGCACCACGAAGCGGAAAATTTCCAACCGCGACAGATTCAGCGCCAGGCCCGCCTCGATCTGCCCCTTGGGTATGGACTCTATCCCCGCGCGCACGATTTCCGTGGCATAGGCGCCCAGGTTGAAGACCATGGCAACCAGCGCCGCCGTATAGGGCGACCACCGCACCCCTACCGCGGGCAGGGCGAAGAAGAAGAAAAACAGTTGCACCAGAAACGGCGTGTTCCGGATGATTTCAATGTAGACATTGATCAGCCAGCGCAAGGGCGCGGGCCCCGCCGTCTTGCCCCACGCGCACACAATAGCCACCAACAGGCCCAGCAGCATCGCCATGAAGGACAGCTGGACGGTCATCCAGGTGCCGTGAAGCAGCAAAGGCCAGGCGTCAAAGACCGGACCAAATTGAAAGGTGTAATTCACGTTATCTGAACCTTAGGTATTGCCGGCGATCAAAGCATACCGCGCGATTAAAAAAATACCTACTTGAAAACAAAAGCAAAGCCTTACCGAAAACGGGTGGCAAGGGCCGCGCTTATGAAACCGGTTTCATAATAGAGCCGAAGAAGCGGGAAATTATATCAGCTGTTCCGGCCACCCCATTTCAAGCCCGTTTTTGGCAAGGCGCGCCAACCCGGCATGCCTGTGCCGGTTGAGCCGGCACAGGCATGCAGACACACGCATCAAAGCGTGCGCGCCATATGCCCGAACTGCGTGGAGCCGCGAACGATCAGCGTACCGGGCAAACGCATCTTGCGGGCAGGCCCGTTCATGCCTTGCAGGCGCTGCATCAGGCAGCGCGCGGCAAGCCGGCCCAGGTCGCCCGTGGGC
Source organism: Pusillimonas sp. SM2304 (assembly GCF_031628915.1). NCBI lineage: Bacteria > Pseudomonadati > Pseudomonadota > Betaproteobacteria > Burkholderiales > Alcaligenaceae > Pusillimonas > Pusillimonas sp. SM2304. Next base: position 519,273 of record NZ_JAVLUJ010000003.1, read on the forward strand.
TGGGACACCGCGCTGATGCCTGGCCCGATATAAGGTATCCAGGGCGTATCGTCGATGCCCAGCAGGCCGATATCCTGCCCCAGGCGCCAGCCCAGTTGCGCGATGGCTTCCACCACGCGCAGCGTGACCACGGCATTGCCGGCGATGACGGCCGGTACCCCGGCGGCGCCGCCGGAAGGCGAGCGGGCCGCCGCGCGTGCGCGCAATGCCCGCAAGGCGGCGATCAGCCCGGCCTGGTCTTCCGCCAGTGTTTCAAGGCAGGAGCCGGATGCCTCGCCGGCATGGGACCGGACAAAATCATTGAAGGCCTGCACGCGCTCGATACGCGAACTGACCTTGCCCATAGGCTCGGTGACCAGCATCAATTCCCGGTAGCCTGCTTCCAGCAGGTGCCCGGCGCTGACCGTCATGGCGTGCTGGTTGTCCAGCGACACCAGATCCACGTCCAGCCCGTCGTGCTGGCGGTCCACCAGTACGATGGGTTTGCCTTGCCTGGCCGTCTCCATCACCGCCCCCGCATCGTGGCCCATGGTGTTCAGGATGAAGCCTTCGACCTTGTACGAGGACAGCGCGCGCAAGCCGGCGCTTTCGCGCTCGCTCTCGTTGCCCAGGTTGAACAGCATCACCAGATAGCCCGCCTCGCGGCAGGCTTGCTCGGCCCCGCGCAACACGGCCACCGAATAAGGGTTGGTGATATCGGCCACCACCAGCCCGATCAGGCGCGAACGCCCGCGCTTCAGGGCCTGCGCCATGGGGCTGGGTATGTATTTGAGTTCGGCGACGGCCGCTTCGACCCGGCGCGCAATCTCGGGCGACAGCAAGGTCTCGCGATGATTCAGGAAGCGCGAGACGGTCGCCTTGGATACGCCGGCATAGCGCGCCACGTCGGCAATCGTGCTGCGCGGGCTATGCTTGCTCATACCGCGACCCAGGCGCTATTGGCGCGATGGCTCCGCAGGACGGCATCGATAAACCGGTGGCCCGACACGCCATCTTCCAGGCCGGGCAAGTAGGCCGCGCCGGGCGGCGCTGCGACGCCCGCCTCGTGCGCCGCGATCAGATCGGCCGCATCGCGGTATAGCTGCGCAAACGCCTCGATATAGCCTTCCGGATGCCCCGCAGGGATACGCGTGGCATGCGCAGCCGCCTCGCTGTCGGCCCGGCCGCGCGTGATGCGCTGCGCAACGCCCCCTTGCGGTGTCAGCCAGAGCACATTGGGCTCTTCCTGATCGAAGCGCAATTGAGCGCGGCTGCCATAGAGCCGCAGGCTCAAGGCGTTCTCGCATCCGGTGGCGACCTGGCTGGCCCACAAGGTGCCGCGTGCGCCATTCGCGTAGCGCAGCATGACCTGCACGTGGTCGTCCAGGCGCCGGCCCGGCATGAAGGTATGCAGTTCCGCGGCGATGCCGGCGGGCTCGGCCCCGCTGACATAGTTCGCCAGTTGATAGGCATGGATGCCGACATCGCCCAGGGTTCCCGCCGGACCCGCGATGGCGGGGTCCTCCCGCCAGCCGCCTTCGCCGGTCAGGGCCGCGGCATCGGCCCACCAGTCCTGCGAATATTCCACCTGCAACAGGCGCAGCTCGCCAATGGCGCCCTGGGCGACCAGCGACCGGGCATGGCGCACCATGGGGTAGCCGGTATAAGTATGGGTCAGCACGAACAAGGCCGAACTGCGGCGTGCCAGCGCCTGCAATTCAAGCGCCTCGGCCAGCGATACCGTAAGCGGCTTGTCGCAAATAATGTGTATGCCCTCGGCCAGAAAGGCCCGGGCCACCGGGGCGTGCAGATGGTTGGGCGTGACGATGGACACGGCATCGATGCCGCCGCGCCCGGCGCGCCGCAACGCGCCCTCGCGCTGTGCCATCTCGCGCCAGTCGGCGTAGCTGCGCTCGGGGGCGATACCGGCATCGGCGGCGCTGGCGGCCGCCCGTTCCGCGTTGCCGGACAAGGCGCCGGCAAGCAGCTCGTAACGGTCATCCAGGCGCGCCGCCATCCGATGAACCGCGCCAATGAAAGCGCCGTGTCCGCCGCCCACCATACCCCATCTCAGTCGCTTGCGCATGCCTGTCAACCCGTTCAATCGATACCCAGCAGCCCTTTATGCTGCGCTTCGGACGCCGCGCTTTTGGCGAAATCGTCGAAAGCGCGGTCGGCCACGCGAATAATATGCTTCGCAATGAAGGGCGCGCCTTCCGCCGCGCCCTGCTCCGGGTGCTTCAGGCAGCACTCCCATTCAAGCACCGCCCACCCGCCGTAATCGTACTGCGCCATCTTTGAAAAGATAGAACCGAAATCCACCTGGCCGTCTCCAAGAGAACGAAAACGGCCCGCGCGGTCAATCCAGTTGGCAAAACCGCCGTACACGCCCTGCCTGCCGCTGGGCCGGAATTCGGCATCTTTGACGTGAAACGATCTGATGCGCTCGTGATAGAGGTCGATGAAAGCCAGATAATCGAGCTGCTGCAGGACGAAGTGACTGGGATCGTACAGGATATTGGCCCGCGGGTGGCCGCCCACGGCTTCCAGGAAACGCTCGAACGTCAGGCCATCGTGCAAGTCTTCGCCGGGATGCAGCTCGTAACTGACGTCGACGCCGGCCTCATCGAAGGCGTTGAGTATCGGCGACCAGCGGCGGGCAAGCTCGGCAAATGCCTCGTCGACCAGGCCCGCCGGGCGCTGGGGCCAGGGATACAGATAGGGCCAGGCCAGCGCGCCGGAAAAGGTCGCATGCGCCGTCAGGCCAAGCCGCTGCGACGCCCGGGCCGCGCACAACAGCTGCTCGTGCGCCCATTGCCGCCGGGCCGCCGGATTGCCCCGGACCGCCGCTGCCGCAAACCCATCGAACAAAGCGTCGTAGGCGGGATGCACCGCCAGCAGTTGGCCCTGCAAATGGGTGGACAGCTCGGTGACGGCCAGGCCGTGGCCAGCCAGCATGCCGCTGACCTCGTCGCAGTACACCTGGCTTTCGGCGGCCTTGCGCACATCGAACAGCCCCGGATCGTTGGTGGGTATCTGCACGCCTTGGTAGCCCAGGCCGGCCGCCCAGCGGGCCAGGCCTTCCAGGCTATTGAACGGCGGCGCGTCGCCGGCGAATTGCGCCAGGAAAATTCCGGGCCCTTTGATCGTCTTCATGCTGATGCCCGCTTAGAAAGGCGAGTCGGGAAAGTAGAAGTCCTGGGCATTTTCCTTGGTGATCAGAACCGAAGGAATGATGGTGGTTTCGGGCAAGGCCTCGCCCTTCAGCCGCGCCTCGGCGGTCAGCTTGATGGCGTCGTAAATGAACTTGGGCGAGTACGATACATCGGCCTGTATAAGCGGGTTGCTGCCGTCGATAATCGTCTTGACCATGCCTTTGGCCCCCGCGCCGCCGAAGACTTCCTTGATGTCGCTGCGCTTGGCCTGCTCGATGGCCCTGAGCACGCCAAAGGCCATATCGTCATCGGCAGCCCAGACGGCGTCGATATGCTTGAAGCGCGTCAGATAATCCTGCATGACCTTGAACGCGTCATCGCGATTCCAGTTGCCGTAGCGGGCATCCAGCAGCTTGATGCCGGGGTGCTGGTCGATGACCGCCTTGAAGGCGTCCATGCGTTCGTTGTCCAGCGTGGTGGCAAGGCCGCGCAAGGCCACGATATTGCCCTTGCCGTCCAGCTTCTTCACCAGGTATTCGGCGGGCAGCCGGCCGAAGGCGGTGTTGTCGCCCGATACATAAGCGTCTTGCGCGCTGGTATCCGTCAGGCCGCGATCCACCACTGTGACGTATACGCCCTTCTTCTTGACTTGGGCCACCGGCTGCGTCAGCGAGGCGGACTCGAACGGCATGATGACCAGCGCGTTGATCTTGTTGACGGTCAGCAGATCTTGCAGCTGATTGGCCTGCTCGGGCGCGCCGCTGGAGGTCTTGACGATGACCTGCAGGCCGGGATGCGCTTTTTCCAGCTCGGCCTTGGCCTGGTTGGACCACCACACCACACCGGCGGTGAAGCTGTGCGTGGCGGCCGGAATGGACACGCCCAGGGTCACCTTCTGTTGCGCCAGGGCGGCAGAAGAGAGCCCCATGGCGGCCAGGGCGGACAGGCCTATGGCCAGTTTGCGTAGCGATGATTTCATTTCTTGTCTCCGGGTTTGATGCATTGGAAAATCGCAAGCACTTTGCGATACATGTCAGGAACGGCGCCGCTGCAGGAAGGCGACGATGATGATCACGAAGCCCTGCACCGCCGCGTTCAAGTACACGCTGATGATGCTGGTCAAGTTGAGGATATTGCCGATGACCGACAGCAGGATCGCGCCGACCACCGTGCCCGTCATGGTGCCCGCGCCCCCTTTCAGCGCCGTACCGCCCACGATCACGGCGGCAATGGCTTCAAGCTCCCACAACAGGCCGGTCGTCGGGCTGGCCGAGCCCAGCCGCGGCACATACAGCACCGTGGCGATGCCCACGCACATGCCAAGCAGCACATAAGTCAGCGTTTTGGTCCTGTCGACGTTGACCGCCGCATAACGCGCCACCTGCTCGTTGGAGCCGATGGCTTGCACATAGCGGCCGAAGGCGGTGCGATTCAGCAACAGCCCGCCCAACAAGGCAATGGCGACGAAGACCCACACCGGAATCGGTATGCCCAGCAAGCTGCCGTAGTAGACCGGGCTGTAGGCGTCGGACACATTCATGTCCAGGGTGATGGCGCCGCCATCCGAGAGATAGGTCAGATAGGCCCGGAAGATCCCCAGCGTTCCCAGCGTGACGATAAAGGGCTCGATGCGCCCGCGCGTGATCAACAGCCCGTGCGCCAGGCCAAGCAAGCCGCCCAGCGCCAGCGCGAACGCCATGCCCAGCATAATGACGGCCACCTGCGATGCCACGACCGCAGCCAGCGCGTTCATCACCAGAATCATGCTGCCGGCAATGAGCGCGGCCATCGAGCCGACCGACAAATCGATGCCGCCCGAGATAATGACGAAGCACATTCCCACCGCGATGATGCCGATAAAGGCGGTGCGCGTCAGCACATTCATGATGTTGTCGATATCGGCAAAGCTGCTGTTGAGCAGCGTGCCGGCAATGCACAAAAGCACCAGTCCCGCGATGGGGCCCAGCCCGTGCAGATGTCCCGTCCATGAAGGCGCGCCATGCCGCGCCGCCCCCGCGCCGGATGGCGATGGGCCGGTTTCAGGCGCCTTGGTGTGTTCCGGTTGCATGCGCAATCAGCTCCTTTTCGTTTAACTGGCCAGCGTCCAGCATGGCCTGCAGCCGCCCCGCGCGCATGACCGCCACGCGGTGGCACAGGCCGATGAGTTCCATGAGCTCGGACGAAATCACCACGACAGCCAGGCCCTGGCTGGCCAGCTCGTGAATCAGAAAATAGATGTCGCGCTTCGCGCCGATATCGACGCCTCGCGTGGGTTCGTCAAGAATGACCACGGCGGGATCCGGGTGAAGCACCTTGGCCAGCGCCAGCTTCTGTTGGTTGCCGCCCGACAGGGCCGAAGCGGGATTGCCGGGATTGCCCGTGCGTATGCCGAACTTTCGCATGGCCTTGTCCAGCGCCGCGCGCTCCAGCCCGGCATCGAGCAGCGGACGCGCATAACGCTGCAGTGCCATCAGGGTGACATTCTGGCGCATGCCGAAGGCCAGCAAAATACCCTTGCCCTTGCGGTCTTCGCTTAAATAGGTCAGGCCATGGCGCGCGGCCTGGCGAGGATTGCGTATGTTCCGCTCTTGCCCTTGCAGGAATATCCGTCCGCCGCTGCGCTCGCGCAGGCCCAGCAGCCCTTCGAACAACTCGGTGCGCCCGGCGCCGACCAGGCCGGCAAACCCCAGGATCTCGCCCGGGCGTACATCGAAGCCGATGCCGTCGGCCCATCCGGGCACCGACAGATCCCGCACTTCCAGCACCGGCGCGCAAGCCGCATCGACCGGCGATTTGCGCGGAAACAGATCGGCCAGCTCGCGGCCGACCATCAGATTGGCCATTTGCCGCCTTGAGACGCTGGCCGTGGGCGCGCTCGTGACATAGCGGCCATCGCGCATCACGATGATCTGGTCGGTCACGCGCTCGATCTCATCGAGCTTGTGCGAAATGTAGACGATGGTGACGCCCTGTTGGCGAAACTGCCCGATCAGCGCAAACAGGCGTTCGGTTTCGCCGGGCGTAAGGGTTGCCGTGGGTTCGTCCATGACAAGCAAGCGGGCCTGCTTGGCCAGTGCCTTGGCAACCTCCACCAATTGCTTTTCGGCCACGATCAGGCGGCCCACCCGCGTGTCGGGGTCGGCCTGCAGGCCGACCTGGGCCAAGACCTGCGCCGCGGCGCCATGCATGGATTTATTGTCCAGGAAAATGCCGCGTTTCTTTTCATGGCCCAGGAAAATATTCTGGGCAATGGTCAGTTCGTCGGCCAGGTTGATTTCCTGGTGGATCAGCACAATGCCCAGGCTTTCGGCGGCCCGCGATGAGTCGAACACGCAGGGCTGGCCATCGACCAGAATGTCCCCTTCCGAGGGCTTTTCATAGCCGCACAGAATTTTCATGAGGGTTGATTTGCCCGCGCCGTTTTCGCCGAGCAGGCCATACACCTTGCCTCGTTCCAGGCTGAAGCTGACGTCATTCAAGACCCGCACGGACCCGAAATCCTTGCTGACCGACCGGAACGCGATGGATAAGCTCATCAGGCGCTCTCCCGCAGCACCAGCTTGTGCGGCAGCAGCACGCCGGCGGCCCGCGTGCGCGGGTCGTCCAGCTGCTTCAGCAAGGCATAGGCCGCCTGCTCCCCCAAAGTGCGCATGGGCTGGGCGACCGTGCTCAAGGCGGGATACGTCTGTTGCGCCAGCGCGATATCGTCGAAGCCCATGACCGCCATGTCGCCGGGCACATGCAGCCCCGCTTCGCGCAGTCCCCGCAGCATGCCGATGGCCAAGGTATCGGAGACGGCAAACACCGCCGTGGGCCGCTGGTCCAGCGCGGCCAGGGTACCGGCCGCGGCTTTCCCGGCCGCAAAATCCAGGCTGTCGGCGCACAGGCAATAGTCGGCGTTGAGCGCGATGCCGGCCTGCGCCAGCGCATCGGCATAGCCCTGAAGGCGTTCGCGCGCGTACATGAACCGGATATCCGAATTGACGAAAGCGATGCGCGTGTGGCCCTTGCCGATCAGATAGGAAACAGCGTCCCGGGCGGCGGCCCGGTTATCGATACCCACATAGGGGACGTCGGCCCGGCGGTCGAATTCGCAGCAGGCCACCCAGGGGAAATGCAAGGCCTCGCCATGCAGCGCCTGCTGCACGGTATAGGGGTCCAGGCAAATCGCGCCATCGGCGCGGCGCGAGGACAGCAGGTCGAAATAGCGGCGTTCGCGGTTGGCATCGCCGCCGGTTTCGCACAGCAGCACCGAATAGCCCTTGTCTTGCACCACCCCGTTGATGCCCTGCACGATCTGCGCATAGAACGGATTGCCGATATCGGGCACCATGATCAAGAGCAAGCGGCTTTCGTCGGTGCGCAGGCTGCGCGCAAGCTGATTGACCCGGTAGCCCATGGCCTGGACCGATTCCGCCACCCGCAAGCGCGTCTGCTCTTTAACGGCCTGCTTGCCATTGAGCACGCGTGACACCGTCGCCACCGACACCCCGGCATGCTCGGCCACCTGCGCGATGGACACACTGCGCATCGCACCCGTCCCGGGTTCGGCATACGGTCTTGCCATAGCGATATCGGCTCTCCATAATGTAATCGATTACATTATTACAGCGGCTTGGCACCACTTCAATTGGGGGCTTACCCTTAAACCGTCTGGCTTTACAAGCCGCCCGACCTGTAGCTAAATTACTTCATTCCGGCACGCAACGATACACGCGGCATGGCATCAAAGACGCACTCACTCATAAGGAAGAGCCCAATGTCCACGACCCCCGCCTTTGACATCGTATTTTTTGGAGGCACTGGCGACCTGGCTCTGCGCAAGCTCATCCCTTCGCTTTACCATGCGCACAAAGCGGGCGCGCTGCATCAGGACGGGCGGATTTTCGCCTTGGGACGCAAGGATATCGGCCGCGACGGCTACCTGGCCCTGCTGTCGGAACGGGTCAAGCCCCGGCTGGGCGTGGATTTTGACGAGGACGTGTGGGCCGGCTTCGCAAGCCGCCTGCATTTCCAGACGCTGGATGCGGGCCGGGCCGACGACTACGCCGCGCTGGCACAGGCGCTGGGGGTCTCGCCCGAGCGGGTCACCGTTTGTTATTTGGCTACAGCCCCCCACCTGTTCACCACGATCTGCCAGCAACTGGCGGTCGTGGGCATCAACCACCCCAACGTCAGGGTCGTGCTCGAAAAACCCCTGGGCCACGACCTGGAGTCCTCCAATGCCATCAACGCCGCCGTGGGGAAATGCTTTGCCGAGAACCAGATCTACCGCATCGACCATTATCTGGGCAAGGAATCCGTACAGAACCTGATGGCCATCCGCTTCGGCAACACCCTGTTCGAACCCTTGTGGCGCCGCGAGTGGATAGACAATGTACAGATCACCATCGCCGAAGAGCTGGGCGTGGAAGAACGGGGGGAGTTCTACGACCGCACCGGCGCGCTGCGCGACATGCTGCAAAGCCATCTGCTCCAGTTGCTGTGCATGGTCGCCATGGAGCCGCCCCCCAGCCTGTCGGAAGACGTCGTGCGCGACGAAAAGCTGAAAGTGCTCAAATCGCTCAAGCCCTTCACCCCTGAAGACGTGCTGGCCAAGACCGTGCGCGGCCAGTACCGCAGCGGCGCCATCAACGGCATGCCGGTTGCCGCTTACCGCGATGAACACAAGGTGGCGCCGGACAGCAACACCGAAACCTTTGTGGCCCTGCAGGCCGAAGTCGGCAATTGGCGCTGGGCCGGCGTGCCCTTCTTCCTGCGCACCGGCAAGCGCATGCAGGAACGGGTCGCCGAGATCGTCATCAATTTCCGCAAAGTGCCCCATTCCGTCTTTCCCATGCCCATCGGCCTGCACTCGGCCAATCGCCTGGTCATACGGCTGCAGCCCAAAGAAAGCGTGCGCCTGTACTTTCTGGCCAAAGAGCCGGGCGATGCCATGAGCCTGCAGTCCACCTACCTGAACCTGGACTTCCACACGATGTTCAAGGCGCGCTGGGCCGATGCCTACGAGCGCTTGCTGCTGGATGTGATACGCGGCCGCCTGGCGCTGTTCATGCGTTGCGACGAACAGGCGCAGGCCTGGAGCTGGGTCGAACCGATTATCGACTGCTGGAACCGGCACGCCATCGCGCCCAAGCTGTACACCGCAGGCAGTTGGGGGCCGGCCGCCTCCAGCGGCCTGCTGTCCCGCGCAGGTGTCGTCTGGCATGAAGAGACCTGATATGTGGCATGAATTCACTTCCCGCGAACACTATGTCGACGCACTGGTGCGCGATATATCCGCCACCTTGAAACAGGCCGTTGCCGACAGCGGGCGCGCGGGTCTGGCCGTCTCGGGCGGGCGCTCGCCCATTGCGCTGTTCAAGGCCCTGAGCCGCAGCGACCTGCCCTGGCCTGCGATCGACATCGTGCTGGTCGACGAGCGTTTCGTGGCCCCCGGACACGCCGACAGCAATGAACGGCTGGTGCGCGAAAACCTGTTGCAGCATCAGGCAAGCGCGGCAAGGTTCACCGGCCTGGTCAGCCACCCCGGCGATCTGCAAAGCAGCCTTGCGCACGCCAACGGCCAGCGGGCCGCCTTGTCGCTCGTGCTGCTGGGCATGGGCGATGACGGCCATACGGCTTCGCTGTTTCCCGGCGCGCCGCAACTTGCCCAGGCCCTGGACCGGCAGCAGATGCAACGCTATATGCACCTGAGCCCCGTCGGGGCGCCTCATGAGCGGATCAGCATGACGCTGGCCGCCCTGCTCGGCGCCGGACGCATCATGATCGCCATCGCGGGGCAAGCCAAGCGCCAGGTGCTGGCGCAAGCCGCAAAGCGGCCCGATCCGGCACTGCCCATCAGCTACGTCATCACCCAAACCGAGGTTCCCACCGATGTCTACTGGCACGACTGACACGCAGCGCCGGCTGATTGCCGACATCGGGGGCACCCACGCCCGCTTTGCCCTGTGCTCCCCGGCCTGCGACATCGAAAAGATCGACGTGCTGGATAGCGCCGCCTTCCCCACCCTGGAAGCGGCCGTGCGCCATTACTTGCATCGCCACGGCAATCCGCCGGTCCGGCATGCCGTCTTCGGCATGGCCAATCCCGTGCTGGGCGACCACATCGCCATGACCAACTACTCGTGGTCGTTCTCTATCGAAGACCTGCGCCGGCGCCTGGGCCTGGAATCGCTGCATGTGATCAACGACTTCACCGCGCTGGCGCTGGCGCTGCCCCGGCTGACGCCCGCCGAGCTGCGCCGGGTCGGCGGCGGCGAGCCCGTGGCGGGCACGCCGCTGGGCCTGCTCGGCCCCGGCACCGGCCTGGGCGTGTCCGCCCTGATTCCGAATCCGGCGGGAGGCTGGATCCCCCTGGCCGCCGAAGGCGGCCACGTCAGCTTCGCCCCCCGCAACGACTGCGAGCAGATGCTGTGGCGTGCGGCCGCAAGCGCGTTCGGACACGTCTCGATGGAACGCCTGGTCTCCGGCTCGGGCCTGGCTTTCATCTACCGCAGCCTGTGCCTGGACAGGGGCATGAAGCCGCAAGACCATACGCCGGCCGACATCAGCCGCCTGGCCATCGCCGGCCAAGACCCAATATGTCTGGAGGCCCTGGACGCATTCTGCGCCATGCTGGGGACGGCGGCCAGCGACCTGGCAGTGACGCTGGGCGCGCGCGGCGGCATTTACATAGGCGGCGGCATCATTCCCAAGCTGGGGGACTACTTCCCCCGCTCGCCTTTCCGGCAACGCTTCGACGACAAAGGACGATTCGCCGCCTATCTGGCCGCCATACCGGTGTTCGTCATCGACAGCGCCAATCCGGCGCTGCTGGGCGCGGCCGCCTACCTGGATAACTGCCATCATGAATAAATCTGTGCTGGAACATATCAAACAGCAGCTTCCAAGCCTGAGCACGGCCGAGCGCAAAGTGGCTCAGCTCTTGCTTGACCAGACCCACGATGTGGCCAAGTCGGCCCTGGGCGATGTGGCGCAGCTGGCCCAGGTCAGCGAACCCACCGTCATCCGCTTTTGCCGCAGCATGGGCTACCGGGGCTGGCCGGACTTCAAGATCAAGCTGGCCGCCAGCCTGATGGCGGGCGTGCCCTATGTCCATTCCTCCCTGCATGCGGATGACGGCGCGGCCATGCTGGCCGCCAAAGTCCTGGACAATGCCGTATCGGCCCTGCTGCGCGTGCGCAACGACATCAACCCTGACCAGATCGACGCCGCCATCGGGCTGCTGTCCAACGCCCGCCGCATCGAGTTCTACGGGGTCGGCAACTCGGGCATCGTCGCCGCCGACGCCCAGCACAAGTTCTTCAGATTCGATTTGGCCACGGTCGCCTATTCCGACAGTCATGTGCAACTGATGGCCGCATCCATGCTGGGCCCCAAAGACGTGCTGGTCGCCATTTCGCATTCGGGACGCTCGCGGGAATTGCTGGATGCCGTCAAGCTCGCCCGCAAGAACGCTTGCCCCGTCATCGCGATCAGCGCGTCCAACACGCCGCTGGCCGACCTGGCCACCGTCATGCTGCGCGCCGACACGCAGGAAGACACCGAAATCTACAGCCCCATGATTTCACGCCTGGCGCACTTGGCATTGATCGATGTACTGGCGCTGGGTGTGGCCTTGAGACGCGGCAAGCAGGCCAGCCGCGCGCTGGAAAAGACCAAGCGCAGCCTGGCTGGCCGGCGCGAAGCCTGAGGCCCGCCGGCCTCCCGGCCCGGCCGCGCCTACATCATGCAGGAAGACAGGCCGCCGTCCACCGCCAGTACCTGGCCGGTCACGAAACGCGATTCGCGCGCGGCCATGAACACGACAGCGGATGCGATGTCGTCCGGGTCGCCCCATTTCTTTTGCGGGACCCGCTCTTCCAGCCAGGCATTGAACGCCGTGTCCCCCCACAGATTGCGGGTCAGCTCGGTTTTGACATAGCCGGGCGCAATCGCATTGACCGTGATCCCCGAGCCGGACAGCTCGGCCGACCATTGCCGGACCAGGCCGTGCAGCGCCGCCTTGGCCGCCGTGTAGGCCGTGACTTCGGGCCGGCCCAGCAATGCCGTGACGGAGCCCGTGAAGATGATCCGGCCATAGCCGCGCTCTGCCATGCCCGCCGCGATATGCCGGCCCAGCGCCCATTGCGACGTCAGGTTGCCCGACACGATGCGCTCGAATTCCTGATGCGGAAACGACAGCAGCGGCGCGCGATGCTGAATGCCGGCATTGGAAAAGAAAATATCGATCTTCCCCGCATCCTCCCGCAGCGTATCGACTGCCGCAACCGCCTGATCGACATCGAAGATATCGAAAGGCAGGATTTGCGCGCGGATGCCTTGATCACGCAGCGTTTGCGCGGCCGCTTCCAGCGTATCGGCCTGGCGCCCGTTCAGCACCACCGTGGCGCCCTGCAGGCCGAGCGCCCGCGCCGCCGCATAGCCAATGCCCCGGGACGATCCGGTCACCAGCGCAAGCTGCCCCGACAAATCGAACATCGGCCTCTTTGGCATGGATTAGAACGCCACCTTGTCGGCGCCTTTCAGATGCAGGATGGCGCGCGCCTCGTCCGGCGTGGCGACGTCCAGATTGAGCGCCTCCAGGATGACGCGAATGCGGCTGACCTGCTCGGCGTTGGACGAGGCAAGCTGGCCCGGCCCTATCCACAGCGAGTCTTCAAGGCCGACCCGTACATTGGAGCCCATGGCCGCGCCCATCGTGGCCAGCGGTATCTGGTTGCGCCCGGCGCCCAGAATCGACCATTGATAGTTATCGCCGAACAGGCGGTCGGCCGTACGGCGCATATGCATCAAGTCTTCGGGGTTGGGGCCGATGCCCCCCAGGATGCCGAACACGGACTGGATGAATGGCGGGCTTTGCACCAGCCCGCGATCCATGAAGTGCGCCAGATTGTAGAGATGGCTGATGTCATAGCACTCGAACTCGAAGCGGGTGCCGTTTTCGCTGCCCTGGCGCAGTATGGCCTCGATATCCTTATACGTATTCTTGAAGATCAGGTCGCGGCTGTTTTCCAGATGCTGCCGTTCCCACTCGTGCTCGAAGTGCTTGAAGCGGTCGAGCATGGGGAACAGGCCGAAGTTCATGGAACCCATATTCAGGGAAGCCAGCTCGGGCTTGAACGTCATGGCCGGACGCATGCGTTCTTCTACGGTCATGTGCGGGCTGCCGCCGGTGGTGATGTTGACCACGGCGTCGGTGCCGGCCTTGATCCGGGCCAGGAACGGCCTGAAGAACTCGGGGTCCTGGGTGGGACGGCCATCCTTGGGATCGCGCGCGTGCAGGTGCAGCACCGCCGCGCCCGCCTGGGCGGCGGCAATGGCGGCGTCGGCGATTTCGTCGGCCGTGACGGGCAGGTGCTCGGACATGCTGGGCGTATGGATCGCCCCCGTTACCGCGCAGGTAATCACTACTTTCTTTTTACTGGCCATGAGGTTTCCTTTCTGATGCCGGTTTACTTTGATTCATTGGAGTCCGACTGCTGCTTGTGCAGCAGCAAGGCCATCAAGCGTTCGTCGCGCCATATGCGCCGGTCCAGCAACTGATCCTTGGAAAGCAGCGCGCGCCGCGCTTGCTCGACGGCGGCGACCAGCTCGGGCTGCCAGGCCTGCGTATCGGTCTGCTCCTTCGAGATGGATTCATACATGCCGCCGTAGCGCTGGCAATAATCCTGCAGGCCGTCGGGCGCGTTCAGGTCTATGGTTTCGAACGGCCCCATGAAAGACCAGCGCAATCCCAGGCCGTCTTTGACGGTGACATCCAGGTCTTCGACACTGACGCAGCCGCTTTGCACCAGCCGGAAGGCTTCGCGCAGCAATGCCCCCTGCAGGCGATTGAGCACGAAACCTTCCAGTTCCTTGTGCAGGGTGACCGGCTTTTGCCCGACGCTTTGCATCAGGGACCGGGCCCGCTCAAGCGTGGCCGGGTCCGTCCAGGGCGCGCCGCACAGTTCCACCACGGGAATCAGGTAAGGCGGGTTGACCGGGTGCGCCACCAGACAGCGGTGGCGTCCCGGCAGATCCTGTGTAAAGGCCGAGGCCGGAATACTGGACGTGGAGCTTGCCAACACGGTGTCGGGACGGCTCAGGCTGTCCATCCTGCTGAAAATGTCCTTTTTCAGCGCCAGCTTTTCAGGCAGGTTTTCCTGCACGTACACGGCGGTTTCCAGCGCCAGCTCAAGGCTTTCAGCCGCCTGTATGCGCTGGACCACGCCGGGCGCATCGGTCAGCAGCTGTTTCTTTTCAAGCTCGAGCACTTGCTGCTCGATCAGCGCCAGCGCGCGTGCCAGCGCAGCCTGATCGCCATCCCACAAACGCACTTGGCAGCCGCCTCGCGCAAATACAATCGCCCAAGCCTGGCCAATCAGCCCGGCGCCAATGACTGCAACATTCATTTTTACCTCGACGTTCAGTTAAACCAAAGCCTGCGTATGGCCATCGACCACCAGCGCCTGGCCATGCACGCTGCCTGCCGCATCGCTGGCGGTGAACAAGGCCATGTTGGCGATGTCGCGCGCCGACACCATGCGGCCCAGCGATGCCTGCTGCTCATAGGATAACGCAAGCGCTTCGGCGGGCTTGTCCATGGCCTGCGCTTTGGCGGCAATGACGGCGCGAATGCGCGGCCCTTCAACCGCGCCCGGCAAGATGGCATTGACACGCACGCCGTAGCGGCCCAGCTCGATGGCCAGCGTCTTGGTAAAACCCACCACCGCCCATTTCGACGCCGAATAGGCCGACCGGCCGGCAAAGCCCAGATGCCCCGCCGCGGACGACATATTGATCATCACGCCTGCTTTGGACGACTTCAGCATAGGGATGGCCTGCTGCGCGCACAGGAACTGACCCGTGATGTTGACCGCCAGGGTCCGGTCCCAATCGGCCCGGCTCAATGTCTCGACATAACCCGTAGGCCCCGCAATGCCGGCATTGTTGATCAGCACGTCCAGGCCCCCGAAAGCCTCCTGCACCTGCTGGAACAGCGCTTTCACGCCCGCCTCGTCCGACACGTCGGCCACGGCCACATGAATCTGCGGCAGCTCTTTGCGCGCCGCCAGCAGCGCATCTTCGCTGACATCGCAAATGAACACATCCGATCCCGCCGCCACGAATACCCGGGCCATTTCCAGCCCCAGGCCGCTGGCCCCGGCCGTGATCAACACCTTCTTGTCTTTCATGCTCACATCTTCAAACATACTCACCTCGTGTCAGACCCACAATTTTTCCTGGCGGAACTCCAGATTGACCAATAATTCGCGCGCCTCGCCCTGATGGGCCACTTTCCCCCGGTCCAGCACCAGAACCGTATCGGACAAGGCCAGCGCCAGATCCAGATTATGGTCGACGATCAGGATGGTCATGCGCGCCTTCAAGGCCAGGATTGCGTTGAACACCTCTTCGATCATGGCCGGCGACAAGCCTTCAAAGGGTTCGTCCAGCAGCAGGACCTCGACATGGCCGACCAGGGCCCGCGCAATCGCCACCATTTGCTGCTCGCCGCCGGACAACAGGGTGGCGTCGACGTTGTAGCGTTCTTTAAGGCGCGGGAATATCTTGAAGATTTCTTCATCGGGCCAGCCGTTAGACCCTTTTTCAGAACGCTTCAAGCGGCCCAGCATCAGGTTGTCCTTGACGGTCAGCCCCGAAAACAGCCGGCGCCCCTGGGGAACGAAGGCAATGCCCAGGCGCGCCATGGCTTCGGGGATGGGCGACGCCATGCTTTTTCCCGCGATGTCGATGGAACCCGCCCCCATCCGGGCCAGGCCCAGCAGGGTCTTGAGCAGGGTCGACTTGCCGGCGCCATTGCGCCCCAGCACGGCGATCACTTCGCCCTTGCGCGCCTCGAAGGAAATATCGGAAAGAATGTGGCTCTTGCCATAATAGGCATCCAGATTGCGTACGCGCAAAGCGACGTCGTCCTGCAGGGCCGCCGGCTGCACTTTGGCTGCCAGCGCCTCGCTGCCCGATCCGATGTAGATTTCCCGCACTTGGGGATCGCTGCGCACCCTCTGCGCATCCCCTTCGACCAGCACGCTGCCTTGATTCATCACGGTAATGGTATCGGCCATGGCAAACACGCGATCGACGTCGTGTTCGACCAGCAAGATGCCGATGCGGTCGCCCAGCTTGCGTATCAGCCTGCCGATGCGGTCGCGCTCGGCGGCGGCCAGGCCGGCCAGCGGCTCATCGAGCAGCAGGATGCGCGGCGCGGCCCCCAGCGCCAACCCCATGTCGACCACGCGCTGGCCGCCATACGACAAGTCCTCGGCCCGCGCGCCTTCCATGCCCTGGACGCCCAGATACCTGACCAGTTCCTCTGTTTGGGACTGGGTGTCGGGCAAAGCGTCGAGCCGCCGCCAGATGGAAAAACGATGGGGGTCGCGGCTGAGTACCGACAGGCAAAGATTCTCGCGCACGGTCAAGCCCTTGAACAGATTGGTGATCTGAAAGGAGCGGGCCAGGCCGCTGGCGCAAATCCGGTCAGGCCCCAGGCCGTTCAGGCTGGCCGAGTCCAGCGCCAGCGAGCCCTGATCGGCCGGGAACATGCCCGAGATCAGGTTGAACAGCGAGGTCTTGCCGGCCCCGTTCGGGCCGATCAGCGCGTGCACGCCCTTGCCCGCTACATTCAGATTGACGTCATCGACCGCCTTGATGCCGCCAAAATGCTTGCTGATGCCAACGCAGGCCAGCGCCGCCGCATCGCGGCCCGTCAGGAAAGAGGGGAAGAAGTCCGGATCGGCCGGCATCACCCGCTGGCCCATGGCCGCCCCCGTCGTCTTTTCGGGGATGACCAGCCGGACCAGTCGCTGCCACACGCCGGTCAGCCCCGATGGCGTGACAAGAATGAAGAAGATGAAGACCAGGCCGAAATAAAGCAGCCAGTTCGCGGTATACATGGACAGGTATTCGCGGAACAGGATATAGAACAGCGCACCGAATATGGGGCCGGTAAAACTGCGCATGCCGCCGATCAGGACAATCGCCAGCAGCTCGCCCGAAAACGCCAGCGACATGGTTTCCGCCGAGGCAATCCGGTGGCCCAATACCGACAGCCCGCCCGCCAGGCCGGTGATGGCGGCCGACAGGACGAAGGCCAGCAGCTTGTACGAATCGACGTCAAAGCCCACGAATCGCGTGCGCACTTCGTTTTCCCGTATGGCGGTCAGGACATGGCCGAAGGGCGATTGGGTCAGGCGCAACAAGAAACCGATCACCACGAAAGCAATGAGCGCGACAAAGATATAGAAGTTGACGGAAGCATCCAGATCGATGCCGAACACGGCGCGGCGCTCTATGCCGCCCAGGCCGTTTTCACCGCCCGTCAGCGCCGTCCAGCGATAAGCCACCGCAAAGCACAAGGCGCCGAACGCCAGGGTCAGTAAAGAAAAGTACACGCCGCGGCGCCGCAATATCAACAGCCCCACCAGCAAGGCCACCACGGCGACCAGCGCAACAGCCGCCACCAGCGGAACCAGAGTGGACTGCGGAAAAAAGCGCAACTGGAAAATGCCCATCGCATAAGCGCCGATGCCAAACCACGCGCCATGGCCAAACGACACCAGGCCGGTGTAGCCCAACAGAATATTCAGGGCCAGTCCCGCCAGCGCCAGCACCAGGCAAT
Organism: Pusillimonas sp. SM2304; assembly: GCF_031628915.1. Lineage (NCBI taxonomy): Bacteria > Pseudomonadati > Pseudomonadota > Betaproteobacteria > Burkholderiales > Alcaligenaceae > Pusillimonas > Pusillimonas sp. SM2304. The sequence continues at coordinate 537,030 of NZ_JAVLUJ010000003.1, forward strand.
CGACGGCCGTGCTGTAGGTCAGGCCGCCCGCATCCAGCACCATGGGCAAGATGACCAGGCCCAGCGCGATCAGGGCCATTTTTTTCAGTTCGGAACTCGACATGGCCCTACTCCAAGCGTTCGAATTTTTCACCCAGCAGACCGCGTGGGCGCATGATCAGGATCAGCAGCATCAGCAGATAGAGCGAGGCCTCGGATGCGGGGGGATAGAAGTACGAGGTCAGGCCCCGGATCACACCCACCAGCATGGCCGCCAGCACCACCCCCCAGAAACTGCCCAGGCCGCCAATGACCACGACCACAAAAGCCGCCGTGAGTATTTCCTGGCCCATCGCGGGCTGCACGCCGGTGATGGGCGCCAGCAAGACCCCCGACAGCCCGGCCAGGCCGATGCCCAGGCCGCATACCGCGGTCATGACCGGCTTCAGGGAAATGCCCATGGCCCGGACCATGTCGGGATCGTTGATGCCCGCCTTGACGATTTTTCCGAAGGCGGTCTTGTTCAGCAGCAGCCAGGTCCCCGCCACGGCGCCCAGGGCCACCAACAGCATGCCTATCCGGTAGACGGGATAGAAGAAGTCCCCCACGATCAATTGCCCGCGCGCGAAGTCCGGAACCGAAAACGACAGGGGCGACGCGCCGAATATCATCCGAAGCGATTGCTCTATCACCATGGACAGCGCAAAGGTGAACAGCAGGCTCAGCGTGGGATCGGCCTGATAGAAGCGCTTGAAAAACAGGCGTTCGACGATCATGCCCAGCACCGCGACCAGCACCGGCGACATCACGAACGCCACGCCATAGCCGAACTGTTCGCTCAGGGACACCATCAGGTAGGCGCCAATCGCGTAGAACGCCCCATGGGCCAGGTTCACGATCCCGCCCAGGCTGAAGATAATCGACAGGCCCAGCGCAATCAGCAAATAATAGAAACCCAGCAGCAAGCCGTTGGCCACTTGCTGGAAAATGAATATCAGTTCCGTCGCCAAAACCTGGCCTCCCGGCGGAAAAAAGCGCTGAATCGCTTCAGCGCATTAATCATGGATGCCTCAGGCAAACTTGCACATGTTCTCTTGCTGCGTCGGCGCCAGCGCTTCCAGATCCTCCGATGCGCCCGGAACCGGCGCACTGGTCGTCATGAAATCGTCTTTCCCGGCGTCTTTGTCGCCGCTGGGCTGCACGGTGTACATCTCGTAGATCATCTGGTGATCCCAAGGACGGAAGTAGCCGGGGCGATCGCGCAATACGTCGAACTTGTTGTCGCCTTCCAGGTAGGCAATGACCTTGTCCGCTTGGTCGGACTGGGTCTTGTTCATGGCCTCGGCCAATATCTTGATGGCCAGGTAGTCGTTCACCGCCTGGTTTTCAGGGATTTTGTTCCAGCGCTTCTGGAATGTCTGGACGAAGGCCTTGGCTGACTCTGCCTGGACCTGATGCGTCCAGATAATGGGCCAGGTTCCCCTGAACGCCGATTTCCCCGCCCCCCAGATACTGGTCATGTTCATATCGGCGCCCGCAAAGGGAATATCGATATTGAACTCGTCGTATTGCTTGGCGAAATTGGTGGTCTGGTTGCCGGCCAGATTGCTCATGACCAGGTCGGGCTTCTGCTGCCTGATCTTGAGCAAGGACGCGCTGAACTCGGTGGCGTCGGTGGGCAGCATGTCGTTGGACACGAATACCGCGCCATTTTCGTCCATGAACTTCTTGGTCTGCTTGAACAGGTCATGGCCAAAAGCATAGTCGGCCGTGAACGCCATCCAGCGCTTGCCCTTGACCATGCCGTCGCGCAGCAGCGCCTGACCTATCGTGCGCACATACATGGTGTTGCAGGCTTCAAGATGGAACATATAGCGGCTGCAGTTGGCGCCGCGCAGCTCGTCGGAATTGCATCCGGTTTGAAGAAACAGGGTTTTGGCGCGCGTAGCCACCTGTGCAATCGCCAGCCCCGAAGCCGAACTGATTTCCCCCACCAGCGCATCGACCTTGTCGCGCTCGACCATGCGCTGGGCCTTGGTGGATGCCGTCTGCGGGTTGACGCTGTCTTCTGTCAACAGCTCGAACTTGCGGCCCAGCACGCCGCCTGCGGCATTGACCTCTTCCACCGCCAACGTGGCGCCCAGCACCGCATATTCGCCCATGGGGCCCAGAAATCCCGTCCGGGGGGTCAAATGGCCGATACGGATGGGGCCGGTATTTTGAGCCCGCACCCATGCCGGCATCGCCAGGCCGGCCGCCATGGCTGCGGAACCTTGAAGCAAGAGCCGGCGCCCGGGCTGCGCCGCTGCGGTTTTCTTTTCTGTCATGCTTGTCTCCTGTGGTTTTACACTTGCCGCTTTATATTGTCGTTATACTAGACAACTGTGATCACAGATCACAGCTAGCAATTACCCCTAGATGAAGGAAACATGTCTGCACTGTTAAACCCCGCCCCCAGACGAGAGACCTTGGGCGCAAATGTTTTGTTTCAAATAAAGGAGCTTTTGCTGACCGGGCAACTGATGCCGGGCGAACAGCTGTCGCTGCGCTCGACCGCCGAGGCGCTGGGCGTCAGCATGATGCCGGTGCGCGAGGCGGTTTACCAGCTCGTGGCCGACCAGGCGCTGGAAGTGGCCCCCAACCGCTCTGTCAGGGTTCCCCTGATGACTGCGGCGCAGCTCAAGGAGATCACCGACATCCGCCTGCAGATAGAAGGTTATGCCGTCGAGCAGGCCGCGCAACACGCCACGCCGGCGCTGATCGACACGCTCAGCAGCCTGAACGCACAACTGGCACGGGAAATGGATGCGCCCGGATCGGACAAGTCCGCCGTCGTCCTGATCAACAAGGAATTGCATTTTTCAGTGTACGAGGCGGCCCGGATGCCGCTGCTGGTCAAGATCATTGAAAGCCTGTGGCTCAGAATAGGTCCGGTCCTGAACTATGATTTGCGTGCCGGGTCGGAGCGCACCAAGAACAAGATTGCGGTCGGACATCACGAAAAAATGATAGCCTCGTTGGAACAGCGCAATGGACAGCGTGCCAAGAAGGCGCTGCACGCCGACATAGAAAGCGCGTTCAAGCATATATTGTCCAAACAGTTCTCCTGAGAAAAGACCGGCATGCCCGTATCCGCTCCGCCGACGCAGCCCGCGCTGCGCGATTTCATCCGACGCCTGCCCAAGGCGGAATTGCATCTGCACATAGAGGGGACGCTGGAACCCGAGCTGCTGTTCGCGCTGGCGCAGCGCAATGGCATCACCCTGCCTTATGCGTCGATCGACGCCCTGCGCGCCGCCTACCAGTTCGAAAACCTGCAATCGTTCCTGGACCTGTATTACGCCGGCGCAGGCGTGCTGATCACCGAAGACGACTTCTACGACATGACCATGGCCTACCTGCGCCGCGCGCAGGAAGACGGCGTCGTGCATGCCGAGATCATGTTCGATCCGCAAACGCACACCCGGCGCGGCATCGCGATTGAAACCGTTTTCGCCGGCATCGCCCGGGCGCTGCGTGAGAGTCGGGCCTCGACCGGCATGAGTAGCCGCCTGATCCTGAGCTTTCTGCGGCACCTGCCGGAAGCAGACGCACACGCAACGCTGGAGTCAGCGCTGCCTTTGCGGGAACAGTATGCGGACCTATGGACGGCCATCGGGCTGGACTCCGCCGAGCAGGGCAATCCGCCCGAAAAATTCGCCGATGTCTTTGCGCGCTGCAAGGCCCTGGGTTTTCGCCTGGTGGCCCATGCGGGCGAAGAAGGTCCGGCGGCCTATGTACGCACCGCGCTGGATGTACTGCAGGTGGAACGCATAGACCACGGCGTGCGCAGCGAGGACGACCCGGCCTTGATGCAGCGCCTGATCGCCGAAAAAATACCGCTGACAGTCTGTCCGCTGTCCAACCTGAAGCTGCGCGTGGTGGATGATCTGTCGCAGCACAACCTGGCCCGCATGCTCCGGCAAGGCGTTATGGTAACGGTCAATTCCGATGACCCGGCTTACTTTGGCGGCTATATCGCCGACAATTACGCGGCTTGCGCCCAGAGCCTGGGGCTGAGCGATAAGGAACTGGCTGCGCTGGCCTGCAACAGCATTACTGCGTCATTCCTGCCGGAGCATGAGAAGAATGGGTATTTGAAGCGGATTGCGGATGTGGTGGCGGGGGGCTGAGGGTATCGGTTTGCTTGTAGGCGGGTGGGTGGGTCGATTGGGGTTTCTTTGCTGCGGAAAGGCGGCTGCGGCGGGGGCTGTTCCGGCTTCGCGCGCTACGGCCCTGGCTGCGCCAGGGCTGCCCGTTCCATGCCGCCCCATCGGGGCGGATGCGGAACTCGACCGGTCGGGCCAGTGGCCCGACACCCGTCGGTCTCGAACAAGCCGCATCCTTGCATCCCCGATGGAACGGCATGAAACGGCGTGCGCGAGGCGCCTGCACAGCCCCCGCCGCAGCCGCCTTTCTCGAGTATGAAGCGACGCCATAGCATCATAATCAGGCGTGAAGAAGGCCGCCCGGCAGTCGGGTGGATGGCGTGAGAGCGTCTTTAAAGATGGAGAGTGGGCCGCGCTGGCGTCGATGAGCCCTGGAAAGCAAAAAGCCCACCGCAATGCGGTGGGCTTTTCTTAAATCTGGCCGGTTATTAGATAACCTGGATCGATTTGGCTTGTGGGCCCTTTTGGCCTTCAGCGGCTACGAAGGAAACGCGCTGGTTTTCTTCGAGCGATTTGAAGCCGGTGCCGATGATGTCGGTGTGGTGCGCGAACAAGTCTTTGCCACCCGATTCAGGCTTGATGAAGCCGAAGCCTTTTTCGTTGTTGAACCACTTAACAATACCAGTTTCTGTTTGCATTTTTGCAATCCCTAAAAATAATGAGCGACATGCCCTATAGAAGACTGTCAAGGTGTAGAGATTTGAGCAAAAAAGTACTGTGTTAACTGGTACTGGATTGTACTAACTTCAACGAACTTGAAAATCTAGGCTTGTATAGTATAGAGAAGAAAAGGCCCAGTCAACTTAAATCAACGCAAATAATTGAATTTATTTGGCTGTTTTCCGGGCTATTTGGTATCAAACGATAACAAGGTTGCTTTTCCAACGCCATGCAAGCATTTTCCCGCGATTTTTATGATCGGGACACCATCCAGGTGGCCCGCGACCTATTGGGCAAACTTCTGGTCCACCGCGCCGACGGTATCGAGCGTATCGGTAAAATCGTCGAAGTCGAAGCCTACCTCGGCCCGCACGACTTGGCGGCGCATACGTCCAAAGGCCTCACGCCCCGTACACGTGTGATGTTCGGGCCGCCGGGCCATGCCTATATCTACCTGATCTACGGCATGCACCATTGCATGAATGTGGTGACCGAGGCGGACGGAACCGGTGCCGCGGTGCTATTGCGGGCCCTGGAGCCTGTGGCCAACCTGTCCGAGAATACCCGCGGGCCCGGCCGCCTGTGCAAGGCCATGGGCCTGAACAAGAGCCACTATGGGCACGATCTGTGCAGCCCCGATCTGTTTATTGCGGCAAACCCGGCTGCTGAAGACATCGTTATCGCCGACAGCCCCCGCATCGGGGTCGACTACGCGGGTGAATGGGCCGCCAAGCCCCTGCGCTTCTATATCGCCGGCAACCCGTATATTTCAAGAAAGTGAATCGTACCGCTCCCAGACAAGACAAGGTTTAAAAACCATGTTATAGTTACGCCTCTTTTGCAGCGGCTGTAGCTCAGTTGGATAGAGTACTTGGCTACGAACCAAGGGGTCGTGGGTTCGAATCCTGCCAGCCGCGCCAGATTTAGGGGCTTCCGAAAGGAAGCCCCTTCCTGTTTGTGTGTTTGCAGCGAAATTGCCGGGTTCTTCCCCATAATCGGGGGATCAGGGCATTCATCAAACCGGGTTTAATTACATCATTCGGCGCTTCCCCATTTTCGAGGGGATAGACAGTCACCCTGACAATTTCAAGGGTTGCGGCCGGCCGCATAGCCGATAGGCCCATCGGCCCATGGCGCTTGGATGCGTCGCGGATTGCTCCCCCTGGGCATCAACCGATCTTCAGCGACTTGATCTTGTCTTCCGCCAGCTCAAAAACATGGCCAAGTTGTACCGGACTACCGGGAAAGTTGCCAGCCACATGTGCCGTGACCGACACGCGGCCGCCCTCTTGGGTCATGCTGACAGGCTCGACGGTGTACTCAAATTTTTTCTGTGCCTCACGCTGCCAGGTCTGAATGGCAGCGTGGCCCTGGTACGTCTGGCCTTCGTCAGCGACGACGGCATCCTGTGTGAAACAATTGAAGACCTGAGCAATGTCCAAGCCATTGCTGATCTCGAAATAGGTGGAGACCGGGGTGGGTAGTGAAAGGGGCATGATTGCGTTCTCGCTATGTTTTACCGTACAAGGCATTTTCGCCATAGACTATCCTTTCATCAAGAACGCACGAAAAAGTAAGTGACTGAGCCATGAGGAAGCTATACACCCCGGCAAGCGCTGCAGTTGGCGTAGAGGACGTTTTCCGGCTCCTTGAAGGCCGATGGAAACTCATCATTCTTTTCCACCTTTTTGATGGAAAAGTGCAGCGCTATTCGGACCTTGAAAAGTTGATTCCAGGCATTTCCCAGAAGATGCTGGCTCAGCAGCTGCGGCAACTTGAGGCCGATGGCATCGTTTCAAGAAAGCTGTATCCCCAAGTACCGCCCAAGGTCGAATACCGGCTCACAGAGTGGGGCCAAGCTTTGTGCCCCGCTTTGGACGCGATGCTGACATGGGGAGAACAACGCAAGGTCTTGCCAGCCGCTTAGCGCATGCGGTCGATGCTGCCGCTGTCCCGATTGCCCGATTTTGTTCAAGCCCCAAGGCCTGCTGTAGATCAGCAACATGGCCTGATCTACTTTCAGATTATTCTTATTCCAGCCAGATGCAGATCTCCATAACATGCTCTGATGCTAGGAGATGAAACACACCATGCCGCCGACACTGTCCAGCGTGCGCCCAAAAGTCCCCTGGTATTGCTGCACCTGCTGGCGGGCACGCTGATCATCTGCATTCTGGCGATCACGTTTCTTTATCTGCAATGGGTGTTCAGCGGTGTCGTGTCGTCGCATCGGCGGCAAATGAATGCGGCCGCCTACGAAGCACAGCTTTATTTCGACCAGCGCGAAGGTTTGCTGCGTTCGCTCGCCGCTTCTGTGGTACACGACCATAAAGAAGCCTCTGCCCCCATACCCTCCATCCCCAATAGCTGGCTGGACCAACTCAGCATCGTCCCCCTGGGCAAAGAACTGGACTATGACTGGGGCCTGGTGCTGACCTCGCGCAACCATGCAGAGCTGCGGCGCGTCGGCGCCCTGCCCGTATTCTCGTCCATCCAGGCCGGCACGACCCGCCCAATACAGTCGGACATTCCCGGCGTGGACAAAGACCCGCCCATCTCGCCCGCGACAGAAGAATGGATTGCGGGCGCCCTGCAAACGTTCGGCCTGCTGACGGCACCCGGCGGCCAAGCGCCCATTGTCTGGCTCCGGCCGCCCACGGACGAGCAAAAAAGGCTTTTCCTGTACACCCCCCTGGATATTCTGCATGAGCGCAGCGCCTGGTTTGGCCTGGCCATCAGCAGCGACTTCCAGGATGATCCGGCGCAATGGTCCGAGGGCACGGGCCGCGTACTCTACGGCCCAGGCAACCAGGCTGCTTTGCTCTACCCTGCCATGCCACTGACCTGCCAGCGTTTGCTGGGCGGGATCACCCAAGACTCATTCAGCCTGCAAGGCGATAGCTGGTCGACCAAATCGCTGGTCCTGAGCAAATCGGTAGGACAGGCGGGATGGCGGCTGGCTTACTATGCGCAGCTCTCCAGGCTGTTGAAAGAAGCGGCTACGCCGCTGCAGATGGCAAGCCTTGTCGCCGTGCTGCTGTGTGCGTCTGTCGTCTTCGGCGTCAGGCATATAAAACGCACGCTGATCAAGCCCGCCCTTGATAAGTTCAGGGCGCTGGCGGACAGCCTGGCCCTGAACAAGATGATCATCGATGTCGCCCCGGTGGGCATATGCCTGCTGCGCCGGGACGATGGCGTCATCCTGCTTTCCAACGGCAGGGCGCAAAGCTGGCTCAAGGACGATGGCTTATTGCGCGAAGCCATCCTCCGGCACGAGGACCCGGATACGCACGCTGGCCGCGAGTTTACCCACCGGGATGGACGCAGTGCCTTCCTGACCTTTTCCGCCTGCCTCTACGAAGGCAAAGACAGCATTCTATGCAGCATCAGCGACGTCTCCAAGCTGAAGGAAATCGAGCAGTCGCTGGTGCATGCCAAGCGCGCGGCAGAAGCCGCCAATGCCGCAAAAACGATTTTCCTGGCCAACGTCAGCCATGAAATCAGGACACCGCTCTACGGCATACTCGGCACGCTCGACCTGCTGGCAAAATCCAAGCTGCAAAGCGGCCAGGCCCAGCACCTGGCCACCATACAGGCGTCCTCATCGTCCCTGATCCGCACCATCAACGAAACGCTGGACCTGTCCCGCATCGAAGCCGGACACACTCAGTTGACTGTCGAAGAGTTCTCGCCGCCCGAACTGATAGACCAGGTGATCGGGAACTTCGCTGCCCGGGCGCAGGACAAAGGCATACGCCTTTATTCAGTCATCGACCCTGCGATGCCCGAACATCTGGTGGGCGATGGCGCCCGCTTGCAGCAGATCCTTAACAACCTGGTCAGCAATGCCGTCAAGTTTACGCAGGTGGGGCAGATCATCGTCAGGGCAAGCGCCAAACGGCTATCCAGGCAGGCAATAGAGGTGGCGTTCCAGGTATCCGATACGGGGCCCGGCATCGCCGCCCCGCATCACCCGCATTTATTCAAGCCCTACTACAGCATAGACACAAGGGCGCACTCCATCGTGCCCGGAACCGGCCTGGGCCTGGCCATATGCCATCAACTTGTCGAACTGATGGGCGGCCATCTTTCATTTACCAGCCAGCCCGGCCTGGGCACCAGTTTCCGGGTTCGCGTAACGCTGTCCCTTGCCTCCGCAGCCGCGGATTGCACCACAGAGCTCGCACACCAGCAGGTGCTTGTGCGGGGCGCAGTGCCCGAAGTGGTCCACAACCTTTGCGCCTGGCTTACGCGTTCCGGCGCTGCCGCCAGGCCCTGGCATTCGCACATGCTGGGCAAGGGCAAAGCCCCTGTCCTGATCGAAGCCTGGCCGCAGGCCTTGCCGCCGATTGAATGGACAGGCCCCACAATAGCGGTCAGGCTGCCGTCCTCCGAACCCAGCGATGCGCCGGTGTCTACCTCTCCCAATCCATTCAACATCATCCGCAGCGTAAAAGCCATCCTGCGGGAAAGCAGCGATGCCGGCCATGCAGAAACCCCAGCCCAAAAGAAGCCCTTGCGCCTGAAGATTCTGGTGGTGGAAGACAACCAGATCAACCAAGCCATCCTGCGCGAACAAATGGAATACCTGGGCTGCATCGTCACGGTCGCGCAAAATGGCCACCATGCGCTGGACCGCGACGATATCCACGCCTTCGACGCCGTCTTCACCGATCTGCACATGCCCTCGATCAATGGCGACCAGCTTGCGAAGCTGCTGCGCAGCCGCGGCTATAAAGGGCCCATTATCGGCGTCACGGCGGACGTCTACTACGACGCGGCCGAGCCGCTCGCGGCGGCGAGGCTGACCCGGGTCCTGACCAAGCCGCTTCCTTTTTCCTTGCTGGAGCAAACGCTCCACGATATTGCGTCGGCCGCCATCGAGCGGAATGCTTAATGCGCCCGCCAAACTGTTATATAGTCGTCCTGCCGGCCAGAACCGCCAAGCGATGGGTTATCGGGTTTTTCATCGATGACAGCCAAAGCATGGGGGGCTGAATTGCCTGACCTAGATCGTCCAGAGCCCCCTCATGCCTAATTCCGCCCTTACTAAAGTCACCCGCACCTCGCAACGGTCGAATCTTGCGCTATTCGGCATCCTGCCCCTTGCGCTGGTGCTCGTCAGTCTTCTGATCTGGGGCGTGCAGCGTATTTCGGGACAAGAACAGCAAAAGCTGCAGATGGACTTCAAGATCGTCACGCGCTACGTAGCGCAGCATGAAAAATTCCTTGCGACGCTGGACCGGCAGAACCGGCTCCTGAAGCCGCTCGATATCGTCCCGCTGACCGGTCAACACACACCGGCGCCCGCCGAGCGGCCCAACGCAATGTTCTACGAGGGCCAGCACGCCTTGGCGGCCATGCCCTTCAGCCTGATGTGCGGGCAGCAAGCCCGCTGCCCCATCCAGGGCAAAGAGATCGTGGGTATTGGCGGCTACCTGTCGGATTTCTACTCGAAATACTGGGCGGCTTCTTTTTTCCCGGCCGCCGCCGCATTCCTGATCGATCCGGCCGACGACATCAGCCTTAGCGTTCCCGCCGTGAACGCCGAATCAGGCTATCAGCCGCTGACCCAGGCGATATTTCTTAACGTCACCGACACCGTGCGCGGGCAAAGGCGCTTGACGCCTTCAGCCGGCCGCCTGCCCCTTGACCCCTTGAAAGACACACCGCCCCCGGTCACATGGCTACGGTACGCGCAAGCCAGCCGCTACATGATCGCCGCCGTGCTGACGTCCCTGCCTGGCCAGGGCGGGCCGCAAGCATCCATACCTGTCTACGCGGCGACGCTGTTTGACCGCGACCGCATCAGCATCTCCCAGAGGGTGCTCGATACCCAACCCTACGATCGGTTCTGGCTGTCGCGCAACGGCCAGTTGCTGATCGGGGAAGCCGAGCCGCCGGCCGTGTCCAAGGCCGGGCTGCACTATACCCGGCACGGCATCGTCGTAAAGCTTGAAGACCAGAGCGGGCAATGGGCGGGCCATTATCAAATTGATTATGCGACCTACTTTCGCGGCAATTTCTGGCTTCTTGCCAGCGTGCTGATCATTCTTCTGTTGAGCACCAGCGGCGCATGGCTGTATGCCCGCTGGTACAAGCGGCGCGTCATCTTGCCCGCCCAGGCCGCCCAGCAAGAGATCATAGAAAGCGAAGCGTTCAACCGCAGCGTGCTCGACACCGCGCCGGTTGCGCTATGCGCGCTGCGGCAAGAGGATGGCGAGGTGATGTTCGGCAACGGCCTTTGCTCGCGGTGGCTGGGCCTGGCCGCCGGCCAGCCCTGGCCCGCCGCCCTGCAGTCCACGGCATTGCGCCAGCGGCTACTGGGCGCAACCGGCCCCGACACCATCGAGGCGTTCAAGACGGCCGACGGGCGGTATCTGTTCATGGCGTTCACGCCTACGCGCTACCATAAGCAGGAAGCCATACTTTGCGCATTCGCCGACATCAGCAATCGCATCGCCATGGAAGAGGCCTTAAGCCAGGCGCGACAGCAGGCGGACCGCGCCAACGAAGCCAAGTCCCACTTTCTGGCCACCATGAGCCACGAGATCCGCACACCCTTGTATGGCGTGCTGGGAACGCTGGACGTATTGGGCATGACAAAGCTCGACAGCGCGCAACGCACACATGTCGAGCGGATCCAGGATTCCTCGGTCATTCTGCAGAAACTGATCAGCGACATTCTAGACATCAGCAAAATCGAAGCCGGGCAGCTGGAACTGGCATCCACTTTCTTCAATCCGCGCCAACTCATCCAGCGCTGCGTCGGCGCTTACTCGGCGCTGGCCAGGAAAAAGGCGCTTGTGCTGTACAGCTGCATAGACACCACCATTCCAGAGCGTGTCGAAGGCGACGAAACCCGGCTCATGCAGATCTTGTCCAACCTGATTGGCAATGCCGTCAAGTTCACGGACTCCGGCCACGTCATCGTGCGCGTCAGCACCGAAGACACCGAGGGCGATCAGGTGACGTTGATGATTCAGGTGACCGACAGCGGCATCGGCATCGAAGCGGAACACCAATCCCGGCTGTTCGACCAGTTCTATCAGGTCCGGGACGCCCGGCATGAAACCCCCGGAACAGGCCTGGGTTTATCGATCTGCGCCAACCTGGCCCAACTGATGGGCGGCAAGATCGAGGTTTCCAGCGAAAAAGGGCTGGGAAGCAGCTTCTTGCTGTCCCTGCCGCTGCGACAGGCGCCGCCAGACCATGCGCAGCGCCCCAGCCTGGGGAACACGCCCGTCTACGTCCGCTGCCCGCGCAAGGACTTGCGCGACAACCTCTGCGCCTGGCTGAATCATTGGGGCGCCAACGCTCGCCCCGCACACGAATCGCAACCGCCCCTGGGCCAGCAGGACGTCTTGCTCGATGTCGTGCTGGGCGATGCCTATCCGCCCGGCACTGCGCCCCTTCATATCGTTGCGGACGACGCGGACGGCAGTCCGCAAGACGGGCTTGTCCACGTCAGCCGATATTCGGTGGATGACATCGGCTTCGCCATCGAGCGCCTGGCGCGCAAACAAGATGCGGCGCCCGCGCGCGCATCGACGGCACACCCTGAACCCGCCGGCATCGCGCTTCGTGTCCTGGTCGCGGAAGACAACCCGATCAATCAAGTCACGCTGCGGGACCAGCTTGAACAGCTAGGGTGCTCCGTCACCCTGGCGCAAGATGGCGCCGAGGCGCTGGCCGCCTGGTCTATCGGCGCCTATGACCTGTTGCTGACCGATGTCAATATGCCCAGGCTGAACGGTTACGAACTGACGGTGGCCTTGCGCAGCCAGGGCGTCAACGTCCCCATCATCGGCGTCACAGCCAACGGCATGCGTGACGAAGGCACGCGCTGCATGCATTCAGGCATGACACATTGGCTGGTCAAGCCCATCGAGCTGGATACCCTTCGTTCCCTGCTGGCAAAGTTTGCCGCTGCGGGCGCGTCGCCCGCCCCCGGCGCCCGCGGCCCGGGCGACGCGATGACGTTCGATCTTGCGGACTTTCCGGCCAGGCATAAAGCGCTGTTCCTGGAAACCGGCCGCCGCGACCTTGAACAGTTCGAGCAGGCGCTGCGCGACGAGCAGCCAGACAAGCTGATTGCCCTGACGCATCGCATCCGGGGCGCGCTGGCCGTCATCAAGCAAGGCGGGTTGACGGACATGGCAAGAAAACTTGAAGCCGCACTCAGGCGCGATGGCCTGGATCACGCATCCTCTGGCAAAGCCGCTGATTTCGCGCAGGCCTTCAGCCGCCTGCTGGAGCAAATAAACGATGAGGCATAAGAAGATGGCGATATGATTCCATTAGGCCAACCCTGGGTACTTTTATGCAGAAGCTACGACTAATCCTTGCTGATGACCATCCCGTCGTGCTGGCGGGCGTCAGCGACCTCTTCCAGGAATCATTCGATTACGAGCTGGTGGCATCGGTGACGTCGTCTTCGGCCCTGATTCAACATATCGTCCAGGACGCGCCCGATGTCGTGATTACCGACTATTCCATGCCGGGGGATGAGCGATACGGCGATGGCCTGCGGCTCATTGAATATCTGCGGCGCACGTTTCCCGCCGTGCGCATCGTGGTCCTGACCATGGTGTCCAACCCCATGATTCTCTCGGCCCTGTACACGACCGGCGTTTCGGCCGTCGTGCTCAAGCAAGACAGTTTGTCTGAAATCGTCAAGGCGCTGAATCATCTCAGGCAGCAGCGCTGTTATTATCCCCCCGGCTATCGCGCCAATGAAAACGGCCCGCAACGGGCCAGACCGCTGGATGCCCGCATACAAAGCCTTTCACCCCGCGAGTTTGAAGTCCTCAGGCATTTCGTGCGCGGGGAGAGCGTGATGGAAATCGCGGAAAGACTGAAACGCAGCGTGAAAACGGTCAGCACCCAGAAAAAGACAGCGATGCGGAAACTGGGCATAGAGACCGATCAGGATCTGATTGCTTACTGTCTTGAAAGCAATCTGTTCGACTGAAAGCTGTTCGGCTGAAAGAAAACAGAATGCATCGGACCGCATAGCGGCCTGTTTGAACAGCACATTGATCTATTTAAGAATTTTCCTAAATACAATGGCTGGCTTATCCGTGATGATAAATATATAAAAAAAACTGATAAGCAAACCGCCCCGAAGCTGCCGCGCTGGGTTACTCACGTTGCCCCTAATTGAACATTGCCATGGATAATGAGCCTTCATTTGTTATGGTTTCCGTTGACGACTACCGCAGGCTGACCGGCATGGCCTCTGCTGCGCCGGATAACATCGACAAAAGCCCCGCAGGGCATGCAGCGCAGCCGGAACCAGCGCCTTTCGCCGACCTGCTGACCCCGTCCGCCCTGCAGGAAAGCAAACTTCTAAGCCTGATCGAAAAAATAAGCCAGCCTAAAACCCCTGATGCTGAAGGCTATCCGCCCCAACTGCTGTCCTGCATGCTCAAGCACAACTGGTCGTCCGTACGCGCCTGGCGCGAGCACCTGGGCTTTACCCTGACCGAGGCCGCAACCCGTCTGGGCGTATCCGAAGCCTCTTACAGGCATATGGAACGGCTGGGCGAAAAACTGCCGCCGCAAACCCTGCAGGCGATCGCCACAGCATTCGGCACTCGCCGCGAATATCTCGAACTTGGGGGCGGCGCTCAAGACCCAGGCGCCGACGATCAGGCAGCCCCCTGGCCCGATGACGAATCCGCCAGCCGCTGCAAGACCGACTACCTTTACCACCCGGCATTCTGGACCCCGGCATAGGGGCAAGGCGGGTCATTAATCACCGAACTTCTGCCGCAGATCAAAGCGCAGCTGTTGTAAAGACGCCATAATTTCCGATTATCCAAGCGATAAAACCGGAAACACAATGAGCAAAGCCTGCCCCCACACCTACGACTGGGACCCGCGCGACGAACAGACCCTGCACGACCAGATCGCGGCCTATGACGCCATGCGCCGAAAATGCCCCGTAGCCCATAGCGAATACCTGCACTGGTCGGTCTTCGGCCATGCCGAGGCGGTGCGCGTACTGAACGACCACGAAACGTTCAGCAGCCGGGTTTCCGGACACGTGTCGGTCCCCAACGGCATGGACCCGCCCGAGCACACCCTCTTCCGGCACCTTATCGAACCCTATTTCAGCCCGGCCGCCATGGCCGCCTTCGAGCCCGCATGCCGGCAGCTTGCGCAAGCGCTGGCGCAAGGGCTGCCCAGGGGCGAGTCCGACCTGATGGCCCAACTGGCGCAGCCCTTTGCACTGCAGATCCAGTGCGCGTTCATGGGCTGGCCCGCCTCGCTGCACCAGCCTTTGCAGAACTGGATGCGCAAGAACCACGCGGCAACCTTGTCAGGGGATCGCACGGCCATCGACGCGGTGGCCAGGGAGTTCGATGGCTACATGCTCGCCCTCATCAACGAGCGCCGCCTGGCGGGGGCCGCCGCGCCGGACGATGTGACGAGCCGGCTGGCGCGCGAGCGGATTGACGGCCGCTTGCTGAGCGACGCAGCGCTGGTCAGCATTTTGCGGAACTGGACAGTGGGTGAACTGGGCACCATTGCCGCGGCGATCGGCATCGTTGCCCATTATCTTGCCAGCCATCCTGCGCTTCAGACGCAGCTGCGGCGGCAAACCGCATTGCTGCCTGCCGCCATCGATGAAATCCTGCGCATCCACGCACCGCTGATCGCCAACCGCCGCATCGCCACCCGCGAGGTCGAACTGGGCGGCCGGCAACTGGCCAAGGGCGAGCGCTTATCCGTGCTGTGGGCCTCGGCCAACCGCGACGAAGCGGTATTCGGCGACCCCGATCTGTTCCGGCTGGACCGCGATCCGTCGCTGAACCTGCTGTACGGCGCGGGTATCCATGTCTGCCCCGGCGCGCCGCTGGCACGGATGGAGCTGCGGCTGGCCATGGAAGCGCTGCTGTCCTGTACCCGCCAACTGAGCCTGGCGGCCGGCAAGCCGCCCGTCAAGGCCGTTTACCCGGGCAGCGGGTTCACCTCGCTTATACTTCAGGTCTCGTAACGACCAGGGCGATCGAGCCCATGAACCCCGTTCTCAGCGCTTATCCCTACGATTATTCGCGCGTGGAAGCCGTAATGGCGGAATACATTCCGCAGTGGCGGCATCTGCGCTTCGATGCCGTGGTGGCCATCGCGCGCGGCGGACTCGCCCCCGCCCTGATGGCCTCCACCGCGCTGTCCCTGCCCCTGTATGCCCTGTCATACTCGCGCGCAGACCGGCGCGTATCCTGGTTTACCGCTCAAACGCCCTCCGCCCCCTCGAGCCTATTATTGGTCGAAGACGTGGCGGGACGCGGCACGACCCTGGCCGACAGCCTGGATTTCCTGCGCACGCTCGGGCACAAGGTAAAGGTATTCACCCTGGCGTACGACGCCGACTCCCGGATTCAACCCGATTACGGCATACAGATCCCGGCGGGCTTTCGTGCCTGGTTCCCGTGGGAACACACATCCATCACGCCCGCCTTCGATGCCATCCGCAACCAGCCGGACAGGCCGGAATACGAATACGCCTCGTGGGCCATCGACCTGGATGGCGTCCTGCTGATGGACCTGCCGGAGCATCTGTACGCACAGGCCTTGCACGAAACCCTGGCCCAGCGCGACCTTCTGCTGCCAAACAAGGTGCTGCCCGGCCTGGACCTGACCCGGATCACCATCATCACCGGGCGTCCGGAGCAGGACCGCGACCGCACCCAGGCATGGCTGACCCGGCACGGCTTTCACGGCCCGCTGATCATGCGGGACGAAAACCGGCATACCGCGGCGCAAACCGCCACGCACAAAGCGCAAGCCATACTGGCCCGCTGCCATACCCATTTCATTGAAAGCGATGCCGCCCAGGCGCTCGATATTGCCCGCCAGGCCAAGGTGGCGCGCGTGGTCTGGTGGAACGGCCGGCAAGCCCTGGCTGTCTACGCCAACGAAATCGAACACCTGCCTTTGGCTTGAGGCGCGCCCGCCGACTTGTAGTATTTTTAATTACGATGCATTATTTCGTACGAATCAGGCACGCTTGGCAACAGTCGCCCTGACGCGCCCTACCCAAAACGGCTACGACCACGACCGACATCAGGAGACTTTTCTTGTCCACCCCATCAAAAATGACCTGCGTTGAAGACTTCCGCCAGTTGGCTGAACGGCGCGTACCCAGAATGTTTTACGACTACGCCGACTCGGGTTCGTGGACGGAAACCACCTATCGCGACAACGAGGCCGATTTCCGCAAGCTCAAGTTCCGTCAGCGCGTCGCGGTGGACATTGCGGCGCGCAACCTGCGTACGTCGATGGTGGGCATCGATGTTGCCATGCCGGTGGCCATTGCGCCCACGGGCCTGACCGGCATGCAGCATGCCGACGGCGAAATCCTGGGCGCCAAGGCCGCCGAACAGTTCGGCATTCCTTTTACCTTGTCCACCATGAGCATCTGCTCGATCGAGGACATCGCCGCGCACACGCAGCGCCCATTCTGGTTTCAGCTCTACGTGATGCGCGACCGCGACTTCATGGAACGCCTGATCGACCGCGCCAAGGCGGCCAATTGTTCCGCGCTGGTGCTGACGCTGGACCTGCAAGTGCTGGGCCAACGCCACAAGGACATCAAGAACGGCCTGTCGACGCCGCCCAAGCCCACCCTGGCCAATCTGGTCAACCTGGCCACCAAGCCGCGCTGGTGCATGAACATGCTGGGCACCAAGCGGCGCAGCTTCGGCAACATCGTGGGGCATGCCAAGGGGGTCAGCGACCTGTCCTCGCTGTCGTCATGGACGGCCGAGCAGTTCGACCCGGCGCTGTGCTGGAGCGACATTGAATGGATCAAGAAGCGCTGGGGCGGCAAGCTGGTGCTCAAAGGCATCATGGACGCGCAAGATGCCCGGTTTGCGGTCGAATCGGGCGCCGATGCCCTGATCGTATCCAATCACGGCGGCCGGCAGCTTGACGGGGCGCCGTCCTCTATTTCGGCCCTGCCGGGCGTCGCCCACGCGGTGGGCAAGGACATTGAAGTATGGATGGACGGCGGGATCCGCTCGGGGCAGGATGTGCTCAGGGCGGTCGCGCTGGGCGCCAAAGGCACCATGGTCGGACGCGCCTTCCTGTATTCCCTGGGCGCCATGGGCGAAGCGGGCGTATTGCGCTGCCTGCAGATGCTTGCCAACGAAATGAGCGTGACCATGGGGTTTTGCGGACGTACGGATATCCACGATATCGACCGCTCTATTTTGCTGAACCCCGGCATTTTCGACTGAACGCGGCACGCCGTCCGCCCGGACAAGACCGGGCTTATTCGGGCGGGTTTGCCTGCTCGGGCGCGATGCGCGCGCGGTCATCTTCCACCCGCGTCAACGGGTCGACCGCCCGCATGGTCTGCAGGCAACGCTCGGTCAGGCGCTGATATTGCCGCGTGCCGAAAGACTTGCGGGCGATATCGGCATCGCTCAGTTCACGCAGGACCCGGGCCGGCGCGCCCACCACCAGGCTGCGCGGCGGAATGCTGAGCCCCACTTTCACAAAAGCCATGGCCGCCACAATGCTGGATTCGCCGATGACGGCCTGGTCCATGACGACGGCATTCATGCCCACCATGGCATTGCGCCCTATGGTGCAGCCATGCAGTACCGCGCCATGCCCGATATGCCCATCGACGTCGACCAGCGTGTCGTTTTCGGCCACGCCATGAATGACACAGGTATCCTGCACATTGGAACCTTCGCTCAGGATGATGCGGCCGAAATCGCCGCGCAGGCTGGCCAGCGGCCCCACATAGACGCCCGGCCCGACGATCACATCGCCGATCAGCACGGCAGTGGGATGCACATAAGCGCTGGGGTCCACAACAGGCGTCACGCCGTCGATGGCATAGACTTTGAACATGGGGCGGGTCTCCGTAGTGTGTGTTCTTTGCGATAGCATAAGACTTTACACCACCAGGCTTGCTACAATTCGCCGCTCATACTTCATGGATTGATTGCCTTATGGGATTCGAACAACTTGCCGCGCTCAAGCGCGAGCTGGTCGCGCAAGCCGAGCAGGAAAAAAAACAGAAGGCACGCAAGGCGCCCGCAGCCGCCCGGAAACCGGCACGCCAGGAGCCTGTCGATCCCGTGGTCATTACCATTTCCCGTCTTCAAAAGCAGTTTCCGCTTGCGTTTCCCAAGAAGCCGGCCCCCAAGCTCCCCCTGAAGCTGGGCATACACAAAGACCTGTACGCGCAAGCCGAAGCCTTGAAGCTCACGAACGCTGAAATCAAGGAAGCGGTCAAGACGTGGTGCCAGGGCAGCCGCTACTGGGCCTGCGTCACAGAAGGCGCGCCGCGCCTGGACCTGGCCGGCGCGCCCGCCGGCGAGGTCACCGCTGCCGAAGCCCTGTATGCCAAACAGTTGGCCGAGCGCCGGCGCGCCAACGCCGGCCGGTCGCGCCGGGCCGACAAAGCCCAGCAGGCCAAAGCCAAGCAGGAAGGGGCGCCGGCATCATCGCCCGCCCCTGACGCCCCCGCCCCGGACACCGCCCTGCCTGACAGCCCGGCGGCCGCTACGCCTGCAAGCGATACGCCCAACACCCCCCCCGGTCAAACGACCACGCCGTAAAGCGAGGCCACCAGCAATATCGCCATGGCGATATTGAAGCGCTGCACCGACTCGGGCCGGTGCAGCAGGCGGCGCACGGCGCTGCCGAACAGCGTCCAGACGCTGATGCTGGGAAAGTTGACCGCCGACAGCACCAGGGCGGCCAGTATCAGGTTCCAGAAGAAATTCTCTTGGGGCATGTAGGCCGCCACAATACCGACCGCCATGATCCAGGCTTTGGGATTGACCCATTGAAAGGCTGCCGCCTCGAGAAAGGTGAACGGCTTGCCGCGCGCTTCGCCGCTGTCGATCGAGCCGGCCCGCGCAATCCGCCACGCCAGATAGAGCAAGTAAGCTGCGCCGGCATATTTCAGCACGGTGTACAGCACCGGCATGGCTTCAAACACCGTCCCCAGGCCCGCCCCGACCAGCAACAGCATGATGGCCGCCCCGATCGTGACGCCCAGCATGTGCGGCAGCGAACGGCGATAGCCGAACGTGGAGCCGGATGCCGTCAGCATGACGTTGTTGGGGCCGGGCGTAATCGAACTGACAAAGGCAAACAAGGCCAGGGAAAGCAGCACATTCGGGGTCATGATCCATCCTGTTGTAGAAATAAAGCCGGATGCGTCATGCTAACGCGCCAAACCAGTACAGTACCTATACAATATTACAGTTCACTATGACAACTGGCCTGGTCCTTTCACCATGACACATTCGCTCGCATTCTCTACCCAGTGGAAGCCCCTGCGAGGCTCCGGCACCTCGCTGGTCGATCAACTGGCCGACCATCTGGGCAGCCGCATCCGCAATCATGGACTGCGCGTGGGCATGCGCCTGCCGTCGGTCAGGACAATGGCGGCCGAAACCGGCCTGAGCCGCTTTACCGTCGTGCAGGCCTATGACCGCCTGGTGGCGCAGGGCATCATCCAATCCCGGCGCGGCGCCGGTTTTTATGTCTCCCCGCCCGCAGCGCTTGCCCCGCCGCCGCCCGTGCCGGCCACGCAACTGGCGCCTGACGCCGCCTTCGACACGGCATTTCTGCTGCGCAGCATGTTCCGCGAAGAGGCCCGGTCCGACATGCCGGGCAGCGCCGGGCTGCTGCCGCCTTCGTGGCTGGACCACGAGATGGTGTCGGCCGCCGTACGGACCGTGGGACGCAGCATGGGGCGCAGCCTGGTGAGCTACGGCGTGCCCAAAGGGCTGAAAGCGCTGCGCCAGCAAATCGCCTCGGCCCTGCAGGCGCAGGATGTGCCCGCCCATCCCGATCATCACCTGATGACGGTTGCCGGCGTCACGCACGGGCTGGACCTGATTTCACGCACGTTCATCCGGCCCGGCGATACGGTGCTGGTAGAGGACCCGGGGTGGTTCCTGATATTCGGCCGCCTGACGGCACTGGGCGCGAAAGTGATCGGCGTGCCTCGCCTGGCCGACGGGCCCGACACCGAAGCCCTGGCGCAACTGGCCGAAGCGCATCGCCCCAAGCTGTTCATTACGAATACCGCCGTCCATAATCCCAGCGGCCATACGTTATCGGCGGGCGTTGCGTACGAGATACTGCGCATCGCCGAGCGCTTCGATTTTCTGCTGGCCGAGGATGACACCTACGCCGATTTCCATCCCAGCTCGCCGGTCCGCCTGGCCGCGCTGGACCGGCTTAACCGGGTCTTGCTCGTGGGGGGGTATTCCAAGACACTGGCGGCCAGCCTGCGGGTGGGCTATGTGGCCGCTGCGCCCGCGCTGATCGACAAGCTGGTCGACGCCAAGCTGCTGGGCGCTCTGACCACGCCGGAGCTGGGTGAGCAGGTGCTGCACCGCATACTCGCCGAAGGACAATACCGCCGCCACGTGGAGCGATTGCGTGCCCGCGTGGACGGCGCACGCGACCAGTGCATCAAGATGCTGCAGCAGGCGGGCTGCTCCATACCGCAGGAACCGCATGCGGGCATGTTCGTCTGGGCGGACTGCGGCATGGACACCGAAGCGCTGGCACGCAAGGCCGCGGCCATGGGCCTGCTGTTTGCGCCGGGCGTCTTGTTTTCCCCCGCCCAGGCGCCTTCTTCCCGGTTCAGGCTGGCCGTTTCCATGATCGACGATCCGCAGGGATGGCAGGCGCTCGCAACATTGCTGGCGCAGGCACGGCATGGCACACGCCATGCATAGGCGGACGCAGCGCCGCGCTTAGTATGCGTCGCCCTGCTCAGGCTTGCGCCAGCCTCCGCCCAGTGCCTTGAACAAGCCCACGCTGGCCTGCAGCTGTTCCATGTCGAGCTGGATCGCTTCGTCCTGGGCGGCATACAAAGTGCGCTGGGCATCCAGGACGGTCAAGAGCGGTTCGGCCCCCCATCGGTAACGCGATGTGGCCAGGTCCACCGCCTGGCGGGCATTGGCCAGCACGTCGGCCTGCGCCTGGCGTTGCCGGCCCAGGCCTTGGATGGCATTCAGCGCTTTCTCGACATCGCTCAAGGCGCTGATAATCGCAAAGCGATAACCGGCAAGCAACTCTTCGCGGCGCGCAAGCGCCAGGTCGCGCCCCGCGCTGAGCCGTCCCGCATTGAAAATCGGCGCGGCCAGCCCGGCGGCAAGGCTGTACAAGGGCGTGTCGAACAGGCGGCGCCACTGGCCGGAACTGACGGTTGCGCTAGCGGCCAGCGTCAGCCTGGGCAGCATGGCCGCGCGCGCGGCGGCGACGTCGGCATCCGCGGCGGCCAGCAGGCGCTCTGCCCGGGCCAGATCGGGCCGGCGCGTAATGAGTTCCGAAGGCAGCCCGGCCGTGATAGGCGGCGCCGAGATCCCGGCCAGGCTTTGTTGCGCCATCACCATGTCTTGCGGCGCCCGCCCCAGCAACACCGCCAATGCCGCCAGGCTGTCTTCGGCCTGCTGCCGCCTTAAGGCCAGGTCCTGGCGCTGCCGGGCCGTCAGCGCGCGCTGCTGCGCCAGCTCCAGCGGCGTTGCGGCGCCCGCCCGCGCACGCGATTCGACCAGGTCCAGAATACGTTCGGCGCTGGCCAGGTTCAATTGCGCGATAGCGGTGCGCGCGCGCAGCGCCGCGGTCTGGAAATACGATGAGGCCACTTCGGCCGCCAGCGTCAGCGCCAACCCTTCTTTGGCATACTGTGTGGCGCTCAGCGTTGCCAGGGCCGCATCGCGCCCAGCGGCGTTGCCGCCCCACAGATCGACCTCGTACGATGCTGAAAGGCCTGCAAGATAGGCGCGGCCGGATTGCTCGCCTTCGCGCTTCTGCCGGCCCACCGACATCGCCGCATCGAGCGCGGGCAACAGATCGGCCCCCGCGATCCGGGCCAGCGCCTGCGCCTGGCGAACCCGGGCCGCCGCCCCCGCCAAGTCGAAACTATCCGCTTGCGCCTGCACCACAAAGCTCGCTAGTTCGGGGCTGCCGAAGGCCGGCCACCAATCGGCCTGCGGCGCATGCGCCGATTCGGCTTGCGCAGACAGGCTCCACGCTGCCGGCAAGTCCATGACGGGGCCGGCGGTTTCCAGCGGCACGGCGCACCCCGCCGCCAGCGGCATCAGGCATCCAGCAAGCCATCGGCGCATCGTCATTCTCCCGCCAATGCCACGACCGGCTCCAGCCGAGCCGCCGTGCGCGCCGGCATATAGCCGAACAGCAGGCCGGTCATGACCGCGCAGCCAAACGCGCCCAGCATGGCCAGCACCGAGAAAACCAGGGGCACGCCCGCCACGATCAACACCGTGCCGATCAGCAAACCCAGCGCAATGCCCGCCAGGCCGCCCAGCACGGTCAGCAGCACCGCCTCGGTCAGGAACTGGTGCAGGATATCGCGCTGCCGCGCGCCGGTCGCCACCCTGATGCCGATCTCCCGGGTGCGTTCGCGCACCGTCATCAACATCACATTCATGACGCCAATTCCCCCCACCACCAGCGACACGGCGGCAATCAGGCCCAGCATCATGGTCATGGCATTGCGCGCGGCGGCCTCGGCCTGCAGCCTTGCCGCCGCATTCGATATGGAAAAGTCCTCCCGCCCGCCATGCCGTTCCAATAGGCGCGCGGTCATGGCCGCTTCGGCCTGGAGCACCGCGCCGGACGACGCCGCCTCGACGACCACGTAATCCGGCTGAGTCTGCGCCTGATAGACACGCGCCCGCCCCGATTGATAGGGGATGAATACCATTTCGTCATAGCTCTGGGTGCCGGAGTCCGCGCCGCGCTCGGCCATCACCCCTATGATCTCGAACGAGGAGTTGCCGATCAGCAGTTGGCGGCCGATGGGATCGCCGCCGTCGGGAAAGAATTCCGCGCGCACCTTGCTGCCGATGACGGCCACCGCCTCAAGGCGGCTATCTTCGATATCGCTGTAGTAACGGCCCTGCGCCAGCCCCCATCTATGCACTCTGGGCATGTCTGCGCTGCTGGCGAAGACATAGATCTGCCGGTCGGCATTGCCGTAGCGGACGGTAATAGGGTCGCCGATGACGGGCATGACCGTGCGGATTTCCGCCAGCTCCGCGACCGCATCCAGGTCTTCGGCGGTCAGCGTGCCGGCCGGGCCACCGCTGGGAGGACTGCGGCTGCCCATGTACATGATGTTGGTGCCCAGCGAGCCCATCTGCGTCATGACGCGCTGGCGCGCGCCCTCGCCCACCCCCATCATCACGATCACCGACGCCACGCCAATGATGATGCCCAGCAGGGTCAATGCCGTCCGCCCGCGATTGATGCACATGCCGCGCCAGGCGGTGCGGGCGGCCTCGCGCAGATCTTGCCAAAGCGATGCCGAGGCATCGCGCGCCGCCAGCGCGACATCCACGGCCTGGGATCCCGCTCCGCGCGGAGCCTGATTCGCATTGTCCGCAAGCCGGCTACTGTCGCCCACGATGCGTCCGTCGCTGATTTCAATGACGCGCCAGGCCTGCGCCGCCACCTCGCGGTCATGCGTGATCAGGATGACGGTATGCCCCGCCGCGGCCAATTCCCGCAACAGCGCCATGACTTCCGCGCCGCTGCGCGAGTCCAGCGCGCCGGTCGGCTCATCGGCCAGAATGATGCGCCCGCCGTTCATCAACGCGCGGGCAATCGATACGCGCTGCTGCTGCCCGCCCGACAGTTGATGCGGCCGGTTGTGCAGCTTGTCGGCCAGCCCCAGCCGGCCCAGCAGGGACTCGGCCCTGCCGGCGCGGTCTTTTTCCGGGACGCCGGCATACACCGCCGGAATCTCCACGTTTTCACGCGCCGATTCCGTTGCGATCAGGTGATAGCCCTGGAAGACGAAGCCAAATGCCTGGCGGCGCAGCCAGGCCAGCTCATCGGCATTGAAGCCGGCGACATCCTGCCCATTGAACAAATAGCTGCCCGCGCTGGGACGGTCCAGGCAGCCGAGTATATGCATCAGGGTGGACTTGCCTGAGCCGGACGCGCCTACGATCGCCAGGAATTCGCCCTCGCGTATGCTCAGGTCTATGCCATGCAGCACTTGGACTTCAGGCTGGCTGCCGCGGCCGCCATAGTGCTTGCGTATGCCGCGCAACTGGATAAGCGGCGCGTTCGCCGGGCCGCCTTGCCCTACCATTGAAACCACGGCATGCCGCCCTGATCGGGTGTTTCGCGGAGGATCAGCTGCTCGCCTTCGGACAAACCTTCATTGATCTGCGCAACATGCCTGTTGCGCACACCCAGACGCACCTGGCGGATCTCGGCCTGGCCGTCGCGCCCGACCACACGCGCCTGATAATGGCCTTGGCCGCCGGGCAGCGGCACAAGGGCCGACAGCGGCGCCACGATCACATTCTGTGCGCTATCGGTCTGGAAGAAGGCCTGGGCCGTCATCTGGGGCATGAGCGCGCCGTCGGCATTGTCCACGTCGAACAGGACGGTATAGACCACCGCCTTGGTGGCCGTTGCCGGATTGGCGGCGCCCTCGTTCCCGTTCTGGCCTTCCGGCCTGGGCGGCGCTGGGAGAATCTGCCGCACCACGCTTTCCCAGCGCCGGGCCACGTCGGCGCCCTGGCTGCCCAGCGTCGTGAAATAAACCGGCATGCCCGGCTTGACCCGGCCGACATCCGCTTCCGACACATCCGTCCAGACCGTCATGCCGGACAAATCGGCAATGCGCAGGATATTCGGGGTCTGGTAGGTGGCGTTCAAGGTCTGGCCTTCACGGGCGTCGATGGACACCACCGTGCCGGCCATGGGCGCATAGATCCGGGTATAGCCCAGCCGCACTTCATCGGCCTTGAGCGTGGCCTGCATGTAGGCGATCTGCGCGCGCAGATTATCGATCCGGGCGCTGGCCGATGCCAACGCCGCTTCGGCTTCCTGCACCGCCTCGAGCCGCGTGGCGCCGTCCAGCGCCATGCGCCGCTGGCGCGTATGCTGCTGCGCAGCCAGGCGGTGCTGCGCCTGCTGATCCTTCAATTGGGCGCGCAATCCCGCCAGCGAGGCCCGGCCCGCATCCACAGTCGCCTGCTGGACACTGGGATCGATCTCCACCAGCAACTGCCCCTTTTCGACAACGGCGCCGGGCTGCACGTGCAGGCGATTGATCTGCCCCGATACCTGTGCGCCGACGTCCACGTACCGGCGCGGCTGCAGGGTGCCGATGGCCGCCACACGGGCTTCGACATCGCCCCGCTGCACCGTGCTGGTCTCGTAGGCGGCCCCTTGGCCGCGAAGCTGCCCTAAGCAGCCTATTGCGAGGCCCGCCAAAGCCAGCGCCAGCAAGCGCCGGCGATAACGGCTTTTCCTACGTGTTTGCATCATGTTTCAACTTCTGTATCAACGCCCGGATGCTCCCCGGCTGGAGGCCCCGCCGCCCCCATGCGGGCAAGGGCACGATCTAGAACCGGATATCCAGCCCCGCCTTGATGGATCGCGGCGCGCCGTAATAGGCCGTGCCCGTCGAGGCGTAGTACGACTTGTCGAACGCGTTGTAGACATTGACGTACGCCGACACCTGCTTGCTGATGGCGTAATGGGCCATCAGGTCGACAACCGCATAGGAATCCTGTGTGAAACGCACACCGGCGGGCCCCTGATCATCGCTGTAGATCTGGCTTTGCCAGCGCAGGCCTGCGCCCACCGTCAGGCCATGACCCACATTGGGCATGCGGTAAGTCGTGAATACCTTGAAGGTGTTCTGGGGAATGGAGGTGTTGATCGTGGCCTTGTTGCGGTCCTGCGTGATGGCGCGCCCGAAACTGACCGATGCCTGCCAGTTGGTGGCCAGCTCGCCGGATGCCTCGATCTCGAAGCCTCGCGTCTGTGTACCCGATACCGCCTCGAAAGCCCCCGACCCGTCCGGGGCGAAGACACCCGGTATGGCGACCGCCAGATTGTCTTGCTGAACGCGGTATACCGCGGCCGATACATTCAAGGCATCGTCGAAGAAGGAGCCCTTGGCGCCCACCTCGTAGCTATTCCCCAGCAAGGGATCAAGATAGTTCCCATCGACATCCATGCTGTTCTGCGGCTTGAAGATATTGGTATAGCTGGCATAGCCCGACCAATTATCGGTGAAGTCGTAGACAATGCCCGCATAGGGCGTGATCTTGTCGTTCTCTGAACGATTCAGCACGGTAGTCGCGCCGGTATCGTAAGACAAGGTGTCTTTGTCGCTGGTCCAGCTGGTGATGCGGCCACCCACGATCAGCGACAAGGCGTCCGTGGGGCGGAAGCGCATGGTCGTATAAGCGCTCGTGATCTTTTCATCGATACGCATCCGTCCATTCGCCGGGTTGTAGGGCGCGGCGGGGTAGCGGCCATCCCAGGTGAATATATTGGGTATCGCACTGCTCCAGTCGTCAAACCACCACAGGTTATAGGTGGGCGTGTCTTCCTTCGTCCGTGTCGCCGTAGCGCCGAACACCAGGTCGTGCTTGCGGCCGAAAAGCGTAAACGGACCGCTTGCATAGACATCGAGACTGTCCTGCACCGGTTTTCCGGCCCAGCGCCCCGCCCAGAGGTTGGCGCCCGCCCCCGTCACCCGGTCGGGATAGCCGCCCGCGGCATACCCCAGGACTTCATCATATTTGTTCGTGGCGTGGCTATACGTGCCCTTGACCAGCCAATCGTTTTCAAACCGATGTTCAAGCGAAGCGAACACCGACTGATTGCGGCGCTTCGAGTAGGCCCATTCGGCCGCGGCCGAATCGGACCGGTCCCAGTGCGTGGGTGTGCCGTCCGAATAGTAGGCGGGCCTGCCCGACCGGGCATGGCCGCTTGCATCGTGCTCCTGAAAGGTGAAGCCCAGCGTCGCCAGCGTATCCGGCCCCAGATCGGCCTCGACGATGCCATACAGAATCTTCTTGCGCTCTTCCAGCCTGTCGATGTACGAATCGTTATCCTGCCAGACCGCCACCAGGCGGCCGCGCACGGAGCCGTCCTCGGTAAACGGCGTAGAGATGTCCGCCTCGCCGCGGTAGTGGTTCCAGGAGCCCGCTTCCGCCTTGACCGAGGCCTGGAAATCCCGGCCTGGCCGCTTGCGCACCAGATTGATGGTGGCGCCCGGCGAGCCGACGCCGTTCATCAGGCCGGTGGCGCCCCGCACCACCTCGACCCGGTCATACAGCGCCATATCATTGGTCTGGAAAATCTTGCTGTAATTGCTGTAGGACTGGGCCACGCCGTCGATCTGATAATTGTCGACTTCAAATCCGCGCGAGTAGATGGTGCTGGAATCGGAACCGGCGTTGCCGCCGGAATCGAGCGTCAGCCCCGGCGTCTGGACCACGACGTCCGACAATTGGGTGAGCCCCTGGTCATCCATGCGCTGGCGGGTGATCACGCTGACCGATTGCGGTGTCTCGCGCAGCGAGAGGTTCAGCTTGGTCGCGGTGCTGGCCGAGCCACTGGTATAAGACCCCGTGCCTTCGGTCGTGCCATCGCGCAGCCCCGACCCCGACACCGTCACCGGCGCCAGCTCGGTCAACGAAGAACTGCGCGACAAGGTAATGTTGTTGCCCTGCCGGGTGTAGTCCAGGCCGGTTCCGCGCAATAAGCGGCGCAATGCCTCTTCCGGCGCAAGATGCCCCACGATCGGAGGCGCCATGTATCCCTCGACGCTGCTTTGCGCATAGAAGATCTGCAAAGAGGTCTGCTGGCCCAACTGCAGCAGGGCGCTGCCCAATGACTGGGCCGGAATGCTCAGTTGCACAGCGGCATCCTGCGCCTGCGCCCATGGCGGCGCGGCGGCGCATGCCAGCGCGACTGAAACTGCCAAAGCCCCTGCGCTTAGACCAAGCCGGGGCGACCGCGCTTGCCGGCGCGTCATATCGATGGTGTCCATAAACCTGTGCTTCCCTGATCACGTTTTCCGGCGAAGGGATCGCCGACTTTTTCTTGGGCCTTGAATGGCATGGTCTTCCTTTGCTTCAGGAAGCCCCTCTCTTAGCTAAGACGTTCGGGCACGGCAAACACCTCAACAAGAATGAGAACTATTTTGTAACTTGAGTGAAATCATTGGCTGGATCGCGGATCAGCCCGGCGGGCGATACAGGCCGGCAAGGCCGAAGCAGGAATCGGTCAGCGTGAAACGATGACCATGGCGCCATCGTCGCGCTTGATGATTTTCACCGGGGCGATGGCCGGCAAGGCAAGCAGCATGGCATCCAGGTCGTCAATGCTGAAGACGGCGTTGATGTTCAAGTTATCCAGACGGCGGTCGCCCAGTATCAGCGGATAATCCAGATAACGCGCCATTTCGGCAACCAGCTGTTTCATCGGCGCATTATCGAAAACAATCTTGCCGCGCCGCCATGCCGTCAGCGCCTTGACCTGTGCGGGCGGCAAAGAGGCCATGCCGCCATCCTCGTCGATGCGTACATTTTCACCCGCGCCCAGTCTTCTGCTTTTGCGCTTCCACCACGGCCCGGTATCGATCTGGACCGATCCGTGCTCGACCGCCACATCAAGCTGTCCGGGATCCCGGCGCACGTTGAAGCGGGTGCCCGTCACCGTGATACGGCTGGCCCCCGCATCGATCACAAACGGGAGCGCGGCGCTGTGCCGGACGGAAAAGGTGATTTCACCGCCCAACAGGGCCACTTCCCTGCGGTCCTCGTACAAACGCACCGTGGCGTCCGTCGCGGTATTCAGGTTCAGCACAGAGCCGTCCGGCAGCATGAGTTCACGCAGTTCTCCCGGCCGGGTCGCCAACGTCGTCACATACCCCGGTTCAGAGGCGCGCCACTGCGGCCCCAGGACAGCCGCAAGCAGGGCCGCGGCACAGACCGCTCCGGTTGCCCAGGCCAGATAACGGCGCCGGGCGCGCCGCAGCGCCCCGCGGGCATCCACCACGGCCTGCAAACGCTCGCGCGGCACGTCCAGCGCGGCATCCCAGAAATAGGCCGTATTGCGGTATTGCCGGTCATGCTCGGGGTCCGCGTCGCGCCATACCTCGAACGCCCGCCGCTCCGCATCGCTTGCATGGCCGGAATGCAGCCGCGCAAACCACCACGCGGCCTGTTCCTTCGCACCGGCGGACGCGGGCGGCTTACAGGCCTGGGGATCAATGCGGGGCATAGGCGTGCAATCGTTCGTTGATGTGCAGCAAGGCCCGCGCCATGTGTTTTTCGACCATGCTGCGCGACATGCCCATGTTCCGGGCGATTTCCGCATGCGTCCAGCCTTCAAGCCGGTGATGCACATAGACCTGCTGGCATTTGGCGGGCAGCTCGCTCAAGGCGTCCATGAGCGCATCGGCCAGGCGGTTTGCGCGCAAGGCCGACTCGGGGTCCCTGGCGTCGGCGGGCATGTCGGTCTCGGCAAGCTCATGCAAAGGCGTCGCCTGGCGGGCCTGCCGCCGCCGATGGATGTCGATCAGCCCGTTATGAGCGCTGCGCCGCAAATAGGCGCGGGGGTCCGAGATCGCAGCCGGATCGCTTTCGAGCATGGCCAAGGCCGCATCCTGCGCTGCATCTTCCGCGTTCTGGATCTGCCCGCTGCGGCCGGCCCACACGCCGATCAGCTCGCCGTAGTAGGCAAGCCATCCTTTGTGATAGAAAAGGCCGCGAGACATGTTGCGTAGTCGAACCGGGAAATGGACAACTTGCTATTATTGCAAACAATTCTCATTCTACCAAATGGCGCGCTACGCCTTGCCCCGCCCCGACGACACGGCTGACGGGTCTTTCCTGGCTGTATCGCGGCATGGCGATGCCCCGGGTGATCAGGCGACCGAGGACACAGGCTGCGCGCCGCGCAGCGCATCGTTCACGCTGCGCAGTTGCTGGCCCAGGTATTGGGCAATGGCGCGCATGCCGTACAGGCCGGCCGCCGCTTCCGCATCGCTGTTGTAGTTGGTATTGGTGTTGACATCGTAGGTATAGATTTCGCCCGTTTCATCGACAATGAACTCGATGCCCGCAATGCCTATGCCGTTTTCGGCGATGAACTGCTGGTAGCGCTGGATGATGGGGTTGTCGAAGCCGTCGATGATCTGGAAGCGCGGCGCCGGCGTGGCGGGCTCGGACTCGCCCACCGGGCAGAAGGCATCGCCAATCTGGCAGACGTCGGCGGGGCATAGCTCGAAGCCCAGCGAGGTATCGACGCGCACCGCATACAGGAAGCGCCCGCCCACGAACTCGACGCGCGTGATGTAGGGCTGCGGCGCGCGGATGTACTGCTGGATCAGGGTGATGCCGTCGATCGACGGCTCGAACGTATCGCCGTTGACGTAGTCCTCCAGCGCATCCACGCTGTGGAACAGTTGCACGCCCAGGCCCTTGCCCGCGCGATTATGCTTGGTAATGAACGAGCCCGTCATCTGGCGGGCCGCCTGGATAATGTGCGGCTTGCCCACGGCGGCAATCGTGCGCGGTGTCTTGACGCCATAGTTCGCCAGCGCGGCATACTGCGCCACTTTGCTGACTTCCAGTTGCAGGGCGCGGCTGTTGTTCACCACGCGGCGGCCATGCGACGCCAGCCAGGACAGCACCGCGGCGGTGTATTCGGGTGCATAGCGGTGGTCGCGCGTGTGCGACGACGCGCTCATGCGGTTGTAAAACACCCCGTCGGGCGGCGGCTCGGAAAGGTCCAGCTTGCCTTCATCCAGAAACCATTCTTCAAAAGGCAGGTTCAGTTCCTGGAAGGCGGCCTGCAAAGGCTCGACCCAGGCCGAATTTTCATGAATCACATAAATTTTGGACATATCCATCTTCTACAGCGCCGGCTCGGCAACAAACAGCCCGGGACGGCTTGCCCGCGTTATTCATCAGGATAGTGAAGATTCATGCCATTCAGAACGACAACATCATCATGTCGTTATTACCAGAAGTTATTAGTTGCCGGCAACCTGGGTGGTCGACAGCCAGCGCCGCGCGAGCTCGACCCAATAGCTGGCGCCGATGGGAATGAGCGCATCGTTGAAATCGTAACTGGCGTTGTGCAAGGTACAAGGCCCTTCGCCGTGCCCCGGCAGGCGGTGATCGCCCTGGCCGTTGCCTATCCATAGATAACAGCCGGGCCGCTCTTTCAGCATCAGGGCAAAGTCCTCGCCCGTCATGGCCGGCTGTACCGCGTCGTCGACATGGTCAGGGCCGACCAGGTCTTTCAGCACCTGAACGCTGAAGGCGGTTTCTTTCGGGTGGTTGATGGTGGGCGGATACTTCCGGTCGAAAGTCACCTCGGCCGCGCAGCCGAAGCCTTCGCTGATGCTGCCAGCCAGTTCGCGGACGCGCTGCTCGATGATGTCCAGCGTTTCTTCGGTGAACGTGCGCACCGTGCCGCGCAGTTCCGCCGTATCGGGGATGACATTGTCGGCGGAGCCGGCATGGATCTGGGTGATGCTCAAGACGGCGGGATCGTAGGGATTGCGGTTCCGTGTAATGACACTTTGCAGCGCCTGCGTCAGATGGGTGGCCGCCATGATGGGATCGACACCCATGTGCGGCATGGCGGCGTGGGCGCCCTTGCCCGAGATACGCACAGTGAAATAGTTGCTGGACGCCATGATGGGCCCCACGCACACGCCGAACCGGCCCACCGGCAGGCTGGGCCAATTGTGCATGCCGAATACTGCCTCCATGGGAAAGCGCGTGAACAGGCCGTCTTCGATCATGCGGCCGGCGCCCACGTGGCCCTCTTCGGCCGGCTGGAAAATCACATAGACCACGCCATCGAAATCACGGTACTGCGCCAGGTAGCGCGCCGCGGCCAGCAGCATGGCGGTGTGGCCGTCATGGCCGCAGGCGTGCATTCTTCCGGCGTGGGTGCTGGCGTGCTCGAACGTATTGCGTTCCTGCATGGGCAGGGCATCCATGTCGGCGCGCAGGCCTATGGTCCGCCCGTTATCGGACGCGCCGCGAATAATGCCTACGACGCCGGTCACGCCCAGCCCGCGGTGCACTTCGATGCCCCACGATTCAAGCTGCTGCGCCACGATGTCCGACGTCCGGTTTTCCTGATAGGCCAGTTCGGGATGCGCATGCAGATCGCGCCGGATCGCGGCCATTTCGCCCTGCCAGCCCAGTATCGGTTCAACAAGCTTCATAACAGTACACCCTGCCATGTTCGGATACGTACAGTGTACCGCCGACGGCAGGGTGTTCATCAAAGCCGGGGACTGGCCTAGTTTACATACCAGATTGTCTTGGTCTGCTGGTATTGTTCGAAGGCTTCCAGGCCATTGTCGCGGCCGCCGAAGCCCGAATGCTTGTAGCCGCCGAATGGCGTGGTGATGTCGCCTTCCGAAAAGCCATTGACCGACACCGTGCCCGCCCGGATGGCGCCCGCCACCCTTTGCGCACGCCTGACATCCAGCGTATAGACCGATGCCGCCAGGCCGTAGGCGCTGTCGTTGGCCAGCTTCACTGCCTGGGCTTCGGTTTCAAACGTCGTGACGGCCAGGATGGGGCCAAAGACTTCTTCACGGAACAGGCGCATGGCCGGCGCTACGCCATCGAAAATGGTGGGTTCTATATACCAGCCGCTACCCAGTTCCGCATGCACCCGGCCGCCATGATATAAAACGGCGCCTTCGGCCTTGGCATCGTCCAGAAAGCCCTTGACCTTGTCGAAGTGCACTTTCTCGACCAGCGGCCCGATCTGGACGCTTTCGTCGGTGGGCAGGCCCACTTTCCAGTTGTCCAGGCGCTGCTTGAGCTTGCCCAGCAAGGCATCCTTGATGCCGGACTGCACGATCAGGCGCGAGCCGCAACTGCAGTTTTCGCCCATGTTCCAGAAGGCGGCGGCCAGCAGGTGGTCGATGATGTCGTCCAGCGGCGCGTCGTCGAACACCACCTGGGGACTCTTGCCGCCGCATTCGAGCACGATTTCCTTCAGGTTGCTTTCGGCGGAGTATTTCAGGAACATGCGCCCCACTTCGGTGGAGCCGGTGAACGACACCATGTCGACATCGGGATGGCGGCCCAGCGGCTCGCCCACGGCTTCGCCCAGCCCGGTGACCAGCGTCAGCGCGCCCTCCGGGATGCCGGCCTGGTGCGCCAGCTGCGTCATGCGGTAAGCGCTCAGCGAGGTCAGCTCGGCAGGCTTGACGACCACCGAGTTGCCGGCGGCCAATGCCGGAGCGACCTTCCAGGCATACATCTGCGCAGGGAAATTCCAGGGCAGTACCGCGCCCACGACCCCGATGGGCTCTTTGACGATCATGCCCAGCGCGTCGGGGCCGGTGGGCGCGATCTTGCCGAAGCATTTGTCGATGGCCTCGGCGTACCAGGCAAAGGTGTCCAGCGTGGCGGGCATATCGGTGTTCAGGCATTCCGTGATCGGCTTGCCGGCATCGACGCAATCCAGCGCCGCCAGTTCTTCGGCGTGCTCGCGCATCAATGCGATCCAGTCATACATGGCCTGCTTGCGTTCGGCCGGCGAGCGCCGCGACCATTCGCCCGCCTCGAAGCAGGCGCGCGCCGCTTGTACGGCGGCATCGATATCGTTTGACGAGCCCTCGGCGATATAGCCGATGAGGCTGTTGTCGATCGGGGTCATGTTGTCCAGGCGCGCCTCCGTGCCGGCGTGCCCCGGAATCAAATGGCCCGCCCATAGCTTGCCCTGGCGCGCCTGGGCGAAAACGGCTTCCTTGTTCAATGGCATGGCTAATCCTTAACGGCGATACTGATTGAGCAGACGGGAAAAATCCTGCGCATCCGCGTCCGGCAATGGCAACAGGGGCTGGCGCACCGGCCCGGCATCGATGCCGTGGCGGCGGCAGCCCAGCTTTGCCTTCTGGTTGTAGTCGCCGGACTCCATGGCCTGGATCACCGGCAGCATGCCGCTCATCAGGGACTTCACTTCGTCCCAGTTGCCTTCCAGGGCGGCATTAATCATGGCCGCCTGTTCGCCGGGGAACACATTGGCGCCGCCGCTGATCCAGCTACGAACGCCCCAGAACAGGAAGTCGGCCGCCTGATCGTCGCAGCCGCAAATCACTTCGAAGCCGGGCAGGCCCGCTTTGATCAGCGCCAGGGCGCGGCTGAAGTTTCCGCTGCTTTCCTTGATGCCCACGATATTGGGAATCTTGCTGAGCTCGACGACGGCTTCAAAGCCGATTTCCACACCGACACGCGCCGGGAAGTTGTACATCACGATAGGCAGCTTGGTGGCCTGGGCCACCGTGCGGAAGTGCGCGACGATCTCGGCCTGGCCCGGCAGGCTGTAGGCGGGCGTGGCCAGCATCAGGCCGTCGTAGCCCAGCGCCTCGGCCTGATGCGCGCGCCCTATGGCCTCTTGGGTCGACAGGCCATTGACACCTGCAATGAGCGTGACCCGGCCCTTGACCGCATCCTTGACGCAAGCCAACACCTGCTGGCGCTCGTCTTCGTCCAAGGCATAGTATTCGCCCGTCGTACCGCAGGCCACAATCCCGCCGACGCCCTGCTCGATGAAGGATTCCACCAGTTTCGTCAACGCTTGAAGATCCACTTTGTTATCCGCATCGAACGGCGTAACGATAGGGACCAGCACACCTTGGGTTTTCATATTCATATTCCTTTGTATAGATCGCCTACAAAATAAAAAAGTCTGCGCTAAAGGGTCTGACGGCGAGTATCAGTGCAGACGGCCTATTCGATCACTTTGCGTGTAAAAGAAGCCAGGTAGTCCATCAAGGCGTCGGCGCCCTGCCTGGCCTGGTCGGGATCGCCGTCGGCGATCCCCTTGGCCAGTTGCATATGGCAGGCGGCGCCCCGCTCCAGGTCGCCTTCGTACTGGAAGGCGTACCAGAACCGGCGGCACTTGACGATCATGGGCACCACGGCCTGGACCGCGAAGGGGTTGCGGCAGGCATCGTGATTGACATGGTCCAGGGCCTGGTCGGCCCGCATATAGCCATTCAGGTCGCCCGCCGCCGCGGCTTCTATCATCTGGCCGGCGCAATGGACGATGGCTTGCCGCTGCGAGGGCGTGGCCCGCCGGGCCGAGCCCGCGGCAATCAGTTGTTCAAGCACCCGGCGCGTATCGATCAGGATCAGGTGCTCGGCCACATAGATATCACTGACGCGCAGCCCGCGGCGGGGCTGCTGCTCGATCAGCCCCGCGGCGACCAGGCGCATCAATGCCTCGCGGATGGGCGTGCGCCCCAATCCGGTCAGTTGCACCAGATCGTTCTCGACAATGGCCTGGCCCGGCTCGAGCTTCAGCGTGGCAATCAGGCTTTCGATGGCGTCGTAGGCCACTTCTGTTGCGCGAGCTTTGGGTTCGGTACGCTTGGTCATAACACCTCAGTCTGAAGATGGCCGGCGCCATGCGGCGCCGCCATCACGGCTATCTGAAACATCAGAATCCTACTATTTTCGTTGGCAGCCACGTAGCCAGCCAGGGGAACATCGCCACGCAGAACAATGTGACGAACTGGATCAGGATAAACGGAATCACCCCTTTGCAAATCTGTCCGTACTTCATGTCCGGCGGCGCTATCGATAGCAGATAGAAAATCGATGAAGCCATGGGCGGCGTCAAATAGCTGGTCTGGATGACAATGATCATCATGGTGCCGAACCAGATCGGGTCTATGCCCGCGCTGGTCAGGAAAGGCAGGAACAGCGGCACGCAAATCAGGACATTGGCCGTCCAGTCCAGGACGAATCCCAGCAGGAACACAATGAACAGGAAGAACACCATGGTGCCCACCACGCCCAGGCCCATGTCCGAGGTCATGGCCTGAATCAGCCGGGAACCGCCATTGGCCGCAAAGATGCCGGTGAACATGATACCGCCGGCCACAATCAGCAAAATCATGGCGGAAATACGCACGGTGATCGCCAGGGATTCACGCATCATCGGGATGCTGAACTGCCCATAGCAAATGCACAGTATCAACGCGCCCGCGGCGCCGACCGCCGCCGCCTCGGTGGGCGAGGCAATCCCCGCCATCAAGGAGCCCAGGACCGCAAAGATCAGCAGCATGGTCGGCAACAGCCCGCTGGCGGTAATCTTGAGCTTGTCGGCAATCGGCAGCCGCATGTCGTCGTCATCGGCGGGCGGCCCCATCTCGGGGCGCAAGATGCACACGCCGATGATGTAGACGATGAAAAGCGCCACCATGATCAGGCCGGGAAACAGCATGGCGGCAAACAGCTCGCCCACCGATATTTGCGCCAGCGAGGCGTACACCACGGCAACGACCGAAGGCGGAATCATGGTGCCCAGCGAACCGCCCGCGCAAATGGTGCCTGCGATCAGGGAATTGTTGTAGCGGAACCGCTGCATGGCGGGAATGGCCATCAGGCCGACCATGACCTCTACCGCGCCGACCACGCCGGCCGCGGCGGCAAACGTGGCCCCCATGGCGATGGTGGCTACCGCCAGGCCGCCAGGCAAACGCCCCAGCCATAGCTGCATGGTGCGGAACAGCCGGGCGGCGATGCCCGAACGCTCCAGAATCGCCCCCATCAGCACAAACATGGGAATGGCCGACAGAATGTAGTTGGTGGCGGCGGTATACAGACCGCCATACAGTTGTTCAAAAACGTGGGGGCCGAAGGCGTAGATCCCCGCCGCGACGGCCGGAATGATCAACGAAAAGGAAATGGGCACACCCAGGAAAATCAGCACGAACAGTGCTGGAAACATCATGGCGGCGACGAAGGCACTCATGCGTGAACCTCTTTGGACGGGCTGCGTTGCCCCAAGAACGCGCGCAGGCCCTCGACCGCCAACTGGAGGGTCAGCGCAGTCAGGCCAATGGCAATGGTCAAATAGAACGGCCACATCAGGGGAGCCCAGGGGCTAACCATTTCGACCTCGCCCGTTTGCCAGGCCTTGAACGTACGGCCGATGGCGATGTATGACAGCACCGCGAAAAATGGCGCCAGCACCATCAAATAGGTAATGCCTTCGACAACACCGGCCACGCGCGGGGACATCCTGTTGCGCAGGATGTCGATGCGAATGTGCGCATCTTCTTTAAGCGCCCACGACACCCCCAGCAGGAACAGCGCCCCGCTGCACATATAAGCAATATCGAAAGCCCAATCGGTTGGCGCATCGAACAGGTAGCGCGCAGCCACTTCGTACACCATGGCCACAATCAAGACCACCACAGAGACATCGGCAAGCCGGGAAGCGACCCACGATATGCCATCTACTATTCTGAAAAGTCGAACCAACATTGGGTCGCTCCCATGATTGAGGCCGCTGCATCAAGACGCGGCCTCTGTTCTTTTTACGTTGTGAAGAACGGCCCGCTTCAATCGCGGATCAGGTAACCGCTCTCGGCTTTCCAGCGGGTGTGGTAGGCGTCGTAATCGCTCAGGACGTCCGCCATCGTGCTGTCGCCTTTGGCCTTCTGGGCCTCTGCCGTCTTGTGCGCCCAGTCGCTGCCGGCCTTGGACAGTTCGGCAATGAATTCGGGGCTCAAGGTAATGATTTCATTGCGCCCCTTGCGATACTGCTCCATCGCCTTCATGTCGGCATCGTAGAAAAAGTTCAGGCTTTCATGCGTGGTCAGCGCGGCGGCCGCTTCGATCAGGGGCTTCAGGTCGTCGGGCAGTTTGTCCCAGGTGGCCTGCTTGGTGACCACTTCCCACATGAAGGTGGGCTGATGCACACCCGGCACGACGATGTACTTGGCAGCCTGGTGGAAACCTTCAGGCATATTGGCCGATGGCGGCGCCCACTCGACCGCGTCCACGCCTTTTCTTTGCAGCAGCGTATAGGTCTCGCCGGCGGGGACAACCGTGGGGACAGCGCCGAAATAGTCCCGCATGACTTCCGCCCATGCGCCCGAGGTACGGTACTTCAGCCCCTTCAGATCCTCGGCGCTGCGGATGGGCTTGTTGGCATGCGCCATGATTTCAGACGAGCCGATGCCGACGATCATGGTCTTCAGGCCCTGCTTGGCGCGCAGTTCTTCCAGCAGCTTCTTGCCGCCGCCCTCGTACAGCCACGCTTTATAGGCATCGGGCCCCATCCCGCCGGGGAAGCCGGCGAAAATGGCATTGACCGGATTCTGGTTGACCAGGTAGCTGGACGTGGAATGCCCTGCTTCCACCACGCCATTCTCGACCGCTTCGAACACCTTCAGCGCGGGCACGATGACACCGGCGCCGAACGGCTGGATCTCGACACGTCCGGCTGTCAGTGTCTTGGTGTGCTCGGCAAATCTTTCCAGGAAATTCTTGTAGAACGGCGAACCTTCAGGCACCGAAGTGGGTACGCGCCAAGTGACTTCAGCTGCGATGGCAGGAGCCATTGCGCAGGCCAGCGCCGCTGCCGCCGCAATAGTACGAATCGTGGTTTTCATATGTCCCTCGTTGATTTGTTGATGCAGTGAACCGATCACCCGGCACAACCACCGGACACGCTATCGTCAAATTTCCCTGATACTCGATCGGTAACGGCGCTCATCACCGTGGGAAGAAGTCTAATATGCTGTAAATATATTAACAACATATTTATCTAGGGGATTGCCCTAAGCCTTTGCGCCAATGGCTGCTTTTTTTATGCGGGAAAGGGGTAAAAAGGGCCTGCCGGACCTTGCCGGCGGCACGGAGTTTCGCCAGGAAGCGCGTTGCGAAGCGGGCTGCCCGTCGAACAGCCCGGGCGGGCTATTCGTCCAGCAAGCCTCGGTCTTCCAGCAACTGCAGGCAGTCAGGACCTTCGTCCTCGTCGCTGTCGAAGATATCGACGCCATCGAGCATGTAAGCGCGCAACAGCGCATCGATGGCGCCCGCGTCGTTCAGGCGCAGCAGCGTCTTGCCCAGCATATAGTGGATGAATGGATTGCCCTGCCCGTCCGGGCAGTTCAAGGCGGTGAACAAGGCATCTTTGGCCATGCCGTAGTCGCCCGATTGATAGTAGGCGTCGCCCAGGGAAGCGTGCAGCCAGGTGGCCGCTTCCCAGTCCGCCTGGGGCTCGGGCAGCAGCGCCAGCGCCTGGCGCCACTTTTCGATGGCGCCGGCAAAATCCCCGCCATCGCTGCACGTGTTGCCCGCTTCGGACAGGCTTTCGATCTGGTCGTATAGGTCGTCAGGCAGCTCCATGCTTTTCCTTTTGTGCTTTGGCGCTATCCAGGTAGAAAGCCAGGTACTCGGGCTTTTCGCCCTGAAAGGGACGTGTCTTGTAAGCCTTGAACAGACCATCGAACAGATCAAAAGCCTGGTCCAGTTCGCCGGCTTCGTAATGGACGGTGGCGGCAATGAACTCGACATACGAATCAGGCTCGGGTCCGTAGGCTTCGCGGGCCAGCGGCAGCCATTCCTTGGCTTTCTGGGGCTGGCCGATGTCGCGGTAGAACGTGACCAGGTCGGCGGTCATGGATTGCGCATGGTCGTACGACAGCTTGGGGTCTGGAATGCAGTTCCAGCATGCCAGCACATACTTTTCGGCGGTGGCGAAATCGCCCGCCTCTTCGGCCTTGCGGCTTAATGCGCCATACTCGTAGAGCTTTGTTTCCGCCTCGGGCGGCAAGGGTAAAACGTCTGTCATGCGATTCTCCGGGCCACTTAGAATAGAGGCGGTAGATAGGTTTCTTTGAGTTTAGCGCCTGCGGAACGGTTCAAGCGAAAATGATCCAGTATGTAGTTGTCGGGGTCGCGCATCCAGCGCCTGACCTCGGGCGACTTGGGTCCGTAGCGGCGCCCGACCTTGTTCCACCACGACACAGCGTCTTTGGGGAAGTGAGCCATGTCCGCCTCTTTGAGCGGATACCATTTTCCATTCGACGCCTGGAATTCCGTGTCGCCCCGACGGTTCTCGCGCAGCTTGCCATCCTTGCGCATGCGGTCCTGCACTGCGCGTCCGGTCTTTGATTTCTTGCCGGGCGTCCTGCCCAGGAAGCGCTCGCGCAGGCTCTGCTTGCGCGGCTTGGCCGTCTTGGCCTGCTTGCCGCCTTTGGCTGCCTTGCCCGCGCCGCCCCCTTTGCCGCTGCCACCGCGTCCGCCGCCGCCCCCGCCGCCTTTGCCCCGCCCGGCGCCGCCCTTGCCGCCGCCCGCGCCCAGCAGCACCACTTTGATCTGGCTGGGCACGACACGCATGCCCAGGGCATTGCAGCGATTCTGCACCGCCAGGCTGGTCAGGCGCGTGGCCGGTATGCATTTGAACAGCACATTGGGCACACAGGTAATGTGGCGGGACGGCCCCATGACCGAGGGGGAAATCAGCCCCAGCGCCAGCCCGGCATTGTCTCCATTGGTCATGGGAATGGTGGTCAGCAGGTTGTGCGCCGGCATCCCCATCAGCAGAATATTCCAGGCGTTCGGGATGCCCATGGGCCCCACGGCCAGGTTGGGATACGGGATGGGCAACAGAGCCGGCGGTGTCTTGCAGATATCCGGAAAGGCCAGATCCAGCCCCATCAACTGACAATTTGCAAACATGCGAATGGCTTCCTTTTACTGTCCAGCCCGCAGCGCCCTGGGACGCCCGGCGGACCACTGCTCGGCTTCGAACAAATGAGGGTCTTTTTCCAGCAGGCCGGTCCGGTCGCCCCAGCGGGTATCGGCCGTCAGCGCGCGATGAAACTGTGTGCGCATGAAGCGGCTGCCGCGAAAATCGGCCCGCGACACATCCGCATAGGAGAAATCCGCATACTCCAGTTCCGCATTCTTGAACGCGCTGCGGTCGCAGCGTGCGCGATGCAGAATGCCCTGCGTCAGGTCGGCGCCGCTGAAGTCGGCAAAATCCAGGCAAGCATCGGCCCACAGGCTTTGGGTGAATTGCCCGCCCTGGCACTGGGCGCCCTGCAAATCGGCCTGTACGAACATGGCGCGGCGCGCCTGCGCGTTGGCCAGCATTGCGCCGCGCATGAACGCCCCCTTGAAGTTGCTTTGCTCCAGGACGGCATCCCGAAGATCGCAGCCCTCGAGCCAGCATTCGGTCAGCTGGCAGCGCAGCAGCGTACGGCCGCGCAAATCGTGGCCCGACAAGTCGGACTCGACGCAGACCACGCCGTCCCAATGCGCATCGCTCAATCGCACTTGCGTTAAATCGCCGCGCACATACAGCGCATGCGCTTGCCGGGCCCGGCGCATGTCGGCCTTGCCCCAGGCGCATTCAATAAACGTCGTGTGCTTCAGTTCGGTATCCGCCAGGCAGGCATCCGTCATGTCCGTCTTGATGAAGTTGACCGAGACCAGGGTCGCGCCTGTCAGGTCCAGTTGGCCGGCCTGGCTGTCGGACCAGGTCATTTCCTGGATATGCGCCACGCGCATCCGGGCGCGGCTGGCGTCGCAGCGGTGGAACACGCACTGATCCAGCTGCGCGCCGTCCCATACCGTGTCTTGCAACTGGCACTGCGTGAATCGGCTGTCGCGCAGGTCCAGGCCGCTCAGGTTCACGCCGCGCAAGTCGCAACGCATGAAGACGGCGCCGGCATAATCGCCGGGCGCCAGGCCAAGCTGGCGCAGGTCCAGTTCTACCAGCGGGTCGCCGCCCTTGATGCGCGCTCGCAACGTGTCAGGCGTCATGCGCGGCTCCCGGACGGCGGCGCCTTGGGCAGGGTTTTCGCCAGCTTGATGTAGGCGCCCTCCGTACGGGTGCTGGACTCCAGCAGGGCTTGCGAGATATCGGCGCGGAACAGGTTGGCGCCGCGCAGGTCGGCAAAGCGGAAATCGCTTTTTTGCATCAGCGCGTCGATCAGGTCGGACTCCTGGAAGTCGGCGCCGGTCAAATCGGCTTCCATGAACAAAGAGTCGCGCACATCGGATCGCACAAAGCTCGCATCCCGCAGGCTGGCTTCAGACAAATCGCAGTTCTTCAGGCGCGCCCCGTCGAAATTGGCCCCTTCCAGATCCAGGCTGCGCAAGCAGCATTCGTCCAGCAAGGCGTCGGTGAAGACCGCGCCGGTCAAGTCGGTCTGCACCGCGCAGCAGGTTTTCAAGCGGCTTTGCGCATAGCGCGGCGCGCTCAGGAACACACTTTGCACCCAGGCGCAGGCGGTCAGGCTGGCGCCGCTATAGTCCATGCCCTCCAGCCCGCAGTCGACCCAGACCACGCGATTCAGGCTGGCCTGGGGAAACTCAAGGCGATCAAACCGTGCTTGCTGCCAGAAGGTCACGGTATCGAGCCGGGCCTGCTCGAAACGGCATGCGTCGAACTCAACGCCCGCCGGCACGCAATCTTTGAAAAGCGCCCCGGTGAAGCGGGATTGCGTGAATATGGCA
This sequence comes from Pusillimonas sp. SM2304, assembly GCF_031628915.1. NCBI lineage: Bacteria > Pseudomonadati > Pseudomonadota > Betaproteobacteria > Burkholderiales > Alcaligenaceae > Pusillimonas > Pusillimonas sp. SM2304. The sequence continues at coordinate 579,982 of NZ_JAVLUJ010000003.1, forward strand.
CGATCCAGGATGGTTTGATCAAAACGCGCCCCGTCGAAGACGCTGGCCTGCACCCAGGCTTCGCCCAGGTTGGCCTCTTGCAGGATCGCGCCGCTCAAATCCGCTTCATGCAGGTGCGCGCGCGCCAGCACCGCCCGGGTCAGATCGGCGCCCGCCAGCTTCACGCCGCTCAGGTCGGCCCGCTCCATCCATGTGCCGTGGCAGCGGGCGTGCGACAGATCCAGGCCCGACAGGTCGACCCCGGTCAGGTCAAGGCCGGACAGGTCGCGGCTGCCCTGCATCAGGCTTTGCACCCGGCGCCGCATGCGCACGCTGCGCCCGCCCGGCGCAGGCTCGGCAGGCGCCTGATGATGCGCCGCATACAGGTAAAGCCGGCCCAGTTGGGCCTGGGCGTCATCCTGCATGGCCTGGACCTGCGCGGCGCTCATGCCGCCGTCGGCGCCGCCGCGCGCTTCGGCGTCGCGGGCCAGCGAACGTATCCGGATCATCCCTTCATCGCCCTTGAGACTGGGCGGACCGCCGGGCGGCGGTTCGGGCGTCTTGCCGTCGCTGGCCGCCATGGCGGCGCCGGCCTGAGGCGAGTCCTTGAAGGCCTGCTCCATCCTGGCCTTCGCATCGCGGCGTTTGCGCAGCATGTCGGCTTTCATCCGGCGGACCTTGCGCCGCATGGTGCGCGCATAATCGGGCAGCTCATCCAAAGACGCCAGCGTCGCCGGGGCATCGTCATCCATCGCGTAGTCGGCCGGGTCCTGGCCCGCCGCCTGCGCCCGGGCCAGCATATCTTCTTTCAATGCGGTCGCGCGCCGGCGCTGATTGATCATCTGCGGCCGGTCCATCACGCCGCTGCCGGCTGCCTGCAGATCACTGCCGCGCAGCATCTGCGCGGGCAGCAGATCCAGGTCGCGCAAGGCATACAGCGCGCCGGTATCGCGCGGCAGGCGCTGCGCCAGCACCTTACCGTAGTGGTCCACGCCGCGCGCCGGCCCCATGGCCGGCTCAAGCGCCGGCATGATGACCGACACATCGGACGCATCGTCGGCCGTCACCGGCGCCGTGCCGTGAAACATCAACAGCGCCCGCTCCTGGTCAGGGAAGAACCAGGCCGTGGTGTGCCGCATGCTGATTTCTTCCAGCGCCTCGCCGCCATGGCGCTGGAAGAAACAGCGCGCGCGCAAGGCTGGCAACTGGCCTTGCAGGCAAGCATGCCGGGGGTGCATATTCCAGATTTCGTACTCCGCCGCGAGCGCCAGTTCCGGCTGATTCACAAACCACTGGTCCGCCGATGCGTTATTGAAGAAGTGCGGATCCAGGGTATCGGGCAAGCCCGGAAAGCCGTCATTCAGCCACGCTTCGTCGTAGCCGCCCGAACGCTTGAAGCGGCGGGGCCGGACCGGCGACACCGGCCCGAACGAGACCGGCGCCCCCGTCTGCCCTTCGCGGGTCAGGCGTTGCGCCAGCGCCTCGACGTTCGGCAACCGCCAGACGCCGTCCGGATCGCGCGCAGCCCCCATGCCGCATTCATTTTCAGCCACACCCTGCCCGCCAAAAGTGTGGCGCCAGTTCACCGGCACGCCCTGCACGGGACCCGCTTTGCTGGCCCCGCCTTGCACCCAGTGCCTTTCCCCGTGCACGATCAGGCTTTTCTCGAGCTGGTCCACGCGCACCCTTACGGCAGCGCGCCCCGGTTCGGCGGCATCGTGCGACCAGGCCTTGCCCGACACCAGGAACTCGGCGCAAGGCTTGGGCACGCCCAGGTCCAGCACCTCGTCCTCGTCCAGCGCCTGGCCGGCGATCTTCCACAGATCGGCCTCCATCACCAGGGCGGCGTCCGGGTCGAGCGTGGCCATGGCCAGCACGGCCACGCCAAGCTGATATTGCCCACGGTACTGGTACGGACGGCTCAAAATACCCAGTCTTAATGGCTTGATGATGCGCATGACGTGAAATTCTGCCCCGGCTTATTGGAGCTGGACAGGCGTCTTGCGCCGGTCGATGGCGACCTTGGACGGCGCCAGCGGGTCGTACAGCACATGCACCGTGCTGCCCGTGGCAAAGCGATGCAGCATGACATCCTCCACCCATACGACCACCGGGACCGTGCGGGTACGGCCATCGGACTCGCGCAGCAATAGCTCCAGGTCCAGCTTGGTCTCGCGCAGGGTGGTGCTCTCGCTTGTATTCAGGCGGCGCATATGCACGACCCGGCCCGTGGCATGGCCCGCGTGGCTGCTGCGGCTCAGCCTGTCGGCCAGCTTGGCTTCGCGGCTGGGCAGGAAAGCGGCGGACAACAGCACGAATATCAGCACCGAGAAAGCCAGCAGAATCCACAGCCACGCCGGATGCGAGTTCTCTTTGATCAGCGTCTGTATCATGATGCCGCCGAACAGGACGGCAAAGGCCGCCGCCCCCAGTATGACCGCCAGATCACTTGGCATGGACGACCCGGATTTCCCTTTTTTCGCCTGTTCCGTTTTTGTTTGCTCGATCATGGCGCCATCACGTAAACAAGTTGATCAGCTTGCTGACCACATGCGCCCCGCCGGTCCGCAGTTCGGCCGCCGCCGTGCCGGCCAGCTTGACCGCCTTTTGGGTGATCTCGACCGCGCCAGTGTCATTCTTGAAGTCGTAGTAATCCAGCTTGGCCATCGCCCATTGCAGGTTAATGCCATACGCCTGCGCCCGGGCGCCCCAGGCATCGGCCGCGTACAGGGTCAGCGTGGCCCGTGCCTGCGTTGCCTGGGCATAGCTGGGCTGCCAGAACGAAGTAGGGCCGGTGTTGTTGAGTGTCCAGGACGGCGTCGTCACGGTCACGCCGCTATCGGCGAAGATCTCTACCGGGCCGGTGATCGTTTTGGTCAAGGTGCCTGTCAGGGTGCTGGTGGTGTCGCCCGTGACCGTATGGGTGACGACGCCCTCGATGGTGTCGGTCGTATCGCCGGTGATGGTGCGCGTCACCGTGCCGGTCGTGGTCTGGGTCAGGTCGCCGGTAATGGTTTCATCCACGGTCCCCGTGGTCGTGTCCACCACCGGCCCCGTGATGGTGCGCGTGACATCGCCCGTGGTCGTCTGGGTCAGGTTGCCGGTGATCGTCTCATCGACATTACCCGTTATGGTCTCGATTACATTGCCGGTCACATTGCGGGTTTCGTCGCCGGTAATGGTTTCGTTGACCGCGCCCGTCACGGTGCGATCCGCCCCCGCCATGAACGTCTCGGTTTCCTGCCCGTGGGTCGTGCTGGTGCGCGCGCTCATGACCGTCAGGGTGTCATTGCCCAGGATGACGGTATTGCGGTCGCCATCCACCGTATGCAGTTCGTTGGCCTCGACTTCGGTGGTCAGGTCGCGCTCGGCATGCAGCCAGATGCGCTCCCCGCCCGCCACATCCTCGAACATCAGGGCATTGGCGGTATTGCGGTCGCCATCCTTGGAGCGGCTCAGGAACCCGCTTTGCGTGGCGTTTCCGGGCAAGTCCCAGGGCGGCATATTGCTGGCGTTATAGACGCGGCCAACGACAATGGGCCGGTCGGGATGCCCGCCGATGAAGTCGACGATGACCTCGTCATCGACGCGCGGCAACTGGATGCCGCCGAAGCCGCCGCCGGCCCAGGGGCTGGATACCCTGACCCAGCATGAGCTGTTCTCGTTGGTCTGCCCGTAGCGGTCCCAGCGGAACTGCACCTTGACGCAGCCGTAGCGATCCGTCCAGATCTGTTCGCCGGACTTGCCCACTACCTTGGCGGTCTGCGGGCCGTGGGTGCGCGGCAAAGGTGTTTTGCGCTCGGGCCGGAACGGCACGCTGGCGGGAATCGCGGCAAAATCCACGTCAAACCGGCTTTCCCCGCCCTCGGCGCTGGAATAATCGCTTTCCTGTACGTGGTAGACCACTTTCTGGATCAGGTATTCCCGATTCTCGACCTGGCGCGGATGGTTGAACAAGGTCAGCAAACGGCCGGGGGCCAATGCGCGGGCATTGCTGTGCCCCGTCGCCTGCGACTGCTGGGCCTGCAGGGCTTCAAGCCGGACCTGGGAATAGCGCTCGCCCTGGTCGGGTTCGGTGTAGCCGCCCATCCACTCGTATACCTCCAGGTCGCCGTTCGAATAAGCGCCCGGGTTGCTGCGCAGCGCATCCAGGCTGGCCGCCGGCTTCTTGAAGTCGTAGTCGACGGTGGCGAACTTTCCAGGCGTCACCTGCTCTGCCGGCTCCCAGCGCGAGACATGCTCCTTGTCCGGCTGCACAACGCGGTCCGGCCCGATATAAGGCAGGGAATCCAGACCGGGAAACGGATCATGCTGGGCGATGTCGTCGGTCAGCACCAGCACATGCTTGCCGTCTTCGTGCCTGAACCAATAATAGATGCCTTCGTGCTCCATCAGGCGGCTGATGAAGGCAAAGTCGGTTTCCTGGTACTGGACGCAGTATTCCCAGGTGCGATAACTGCCGGTCAGCTTGAACTCGGCGGGAAATTCGTAATCGGACAGCACCTCGCGGATCACATCGGGCACCGATTTTTCCTGGAAGATCTTGCTGTCGCTGGTCTGGGTCAAATACCACAGCCAGGGGCGCACCACGGCACGGTAAACGTAGTAGCGCGAGGTCGCGCTGGCGCGGCCGATCAGCTTGCAGCGTATGACCTGCCCATTCAGGTAGCGGGCGCCCGCCAAGCCCAGGTCTATGCTCAGGGTCAGGGGCTCGCCCAGCAGTTGCTTCAGATCCAGCGAGTGGGATTCGGACAGCATGTCGACGTCGAACTCGAACAGGGTAGACAGTTCTTCCTCGCCATGGAGCGAACGGAAAATCAAGGTCCCTTCGGGAAGCGGCGTAGTAAGGGTAACGATACGGTTCACGCTTTTATCTCCTGCCTGCGCGGGGCGCGTCAGCCCATGTGAATCTGATCGGCATCGACCTTGACCAGATCGGTGCCGGTAAGCAGTGTGTGCTGCGCATGCAGCCTGGCGGTATGCTCGGCCTGATAGTCAATGCGGCCGGCGCGGAGCTGTTCGGTGTCCTGGGTGAGCCGGAATACGTTGTGCGCCAGTTGCGAGATGCGGTCCATCACCACTTCGCAGGCCGTCCCGATCAGGCGCACCGCGCCCACGGTCAGCCGGGCGCCGGTCCCCATGTAGTCAAGCTCGCCCACGGTGCATTCGGCCTTGTCGGTGCGCAGGCGAAGCGCCGCCGTGTCCAGCGCCAGGCCGTCCTGGCCCTGCAGCGCGATCGTTTGCGCAGCCTGCAGGGAAAGATGGCCCTGCGGGCAGGCGATGACCATATCGCCCCGGGTTTCCAGGCGCGCCGTCCCGGGCGCCGCCTGGCGAATGATGGCAATCAAATACGTCTGTTCCGGCACAGGGCCGCTGATCAGCACCGTATCGCCGATACCGGGCGCCAGCAGGCAACTGGCCGCCCTTTCCACCCGCCATTCCGCGGCGTCGCATTGCACCGCGCAGTATCCATCCTCTTCAATCCGAGTCACCGTGCCCAGCAGTTGCACGGGATCGTAATGCAGGACGGCACCTGGTTTGACGGCGGTTCTCATTGCCTGGCTCTCCTTGTGGTGTAGGGGTCAACGTTGATCACACAGCAGTATGTAAAGGCAAAAACTCAGTTTGATGACATGGATACTTATTTACCCTTTTTACGTTTTGACAAAGCTGGCCACGCGGGGGCTGCACCGCGCCCCTGTCACCTGTCCGAATCAAAATGGTGCGCGATGGCGGCGGACTCGGCGGCCCGCACGGTCAGTGTCTGCTGATGCGGCGGCAAGTCGCCATTGATCACCCTGACGCGATATTCACCCGGCTTGAGCGACAAAGACCGCAGCGGAGGAGACACCCCCCTGGACGCGCCATTGATGAACACTTCGCCCCAGGGCTTGATGGATAACTGAACGCGTATGCCGGCGGCGCTCTCGGCGGCGGGCGATTCGTCAGGCTTTTGTTCAGGCCTTTGTTCAGCCCCTGGCTCGGAACGCGCCGCCGGCGCGGCATCGGCCTGGGCTGGCTCGCCAACGGCCGGTTCCCGGTCCGCCGCGGCCAGGGTCTGGCGGGCCGCGGTGTGCGCCGCCAGGTCGAGCGCAGGCGCGGCGGCTGCGGCAGGTTCGATGTCCTGCTCTTCCGCCACGCCTTCGCTTGACCCGGGAAGCGTGGCGGTGACGGACGCAACGCGGTATTCCGGCGCGGCCTCCAAAGGGGCCGCCGGCTCGCTCACCGGCTCAGGTTCAGGCGCAGGCTCAAGACCGGACGCCGCATCGCCCCCCGGCGCCGGCTCATAGGCCGGGGGCACGGCCGCGACCGACGTGCTGTCGGCGGGGTCGCGCAGCATCCACCCCAGCAGCGCAATCAATGCGGCCGCCACCACGCCTATCATCCAGACCGGCGCCTTCGCTTGCCGGGATGCCGCGGCGGCTTCCACGGGCGCCGGCGCGGCGGGCGCGGCAGAAGGCACGGCAACAAACCCGGCGGCAGAGGCCGCGGCAGGCCCTGCCGCCGGGCCTGCAGGCTCCGCCGGCGCCAGAGGCAAGCCCAGCTTTTCGGCGAAGGCCTGGACCGAATCGAAACGCAATTGCGGCAGCAAAGATGTGCCCCGGTCAATCACGGACAGCCATTCGCACGCATAGCCGGGCAAGGCCATGTCGCGCAAGGGCTCGGACGTCTCCGACACCATGCGCTGCACGGCGTCGGGCAAAGGCTGCTTCAGGATCAGTGTGCGGATCAGGGCGCACATCCCGTAGATATCCGTCCAGGGCCCCAGCGGCCAGGCGGGATCGTCCACATATTGCTCGAACGCTGCAAACCCGGGCTGGACCGCGTCATGCAAGCTTGCTGTCGCGGCCCGGGCCGCGAAAGGCGAGGCCTGCCGCGCGTCGATCTGCACGGTTCCGTGCGCGTCGACGAACACATGATCGGGCGAGATGCGTCCGTACAGCAGGTTCTGCTCATGCAGCGGCAGCAAAGCGCGGCACAACTGGGCCAGGCATGCCTGAAGATCGGCCTGGGCCGGTGTGCGTCCCGGGTCCAGCCACCCGCTAAGACCCACCGGGACCCAATCCGGATGAACGCGGTCTGGCTCGTTGTAGTTCATAAAGCGCCCCATTGTGAGCCGGCCCGAAGCACGCGGCACACCCCGCGGACGGGGCGTGAAACCGCTGTGGCCCTAGCGATAGCCGGCATAAGAGATAAACAGTTTGTTGAACAAGGTCGCATTGAGCGCCCCGCCGTGCACATGGCTCTTGTAGGCGGCGCCCTCTATGGTGTTGGTCCACCAATAGCTGGTGAGCGAGCCGGGATTGAAGAACGAAGGCAGGTCGCGCCAGCCCAGCGCATCCTGCGCCGCAACGGGCAAGGGCGCGCCATGCCCCACATTGAGCACGCTCAGAATATCGGCGCCGGGATCATCGGCCACCAGCGGCCGGGGCGCGCTCATCGCATGGATGGCGGCGCCGGCCATGCGCAAGGACTCATCAAACTGGTCCGCATTGCACCCATGGCGCAAAGCGGCCAGCAAGCTGACGCCAAGCTGCCGATAGAATTCCGTCGCGCCGCTCAGTACGTCCGGCTTGAAGTCCCGCTCGGGCACATTCAGCATAACGGCCAGCGGGTAACAGCGGCCGACCCGGTCCCGGCTGGGACCGATGCACCCCAGTTGCACGACGCCCGACCCAAAGCCCGCCGGAATGGCGAAGTTCCATAAGGGCGCGCCCAGATAGGCTGCCTCGATATTGGCTGTATCGCGCTGATGCAGTCCGGCCACCCCCGTTTGCAGCCATTTGTCCCACCATAGCACCAGCTCGCGGCTCAGGCGCCGGTGCACAAAGTCGCCATTGGCGGGCATTTTGCCGTACCAGCCTACGCCCCCCCACCCTGTGTGGATACCCCGATTATCCATGGTGTCCTATCCTTTGCCCGGGCAGGTGAAGCCCCGCATTTCGGGTAGCCTGAATGGGCTTTTGACCGTGTTGGCGCTCAGTTCCAGCACCACTTGCCGCCCGCCGATCGAGAAAGTGGCGATGGTGATTTCCGGGGAATGCCCTGGCTTCAGGCTCGCCTTGTCGAGCAGCCGATTCAATGCCCACGGCCCCGACGCCGACAAGCCCGACACGCCGGACTGCGGCAGCAGTTCAATGCTGACCTGGTTGCTGCCCCGGGTTCCCGGCCACTGCACCGTCGTACCCACCTGGGGCCCATGGGCATAGCTGACGGTTTGCCCATCCACGCTCATGATGAACTGGGTGATGTCGGCATCCATCTGCAGGAGCCGGATCGACACCCGATAAGACGGTTCCGTGCCGGTTGCGGTGAAGTACACGCTGCGTATAGTGCTGGCGCGCTGAAAAGAATCCAAATAGCCCGCCATGTCGCCCTGCTCTCCGTCCATGCCGGGCTTGAAGCGCCAGCGCGCGCCCGACATGTCGACATGGTTCACCAGCTTCTTCTGGAAGAAATCGTCCATCATGGCGCCTGGCGCGAACAGGCGCGCGAAATCGTTGGGCGCCACGTCGCGCGTTGAGGTGGACGAGAAAGGATAGCGGCCGGCAATGGCCTGGCGGCAGAACACGCCCAGGTTGGCCGAAATGCTGCGTCCCAGTTGCTGGCGCTCGACGTCGGACACTTCGTCCGAGGCCTGCAGCGACAGCGTGGTCAGCATGCCGCTCACGGGCTTGGGCAGCCGGCCGGCTTCAGCCTGAAGCTGCGTCACCACGCTGGAGGTGGGCAGCGGGCTGGCACTGCGCAAGGCGGCGTCCGAAGCCGTCAGGTACACGTACAAGTCATTGATCAAGTCCGTCGTCGCGGCAATGGGCGCCTGGCCGCCCTGCGGCGCAGAAGCCAGGGTGCGGTAGGCGCCGAAATGCCGGTCGACCAGCGCCTCGATGCGCTCGCCCGGATTCGCCTGGCGCGCCGGATCGCCCGGCACGACCGAGCCGAACATCCGCTCCAGCGAACTCTGCGTCGAGCTCACTCTTTCCCGGGCGCGGTCCACCAAAGAGCGCTCATCGCTTTCGCTATCGCGCAAGAGCGTCGTTTCCCGGGCGACCGATTGAATCAGGCGGACCAGGGGGGAATCGGCGCTGGACAGCGTGCGCGCCATTTCTATGCTTTGCAGCAGCGTCTCGGCCGGCTTCAAGGTCAGGTCGGCCAGGTACGCCTCCCAGCGCCTGACGTAATCCGCCAGATACAGGCGCCGGATATCGGCGATCAGCTGTTCATCGGGCACGGCGTCTTCCCCGCGGGCCGATGCCAGATCCAGCACCCACAGATCGTCGCGCTTGAGCCGGGACGCGACCTCGGCAAGCTGCTTGTCGACCTTGTCCCAGTAGCCTTTGTAGCTGAAGAGGCCGGGAATGCCCTCGTTCAGGGGCTTGCCGCTGACCCGCGTAAACACCGACATGGCCGCCGGCCCGCCCAGGTCCAGGAATGTGGTGTCGCTCATGGCGTCGCTCAGCAACAGCCGCTTCAAGCGGCTGTAAGCCCGCTCGGACAAAGCATGCTGGTCCAGGCTGGCGCGGGTGCGGCCGATCAAGGCTTCGTCCTTGGCATACGGCGAGCTCAGCACCCGGCTGTCGACCAGGCTGCGCAAGTGCGCCGACAACTGTTCGTACTGTTTCCGGGTGTGCCCCGCCGCCAGCAGTTCCCGCATGTCGGACAAAAGCCAGGTATGCATGAAGTCCGGCTCGTAGCGCTTGGCGTCATAAAGCATCAGGTAGGCACGCAAGGCTTCGTAGGAATACTCCAGGTCATCCTCCGGCGCCGACTCAAGCGCCGCCGTTACGCGCTGCGCCACCTGCGGGCCAAGCACCTGGTCTTGCGCAAGCCGATAAGCGCCATCGGCCGCCGCCTGTACCTTGTTGCCCTGATACAGCCCAAAGCGATAGCTGAGCGGCGGCGCATCCGTTGCAAAGCCTTCGCCGGCCGGCAGGGCATGCAGCGCATCCAGATAGGGCAGCAAGCCCAGGACATCGCCGGAGGCATCCAGCTTGATTTCCCGCGCCAGCGACTCGACTTCGGGAATGCGCGCCTGGACGTTCTTCAGATACTGGCTATTGTTGCGATAGCTGTTGATCCAGCCGATCAGCAGAACCGCCAGGCAGGCGCTGGCCAGCGCATAGCCCCCCCACTGCAGGCGCCGATAGCGCTGTTCCCATTTCATATTGCGGCCCGCCAGGCCGGACTCGGGAAAAATCACTTTTTGCAGCAAGTTCTGCAGGAAGTAGCTGCGTCCGCGGCCGCCGGCCGCGCCGCCTTCCACGCGGCTGCTCGAAGGCAGGCCTTCGATCTTCAGATAGCGCTTGAGCTGGCCCGTGACATGATCGAAGGTCCGCCCGCCCTGCGTGCCGCTGGTGAAATACACGCCGCGCGGCATCAGGCGCGATTCGAACTTGGACGTGGCGAACACATCGCTCAGAAAGTGACCAAGGATAGACTGCAGGCCCGCGAACTGCTGGGGCAGCAAATACGCCAGGGCGCGCCTGCCCTCATCGGGTTCCGCGCTCAGCACATCCGGCAAGCCCGCATACAGGCGCTGCTTCAACAATTCGTATTCGGCATTGAAGGACGCTTGCAGGTTGAAGCCGTCCGCCTGCAGCGAGGCATAGGGGAAAGTGAAGCCCCACACCTGCTTGAGGGCTTCGCGGCTGCACGAGGCAAAATACTCGTTGAAGCCGGACATCAAGTCGGACTTGGTGACCAGGACATACACGGGAAACTGAATACCCAGTTGCTCGCGCAGCTCCTGCAGGCGGCGGCGCAACACGGCGGCATGCTGGACCCGTTCGGTATCGGACGCCGACAACAGGTCTTCGATACTGACCGTCAGCATCACCCCGTTGACCGGTTGACGCCCGCGATAGCGGATCAGCAGGTTCAGAAATCCCTTCCACTCTTCTTCGTCGCCGGTCGAATCGCTTTCCTGCGTGGTGTAGCGGCCGGCGGTATCCAGCAGGACGGCGTCATCGGTAAACCACCAGTCGCAATTCCGGGTACCCCCGACACCGCGCAGCGCTACTTTTCCGAAGCGTTCCGCCAGGGGAAAGTTCAGGCCGGAATTGACCAGCGCCGTGGTCTTGCCCGAACCCGGCGCACCGATGAACACATACCAGGGCAACTGGTACAGATGCTGCCGTGAAAAACGCGCCAGGGAAAAACGGCTGGCCTTGCCATCGAAACGCATTTTGCGCAACAGATTGATGGCTTCGTCAAAGCGGTCCGACAGCGCCTTGATCTCCGCGTTCTGCTCCGGCTCTTCGGGCGCGGCTTTTCTGGGCGGGCGCCGCAACTGCCCCAGCAGTTGCGCATTGAGCCGCCCTTCACGCCATTTGCGCCACAACACGCGCAGCAGCCACACGGCAAACAGCGCAACAATCGCATAGGTGCGGACCGCTGCCGATTCAAGCGGACGCACGGCGCCAAACGCCAGCAGCGGACCGGCCACCCAGATCAGCAAGGCCAGGGCAAGCAAGCCAAAAAAATTCCACAGCCCGCGGCTTAGCAGAAAACTGAACACACTGCCCATCATGGCCGTACTCCTGCTTGCGATGCATCGCCGGCGCCGCCCGCCACCGGCGACACCAGCAGCGTGATTTCAACGCGGCGGTTCCTGGCCCGGTTGGCCGGGCTATCGTTGGGCGCGACGGGGTCGGCATCGCCGCGGCCTTCGGCGCGAACCCGCCCGGGCTGCATCAGGCGGTCCTGCAGCAGCGTTTTGACGGCATCGGCGCGCGCCTGGGAAAGCTCCCAGTTCGACGGGAAACGCAGCGTCCGTATCGGCACGTTATCGCTGTAGCCGCTGACCAGGATGCTGCCCTGCGTCTGGTTCAAGGCGTCCGCGACCCGCGACAGCACCGGGATATATTCAGAGCGCACGGAATCCGAGCCCGAGGTGAACAGCCCGTCGCCGTGCAGGATGATCACACTGCGGTCCGCCTCGTTGCGCACCGCCAGCAGGTTCTCCCTGATCTCGGGCGCCAGGAAACCGGTCAGGGCCTGGCCGAAGGGGACAGGCGCCGGCTTCGGCGCTTTAGGCGCGGGCGCCGGCAGTACAGGCGGCTTCAATGCAGACATGGCGGCATACACGCCATCCGATCGGCTGCCCAGGCTCCAGCTCAGGCCGAAATAGGCAAACAGCCCGATGACGGACAGAATGGCCGCGAAAACCCACAAGGGCACCGGCAGGCGCCTGACCTGCGCCAGCAAAGGGGCATCGTGCCAATGCGGCGACAGCGGCGCGGCGTACTCGCCCCGCACATCGCGCAAGATCAGCAGCAGCCGCTGGCGCACGGTATCGAGCTGGCTGCGGCCATTGTCGGCCACGCGGTAGCGCCCTTCGAAGCCCAGCAACAAGCAGTAGTACAGCAGTTCCAGCAGATCAATATGCTGCCGGGGATTTTGCGACAGCTTGGCCAGCAACTGGAAGAACTTTTCCCCGCCCCAGGTTTCATTGTGGAAGGTGACGAGCAGACTATGGGCCGACCATACCCCGCCGCCGCCCCAGGGCGTCAGGGCCGCCGCTTCATCCAGCGCCGTGCACAGGCAGTAGCGCGCGCCCAGTATGGTTTCGTTCGGTATGCCCGCCTGCTGCGCCCGCATCTCGAACCGGCGCACCTCATCCAGCAGGTGCTCGCGCAGCAACTGAGGCGAGGGGTGCGTCGCGGTGGCGCGAATCTGCGGGATCAGCATCAGCAAAGCATTGGCCGCGGCAACCAAGGGGTTGCCCGCCCCCGCGTTCACGCGTTCATCGGGCCACAAGCGTTCGTCATGCCGCGGTGGAAAGGCGGCGTCCGCGGGCATGCCCATATGGCCCAGGCCGGTAGCATCGTTCAGTGAAGACATGGTGGCGCTTCCTTGCATTATTCGCGAATGGCCCAGAATTCAAGCTGCAGGCCCGGGAAATCGCCCGCCAGGTGCAAGGCCAGCCCGCCTGTGCGTTCGAACTGCTTCCACATCTCACCGTTCTTTTCCAGCTCGAAATAGATATAGCCGGCGTGATAAGGCAGCGGCTTGGGCACATTGGCCAGGGGCCGCAAGGCAATGCCCGGCAGTTGCAAGTGCACCAGATCGCGTATGCGCTCGATAGGTCCCAGCTTGGCCTGCGCCGGAAACCGCGCGCGCGTGAGCTCCGACGGCATTTGCGCATGCACCGCCAGCACCAGGCCGGCGCTGCGCACCATATCCAGGTCGCTCAGGCGCGCCACCCGCACACCCTGCCCTTTGTCTTCCAGCGGTATCTGAATGGCTTTATCTTCCAGGATGACTGACAGCGAACGGCGCAACTGCGCCATCAAGGGCTCAAAGCTCAAGGCCAGTTCATCGTGCCGGTATTCGGGAAACGAGGCCAGGCGCCGCCCTTCGGCGGAGAACGTGGACAAGTCGCTGGCCAGCATCAGCAGATCGCGGAACAGGCGCTCCGGGTGCAGAGTTTCCAGTTGCTGCGCGTGCCACAGGGCGCCGCGATAGCGATTGATGGTTTCAAGCAGCAGGAACTCCGACACTTCGGACACGCCGCCCCGTCCTGGCTCAGCCAGCCGCTGCACCAGCAATTCGCTGCGCGCCTCCAGCAAGCCATACAGCTCATGAATATAAGAACGCAAGACGGGATTGAAGCCGCTGGCCAGCGTGGGCGGAATATAGCTTGGGTCCAGCAGCAGGCGATTGTCGCTGCGCCGCTCCCGCACTATGGCGACACCCAGGGCAAGCCACTCGCCGCCGGCCTCTTCTTCCGGCATCAAGCACAAGCGCAACCGCCCCAATTGCAGCATCGCCGGACCGAGCGCCACGGCGCTGGAATCAGCCACCTCTTCTTCCATGACGCTGTAGCGCGCCAGCTTGTCGGCGTCCTCCTCGAACGAGACGTCCTGCCCGCCGCGCCGTTGCCGGGGAATGGCCAGGACAATCTTCTTGTCGTGCGCGCCCGCCGGCAGCTCAAACGCCTGGGGCGCATCGGCCGGCGAACTGACGTCAAAAGGCGTGCCGTCCGGAAAAACACCGGTCGCCTGCTTCAGCGCCAGTTTGCCCAGCGCCAGCGCATCCGCGTCCAGCTGCAGGGTCCTGAATCCCCAGAACACCCCGGCAGCGCATTGCGTATGGACACTGCCGCGATACTCCAGATGCCGCTCCAACTGCTGAAAATGATGAGGACGCAAAAACATGCCCTCGGACCAGACCACTCTCTTTCGTTCCATACTCGATCTTTGATTGTTGACAGGATTGGGATCCGTTCACGGCTCAGTCATTGGGCGCCAGCGTCATCCCATGCTTGCCGACCTCGACCCCGATGCGTTGCTCACCCGGCGAGAATTGCCAGAACTTGTAGATATTGGTGCGCCGGGATTCGGGCAGGTCGACGAGCAGGCGCCATTGGCTTGCATCCAGCTCGCGGTAGCCCGCCACGATGCCCAGGGCCTTCGCGTTGACATCGCCGGGCCGGGTGATTGTCTCGGTCTGCCCCGGCCTGAGCATCACGCGATGCGTAGCCAGCAGTTCCTCGCCCAGCGCGGCGGCGGCATCGCCCTGCAGGCCGAAATACCCAGTCGCCTGGAACTTGCTGACCGACTTCAATTCATACACGGTCAGTTGTATGGGGGCCGCCTTGCCGTGGGCGCCCGGATTCACATCGGGCATGGCATGCAGCTCGACCACATAGGGCACGGCCAGGCGGCTTGCCGTGGCCGCGCACCCCGCCAACGTCGCGCAAAAACAGACTGCCCAAAAAATCCGCCTACGAGGCCATATGGTCATGCACTGGTTTCCTGTCTTGCTGGTTCTTCGTTACATCACAGATAAGAACGCTATCAAACACAAGACAGAAGACATTTTGGTTAAACCTACAGAGTCTTACGTCATTTACATCAAGATAATAAAAAGGTTGAGCCCCGCCGCCCCGCTGCCGCCCAAGTCAAAAAAGAGACACATTGAGTCATTAGGATGTCGGGAACGCGGTGACAACACCCCTACAACAACGACAACCGAGCAACTTTCATGACACATAACTTCGCAACGCCCTGGGCCGTCATGGCCGCCTGCATGGCATTGAGCGCCTGCGCGCTGGACTCCACCCACTCGGACAGGGCCGCCACGCCGGCGCAGGAACAGGCGCTGGCCGAGCTTGAACAGGACTACAACGCGGGCCGCTATGCGGACGTGGCCCAAACGGTGGGCTTGTCCGCCGACTTGCAATCGGCGCCGCCTGCGGTGCATATTCCCGCCGTGAAGCTGCAGGCGTTCAGCTATTGCCTGGAACACAAAACCGCCCAATGCAAACGCAGCTTCGACAGGCTGCTGCAGCGCTATCCAGGCTTCGACCTGGAGCCGTCCGAGCGCGATCACCCCATGTGGGGGCCCGTGTTTTCCGAGGCCAGGGCGGATGCCAACAGAGCGTCCGGCAACACGCTGACGGATGCCCGCGGCGCAAGCGCGCCATCCCGATAAGCATGCCCCAACGCCATAGAGGCCGCCCATGAAACTCGTTGCCACCCATACACCGACATCGCGCAGCGCCGCATTCGACTTCACAGAGCCGGGCGGCACGATAGGCCGATGCCCGGGCAATCACCTGCTGCTCAGCGAAGACGCAGAAGTCGGCCGGATCCAGGCGGTGGTCCGCATCAAGGATGGGCGCTGCAGCCTGATGAGCGTATCCAGCCGCGCCGATATACAGTTGAACGGGCAGGCCTTGCCCTTGCTGCAAGAAGCCCCCATCACCCGGGGCGACACCCTGACCATCGGCGACTACACGCTGCAGGCCGCCGCGCATGAGCCCGCGCCGGCCGTCGTTGCAGCGGCCGCTACTGCGGCGGCGGCGCTCCTGCCGCCGGAGCCGGAAGCCCCCGTCCAGGACACCTCGGATATTTTCAAAGCGCTGCTGGACGGCCCCGGGGTGCTGCCGGTCGGCGTACCGGCCGGAACCGGCCATCTGCATCCCTTCGAACTGGACTCACAGGCGCCGCGCAACCATCCCGATCCCCTGCAGCAGTTGCAGGTGGATGTGCAGCGGCCGGCCCTTTACGAGACCAACCGGGAGCATGTCGATACCGAACCCGACGCCGGCGACAGCCATATCTTCAGCAACCCCACGCCCAGCACGCTGGACCTGGCGGATCCGCTGGCGCCGCAGCGCCGCAACCCGATAGACGAGGCCCTGACCCAGGGCCTCGCCGGCGACGGGCATCACAAGAACCGGTAGACAAACTCGCCGTCCACGGCGCCCAGTGTGATGGAGGCCAGGGCCCGGCCGGCGACGGCGGCACTAAGCAGCTCGCGGCTGATCCGGGGCAGCACCGTGTTGGTCAGGATGGCATCGATCATGCGCCCGCCTGATTCGACTTCGGTGCAGCGATCCACAATCAGCGCAATCGCCTCGGGCTCGACCCTCATCGGCAACCGATGGTGGTCGAGCAGACGCATGCGTATGCGGTCCAGCTGCATGGCGACGATCTGCGCGAGCATGGCGTCGGGCAAGGGATAGTATGGCACCACGATCAGGCGTCCGAGCAGGGCCGCCGGAAACAGCTTCAGCAGAGGCTGGCGCAGCGCCTGCGCCAAGTCGCCGGGCGCCGGCGGCTGGTCCGGATCGCGGCATAAAGACGCGACCCGGTCGGCGCCGGCGTTGGACGTCAGGATGATGATGGTATTCCTGAAGTCAATGTAGCGGCCCTCGCCGTCTTCCATCCAGCCTTTGTCAAACACCTGGAAGAAGATCTCGTGCACATCGGGGTGCGCCTTCTCGACCTCGTCGAGCAGGACCACGCTGTAGGGACGCCGCCGCACGGCTTCCGTCAGCACGCCGCCCTCGCCATAGCCCACATAGCCGGGAGGCGCCCCCTTCAAGGTGGACACGGTATGCGGCTCCTGGAACTCGCTCATATTGATCGAGATCACATTCTGTTCGCCGCCGTATAGCGTTTCGGCCAGGGCCAGGGCGGTTTCCGTTTTTCCGACGCCGCTGGGCCCGCACAGCAGAAAAACGCCCACCGGCTTATTGGGATCGGTCAGCTTGGCGCGAGAGGTCTCGATGCGCTGGGCGATGGCCTCCAGCCCGTGGCGCTGGCCCACCACCCGCTGTTCCATGGTGTCGGCCAGTTTCAGCACCGACACCACCTCGTCATGCATCATGCGCCCGACGGGAATGCCGGTCCACTCGGCCACGATCGCGGCCACCGCGGCGGCATCCACCGAGGGGAAGATCAGCGGCGTCTCGCCCTGCTGCTGGGCCAGTTGTTCATGCAGCCCGGCCAGTTCTTCGCGCAGCCGCGCCTGCTCATCGGCTTCCTGTGCGTCTTCGCGCAAGGCGCCGCGCAAGGCCTGCAGTTGCGTCATCAGCGCCTGCTCGGCCTGCCACCGGCTGTCCAGCGCATCCCGCTTTTGCAGGCTGGCCGCCAGATGGGCCTGGACCTGTTCATGACGGGACGCATGCGCTATGCCCAGTTGCTGTTCACGCTGCAGCATGGCCAGTTCGGCCTCCAGCGACTCGATCTCGCGCCGGCAATCTTCCAGATCGCCCGGCACGGCATGCTGGCTGACCGCAACCCGGGCGCACGCCGTATCCAGCAAGGCAACCGCTTTGTCCGGCAACTGCCTGGCCGGAATATAACGATGGGACAGGCGCACCGCGGCATCGATGGCCTCGTCCAGCAGCAAGACCTTGTGGTGTTCGCCCAGCGTATGCGCCAGGCCGCGCAGCATGACCATGGCCTGCGCCTCTGACGGCTCTGATATCTGGATAGCCTGAAAGCGGCGCGTCAGCGCGGGATCTTTCTCGATGTACTTCTTGTATTCGGCCCAGGTCGTGGCGCCGATGGTGCGCAGCTCGCCGCGGGCCAGCACCGGCTTGAGCAGATTGGCTGCATCGCCCGTGCCGGCCGCGCCGCCCGCGCCCACCAGCGTATGGATCTCGTCAATGAACAGGACGATGGGCTTCTCGCTTGCCTGGATGGCATCGATGATGCCGCGCAGGCGCGCCTCGAACTCGCCCTTCATGCCCGCACCGGCCTGCAACAGGCCCAGGTCCAGCATGTACAAGGATACGCCGCGCAGCGCAGGCGGCACGTCGCCCTGCGCCAGGCGCAGCGCCAGGCCTTCGATCACAGCCGTCTTGCCCACGCCCGCCTCGCCCGTCAGCAAGGGGTTGTTCTGGCGGCGGCGCATCAGAATATCGATGATCTGGCGGATTTCTTCGCTGCGCCCCGAGACCGGGTCGATCTGCCCCGCCCGGGCGCGCGCCGTCAGATCGACAGCATACTGCGCCAGGGCCACGGCCCGCTGCGAGGCCGGGCCGGCGCCGGACGGCGGCGCCGCGGGCCGGGCCGCATCCTGTTCGGCCGAGCCCTGCACAATGGCGTCGAACTTCAGCAGCAAGAGGTCGGGCACGATCTTCTTGAACTCGGGCGAGATGCCAAACAGCACGTGGCGCAGGCTGGCGTCCTTCAGCAAGCCCGCCACCAGGTGGCCGCTGCGTATGCGCGGGGCGCCGTACTTGAGCGAGGCATAAATCCAGGCGCGTTCGACGGCTTCGTCGATATGGCCGGACAGGTCCGACACCGACCCCGCGCCTTGCGGCAATGGGTCCAGCACGGCCAGCATGCCGCGTTCGACCTTGGCCGCATCCAGCTCGAAGTACGCCATAATGGCATGCAAATCGGTGTTCTGCGCATGCAACAGCTGATGCAGCCAATGCACCAGTTCGACATGGGTGTGATGGCGCAGCTTGCAGAATGCCGTGGCGCCATCCAGCGTCCGGTACATCACATCGTCCAGCTTTCCGAAAAGTTCTACACGGCTAATGTCCGTCATGGTTCCCACTTCAACAAAGAAAAGTTTTTTGGCTTGCGCAGGGCGCGGCATGTTGCGCTGTCATGCCGCCCCCATGCGCCGTTCAAGATTCAGCATGACATCGCGCGCATCGCCCTGCGCGGGGTGGCGATCGCCCAGCCAGCTGGCCAGGCCCAGGGGCGCGGGCCGCCCCAACGCCAGCCCTTGCACATCGCGCTGATCCAGCACCAGTTGCACATCCCATTCGTATTCCAGGCCGCAGTACTGGCGCACCCAGTCCAGCAACTGCCGAGCTTTTTTCCCGCCGGGCAGGAACTGCCGGTACGAGTCAATGCGCAAGGGCCCCAGCTCAAGACGGAACTTGTGCTGGCCATCGCGCACCGCCGCCCCCAGCAAGGTGGTTCGTCCCAGCGCCGCGTCAGGGTCGCCCAGGGCCCATTGCTGGCCCGGGTCCAGATGAATCCACTGCGGAATGAACTCATGAATCCGCGCAGGCACATCGAAGTAGCTGCGCACGATCTGCAACAAGCCCTCGGGGTTGCGCGTCTGGCGCAGCAAATGCCCCGCCATATAGTATTTGGCGTGATCCGGCAGGCTGTCCCGCCCTTGCTGGCCCCCCGTCCCCATATGCAGCAGACTGGCCAGGTGGCGGCTGAAGGCCTGCTCGGCGCGATCCAGGCTGACCGTGCTTTGGGCATCGGCCCAGGCGCGGTAGAACAGCAAGATCAACCGGTGGTGAAAAACATCGGCAAAGGCCGACAGCGTTTCATCGCCATGGTGATGAATCCGCCCGCGCGCATACTCCGTCAGGTGCAAGGGCAACGGCCCATTGGGCCCAAACAGCCCGAAACTGAGTATGGACAGTTCCGCCGCGCCCCCCGGGCCATCGCAGGCAGCCGCCGACAGCGTCGAAGGCGCGAACGCCATGCTGGGCGTCTGGCGCATGCGCACCGGCTCGCCCCTGGGCGCACCGGCCTTGCCCAGCGGTTTGCTGGCGCCGGCCCGGGCATCCACCCACCGCAGCACATGGAACAAGTCGTGCGAATACGGGTCGGCCATCAGCGCGTCCCAGAATGCCGGGGGCAGCCCGGGGGGCCCCGGCGCCGCGCCTTCGCCGCCCGACGCGTGCTCTACCTCTTGGTATACAGTGCGCATGGCGGCGGCCCTTACACGGCGGGACGGCCGCCCAGGCGCACCGGCCAGCTTGCGGCATGCCCGCGCTGGAGCGTCGACAAGGACATTTCCGTCATCATGTTGATGGACACATGGCGCGCAAAAAACTGTTCCAACACCGCGGCGAACATGAAGGGGCTGATACCCGCGAAAGCCGTTTCATCCACGCTGACGTCTATCTTCACCCCGCGCCCCATCAGCATGGGGCCGGGCACAGGAAGCCGGCGATGCATGGGCTGGATGCGTATGTGCCGCAGGCCGGAAATCTGCCGGCTGGCCGCCGCATCGGCCGCATTGCAGTACAGGCTGAGCAACTCGCGCATGGCCAGCGCGCCTTGCTGGTCATCGATGTCGACCAGGCTCAGGTAATTGAGCCCCATATGGCTGATCAGCCGCCAGGTCGCCGCGCTGTCGGTCAGCGCCGGCCGGGGCCGCGACGGCCCTTTCAGAATGCGCACCGAGGCCACCGGCGCCGAAACGCGCAGCGTGAAATCCGTCTGGCCGCCGCGCGGCAGCAGCAAGGGCAAGTCGCGGTTGGTGCACAATGTTTCCACGCTCAGATGGCGCAACTGCGCATTATGCGGCGCCTCGTTGCGGTCCACCAGCGACAGGAAAACCTCGCTGCCGGTATACGCAGTGCGCGTGCCATTGCGCTGTCCGGTATCCGACAGCACGCGCGCCTCGCGCCGGACCGAGAAGTAAGCGCCATAGTCCCCGCCGTCCTTTTCCAGCGAACCATAAAAAGGGCGGAATTCCTGCTGCTGATCCGACGACACGTGGCCAATGACTTTGTCCACGCTGAACACTTCGTAGTCCAGCGGCCGCGAACGCTCGACCAGTACATGATATTCATGGTTCCGGGCCGTGACCGCGATGCGGTCGGCCCGCCTGGGCACCAAATTGATGGCGGGCGTGCAATGCAGGGCCAGGTGCTCGGCCGTAATCAGGTTTTCAAGCTCCGGCACGCTGCTGTCGAGCAGCAGGGTCAGCTCGAACGCCTTGCAGGCTTGGCTGTCCCCTATCCGCTTCAAGGCAGGCTGCAGGCCATTGATGCTGAAGAACCGGCAGCGATCGGGGAACGCGAAGTACTCCTGCAGCAAGCGGTAGCCCTGGAACAGCCGCCGATCGGCGGGCAGCAGCGCCTGTTCGGTATCGAAGCCTTCGTGCCGGACGGCGGTCCTGGGCAAACGCTCGATGCGGCTTACTGGCCGGCCCGTATCGTGGCACAACACCGTCATCGTGTGCCCGGCCACCAGTTCCAGCAAGCGGCTCATCTGGACGTCCTGCCCGTTCAGGTAGAACATCAACTGGTCCAGGTCCAGCTCATGCAGCAAGGCGCCGCCGCATAATTCAAAGCGCAGGCGCAGCGCGGCGCGCACGGACGAGCCGCGGCCCGCCAGGCCCAGCCGGCTCAAGGGCAGGTCCGCCGGCGGCCCGGTCAGTTGTGCGCTAGCCACGCGCATGGGCCACAGCGTCAGGTCATGCGCCGTGGAAAACTCGCAGCGGGTCTGCTCGCCCGGCGTCAGTCCGGCGCGCAGCATGGTCCCGCGCGGCAAACGGAAGCCCGTGGCCAAGGTGCCTTCGTTCATGCTGGGGGCAAACTGCACTACCGTCATCGATGGCACCGGGGCCAGATAATTCGGGTACGCCACATCCATCAGGCGCTGCGTAAAGCGCGGAAACTCCGCATCCATCTTCATCTGGATGCGCGCCGTCAGGAAGCTGAAACCTTCCAGCAGGCGCTCCACATACGGGTCGGCCACATCCGTGCCATTCATGGCCAGGCGTCCCGCAACCTTGGGATAGCGTTCGGCAAACTCGGCGCCCAGCTCGCGCAGGTACTCGAGCTCGCGGTTGTAGTATTCAAGCAAGCGCGGCTGCATCAGTGCGTACCCATATCGCTCAGGTCGATATGACCGCTTTCCAGGTCGATCACCGTGCGAAACAGGAACTCCTGCGGGTACGGCACGCACCAAAGCAGGCCTTTGATCTTGAAACTCAGCATATTGTGATGCTCAAGCACATCGGCATCCGTCATGCACTGGACCATGATGGTTTCAGCCAGAATGCGCGGTTCGAAATGGACAATGGCCTCGGTGATGGCGCGTTCCAGGTCCACCCAGTCCACTTCCGACATGCGCTTGCCCGCCAGCGCGCGCACGCCGAAATTAAGGGCCGACGTCCTGACGTGGGCGCAATGCCCCAGATCGTGGGATGACTCGATGCTGACGGTATTGAGCAGCCAGCTCAGGTCGCGCAGGACGGCCAGGCGCAACTGCGCATGCGTCAACATCTCGTGCCGGGATTCGCCGCGCCGGCCCGGCATATCGTCGGTCAGGCGGTCCAGCAAGGCGGGCTGCAGACGATCGCGCGCAATGCGGGGATCGTCGCCCGGGCCACGCAGCTTGTCGCGGCTGCGCTGCGCTCTGTGCGATCTGACGGTCATATATGTTTTGTCCAGGCAAGAAAAAGCCGGACAGCACATCTTGCTTCCCTGGCTGTCCGGCCGTCTTTACACAGCTGCTTAGGCTTCTTTGTTCTGCTTGATGTCCCAGGCCACCAGACTTTCAGCGCCCTTGCCGCCTGCGTCGGTCTGCTCCCAGTACTGCTGCTTCACTTTTGCCGCCTGGAATGCGTAGTTGACCAGCACCGCTTCCGATTCCTTATCGGCGGCGATCTGCACCGATGTCACCAGCACATCTTCCAGCGTAACCTTGGAATATTCGATCTGCGAGCCGCCGGCCTTGCACAGCGAAAGCTCGATCTTGCTCAAGTGCTTGCCGTTGGCGCAATGCTTCATGACGGCCGGCGCGGCCTTGTCAATGCGCGCCACCACGTGCAGGTCATTGAAGTTGGCCTTGCCGATACCGCCGCCACCGCCGCTGGTGATGGCGCCGGGCTGCGTCGCACCCCAGGAAAACGATTGGATATCGGTCCAATCCTTGTGGTTCGCATCCTTCGATTCGCCATTGGCGCCATCGATCTTCATGAACATATCTACAGCCATAAAACACCCCTGGTAAGAGAACAGTGAGAAAAATGAGCCCAATCCGCCACGACGTGGCCGATTCAACTTCCTGGTAATGGCCGGCTACCGGCTAGCCCTCGTTCTGTTTCAACGACGGCAGCTTGGAAACCAGCCGTAAAGAGACCGTCAGCCCTTCAAGCTGATAATGAGGCCGCAAAAAGAACTTGGCGGCGTAGTAGCCGGGGTTGTCCTCCAGCTCCTGCACTTGCACTTCAGCCGCCGCCAGCGGCTTGCGCGCCTTGGTTTCCTGCGAAGAATTGACCGGGTCGCCGTCCACGTAGTTCATGATCCAGTCATTCAGCCAACGCTCCATGTCGTCGCGTTCGCGGAACGAGCCGATCTTGTCGCGCACAATGCACTTCAGGTAATGCGCAAACCGGCAGCAGGCGAACAGGTAGGGCAGCCGTGCCGACAAACGGGCATTGGCCGAGGCGTCGGCATCGTAGTATTCGGCCGGCTTCTGCAGCGACTGGGCCCCGATGAAAGCGGCGAAATCCGAATTCTTGCGGTGCACCAGCGGCATGAAGCCGCTCTTGGCCAGCTCGGCCTCGCGCCGGTCGCTGATGGCGATCTCGGTGGGGCACTTCATGTCCACACCGCCATCGTCCGTTGGAAAGGTGTGGCACAGCATGTTCTCGACCGCGCCGCCGGACTCCACGCCGCGTATCGACGTGCACCAGCCGTATTCCTTGAATGAGCGGTTGATGTTGGCCGCCATCGCATAAGCCGAATTCGACCAGGTATAGCGGTCATGGCTGGCGCCCTCGGTCTCCTCTTCGAAATCGAACTCGTCCACCGGGTTGGTGCGCACGCCATAAGGCAGCCGCGCCAGGAAGCGCGGCATCGCCAGGCCCACATAGCGCGAATCTTCCGATTCGCGCAGGCTGCGCCAGGCGGCATACTCGGTATTGGTGAATATATTAGTCAAGTCGCGGGGGTTGGCCAGTTCCTGCCAGGAATCCATTTGCATGACATCGGGCGATGCGCCCGAGATGAAGGGGCAGTGCGCCGCGGCCGAGATCTTGGCGATTTCGCCAAGCAGCTCGATATCCTGCGGGCTGTGGTCAAAGTAATAGTCACCCACCAGGCAGCCCAGCGGCTCGCCGCCGAACTGGCCGTACTCTTCTTCGTACACCCGCTTGAAGATGGGGCTCTGGTCCCAACCGACGCCCTTGTGGCGCTTGAGCGTACGCCCCAGCTCCTTCTTCGTGATGCACATCGCCCGGATCTTCAGCATCTCGTCGGTTTCGCTGTTGTTGACCAGGTAATGCAGGCCGCGCCACGCGCCCTCCAGTTGCTGGAACTGCTCATGATGCAGGACCAGGTTGATCTGCTCGGACAACTTCCTGTCGATCTCGGCAATAATCGCCTGGATGGACTGATAGGCATCCGACGACATCGTGGCCGAATGCACCAGGGCCTGCTGCGCCAAGGTCTTGACCGCATGCTCTACCGCGACTCTGGCCTGGTCGGTCTTGGGCTTGAATTCCTTTTGCAGCAAGGCCGACAGGCCATCGGCCTGTTCCGCATATTGATCGTCTGCCGGTTCCTGCAGCGCGGTGCTCTGGGTGTGTGCGTTCATAAAACGTTCCGTATCAAGCCTGGTTAAGGGTGGTACCGCTGTCTTCGCCATCGGCGTCATGCGTGCCGGGCTGCGGCTTGGGCGCAGACGCCAGGGTGCTCATCAAGGCCGGGTTTTCCAGCACCTTGCCGATCAGTTCTTCCGCACCGGTCTTTCCATCCATGTAAGTCAGCAAATTGGCCAGCTCCGTGCGGGCATCCAGCAGGCTCTTCAGCGCCTCGACCTTGTTGGCCACCGTGGCGGGAGAAAAATCATTGATGCTGTTGAATTCGATATCCACAGCCAGTTGGCCATCACCCGTCAGCGTGTTCGGCACGTGGAAGGCCACCCGCGGCTTGATGGCTTTCATGCGATCATCGAAATTGTCGATGTCCACATCCATGAACTTGCGGTCCGCGACCTCGGGCTGCGGCTGTGTCGACTTGCCCGCCAGATCCGCCATCACTCCCATCACGAACGGCAGGTTGATCGTGCGCTCGGCGCCGTAGATCTCGACGTCATACTCGATCTGTACGCGTGGCGCCCGGTTACGCGCTACAAATTTCTGTCCACTCTTGCTGGTCGCCATGCATCACTCCTTGTGCAGGGTTGAAAATTGATCTTGAATCCAGGCCGCGGACGCCATCATTGCGCCCCGCCCTTGGGAACCCAGGCTTCAAACTGATCCAGGCCCTGCGGGGCCAGGTTCTTCAGCATTTCGTAGAAATCCAGGGGAATAGTCTGCTGCGCGCGGCGTATCAGGAATGGCGCGGGGTGGCTGGGCTCGTAGCGCTCGAAATAGCTGCATACCTGCTCGAGCGCCATCAGGGCATCGCCGCGGGACTGAATGGCGACGTCCCGCCATGCGACACTGGCCGGGCCCGGCCCGGCAGTCCCGGCGCCAGTAGGCTCGGGCAAGCCCGCTTCGCCCGGAACCGGCCCATCGCCCAGCGCCTGGGCCGGTTCATCGGCGCCATCCGCATCCACATCCATCGCATGGGCTATCATGCCCAGCGTGCGCCGGATACCCGAAAAGTCAGGCGCCCATTCGGAGCCTATCCGCGACGCCACCGCGTCCTCGATAGCCTGCAAGCCCTGCAAAGACTGCGAAACGGCCAGTAGTTCGGGCGCGCGCAGCAGATGCGCATGACGCAAGGCGTCGACCAGGCGCGGACGCCCGCCCGGATAGGTTTCAGACTGCGCCCTGCTGCCGTCAAGCAGCGCTTCCGCCTCGCGCACCGACACCTGCCCGTGCATGCCCTTCAACAAGGTCGCGGAGCGCACACTGCGCACAGCGCCTTGCACATCGCCCAGCGCCACCAACGCATTGATGCGGGGCATGGGATCGTACTCATCGTCTACATGCAACAAAGGATATACATCGTCCCACTGTGCCGCCAGCGTCGACGCCAGCAGCTCGACCCCTTCGGCAAAGCCCGGCAAACCCTTCAGTTCGGTCCAGGCCTGCGTCAGCAGGACCACGATCCGGACATCGCAGGTGCGCTCGCAAAGCTGCAGCGCCTCGCGTTCGATCAAGGCCCAATCGGGCGCCTGTTCCGGAATGATGGTCGTGCCGAACTGCTGCTCCGGCTTACCCGCCACCGCTTGCTGCAAAGCCAGGAATTCCGGACTGTATTCCAGGTTTTCACCGCAGGAAGACGGCGCATCGAACGCCTTGAACAGGTCAGCATATACAGCCATGA
This sequence comes from Pusillimonas sp. SM2304, assembly GCF_031628915.1. Taxonomy (NCBI): domain Bacteria; kingdom Pseudomonadati; phylum Pseudomonadota; class Betaproteobacteria; order Burkholderiales; family Alcaligenaceae; genus Pusillimonas; species Pusillimonas sp. SM2304. The sequence continues at coordinate 606,200 of NZ_JAVLUJ010000003.1, forward strand.
ATCTCAATCCGCGTGGCAATCGTCAAGAAGGCCGTTATGGATCCGGCCTTCGTTAAAAGTGAGGAGATTCTAGGCAAGCCGCGCGTATCGAATATGACACGTTCTTTTTATTACAGTCTTTAATATATTGTGTTCAAGTCGCTACAGACGGCAACAAGTGCACGTGGCGAGGATAGGCGCACTGACAGGGCAAGGACCGTCGGCAGTGCGATCAGGCCTTTTCAGGCACAGCGCTTGCTCTGGTCTCATCGCACCGCCTGAAGGCAGCCCGCTCAGGGTTACCCAGGCGGCGTTAACGGAGCACCATCATGGAACAGAATCAGAAACCCGCCAGCCCACCGGAACAGAATCCGGGCCAGAAAGGCACAAACCAAGGCAGCCCCAATCAGCCCGGGCAACAACAACCCGGCACGGCACAACCCGGTCAAAACCAGCCGGGCCAGCAAAAACCCGGGCAGCCCGTCCACCCTCAACGCTGATAAGGAGCGCACGGATGAACAAAGATCAAGTCAAAGGCGCCACTAAAGAAGCCAAAGGCTCTGTAAAAGAAGCTGCTGGCAAAATCACCGACAGCAAGCAAACCGAGCTGGAAGGTAAAGTGGAGAAGAACGTAGGCACGGCCCAGCGCAAGGCAGGCGATGCCAAAGAAGCTGTGAAGGACGCCGCCAAGCGCGCCTAAAACGGCCTAGGCAATGAGTCTTGGCCCCTCTTTGCGAGGGGCCTTTTCTTTTGTGGCGCTGGGGATGGGACTGATTCCGCCCTCTTGCGAACTGACGCGATGGGGGCGGCCTACTTGCCGCCTGTAGCGGCGCGCTTGCGATTGACCCCCACGATCAGGAACGGCAAGCCGGTAGCCAGAAACGCAGCGCCCAGGCTAAGAAAGGTCACATTTCCCATGACCATGCCGATAAGCAAAAAAGTGACGCCGCAACAAAGTAGCGGGATGGCGACGGTAGAGTATGCATTCATGGTGAGTCTCGTATGGGGTGTTCAGCGCCCATTATGCCATCTGCCACCCATCAGCGCGGGCCTAAGACTTCGGCCAGTGCGCCTTGCTGCGGCATGCCACTATGCTTTTCAATCAGGCCATCGTCGCCTTGAACGTCGATACCCGGCGTACCCCGGAAACCCATGGACAGCATGAGCATCTGGTTGTCATCGAGCGTTTGCCGCACATTATCCGGAACGCGCTTGGCGGGTGTGATCCCGCCCTGATCAAACTTGACTTCGTTCTGCAGCAATGCAGCCGAAGGATCGGCGGCGCCAAGGATCGCCGCCGCCTTGGTTGGGCTGTCCTCCTTGATGACGCCGACCAAAAGATGTCGAAGCTGGACTTTTCCGGCATCCACCCACGGACGCGCGGCTTCCCAAAACAGATGACAATAGGGGCAATTTGCATCGGTGAAGGTATAGATAATGCGCGGCGCGTCGGCCCTGCCATCCAACACCCAGGTGGCCGACTCCAGTTGCGCCCAAGCCTGGTCGCTGATCGGCTTGGCCACCAAGCTCTGCAATGTCGCTTGGTCAATCGGCTCGCCCTTGGCATTCAGGCGTGTGCCCGCAACGGCATGGCCATCGCCCAGCACGTAGACCGCGACCGGATCGTCGCCCACGATGCCGGCAAAGGCGCGCACGCCTTCACCCGCCTCGAATTCCTGCTTGAAGATGACGCCCTGGCCTTCCAACGCCTCGATAACCGGCGGTTTGTCCGTGGCCTGGGCCAGGCCGGCGCCGGGCATGAAAATGAGTGGCGCCGCCGCCATGAAAGAGAAGAGCACACGCTGTGCAAACATCGTTATTCCTTGTCTGAATTAATCCAATGATTAGTCAAAAATGGCGTGATGCCTTGTCTTTGAGAACAGACATCGTGATCTCGCCCAGATGCAGATCCACCATGCGCCCTTGCGCGTCGAAAAAGAAAGTGGTGGGCAAGCCGCCCGTTCGCATTTTCCGCATAGCCTCGGACGATGGATCGAGCAGAACATCTGTCAAGTTCAGGCCTTCGTTCTGTAGGAACTCCTTGGCCTGTTGCGCGCTTTCCCCCTGATTGACCAAGACGAACGAAACGCCGGGGAACGCCGTCTGGGCCTGCTCAAGCACCGGCATCTCGCGCCGGCATGGCGGGCACCAGCTAGCCCAAAGATTGAGTACGATGGGCCGCCCCGCATACGCGCTCAGTGAAACGGGGCGTTCATCCAGCGTCGCCAGCTGCAGGTCAGGCAAAGGCGGCGCGGAGCGCAGCAGCAAAGCGAGCACTCCGCCCGCAACGACCCAGGCGACGACACCAGCCATGACGCCTGCCAGCACGGGGACGCGTAGGATCGGAGTTGACCGAGTTCGTCGCCAAATGTAGGCAACCACCACCAGCACGCCGACCCACCAGATAAAACCACCATCTCCGATGGCGATCATGGACCGGGGTGCGGCCAAGTAGTCCTCCCGCCATTGCGCGATGTACGCCAGACGGGCTGCTAACAGCCCCCAGACCACGGCGTCAAGAATCATTGACCCGGCAGCCTTGTAAGGCACATCGGGCATCCGCCGGCCGACGATTCGGGCTGTCAGCCAGGCCAGCAGCACAGCGGCGATAACCGTGACGACCTGTATAGGGAATGGGCCAATGCCGCTCATGACACACCCGCCGCGTCCAGGCGGTCCTGAAACTCGCGTGCGCCGATCTCGCCCACCACACGCAGGTCGCGGCGTTCCGTGCCATCCGGCCCCACCAGTATGAGCGTGGGCGGCCCCATGACGCCCCAGTGCTTGAGCAGTTCCTTGTCCGTAGCATCATTGCGCGTCACGTCGGGCCGCACGATGTGCATGCGCGCCAGTCGCGCCGCGACGGCGGGATCACCGAACACATTGCGCTCGATCACATGGCAGCTGACGCACCAGTCCGCGTAGAAGTCAATCAAGGTCCACTGGCCGCGCGCGGCGCCTTCCGACAAGCGTGCATCCACGTCGGCCACTGATTTCGCCTGGACATAGCTGACCTGGGCGGTTGCCGTGGCTGCAGCGGGCGCGCCGCGCAGATGCGCCAGCGGCTGCAAGATGGCGTTGCCTCCCGAAGCGGCGCCCACAAGCATCAGGACGGACCATAGGCCGACGAATACCGCCGCTGAACGCAAGGCCCACGCCAACCGCTGCCTGGCCGCCACGGCTTGCGCCCAGGCGACGAGCCCTACCGCCACCAACAATATCCAGGCTCCCCAGAGCAGCAGGCTCATCGGACCGGTCAAGAAGCGCGTCAGCATCATCACCGCCATGCCGACCATGACATAGCCGAAGGCGACGCGTACCCGATCCATCCACGCGCCGGGCCTGGGCAGGACACGGGCGCCGAACACAGCAATCGCCAACAGCGGCAGGCCCATGCCCAGTCCCAGCGCAAACAGGGCCAGTCCGCCTTGAACCGCACTGCCCGTCTGCCCGATGTACAACAGCGCGCCCGCCAAGGGCGCCGTCATGCACGGGCCGACCAAAAGCGCCGACAGAAAACCCAGCGCGGCCGCAGCGGTGACACTACCGCCTGAACGTGCAGGTCCCGCTGCCTGGAGGCGATTCATCAGGGCGGATGGCAAGCGCAACTCGAATAGACCGAATAGCGAGCTGGCCAGGATGAGAAACAGCGCGGCAAAGGCGCCGAGCAGCCATGGCGACTGCAGCGTGGCTTGCAAATTGGCGCCCGCCAGCCCGGCTGCCACCCCCACCGCCGCGTAGGTGCCAGCCATCGCCAGGACATATGACGACGACAAGACGAAAGCGCGCCGCGGCTTGGCCTGGCTACCAACGACCATGGTCGAGACGATGGGAATCATCGGCAAGGTGCAAGGCGTAAAAGCCAGCAATAGGCCGAAACCGAAGAACAGCAGCGTACCGGCGACGGGCCCCAGCGCCGCCAGCCGCTGGGCCGCCGCCTGATCCTCGCCAACGGGGGATGCCGCTGCCGCGCTGATCTGTATGGCCTGCGGTGGATAGCAGATGCCCTCCTCCGCACACCCTTGCCAATGCAGCGTCAGCGGGCCAGGCGCTGTTGCGGGAAAACGCAGGCGGGCGGCATTACCTGTATAGATTTCCGTATCGCCAAAGAATTCGTCATGCTTGGGAGCTCCGGCGGGAAGAGCCAAATCGACATCATTATCTAGCGCGTCGACCAGCTTCAGTGAATGGCGGTAAACATAATAGCGATCGGCAACATGCCCTTGCACCACATACTCGTCGCCTTGTTGTTGCAAGTGCTCCAGCGTAAAGACATCCGCAGGATCAAGAAATTCGGGCTCATTCCCCAAAGAGAAAAAACCGCTGCTTGCCCAGGCGCTCCCCATGGCAAGACAACACAGCATCAACGCTGCGCGGACGATCCGGTAAACAAACAAGCTGGGCTCCTACAAGTGATTTCCGTCGATCATGCACCGGTAGGATTAAGGGAAGCTTAAGGCATTGCGATTCACCTGGAAAAAGCAAGACGGGGAATCAAGACGGCGCAGTCTTGAGCGCAATAGGCAGCACAAGCCTAGCCTCCAGGCCTGGGCCATCCCGCGCCAGAAGCTCAAGCGTCCCCCCATGCCGGCGCGCAATGGCATCCACTATCGACAGGCCCAGGCCGTTGCCCGGGGTTTTTATATCTCCACGCCAGAACCGGTTAGCGGCTTGAGCCCGGCCTTCGTCATCCAGTCCCGGGCCTTCGTCCAGTACGCTGAGCCGCAGCGTTCCGTTGCTTTGCGTTTCGATGTGAATAGCGATGGGCGTGCCTGCCGGCGTGTAGCGTATCGCATTATCAATCAGGTTCGTCAAGGCAGCGAGCAAGAGGGGCCGGGCGACACGTACCTGGCAGGCATCCGCAGCTCCTTGTACCGTTACCCGGCTTGCAGCATCGCCGTAAAGAGGCTGCACCGCCTGGATCGCGGCGTACACCGCTTCAAGCGGATCACTGGCCTCCGTTCCGGCAGGCTGGCCTTCCAGCCGCGCCAGCTCAAGCAAGCGCTGAAGAATACTCTGTAATTGCAACACTCCCTGATCGGCCTTGGCCAACGCAGCGCCCAGCGTTGGGCCCTCGCCGGGCCGCCGAGACGCCAGTTTTGCGACCTGAATGTGTGTCTTCACGCCTGTAAGAGGCGTGCGCAATTCGTGGGCGGCGCTATCGGTAAAGCGGCGTTCGCGCACAATGGCAGCCTGCAATCGCTCAAGAAGCTGCTCGATGGTATGCAGAAGCGGATGGAGTTCGACCGGCGCCTTGACTTTGGGCAAGGGACTATCATCGCCCGGACGGCGCCTTGCCAAGAGATCGCGAATGCGTTCCAGGGGCGCCAGCCCATGCGTGATGCCAAACCACACCAATACCAGGCTTCCAAGCAAGGCAACAACAAATGGCAACCCTGCGGATAAGATCAGCTCTTTGACCAACGCCTCTCGGACATCAATGCTGTCGGCCGTGGCAATCTGAATATTGCCCTGACGCAGCACGTAGGTGCGCCATCGCTTGTCGCCGTACCTATGCGTGCCAAACCCCACAGGCGCACGGGCCAGGTCAGGGCTGCCCGTTGTACGGGCGACGGCTTCGATCACAACTTCCCCACGCACAAGACTGACCTCACACGCCACCCCATCGCGCGCCACGACGTCCAGAGGTTTACTGCTGTTTGCCACGATGTCTCCGGGCTGCGGAAACTGGGCGACCAGCCCGGCCACCATCCGGGCAGAGGCGGCCAGGCGATTATCCAGCGCGTCGCGCAAGGACTGGCGCGCATCCATGAACATCCAGCCGGCCACAGCAGCCCACAGCAGCGACAGTGACATGCCGATGATTAACAGCAGCCGCAGACGCAGACTCATGGTGCTTCTGCCTTTCCGGCCGAGCCGAGCCTGTAGCCCAGCCCCCGCACCGTTTCAACAATATGGTTTCCAAGCTTGCGCCGCAGGTGATGGATATGGACGTTGATCGCGTTGCTTTCCAGATTTTGTTCGTAGCCATAGACGCTGTCGCAGAGCTGTTCGGCACTCAGAATGGCCTCAGGGTTCTGCAACAAGGCGCGCAACAGCGCAAGCTCGCGACGGGCCAGCGCTACAGGCGTGCCGGCCAGGCGCACCTCGCCTGTTGAAGCACAGAAAGTCAGTTCTCCGTGATCCAGACAGTCTTTGCTGCGTCCCGCTACCCTGCGCGTCAACACATGCAGGCGGGCCTGCAATTCATCCAGGTCGAAAGGCTTGACCAGGTAATCGTCACCGCCGCCGAGCAACCCTTCCACACGATGGTTCAGCGCGTCGCGGGCGGTCAAGATGAGGACGGGAAGGTCACGGCCTTGATCGCGCCAGCGGCGCAGCAGTTTCATGCCATCCTCATCGGGTAGCCCCAGATCCAGGACGCAGACATCAAAATACGAGGCGGCAAGAGCAGCATCCGCCAAGCTCGCGGTGTTCACATGATCAATCGTCAGGCCGTGCAATTTCAATCCGGCCACAATACCGCTCGCCACCAGGGGATCGTCTTCGACGAGCAAGATATGCATTCCAAACTCCTTCTCTTCGGGCGCCAAATAGCCGCCTAGCGCCTGGCGAGCCATATCTTGCGGCGGGTACGCCAGACTCCGAATTCCATATGCTAAAAGTAATATAAACTTATACCTAGAAATAATATCAAGGCAATTCAATGCGGGCTACATCAAAAGGAGAATCGGGATGAAGAGACGATATCAGATCATGGCCGTACTAGGCTTGGCCTGTTTCGCCGGCAGCACCGCGCTGGCGGCTGAAACCACCTACGCTAGCCAGACCCTGACCACTGAGGCGGCTCTGGAAGCGGCAAAAGGGGCGCTTGAATCCTGCCGCAAAAGCGGATACCAAGTCGCTGTCAGCGTAACTGACCGATCAGGTACGCCGATCGCCGTGTTGCGCGATCGCTATGCCGGTGCGCATACACCTGAAACCGCCACGCGCAAAGCCTATACTTCGGCTGGATTCCGCATGCCGTCCGGCGAACTGGCAGAGGCCACGCAAGCAGGCAAACCAACATCGGGCATCCGCCATCTGCATCAGGTTCTCGCCTTGGGGGGAGGCTTACCTATTGAAGCGGCGGGATCGCTAGTCGGCGCCATCGGCGTATCAGGGGCGCCGGGCGGCGATGCCGATGAAACCTGTGCTCAAGCCGGCATCGCCGCGATTCAAGCAGATCTTGATTTTCAATAAACGCATACGACGATGCCTGTCGAATATCAGTTCGCTGCAGGCATTGCACGGCAAAAACCGGATGAGTCTTCCCAGCACGTTTCGTCATGAAGCTGCCGCCGCTAATTGCCCTCCAGGCTTTCCCGCTCCATGACCAGGTATTGCCCGTAAGCGTTGATGCGATTGGCATCGTCAAACGCGGGGTAAGATTCGAATCGGCTCCAGTTTATCGCTGCATAAGCCTCTTCAAACGGTATCATTTCTTCCACAGCCGCCCCCATTTCCTTACGCATAAACTCTAAATAATCACGCGTAAGCGCCATATCTACCTGGGTATTGGTAGACGAGGCGCCATGGCCCGGAACAACGATTTTGGGATTCACGTCCAGCATGCTGTCCAACGCAGCAAGCCAAGCCTTGCTGTCGGCGTCGCCCACGAACGGAATACGGCCGGTGAAATACAGATCGCCCGCGAACAAGACCTTATCCGACGCCACGTACATCATGATGTCATCGTCAGAATGCGCGCCGCTGACATCGATAAGCTGAAACTGCATGTTGCCCAGGGTGAACGGAATGGCTTCACCGTCTTTGAAGTCCAGCCAACGGTCGGCCGGAACCAGTCTGGTATTTTCATCCACCCACGGCGCCAGGTCAGTCCGGCGCTGGGCAAGACGTTCCTGGGCGATGTCAGAATTCAAATAGATTTGGCCTTTACTGTTCGCCCAGATTTCAGCACCTGCCTTCTGGAATTCTTGCAGGCCATAGACATGGTCCGCATGATAGTGACTGACGATCACGCGCTTGACCGGCTGGTCAGTGATTTTTGCAATCGCGGCCAGCATGGCTGCACCCAACGCAGGCGTGCCCAGGGCATCAAACGCGACCACACCGTCGTCAGTAACAACAAAGCCGGCATTGGACATAAAGCCCTTGTTCGCCGCGCTTGCCATGCTGGACTCGCCACCAAAATAATATACATGAGGGCTGACTTGTATGGGCTTGAGCTCAAGCGTCGCCTGCTCTGCAGCCGATGCCTGGACTAGGCCTGCAGTCATGCAGGCCCCCAGGACGGCAAGCGCTCTTTGCAGCATAGAGGCCATGTCAGGCTTCCTTTTATTTGTCACGATAAGGGATCACGCATGGTTCAGGGCTTGATATACACGTAGCCCTCTTTGCTCTGCAGCTCTGCGATGCGTACCACGCCTGAAGGAGTGAACTGTGCTTCCATCACAAAGTCGTCTTTTGTCAATTCATTGCGGCTCATGGTGATTTCACAGACCTCAAACTGCACGCCGCGCGACGCCAACCCCGATATGAGGGGACCGACCGTATCCGCATCCTTGTAGTCTGTTTGGAGGAAATCAATACCGTCTCCGTGCGCCACAGCAATAATTTTGGTATTGCGAGCGGTATCCAGGTGATTTCGCATACTACGCAAGGCGGCCAGCGCCTGGTTTGCCGCATCATTGATGTGATAGACAACCTTGGTTTGTTCCTTGCTTGCTGCAGCTACTGACTCCTGCGCAGACACAGAAAGCGAAGCACCCGACAAGGCCAAGCCCAGAACCAGCGTAAACCTAGCGATTTTACTCATGACGTACCTCCTGAAAAATAAGTGGCAACGAGTGCTGCATCACACCATGCCTTGATTCTCGTCGACCCCTTTGATCCGGGGCTCGTTCAACTTGGTCGCAGCAATGGTTTTCTTGTCGCGCAGATAGCGGGCAACCACCTCCCACACGGGTTCGCCCTGGACGCCTTCGGCAACCGGGGCCCAGCCAGCAACTTTATAGATCTTGTCCGCCTCAATTTGCTTTCCGTCGAGCATCATGTCACTGATGCGCTGACCGGCTTCCTTGAGCGGATCAATGGTGTATTGCATACCCCCCACGCGCACCATGTCGCCCCCCTGCTGATAATACGGATCCGGGTTGAACAGATTGTCGGCTACGTCTTCAAGAATGACCTTTATCTGACTGCCCGGCATGTCAGTCAGCGTCGTATAGGGGTAGGTGATTGCCGTTTGATCCATCAGGTGTTCCATCGTGATATCCGATCCGGGCAGCAGGCTGGTGCCCCAACGGAAGCCGGGGGAAAACGCTATCTGCGCCTCCTTCTGCGTCATGAGCGCATCAAGAATAAGCTGGTCGAACGTACCGTTGAAGTTACCGCGGCGATACAGCATATCGTCGGTGGTCGCCAAGGTTTCGGCCAGCTTTTCAGCAAAGGGCGATCGGATTTTCTCGATGAGCGCCGCCATGTCCGGGTCGGCATCAAGAAAATTAGCGAACACCGGCATGAGCTTATAGCGGAAATCCGACACTTTGCCGTCCCTGACATCGAAATCCAGCACGCCCAGAAATTTTCCGTTGCTGCCGGCATTGGTCACCAGCGTCTTGCCGCCGCTGTTTTCCACGATCACGGGCGCTGGCAAGCCGTCGTGCGTATGACCGCCTAGAATCGCGTCCAGGCCGCGCACCCTGGACGCCAGCTTGAGATCGACATCCATGCCGTTATGCGAGAGCAGCACTACCGCCTTGGCGCCTTTGCCTCGCACTTCGTCTATGACGCTTTGAAGCTGGCTTTCCTGGATGCCGAAAGTCCAGTCCGGCACCATGTAGCCCGGATTCGCTATGGGGGTGTAAGGAAATGCCTGGCCAATCACCGCCACCTGCACCCCGTTCATCTCCCGCAAGGTATAAGACGGAAACACGGGATCGCCGAAATCAGACGTTTGTACGTTCTGGGCAATGAACTCGACCTTGTCCTTGAAATCTTTGGCTATGATTTCTTCGACACGATCAGAACCCAGTGTGAACTCCCAGTGTGCCGTCATGATATCGACACCCAGCGCCAGGCAGGCGTCCACCATATCCTGGCCCTTGGTCCACAACGCTGTCGCCGACCCTTGCCACGTATCGCCACCATCGAGCAGCAATGCGCCAGGCCGGCCGGCCTTCAGTTGCTTGACCAGGGTTGCCATATGTGCAAATCCACCCACTTTTCCATACTGGCGCGCCGCGTTTTCGAAATCCAAGCATGTAAACGCGTAGGCCTGGGCCGTATCCGGCTTCATGCCATAGTGCGAAAGAAAATGCTCGCCCACGAGATGAGGGGGCCGGTTAAGCGCGGAACCAAGTCCTATGTTGACACTCGGCTCACGAAAGTAAATGGGTTGCAACTGTGCGTGGCAATCCGTGAAGTGCAGAAAATGCACATTGCCAAAACGCGGCAAGTCATAAAACTTGGCAGCCGACTCTTGGGCGGCACGCGCGGAATGCGAAAAAGTCATTCCACCGGCAGCGGCAATACCCAGCACTTGTAGGAACTCGCGACGACTAATCATAAAAACGGCTTCCTGCTGATTAATAAAAATTGGACCGAGGCGTGCCCTGGCGCACACCCCAGTTGCGGACGCGCTATCGCGAACCGGCGATCGGCTCTACTTGGTCGTATTGGCCGGTGCGGGAGCGTACTTGATGAGGCCCAGTACATCTTCCTCGAACATTTCACCGGGTATCGACTCCGCAACATAACCCTCCGAATTGATCACAAAAACATGAGGCACCACTTTTCTTTTGCCCAACACATCACGCAGAGCCTGGGTTTCCATGGCGGCGGGGAAGGTGTATTGATGCTTGTCCAGATAACCGATGGCATCCGCTGTCTTGCTGTCGATGCTGACAGTCAAGATATCCAGGCCTTGTTCTTTCGCCTGCAGCCACAGTTTTTGAACATAGGGGTTCTGACGCGCGCAAAATGGACACCAGGAGGCCCAATACTCAACGATGACGGGTTTGCCCTTGAAATGCCCTTCCGGAATCGTGGTTCCGTCGAGCAGGCGAATCTCGGGCAGTGCAATCTGATCACCCACTTTGGCAGCCAGCGTCGGCGCTGCAAACGCCATGCTGGCTGCCAACCCAACCCCCGCCCATGTCGCGGCGAGCCTCATGCTCCGCATGCCTTTCCCCTTATGCAACGCGTTTAGCGTCAATCCTTGTTGACCGGTGACTCGGGGTCCAGCAGCAAGGCCATGACATCCTTTAATTGTTCCTCGGTCAAAATACCCGCCGCGCCAAAGCGAGGCATGTTCGAACAGGCCATGTTCGCATGGGAGTTGTAGACCTTGGCCCAGGTGTAGTCCAGAATCTCTTTGGAAGACCCGCGCAATTTGCCGTAATGCAACAAAGACGGCCCGATATTGCCGAAAGAAATCTCTGCCTTGCTCATCTGATGGCAGGCATAACAGTTGCCTCCGTTGGGCGCGCCCGGTTTGTCGCTAAGCTGCAGGCCTCGGCCGCTCTGGGCAATTTTTTCCCCGGCTTTCCAATCGCCCAGGTAATTACCGTCAACTGGCGGCTTTACAGAAGCCATGGCTTCTTTAGTGATCTGGGCCACCTGCTCTTGCGATAAAGGCTTACCCGTCATTTCAGCCTGCGAGCAAGCCTTTTGCATGGCCGATTGTTCCAAGCGGTCCATTTTGGCAATGCCCTTGGGCTCGAACGAAGCTTCCAGCACGGCCTGGACATCTTCTGCGCTGGTACCCGTCACGACTTCATCGGCATACGCACCGGCAGTTGCCAGCAACAAGCCTGCCAGTACGGTGAATGGTGCTATTGTGGATTTTTTCATGAGCGTCTCCATTTACCGTTTGATGCCAGGGGCGTCCATTTTTCCGCCATCTGCGGTGACCGCCAGATAGGTGAGCAAATCGACGGAGGCCTGCGAAGTGAACTTGAGGCTGGGCATGCGCTGTTGGCGGAAGCAATCCCTTATCCGCCATTGCATGGTACGAAGCGCCCCTTGAGACACCCGGTAGGCCGGCCAGACGGTATAGGTCGCTTGCGCCGGACCGGGGTCGCTCAGCTTGGGAAGCTCTTGCAGCCGAATCCGCTGGTTGTCGACACCATGACAGGAGGCACAGGAGAAGTCATACGGCCCGCCGCGAAAAAAGAAAATTTGCTTGCCACGCTCATAAGCAGCTTTTTCTTGGGGATGGCTCTGCGGCACATCGATGATCGTGCCGCGTGACTGGCCGACCACATAAGCGACCAAGGATTCGAAATCGGTGGAGTACTCGCCCCCGCCTGCAAAAGGCTTCTTGGTGATCTCTTTCCGATCCATGCCTTGCAGATTGACCAGGCAATAGACCAAGCGGGTTTCAAGATCCATGACCTGTCCCGCATCCTCGAAATAGCGCGGCAAATGTGCATAGGCATCCTTGACCACGCCAGGACCCTGGCCCAGGTCGCATTGCTCGAGCGAAACGTTCTTGGGGCCGCGTTTCTCGGCCCACAATTCTTCGCCCATCATCTCGACCAATTCGGCCGGATTACCGCCGTCACTCAGCATTTCGCGGTATTGCTCGATGCCCTCCGATGTGCTGTCTTGCGCGCTTGCAGGCTGAACTGCCAGTACTGCGCCGGCGGCAAGCACCAGTGCCGCGGCGCTGCTCAGTTTGCTCTTCATGTCTCCTACCTCCCTGTTGAGTACGTCCGACCTTGTCGTTCTCTTTCTCTTCTACGTGGCAATGAGCCTATCGAATCTCGGCCGTATCAGTGCGGCTTTCGCCTTTGTTGTCCTTCCAAGTAATCGCCACCTTATCGCCCTTTTCGCCGCCCTTGAACTTGAAAGACAGGAATGGGTCGCGCGAGACCGCCGGACCCCACTGGGCCGATAGCACGGTCTGATCATTCCATTTGGCTTCAACCAGGTCGATGTAGTGGGCAGGAACGATATTGCCCTCGCCGTCCTTGCGCTGGCCGGTTTCCATAATGTGGCTCATCAGTGCCTTGACTTCGGTGACGCCATCTTTCTGTACAGCGCGAATGCGCATTGGTCTAGTTGCCATGGTTGTTCCTTGTATGTGGTTGATTCAGGATGATGTGCTGGCGAGCAACGCGATTAGCCACCGCAGCCGCCCAGCGTTACCTTGATTTCCTTGTGAACGGTATAGAACTTGCCGTCGGATTTGACCAACGCATATACATCCGACGTTTCGCCCATCTTGATACGCGTCGCAACCTCGGGCAGCGTACCGTCGACCATATCGAAATGCGCCGCCAGCGCATTCGGGTTCTTGGGAACGAGGATCGAAATTTGCGTCGTGTTGGGCAAATCGCTGCTCACACCCACCGGGACCACAGCGCCGTTCTCGGCAATGTCCGGCGCAGTCAGCGTGATTTTGTCGCTCTCGGCAGCCTGATCGCCGCCAAATGCCTTGATCACATCGTCTATCTTGGTCGCCTCGAAAGCCGCTTTGTTCCACTCCTGCTGGACGGCCCACGCCTGCTCCGGCCGCAGTATGCCGGCGGCGACCGCCAGGCTCAAAACAGTACCCAGCTTGAGCACATTTCTACGTTGTATATTCATTTCCCGCTCCTCTTTGTCTAATCGGAAGTGTGTCTTAAAGTATGTGTTTACTGACCGGTTGCCAAGATCAACTCGATCATGGACTTGGCGTCATCATCGGGCAATGCCGGGTGCGGCGGCATGGGCACGGCGCCCCATGCTCCGGCCCCGCCCTTTTGCACCTTGCCGGCCAGCTTTTCGACGGCGCCGTCCTGACCTTTATATTTCGCGGCAATGTCCGCAAATGAAGGGCCCAGCACTTTCTTGTCCGTGGCATGGCAGGCCATGCAACCGGCGTCTTTCAACAGCGCCATGACCTTTTGGGCCGATTCATCAGTCGAACCAGCGGCGCCTGCGTCCTGACCTTCGGCAGCCGAAGCCTGTTCCACCGCCAAGGTACTGCGGGCGTGCGCGCGCACCCCTTCTTCGTTCTCGTCCACCGTTCCGGACAATGCTGGCTCATGTGTATTGACGCCCCGCACCGGACCGACAACACGCATTTGCGCTGCCAAATCGCCGTGCGCATCGCGCGCATGCGGCGGCAGCAGCGACGAAGGCTCGTCGGCGGCGGGACAGTCGCTCATGCAGGCAACATTATTGGTATCGGGCTTGCCATCAACTTTCCAGAGCCCGTCCCAGAACTTCATGCCATGGCGATTGGGCATTTTTTCTTGCACTTGCGCAATATTTTCGTCAGACAGCGTGAAATCCGCCGGGACGATTTCCGCCAGATTAAGCAGATAGGCCAACACACCATAGACCTCGTCCGGCTCGAGCGACTTGGGATTGTCCCAAGGCATGGCCCGATGTATGTAGTCCCATAGCGTGGAGACCGTGGCCACTTTCATCAAGGTGGTGCGCGAAGGCTGCCCGCCGGCTATCAATCCGGCCACATGACCCGACTCGCTATCGTCTGCCGTGGTGCCGCCCACCAGCGGCGTGAACACCGAATTGCTTTCGCCAAAAGAGCCATGACAGGAGGCACAGGTCGAATCCCAGATATCCGCTCCTTGATCGACCGTGCCGCTTCCTTTGGGCAGGCCCTTGAAATCGGGCCGCACATCGATATCCCAAGCGTTGATTTCCGCTTCGGTCGCGGGCCGGCCGATGTTGTATTGTGTTTTAACGACGTCACCAGCGAAAGCGGGGGTACAAAACACAGCGCCCAGCGCGCATGACACCAAGGCGCGCCTAGTCCATCTGAACATTAAAAACCTCCCCGCTTTGCCCGATTTGCCAAGACTGGATGGCATTGTTGTGATAAGTGGATCGCGTCCCGCGCACTTCCCGCAGTTGGCGATAGCGCGGCTGAACAAAGCCGGTGCTGTCCACGGCGCGGCTTTGCAAAATAACCGGCGAGCCATCCCAGACCCAATCAATGTTGAACCGTGTCAGGCATTTGTCCAGCACCGGCGTTTCCAGACGAGCCGTCTTCCAGCTTTTACCGCCGTCGAACGACACATCAACCTGTTTGATCTTTCCTCGTCCGGACCATGCCAGACCGCTCACGTTGTAGTACCCCTTTCCCAGCAAGACTTGGCCGCCCGAGGGAGAGGTGATTACCGATTTGCATTCCTGTATGGACGTGTATTGACGGTGCATGCCATCGGGCATCATGTCGATGTAGTGGACGGCTTCGTCCTTGGCATTCCAGGGCTTGTCCCCGACTTCAATGCGGCGCAGCCACTTTACCCACGACACACCCTGAACACCCGGCACGACCAGGCGCAATGGATAGCCGTTTTCGGGGCGCAGCATTTCGCCATTCATCCCCCAGGCCACCAGCACGTCGTCGAGCGCCGCATCCATGGAAATAGTGCGTGTCATGCTCGACCCGTCATTGCCTTCGGCCAGCACAAACCGCGCATTCTTGAAATCTGCGCCACAGTCGTCCAGCAGCACTTTAAGCGGCACACCCGTATACTCGCAACAGGACAGCATGCCATGTGTATATTGGACCGTCGGCACTGCGGCATTGCCCCATTCCATTCCTGTATTGGCCCCGCATTCGATAAAGTGAATACGCGACACCGACGGCAGGCGCATCAAGTCATCCATCGTATAGACTTTGGCTGCTTTGACCATGCCGTTGACCATGAGCCGATGCTGCTCAGGGTCTACATCGACCCAACCTTGATGATGACGTTCGAAATGCAGGCCCGACGGCGTGATGATGCCGAAGAAGCCCTGTAGCGGCGCAAAGGCCACCGACGCCTGGGTGGTTTGTGTCAACCCGGGCGACTGCCGGCGTTGCAAATTGGATTCGAAGTGCGAAGGCAGGCCATATGGCTTGGATGCCACCGGATTGCCCAATGAAGTGCTCCAGGGCCGCGGCTCAAGAATCATCGGGTCTCCAGCAACCTGCCGGCTCGGTCCCGCTAGCGCCGGACCTGCCGCCAAAGTCGCCGCTGCGGCCAGAAAGCTCCGCTTCAGAAAACCCCGCCGCTCCTCGCTCATGCCCTGGGCGCTGACCTCGTTCACCAGTGTAGGCGGCACGAAATTTTCCGGCGCCTTTCTCAGTCGACCGACAGGTACTGAGCGCTGCTCCCTACCACGACACACAATCATTCTCCTGTTTTGGCATATTTTTTATTAATATATGCTAATAACCAAAAGCCATAAACAAGGGTAATTACTGGCATTTTTTTCTTGACAAATATCAAGAAGGCAGAAAATTTTTATATCCAATCATTGCGTTCCACCGCAACGCAGACGGGATTAGCAACGTCAGTCAGCCTATTCGCCAGTATCTGAAAGCGAGTCAGCGCGATGCCATTGCATAAACAGCCGAGCCATGCTAGAAGAAACTCTTCAAAAATTTAATCAGTTGAACGGGGCAACCCACACTGGCTTAGGAGCATACGTGTCGCAATCAAGGCCCAAAGAGACCATTTTTTCAAAACTGGCCGAGCTCGCGCAGGCCATTGGGCACCCTCACCGGCTTGAGCTGCTTGAATGCTTGGCGCAAGCCCAGCATAACGTTGAAGAACTTGCCCAAGTTAGCGGATTGACTGCTGCCAACACCTCCCGCCATCTGCAGATACTACGCCGCGCACGCCTGGTCGCCCCTGAGCGGCAAGGCAAGTATGTCCTGTACAGCCTGGATGGCCACAATGAAGTGTCCGCGCTGTTGAAAGCGTTACGCTGCGTTGGTGAGCGTAATCTGGCTGAAGCCCAGCAATTGATGCAGGATTATTTTTCTAATCGAGGGGCGCTGGAACCCGTCACACAAGAGGAATTGTTTGCTCGTCTTCAAGATGGCGCTGTTACGTTGGTCGACGTCCGGCCCGAGCATGAGTATGCCGATGGCCATCTGCCTGGCGCCCTGAACATACCGCTGGATCAACTCGAGAAACATCTTTCCAGGTTGTCTATGAACCGGGAAATCGTTGCCTATTGCCGTGGCCCACACTGCGTGCTATCGAAAGAAGCCGTTTCCCTGCTTCAGTCCAAGGGCTTTCGCGCCCGTCGGTTGAAAAAAGGCTTTCCAGGATGGAAAGCCGCAGGATACAAGATCGAAACCGCCGCCGCCTGACGTAAGAACCATACGGGGGCTGAGCGATACGCAGCCCAGTACCGAACTGATGGATGGCGCTATAAAACTCGCATCCAATTTCGGGCTGCTCATTTCAGCGGGCGAGCCATGCAGCTTGCCTAGCCGCTACCGCTTCGGCCGACTCCCCAATCAGTTGCTCGTAAACCTGCGGCGCTGTTGCGCCTTCGGTATTCACGATGAGCACGCGGGACCGCGAATCAAGCTTCACTTGCATCGACAGGCCGGTATCGCCACGCAGAATCTCAAGTGCCGCTAACCCGGCGGTGCCGGATTCGCCTGCAACGATGGGAATGTCTTTTTCACTACCTTTAGCCAGGGAGCGCATTGCCTCGATGGCCTGCTCGTCTTCGATGGTCATAAAGTGATCCACACTGGTGGCCAGGAATCTCCAAGCGAGTGGCGATGCTTCGCCGCAGGCCAGTCCCGCCATCACTGAATCGACCGAGCCGGTAGCTCTGGCGGCATGGCCTTGCATAGCACTTTGCAGCAGGCAATCCGCCTGAACAGGCTCGACCACGATGAAATGCGGCCGGTGTGCACCGTGGTGCTCCCAAAGGAAGCTGATCAGGCCTGCGGCCATGCCGCCGACACCGCCTTGGAGCAATACATGCGTAAAGCCGCCGGCTTCGTTCGGTTGAGCTCTGGTTTGATCGATGATTTCGGCCGCAATGACTCCATAGCCCTGCATTACGTCACGCGGGATCTCTTCGTAGCCTTCATAAGATGTATCGGAGATAACCTGCCAGCCGCTGGCCTCAGCCAGGCGCGCGGCCTCCTCAACCGAGGCATCGTAGTTGCCCTTGATACGCACAATTTGTGCTCCCAGCCCCGCGATGGCCTCTTCGCGCTCCATGCTCACATTGGCGTGCAACACGATGACGCAGCGGCAGCCTGCGTCACGGGCAGCGGCGGCTAAGCCTCGGCCATGATTGCCGTCGGTGGCGCTGATCACGGTGTAGCGCTTGAGCTGTTCCGCGTAGCGGCCCTTGAGAATGGCGGCCGGATCGAAGTCGGGGTGCAGGCGCAGGATTTGGCGCACAAGGGCGATAGGCGCTCCCAGCGCCTTGAAGCTGCCAAGCGGGGAGCGAACCGATTCGTCCTTGACGCTGAAGCGGGCCACGCTTAGCCTCTTCGCGATATCAGGCAGATCGTAAAGGGGAGTTGCCTCGCTGGCGATGCCGCTCCAGGCACTGAGCCAGCGGCGGCTTTCCTGCGCACGCTCGGTGCTCATGATCGTACGGAGTTCGGCGGGGTAAGAAGCGCGCGTGGCGCGAGGATTAGCGATCAACATGTGGATGATTTTCTCCAAAGAACGGGGTAAGAAGGAATTTAGTTACGCAACGGCCAAGCGTCGCTGAACCACGTCCAACAGCACCCGCGCGCCGTGGATAAGCTGCTCGTCGTCGGTATGCTCACGCGGATTGTGGCTGACGCCGCCGCGGCTGGGCACGAAAATCATCGCCGCCCGCGCGATGCGCGCGATCATCTGCGCGTCATGGCCAGCGCCTGAGGTCATGCGCAGATGCGATAAGCCCAAACGCTGCGCCGACGCCTCGATTTCATCGGCCAGGCCCGCATCAAACACGACGGGTTCGAAGCGCACCAGTTGCTCGGTCTCGATCGTTACGCCTTCGCGCCGGGCGATTTCCACAAGAAAATCGGCCAACCGCTTTTCGGCTATTTGCAGACGGCTCTCGTCCGGATCGCGCAGGTCCACCGTGAATGTCGCTTTGCGTGGAATGACATTGACCACGTCCGGCTCCAGGTGTAGCGAACCCGTGGTAGCCAATGTGGTCTCGGGGGCCGCCCCCACCACTTGTTCGCGCAGGAAGGCAACGATGGCGGCGGCCACATAGCCCGCGTCATGACGCAGTCTCGTAGGCGTTGTTCCTGCGTGGTTTGCCGTGCCGTGCACTGTGATTTTCTGCCACGATATCCCCTGCAGGTTTTCGACGACACCGATCAACCGGTCTTCGGCCTCCAGTACCGGGCCCTGTTCGATGTGCAGCTCCAGGTACTCGTGCGGCACCATGGAACCAGGCTCCAGGAGGCCGGCATAGCCGATGCGCTCCAGCTCGTCGCCCAGGCGTGTGCCATCGGTGCCAATGGTAGCAAGCGCCTCGTCCACCGCGAGACCGCCGGCATACACCAGGGAGCCCATCATGTCCGGTTGATAGCGTACGCCCTCCTCGTTCGTGAACGCTGCGATGATGATTGCCCGCATAGGCTGCGCTCGGGCCTTGCGGTATGCACGGACGATGGCTAAGCCGGCCAATACGCCGTAGCACCCATCCAGAGCGCCGGCGTTGCGCACCGTGTCGATGTGAGAGCCGATCATCAGCGGTCGCTGATTGCCTTCGTCGGTAGCGGCCTGCAAGATGCCAAAGATGTTGCCGATGCGGTCAACGCGCACATCGAGCCGCAGTTCCCGCATCCACTGCACCACCAAGTCGCGGCCGTCTTTCTCGGCGTCGGTGAGAGCAATGCGGGTACGTCCGCCCGCTTCGGCATCGGCCCCCACCGCAGCTAGGGCGTGGATTTGTGCAAGCAGGTGCTGACCATCCAGCGAAACAGCTTTCGTAGGCATTCAGTTTCCAAAACCAGTCACGATGACGCAATTTTATTTCCTATCTCGTTGATTTTTTGCTTAAAATCGGCGGCCATAATTGAATTTTTTATTAATTTAGCGCCCGTCCCTGTACTGTCTGTTATATGCCTTCCAAGCTCGATAGTTATGACCGATTACTGCTTGCCGCGATCCAGGAAGACGCTCGCCTGCCCCAGAGCGAATTGGGAGCGCGTGCGAACCTTTCTACGGCGGCCGTAAACCGCAGGCTCAGGTTGCTGGCGAAAGACGGCGTTATCAAGCATTACACCGCCTGCATTAACCCTAAGGCCGTCGGCTACGATCTGACCATTGTTGTCGAGGTCAAGATGGAAAGCGAACGTGCTGACCTGCTAGATGAGATGCGTAGATCGTTTGAGGCATGCCCACAGATTCAGCAATGCTATTACGTAGCGGGTGAATGTGACTTCGTGCTGATTTTTTTGGTGCGCGACATGGAACAGTACATCGCATTAACGCGATGTCTTTTCCATGGCAACAACAACGTAAAAGCATTCAAGACGCTTGTTGTCATGGACCAGATTAAAACAGGAATGAGTGTTCCTATCGATGAATCCGACAAGGCAACCTAACATGCTCTACGCGCCCCGATGCCTACTAGGGCGGCTGTGATGATGGCGCGGGTTAGGTCCGTAATGTACCTTCCTTGTTGATTGATGGCGCCGGGCGCGTGTCTTGGGAAAGACAAGGAGCGCACGAAAATAGTGGTCCTGCGAAGTCGAATTGAATGCGCGATCAAGTCGAATTCCGCACCAAATCCGCACCAGATCGATCCTGGCAAGAAAAAAGCCCTGTAAAAACAGGGCTTTTTGCCATAGCTACTGGCGGAGACGGAGGGATTCGAACCCTCGATACGGGTATAAGCCGTATGCTCCCTTAGCAGGGGAGTACCTTCAACCTCTCGGCCACGTCTCCGAAACAGGCCGCTATTCTAGCACGATAAAAGATGCTCAACGGCCAACCCGCAAAAATCCGGCCGGGAACCTATCTTCAGCGGCTAAATACCAGCCGAAAACAGTCGATCAGGCCTCGTTGGTTTTATCCTGATCCAGCTCAAAGGCCTTGTGCAGCGCGCGCACTGCCAGTTCCATGTACTTGTCGTTGATGATGACCGAGGTCTTGATTTCGCTGGTGCTGATCATTTGAATGTTGATGCCCTCTTCCGACAGGGTGCGGAACATCAGGCTGGCAACCCCTACGTGGCTGCGCATGCCTATGCCCACGATGGAAACCTTGCACACCTTGTCGTCGGAAGCAATTTCCTTTGCGCCCACGGCGGGACCGATCTGGTTCTTCAGCAGTTCCAGGGTGCGGGCGAAGTCGTTGCGATTCACGGTGAAGGAAAAGTCGGTGGTGCCGGCAACGGATTGATTCTGCAGGATCATGTCGACGTCGATATTGGCGGCGGCAACAGGGCCAAGAATCGAGTAGGCCACGCCCGGGGTATCGGGTACGGCCAGCAACGTGACTTTGGCTTCATCGCGGCTAAAGGCAATGCCTGAAACAACGGCTGCTTCCATTTTTTGATCTTCCTCGAAAGTAATAAGGGTGCCCGAAGCCATTTCCTCTTCGAGCGGTATCAGGGGGTCCGTCAGCGAGGACAGGACACGCACGGGCACTTGATACTTGCCGGCGAACTCCACCGAACGTATTTGCAGCACTTTGGAACCCAGCGACGCCATTTCCAGCATTTCTTCGAAGGAAACGACATTCATGCGGCGCGCCTCGGGCACGACGCGGGGGTCAGTGGTGTAAACACCGTCGACATCGGTGAAGATCAGGCATTCGTCGGCTTTGAGCGCCGCGGCAACCGCCACGGCAGAGGTATCGGAGCCCCCGCGGCCTAAAGTGGTGATATTGCCATCGTCGTCAATGCCTTGGAAGCCGGTCACAATGACGACCCGCCCGGAATCGAGTTCGGCCTGTATGCGGGCATCGTCGATGGACCGGATACGCGCCTTGGTGTACGAAGCGTCGGTGCGTACCGGCACTTGCCATCCGGTAAAGCTGCGGGCGGCAACACCCTGCGACAGCAGCGCCATGGCCAGCAAGGCGCTGCTGGCCTGTTCGCCTGTGGCGGCCAGCATATCGAGTTCGCGGGTGTCGGGCTGGGGCGAGATTTCTTTTGCCAACCCCAGCAAGCGGTTGGTTTCGCCGGACATGGCCGACGGCACGACGACCACCTGGTGGCCGGCGGCATGCCATTTCGCTACGCGCCGCGCCACGTTCTGGATGCGCTCGACCGAGCCCATGGACGTGCCACCGTATTTGTGAACAATCAGGGACATCTTCTTCTCTGGTTTAAAAGGACGACGGACAAAACGGACTATTCTACCGTTTTTCCACAATGAGGACATTCCCTAGTGGGGTATGTCCACGCAGACCCGGCCTTTGACGCAGCGTATCCATGCCTGGCCATGCTTGACCTGCATCTGCCTGTCATGCCCCAGCGCATGCAGCCCCCGCAACTGGCGCATCAGGTCTTGCAAACGGGCATCGGTGGGCGTGCGCAGTCCTTGCCGCGTCAGCCAGTGCCGCAAGACCAGCGCCTGGCGCGCAGGGGAAAGCCCGCGCCAGGCGGCCAGCGAAAAGCTGCGCGCATCGGGCGATGGGGCCAGGTGGGCGAAATCCTGTGCGGCGACCTCGTCCAGCACTTCGCGCAGTTCGGCGCTCTGGCGCGCATGGCGTACCAGGCTGCCCTGCCAGCCCGGCCAGCGTTCGTTCAGTTCGGGTACCAGGCGCTCGCGCACGGCGGCCCGGGTGTATTGGTCATCAGCATTGCTCGGATCGTGCACGGGCGTCCAGCCGCTGATGTCCGCGAAGGCCTGCGCCTGCTGCAAGATCAGGGCGCGATCGATGTCCAGCCAGGGGCGCAGATAGATCAAGCCCTGGCGCTGCATGCTGGGCGCCATGGCGGCCAGGCCCGTGGGGCCCGCCCCCCTAAGCAGGCGCAGCATAACGGTTTCGGCCTGATCGTTGCGATGATGGGCCAGCAGCACATGCTCTAGCCCCGCCAACCCGGCAAGATCGCGCAAGGCCGCATAACGCGCATCGCGCGCGGCCGATTCGATGCCGTCGCCGCCCGACGCGTCTACGCTGGCGTAGCGGGTATGGCAAGGCAGGCGGAGCATTTGGGCCAGGTCGTGCACATGCGCCTGCCAGCCGTCGGCCGGCGCCTGCAGGCCATGGTGCACATGCATGCAATGCAGTTCAACGCCGGCGCGGCGGGCAAACAGGGCGGCATGCACGGCCAGCATGGCGGAATCGGCGCCGCCGCTCAGCCCGACGCCAAGACGGCGCGGCATGCCCGGCAAGGCGGCGACCGCCTTGTCTATCGCCTGCAACAACGGCCCGCTACCGAAATCCTGCCAGAACGTCGCGGGTAACATAGGCCTGCGCCGGCGGGGCCGATGCCCTAGCGCGCTTCCTGGAAGCGGCCGTAAGACATCAGGCGCTGTAGCCTATGCTCGATCAATTGGTTAGAGGACATGCCCGCAACCTGGCGCAAAGAGTCGGACAGGGCGCGGCTGAGCTGGCGCGCCATTACGACGGGATCGCGATGGGCGCCGCCCACCGGCTCGTTGACGATACGGTCGATCAGGCCCAACTCTTTCAGGCGCGGCGCCGTAATGGCCAGCGCTTCGGCCGCCACAGGGGCCTTATCGGCGCTACGCCAGAGAATCGAGGCGCAGCCTTCGGGGGAAATCACGGCGTAGGTCGAGTACTGCAGCATCATGACGACGTCGCCCACGGCAATGGCCAGGGCTCCGCCCGAACCGCCTTCGCCGATGATGGTGGAAATAATCGGCACCTTGAGCTCGGCCATGGCATACAGATTGTGGCCGATGGCTTCCGACTGGCCGCGCTCTTCCGCGCCGATCCCCGGGTAGGCGCCGGGGGTGTCCACGAAGGTGAAGACCGGCATGCGGAACTTTTCAGCCAGTCGCATGAGCCGCAAGGCTTTGCGATAGCCTTCGGGACGCGGCATGCCAAAGTTGCGCATGGCGCGCTCTTTGGTATCGCGCCCTTTCTGGTGCCCGATCACCATGCAGGGGGTGCCGTTGAAGCGCGCCAGGCCGCCGACAATGGACAGATCGTCGGCATACATGCGGTCGCCGTGCAGCTCGTGGAAGTCGGTGAATATTTCGCGCACGTAGTCCAGCGTGTAAGGCCGCTGCGGATGACGCGCCACCAAGGCGGTCTGCCAGGGCGTAAGCTTGGCATAAATGCTTTTGGCCAGCGCCTGGTTCTTTTGCTGCAAACGCCCGACTTCTTCCGAGATATCGACGGCAGAATCGGTTTGCACAAAGCGCAACTCCTCGATCTTGTTCTCGAGTTCGGCAAGAGGCTGTTCAAATTCCAGGAAGGTATTACGCATAAGAGCTTGGTTTCCAGATGAGAGCATTCACTGTGTTTAGTACTGCACAGAAGCCGGATCAAGGCTACGCCACAAATACCAGGTCGCCACCGTGCGCCAGGGGGCCCAGGCCTGGGCGACTTCCCTGGCCTCGAAGCGCGAAACGGGCTCGCCGCTAAAGTAGTGTAACGAAATTGCCTTCAGCAGACTCGCATCGTCCAGCGGAAGGACGTCGGGCCTCTGCAGATTGAAAATAAGGAACATCTCGGCCGTCCAGCGGCCAATGCCCCGGATGGCGCATAAATCGGCAATGACGGCCTCGTCGTCCATCGAGCGCCAGGCGGAAGGCTTGATCTTCTTTTCGGCGAAATGCACGGCCAGGTCAAGAATGTATTCGGCCTTGCGCTTGGACAAGCCCGAGAGCTGAATATCGGTTTCGGCCAGATTGATGATGCAGCGCGGGGTGGGATTGCGCCCGCAGGCGTCGGTAAACCGGCGCCACATGGCGTCGGCGGACTTGACGGAAATCTGGTGGCCCACCACGGCCCGCGCCAGTGTGACAAAGGGCGTGGCCGAAGGCGCCAGCCATTCGGTCTTGTGCTGCGGAATCAGCTTCTTCAGGATACGGTCGCGCGCGATCAGTTCGGACGACGCCTGATCCCAGTATTCCGGCTTTGCGTGGGTTGCGGCTGAGCTCGTAGACATAGGCTTGTCCCCTTCAGGCCCGGCGCCATTGTGTGACACCACCGGCTTTGTCTTCGAGCTCGACGCCCCCCTCTTGAAGCTCCTTGCGTATGCGGTCGGCCTCGGCAAAGTCGCGCGCCGCCTTGGCGGCTGCGCGCGCGCTGATCAAGGCATCGATCTGATCGTTCGTCCAGGCGGTCTGGACGCCGCCGCTGCGCAGGTAGCGCGTGGGCGATTGCAGGTAGGTGGCCGGGTCGGACTGCAACAGCCCCAGAATACCGCCCAATGCACGCATCAGCCCCGATGCGGCAGCCGAGCCGCTGCGGTTGGCTTCGGATGACAGCTCAAACAAAGCGGCTACCGCGCCGGACGAATTGAAGTCGTCGTCCATGGCGGCGCGAAACGCCTGTGCAGAGGGATGGTTCCAGTCGATCTGGACCGGTTCCGGCGTCACGTTGTGCAAGGTCTGATACAGGCGGTCAAGGGCGCTTTGTGCATCGAACAGATTGTCGGGCGCGTAGTGCTGGGGACTGCGGTAATGGTTGCGCACGATGAAGAAACGCAGCATTTCGGCCTCGCGCGGATTGGCGCGGTAGCTGGCCTGGTCGTCGGCCGGGTCGGCATCGGCGGCGATTGTGGCGCGTATGGTGCGAAAGTTGCCCAAAGACTTCGACATCTTGTCGGCATCGACCATCAGCGGACCGCAGTGTATCCAGACCGATGCCAGGGAACCGCCGAAAGCGCCCTCGGTCTGGGCGATTTCGTTCTCGTGATGCGGAAACTTAAGGTCGGGGCCGCCGCCGTGGATATCCAGCGGCAAACCGAGCAAGGCGCGGCTCATGGCCGAGCATTCGATATGCCAGCCCGGCCGGCCCAGGCCGTACGGGGACTCCCACTTGGATTCAGCCGGCTCTTCGCTTTTGGCCGCCTTCCACAGCACGAAATCAAGGGGATCGCGCTTGCCCGAGGCAACCGCCACGCGCTCGCCGGCGCGCAAGTCGTCCAGCGACTTGCCCGACAGCTTGCCGTAGCCCGGAAAACCGCGCACCGCGTAGTTGACGTCGCCGTCATCGGACCGGTAGGCCAGGCCGTTCTCTTCGAGGCGCTTAATAATGCCCAGCATATCGCCCACGTAGTCGGTGGCGCGGGGCTCGAAGTCGGGCGCGGCCACGCCCAGCGCGCGCTCGTCGGCGTGCATGGCGTCGATGAAAAAGGATGTGACCTGATTGAGCCGCTGCCCGTTCTGGACGGCGCGCCGGATGATCTTGTCGTCGATATCGGTGATATTGCGCACATACTTGACCTGGTAGCCGCTGGCCCTGAGCCAGCGCTGCACCACATCGAAACTCACCAGCATCCGCGCATGGCCCAAGTGGCAGAAGTCGTAGACGGTCATGCCGCAAACATACATGCGGACAAGGCCGGGCTCCACGGTTTTGAGCGGCTCTTTGTTGCGGGAAAGAGTGTTATAAATGTGCAGCATGCGCGAATAAATATCTGTCGGTCAATGTCGATTACGGGCCCGATCAATACGGCCCCGCTTGCTGTAAACTCGGCGCGAACCGGCAAGCAAGGCTAAAATGATGGTCGATTAGTATAGCAAGCCGCCAGCAACACAACCTTCACATATAGGTGCAAAACCTGTGTTTCGTATTTCTTGTCCTGTATTAGCGATTGCCCTTCTTGCCGGCGGGCTGTCGGTGCAAACGGCCAGGGCGCAAACTCCGGCGCCCGGCATTGCCCCGCACGTTGATCTTAACGCCTCGCTGGACGGGGGTCCAGACCAACCTGCCGCCAGCGATATCGAAGGCGGCATCCAGGTGGACACGACAGGCTTGCAGCAAGCCGCTAAAGACGACAAGCTATTTCATGACCCCGCCCCTGAAGAAGGCGGCTGGAAGGGCCTGGCCAAGCTGCTGGAAGCCCTGACGCCCAGCATCGACACGCAAATTCCCCTGACCTCGTCGCAGATCACTGCCCGCATCAGCGCCATGCTCGATCAGGGCCAGAACCAGGAAGCGCTGCAGATCATTGAAAAGCGCCAGGCGCAGCTTGAAGCGCAAGGCACCGTTGGCACCGACGTCCAGTTGCTGTTCCTGCATGCCCGGGCGCTCGCCGCGGTGGGCCGCAACAACGAGGCCATCGCCGGCTACCGGGACATGACCACGCTCTACCCCGAACTGCCGGAACCCTGGAACAACCTGGCCTCTGAATACGTCAAGCAAGGCAAGATCGACCTGGCCTACGATGCCCTGACGATGTCGCTCATGGCCAATCCGCATTACGCCACCGCCAAGGAAAACCTGGGCCAGGTCCAACTGATGCTTGCACAGCGCTCTTTCCAGGAAGCGGCCCGGCTCGGCGCCGGCCAGGCGGGCGCCAAAGCCGCGCAAGCGGGCGCCATCCTGTCGCAATAGCCCTTTTTCACCAGTTCATTTCGTCACGGGATCCGTATGCGTTCAATTTCGTTTTTTACAGGCACGTTTGGCTCACCGCTACGTGTTTTCAGCCTCGCTTGCGCAACATCGCTCGCCCTGTGCCTGGGCAGCGTCGCGCAGGCCGCCTCACCCAACTCTACTCAAGGTAAGTCTATGAGCACACATCCACGCGTCAATCTTCAAACCAGCCAGGGCGATATCCTGATCGAACTGGACGCTGAAAAAGCGCCCAAAACGGTCGAAAGCTTCCTGACTTATGTCAACGAAGGTTTTTACGACGGCACCATTTTCCATCGCGTGATCAACAATTTCATGGTCCAGGGCGGCGGCTTCGACGCCAACATGAAGCAAAAGCAGACGCACGCGCCAGTTGAAAACGAAGCCAACAATGGCCTGAAGAACGACCGCTATACGCTGGCCATGGCCCGCACGGCCGACCCGCACTCCGCCACAGCGCAGTTCTTCATCAACGTCGCCGACAACGACTTCCTGAACTTTACCTCGCCCACGCCCAATGGCTGGGGCTATGCGGTATTCGGCAAAGTGGTCGAAGGCACCGAGGTCGTCGACAAGATCAAAGCGGTAAAAACCGGCAACAAGGGCTTCCATCAAGACGTGCCCGCCGAAGACATCATCATCGAGAAAGCGACGGTCGTTGAATAACCTCCCGCTGACGGGCACGGTCTGGGTTGCGTCGGATATCCATCTGGGGCCCGACACCCCGGCCACGGCCCGTGCCTTCCATGCATTTCTTGATCAGGCATGCGTCCAGGCGGATGCCTTGATTTTATGCGGCGACATTTTCGATGCCTGGATAGGCGATGATTTCGCCTTGGCCGCCCCGCCTGACTGGCTCAGCGAAACGCTCGAAAAGTTCAAACAGGTATCGGCAACGATGCCGCTCTGGCTGGGGCGCGGCAACCGCGACTTCCTGATCGGAACATCATTGACCCGGCATGTGGGCGCTCAACTGTTGCCCGATCCGGTTTGCCTGGAAACGGACGCAGGCCGCGTCCTGCTGTCGCACGGCGATGAATATTGCACGGCGGACCAAAGCTATCAACGCTTCCGGCGCGTGGTGCGCTGCCCCGCCGTCCAGAAAGTCTTTCTTGCCCTGAGCCTGGGGCTCAGGCGCGGCATCGCCCATTGGGCTCGCCAGCGCAGCATGTCCGCCAATCGCGGCAAATCGGCCAACATCATGGACGTCAGCCCGGCGGCCATTGAAAAAGCTTTTGCCGGCAATGACATTGCCACGCTGGTGCACGGCCACACCCATCGGCCCGCCACCCATACGCTGATGGTCAATGGCATTGCGCGCCAGCGTATTGTGCTGCCCGACTGGGACTACGACCACGGCGCCGCGGCACGCGGCGGCTGGCTGGCAATCAGCAGCCAGGGCTGCGCGCTGCACCTGGCCCCGGCGGCGCCAGCCGGCGCCGCGGCAGGGGCTTAACGCAACAGCAGCCAGGCCAGCACAACCGTTCCCAAGCCGATGCGATACCAGGCAAAAGGACGGTAGGTTCGTTTCGATACGAAGCGCAGGACCGCCCGCACCACCACCAGCGCACTTAGAAAGGCCGCCACGAAACCCACGGCGATGGCGGTCATTTCTGTTTCGTTCAGGGCGCCCATATTGCGATACAGGTCGTAAACCGTTGCCGCCAGCATGGTCGGCATGGCCAGGAAGAAGGAAAATTCGGTGGCGGTTTTACGCTGTATGCCGGCCATCATCCCGCTGATGATCGTCGCCCCCGAACGCGAAGTGCCCGGCACCATGGCCAGGCATTGTGCAAAGCCCACCACCAGCGCCTGCTTCCAGGTGATTTCCTCTAGGGTGCGCGCGGTGGCCAATTGCGACGCCACACTGTCGTCCAGGCCCGCGTCCTGCGGCGGATTGCCGCTGGTGTTCTTGGCATACTGAGGCTTGCGCTCGACCCACAGCATGATCATCCCGCCCACCACCAGGGTGAATACAAAGACGGCCGGACTGTGAAACAAGGCCTTGATGTACTTGATCATCAGGGCGCCTATGACGGCGGCGGGCAGAAAGGCGATGATCAGGTTGCGCGTAAACAAGACCTCGCTGCGCACCCCCGTCAGGGTGCCGTGTATCAACTGCCACAACCGCGCCCGGAATATCCACATCACCGCCAGTATGGACCCGAACTGAATGACGACCTCGAACACTTTGTCGCTGCTGGACGAAAAATCGATCCAGTCCCCAATCAGCAGCAAATGCGCGGTACTCGAAACGGGGATGAACTCGGTGAGCCCTTCCACCAGGCCTAAAAACATGGCCTTCAACATAAACCAGGTACTTTCAGTCATAGTTACTCATTGTGATTATCATCCGCCTGATCATACAGGCGCTCAATCCGCACGGTCGCAATACGCCGGGCGTCCAGACGCAATACGGTAAACCGGAAGGTCGTGTGTGCTTGTTTCAGTTCGCAACGGTCGCCTGGCTCGGGCAAATGCCCGAACCGCTCAAGCAAGTAGCCCGCCAGTGTCGAATAGTCCTCGTCATCGTCGACCAGGCCCTCTGTATTCAGCAACAATTCCAAATGATGAAGATCAGCCGCGCCGTCCACGCGCCAGCGATCCGGGCCTTCCTGGACAATGTCCGGGGTTTCGTCCTCGTCGGGAAATTCACCGGCAATCGCTTCGAATACATCAATGGGGGTCACCAGGCCTTCGATGGCCCCAAACTCATCGGTCACCAGGACAAGCTGGCCGCGAGAACGCTTCAGGGTGTCCATCAGCCGCAATATCCCCATCGACTCGTGCACGATAATGGGATCGCGCAACTGCGACAGGCGTATGTTGCCGTGCACGATCAGGTCGGCAAGCATTTCCTTGGCGCGGCCTATGCCGATCACTTCGTCGAGCGAACCGCGGCAGACCGGGAAAAAGCTATGGGGCGTCTGGGCGATCTGTTCGCGCTGGGCCTGCGGCTCGTCATCCAGGTTGATCCACGACACATCCGTGCGCGGCGTCATGATGGAATGGATGGAACGATCGGCCAGCGTCAGGACCCCGCTGACCATATAGCGCTCTTCATCCTCGAACACCTGCCTTGGCGCGGCGGCCTCTTCTTGGTCCGGGCCCGCCATGGGCTGCTTGCCCAGCATGCGCAGCACGCCCTCGGCCGTTCTTTCGCGCAAGGGGCGCCTGGCGTCGGCCCGGCGCATGTTTCGCCGGGCCACCTGGTTCAGCGTTTCGATCATGACCGAAAAGGTGATGGCGGCATACAGATAGCCTTTGGGCACGGCAAAGCCGAACCCTTCGGCCACCAGCGAAAAACCGATCGTCAGCAGAAAGCCCAGGCAAAGAATGACCACGGTAGGATGGGCGTTCACAAAGCGCGTCAGCGGCTTGGACGCAATCAGCATCAGCCCGATGGCAATCACCACCGCCATCATCATGATGGCCAGATGGTCGACCATCCCCACCGCCGTAATGACGGCATCGATGGAGAACACCGCGTCCAGGATGACGATCTGGGTCACAATGACCCAGAAGCTGGCATGCAGCCGCGAACCCGAGGCGTGCTGCGTACGGCCTTCGACGCGTTCGTGCAGTTCGAGCGTGCCTTTGAAGAGCAGGAAAAAGCCGCCGACGATCAGAATCAGGTCCCTGCCCGAAAACGCCAGCGGCCCCACCGAGAACAACGGAGCGGTGAGCTGGATCAGCCGGGACATCACCGAGAGCAGCGCCAGCCTCATCAATAGCGCCAGGGACAATCCTATGACCCGGGCCCGGTCGCGCAATGCCGGCGGAAGCTTCTCGACCAGAATGGCAATAAAGATCAGGTTGTCGATACCCAGGACAATTTCCAGGATGACCAGGGTAAGCAGGCCGACCCATGCAGACGGGTCCAGCATCCACTCCATCAAACGCTCCCAAAAGGAAGATTAGTCCTGCAGATAGCCCAGCATTTGCGGAAACAGCTTGGGCGTGGCCGCCAGCACACTGCCGCTTTTCATCCAGCCTTGTTCACCGTCGAAATCGGCAACCAGCCCGCCCGCTTCCAGGATCAGCAGGCTGCCGGCGGCCAAGTCCCAGGGCTTGAGGTTGACGCCGCAGAAGCCATCCAGACGTCCGGCGGCGACATAGGCCAGGTCCAATACCGTCGAGCCCAGCCGGCGTGCCGCGGCGCACTCGGACAACATGCCGGCAAAACGGCCCCCCGTCGTCGGCGAAGAGGCCGAGCCCGGCACATGCGCGCCCAGCAAGGCATCGTGATAGCGCAACTGCCCCGACACGCGTATGCGCCGGTCGTTCAGGAAGGCGCCGCCGCCACGGCTGGCGGTAAAAAGCTCATTGCGCGAGGGGTCGTACACCACCGCCTGGGTCACCTGGCCATGCTGCGCCAGGGCAATGGAAATGGCGTAGATGGGCAGGCCGTGAATGAAATTCGTGGTGCCGTCCAGCGGATCGATGATCCATTGGTACCCCGCCTGCTCCCCATCGCCCTGGTCCGTCGCCAGATGCGTGCCGGATTCTTCGCCCAGGAAGCCATGGTCGGGGTAAGCGGTGCGCAGGATATCGATAATGGCTTCTTCAGCAGCGTGGTCCACTTCCGTGACATAATCTTTAGGCCCCTTGCGTGCCACTTGCAGACGTTCCAGGTCGAGGCTGGCGCGATTGATGATGGTGCCAGCACGGCGTGCCGCCTTGATGGCGGTATTGAGCATCGGGTGCATAAAATTCCGTATTTAACAAAAATTGTTGGGCCTGGCATTGCCGGATTCGATCCGCTGCATAGGCAAAAGACCTGGCGATCAACGCAAGAAAGCATCTATTTTAAATGACTCAGCCGTTTTCTCCCGAATCGCAACCGTTTCACCCTGAAACGCCGGCACGCGGCGCCGCCGATGCGGCGGCCGCTTTTGCGCATGTTCGTTTCGTCATGGTGCATCCCAGCCACCCCGGCAATGTGGGCGCGGCGGCGCGCGCCATCAAAACCATGGGCTTTCACGATCTATGCTTGGTGGCGCCGCGTTTTCCCGATGTGCTTGACCTGCCCGAGGCGCAGTCGCTGGCCAGCGGCGCCACCGATGTGCTGGCGGCGGTCACCATCGTGCCCACGCTGGAGCAGGCGCTGGCCCTCACGACCCTGGCATTTGCCCTGACCGCCCGGGCGCGCGTGCTGGGCCCGCCGCCTTGCGATATCCGCGAAGCGGCGCAACTCAGCTGTGCGCATTTGCAGCGCCCTGCGCAGGGCCGGGTCGCCATCGTGCTGGGCACGGAGCGGTCGGGCCTGACCAATGAGGACATCGCCCTGTGCCAGCGGGTTTGCCATATTCCGGCCAATCCCGAGTACAGTTCGCTGAATGTGGCCCAGGCGCTTCAACTGGCGGCGTGGGAGCTGCGCTATGCCTTGGCCAGCGCGGCTTCGCTTCCTTTGTTGCCCAGCACCGAGGGCCAGGCCGAAGCCGGCGACGAGCCGGCGCCCAACGAGAAGCTTCAGGCGCTGATGGTTCATTGGGAACAGGCCATTACGGAGGTTGGTTTCCTGGACCCGCAGCATCCGAAGAAGCTGATGCCGCGCATGCGGCATATGTTTGGCCGGAATGGCTTGAGTCACGACGAGGTCGATATGCTGCGCGGCTTGTGCACGGCGATGATCAAGGCGGCTCGAAGGGGCTAGAAGGCTGTCTTCGTGTGTGTAGCCTTGGGGATTCGTTCTTGATTGCCTGCGTAGGTTGTTCTATGGGGCGGATTCGTTCTTGATCGCCTGCATAGGTTGTGTGAGGTGGATTCGTTCTTGATCGCCTGCGTAGGTTGTGTAAGGTGGATTCGTTCTTGAGAAAGCCGGGTGTGGCAAAGGGCTGTTCCGGCTTCGCGCGCTACGGCCCTGGCTGCGCCAGGGCTGCCCGGTCCAGGCACGCAAATCGTGGCGAGTGCGGAACTCGGCCGGTCGGGCCAGTGGCCCGACATGCGCCGGCCTCAAACAGGCCGCACTCTTGAATCCACGATTTACGCGCCTGAACCGGCGTGCGCGAGGCGCCTGCACAGCCCTTTGCCACACCCGGCTTTTTGCAGGAGCGAAAGTTGGGGGCCCCTCACCTTTTATGTAGGGGGCCATGTGGATGCCTATCTGGACTTTTAAGCGAACCGTGATCTAAGTGAGCCGTTAAGCCGTTTTTTTTAAGTGGGCCGTTATCTAAGCGGGCCGTCATCTAAGTTTCTTATAGGAGTTCTTGTGTAGGCTTCTATATGCACCACCCCATGATGAACCCACCCCCACATGAGCCTTTATATGAACAATCCGATGAAGCGGTCCAGCCGACTTCTAACGTATGCCGCAGTTGTCTGGCGTGGGTGGGGGCGGTCCGGCGGTTAGGCGTGCGCCGCAGGCTTCCGAAGGAGGGCCGGGGGCTTTCGTCGGGCGCTGTCTGAACGAGCGTAGCGAGTGAGTTCGCCCGACGCCCGGCCGGACGAGGAAGATGCGGAAACAAGCACGCCGTAGCCGGAGTGCCCCCACCCACGCCAGACAACGTTGTACTACTTGAAACGCTGAACAACGTTGTACTACTTGAACCTCTGAACAACGTTCTACTGCTTGGGACACTGAACCATGTTCTGTCGCTTATCAAGCACCGAACCGTTTGGAACACAATAAACAGCCCGAGCTAGAAACAAATTACCCGGCCACGATTTCCATCCCCACCAAGCGGGAAAGCGCATCGATACCCGCGCCCGACACATCGTCCACCAGCACAATCCGCCCGTCCTTCAGATCGAACACCGCCAGATCGGTATAGACGCGCGTCACGCAGGCCACCCCCGTCAGGGGATACGTGCATTGCTCCACCAGCTTGCTTTGACCGTCCCGGGTCAGCAGATCCATCAGCACATAGACCGACTTGGCGCCAATCGCCAGGTCCATGGCCCCGCCCACGGCCGGAATGGCGTCGGCCTCGCCCGTATGCCAGTTGGCCAGATCGCCGCCCCGCGACACCTGGAAAGCCCCCAGCACGCAGATGTCCAGGTGACCGCCGCGCATCATGCCGAAAGAATCGGCATGATGAAAAAAAGCGCCGCCGGGCAACAGCGTAACCGGCTGCTTGCCGGCGTTGATCAGGTCGGGATCTTCGGCGCCCGGCTCGGGCGCCGGCCCCATGCCCACGACACCGTTCTCGCTATGGAGCATGATTTCACGGTCCGCCGGCAGGTAGTTGGCCACCTTGGTGGGCAAACCGATACCCAGGTTCACGACGCTGCCTTCGGGGATGTCTTGCGCCACACGGGCTGCCATCCGGTCTCGGGTCAATCGGTTCATGAAGAGGCTCCTGTCGCAATGACGCGTTGAACGAAAAGGCCCGGCGTGACAATGGCCTCGGGGTCCAGCGCGCCCAGCTCGACGACGCTGTCGACCTGGGCAATGGCCACACGCGCCGCCGTCGCCATGATGGGGCCGAAATTGCGGGCGGTCTTGCGATACACCAGATTGCCCCAGCGATCGGCATGCAAAGCCTTGATCAGGGCGTAGTCGGCATGCAAGGGGTACTCCAGCAGATAGTCGCGCCCATTGATACGGCGCTGCTCTTTGCCCTCGGCCAGAGGCGTTCCCGCGCCCGTCGGGGTATAGAACCCGCCAATGCCCGCGCCGGCCGCCCGGATTCTTTCGGCCAGGTTGCCCTGCGGCACCAGTTCCAACTCGATCTTGCCCGCGCGATACAGGGCATCGAACACATGGGAATCGGACTGGCGCGGAAAAGAGCAGACGATCTTGCGTACCCGCCCCGCCGCCAGCAAGGCAGCCAGACCGGTGTCGCCATTGCCCGCGTTGTTGTTGATGATGACCAGGTCCTTGGCGCCCTGGTCCAGCAAAGCGTCAATCAGCGCTTTGGGCTGGCCCGCCAGCCCAAAGCCCCCCACCATGATGGCCGCCCCATCGGGAACGTCCTCCAGGCAGGCGCGCATACTGTCAAAAATCTTCGAAATCATGCCTCGTCCATTTCCTGCCGCAAGGCAGGATCAAACAGCCCGATGGCCAGCCAAAAGACCGGCCATCGGAAACACCACTTAGCGCATCAATCAACCGTCGCGCCCGAAGCGGTGACCACTTTGGCCCAGCTTTCGACTTCCGACTTGATGAAATCACCGAACTCGGCGGGCGTTGTTTTCGCCGGCACCGCGCCCAAGTCTTCCAGACGCTGTTGAACTTCGGGTTTGGCCAGTGCAGCCAGAATGGCCTCATTGAGCTTGGTCACGATATCGTCAGGCGTACCCTTGGGCGCAATCACGCCGAACCAGGACGACACGTCGAACGACGGGAAACCGGATTCCTGCATGGTAGGCAGGTTGGGAGCCGTCTTGGAACGATCGGCGGTCGTCACTGCCAGCGCACGCAGCTTGTCGGCCTCGACATGGGGCCATGCCGAGGGCATGTTGTCGAACATGTAGTCGACCTGGCCACCGATCAGATCGGTGGTGGCCGGGGAGCTGCCCTTGTAAGGGATATGGGTAACATCAATATCGGCCAGTTGCTTGAACAGCTCGCCCGCCATGTGTATGGAGGTGCCGCTGCCCGACGAGGCAAAATTCAGCTTGCCCGGATTGGCCTTGGCGTAATCGACCAGTTCCTTCACGCTGTTGACCGGTACTTTAGGGTTCACCACCAACACATTGGGCACGCGCACGGCCAGGGCCACCGGGGAGAAATCCTCGACCAGATTGAAGCGCAGGTTCTTGTACAGCGTCTGGTTGATCGCGCTGGTTACGGCCACCATGTACAAGGTATAGCCGTCAGGATCGGCGCGCGCCACCATTTCGGTTGCAATATTGCTGCCTGCGCCCGGACGGTTTTCAACGACAACGGGTTGGCCCAGGGCATCGCCAATTTCCTTGCCCACGATACGCGCCACCACGTCGGTGGTGCCGCCGGCCGAAAAACCGACAACCAGGCGGATGGCATGGTCAGGGTAGGCCGCCGAGGCACTGCTTGAGAAACCAAGCGCGCCGGCAAGCAGCAAGCTGCTTCCCAAAACCTTTACGCCTGATTTGAATTTGCTATGAATTGACACAGTATCCTCCTGTTTGGTGTCCACTGTATGGACAGTTATATAATAGAACCTGAATTTTCCAGCATGTTTTCATTTCTTCCAATCTACCCGTACGCCCCGTGGACACTTTACCGACTGAACCGGCGACGTCCGGCCCCCGCACACTCAGGCGCGGCCTGCATCTGCTCAGAACGCTCCGTGATAACCCGGGTAACGGCCTGAGCGTGACCGATCTGGCGCGCCTGACCGGCCTGCAGCGGCCCACCATCTATCGATTGCTGGCCGCGCTGATGGAAGAAGGCTTTGTCAAAAGCATCGACGGCACCAAGCGTTTTTCGGCCAATCACTCAACCGTTGCCGTATCGTCGCCTCATCAGGACCCCCGCATCGAACTGGCCTTGCCCGTCATGCAAAAGCTTGCCGCGCAAACGGGCGACGCCGTGTTTCTGGTGGTACGCGACGAATATGAGTCGGTCAGCCTCTGGCGGGAAATCGGCCCCTACCCTGTGCAGATTCTTGCGACGTTCGCCGGCAAGCGACAGCCGCTGGGCGTCGGTTCAGGCGGGATGGCCCTGCTGGCCAAGCTTGACGACGCCTTGGTCGAGGACATCATTTTGCACAACAGCAGGCAGATAGAGCAGTATGGGGGCATGACCCTGCGCGAGATGCGGCAACTGGTGCAGAACACGCGCACGCGCGGCTATTCCGTCGTAGGCAATTACGCAGTGCGCGGCGCGCTGGGCGTAGGCTGCGCTTTGTGCGATGCCCGGAAAAAGCCCTATCTGGCCATCAGCGTCACCGCGATCACCGAACGCATGCCCGCCCTGCGCCAGCGCGAAATCGCGGGCCTGATACAGGATGGGCTGAAAACGCTGGCCGATAAACTTTGACCATCCGGGGCAAGCGCATCGCTTCGCATGCTGGCTGCGGCGACACGCCACGGGCTTGACGCCCCGGCGTCAGGATGCGGACGAGTCGGCCTGCTCCAGCGCTTCGGCAACCGTCTTGGCCTGGACCTCGCGCAGGGGTATGGGCATTTTAAGACCGGCGCGCCCCAGCACCTGCAAGGCGTTGCGGTACAGATCGAAGCGCAAATCCCAATAGTTGTCCGAGGCAACCCATACCCGCATGTTCACGGTCGTCGTGCTTTCGCTGTATCCCGTCACCATCACCTGGGGTTTGGGTTCGGCTAATACGTACTGATGCGTTTGAATCAGGGCCCCAAGCTCGCGCATGGCCAGCTCGAGGTCATCGCCATAACGGACAGCCACTTCGACATCCAGGCGGCGCGTGGCGTTCCTGCTGTAATTGATGATGGGGTTGCCCCATACCAGGCTATTGGGCAGGGTCAGGTGAATGCCATCGAACTGAATCAGGCGCGTCAGGAACAGGCCGACTTCCGCCACCGTGCCATCGCCCTTGCCCACGACCGAGACATACTCGCCGGCCCGCAATGGACGTAGCGCCAGCAGCATGATGCCTGCCGCGATATTTTGCAGCGTGCCCTGCAGCGCCAGGCCGACCGCCAGGCCCGCCGCGCCCAGTACGGCGATGATGCTGGCGGTTTGTACGCCGAAGCGCGCCAGCACGGCAATGATGACGAAAATCCTGATCGACCAGACCGTGACGGTGTAGACCATTGGAACAATGGTGGGATCTACCTTGGGCGACCTGCTGGCCAGCTTTTGAACGCTACGCCCCGCAAATGACGATAGAGCCCAGCCCAGCACCAGTATGACCAGCGTGACGGCCAGATTGAAGGCAAGGTATTCCACGGCAGGCATCAGGGCCGCCAGTTCATTCATTTTTTCCAGCATCTTTTGTTCGCAGAGCAGTTGTGTAGGGAAGCAGATCGCATGATACCCGGCCCGGGCCGCTGCGCCTATCGCAGGCGCACAAAAACTTATCCACGCAAATTGTGGATAAGCGCGGGGACAAGCTTTTGACTACCAGGAATAGGCAATCAATAACAAAGGCTTAGCGCCCCCGGTTGAAAACTGCCCACCCACTGCCATCACGGCGATGGGTGGGGCTGTTCAGGCTCCCGTGGTCAAAGCGACCTGCCGCTG
Organism: Pusillimonas sp. SM2304; assembly: GCF_031628915.1. Classification (NCBI taxonomy): domain Bacteria; kingdom Pseudomonadati; phylum Pseudomonadota; class Betaproteobacteria; order Burkholderiales; family Alcaligenaceae; genus Pusillimonas; species Pusillimonas sp. SM2304. The sequence goes on from NZ_JAVLUJ010000003.1 coordinate 644,459, forward strand.
ATCAGGCGCACCAGCACCATGATAATGGCCACGACAATAAGAATATGGATGAAGCCGCCTACGGTATACGAGGTAACCAGCCCCAAAAGCCACAGGACAACAAGAATAACGGCAATGGTGTAAAGCATATGCATCTTCCTTTATAAATGTGCTGCGTTTGTATTATTTACTGGCTTCATGCCCTACAACACCGCCCACGGCAGCACCGCCCACGGTGCCCAGCGCGCTGCCTCCGGTCAGAACCGCACCGCCCACCGCGCCTACCCCTGCGCCTATGGCCGTATTCTTTCCTTGCTTCGACATGCCGCTACATGCGCCCAGGCTCAATAACACCGTCAACACAACTGTAGCGCTTGCAATTCTTTTCGTCTTCTTCATTCCAATACCCCTTTCAATGGTTTGGGCAGCAGACTGCCAACTTGCCTTTTACAGCTCAGCAAGCACCGTGCCCGCCACGGCCAATACCCCTTGGGCACAGCGCTTGCTGCAGGGTAAATGACCTTTTGGTCAATAACCAGGAGAACCGTATGAAGAAAATTCTTGCCATTGCCCTTTGCTCGCTCCCGCTATCCATTGCGCCCGTCGTCTATGCGCAGTCCACCGCACCTGAAGGCGGCGCCACACAGGAGGCCCCGGCACCGGCACCCGCCCCTGCGCCCGCTCCCGCACCGGGTGCAGGCGCAGGCGGCGGCGCCATGCCCGGCGCTGACGCGCCTCCCAAGGAAGAGGAAGTGGTCGAAGCCATCTCGGGCTGGAGCGTCAAGGACAAGATCATCGGAAATACTGTCTATAACGAGGGAGACGAGAAAATCGGCAGCATCAGCGATGTCGTACTGGCTTCGGACGGGAAGGCGGCCTATTTCATTGTGGGCGCCGGCGGCTTCCTTGGTCTTGGCGAGCGTAATGTAGCCATTCCTTTTGAAGAAATCACCCAGAATGGCGACAAGCTGGTTCTGGCCGGCTATACCAAGGACCAGTTGAAAGCGCTGCCCAAGGTCGAAGTGACCCAGTAACGCAGCGAAAATACGATGGGCGGCGCCACTTCCTGGCGCCGCCCTTATTGTCTCTTTTCGTCTTATCAGGAGTTGACCATGTCTACATCCGACAAAAAACCCGAAAGCGGGAAAACGCCTTTTCCCACCAAACAGGACAACCCCAAGAAAAACGACGAAGCCACGGATAAAGCACTGGACGAGGCCATCGAGGATTCCTTTCCGGCCAGCGACCCTGTGTCCATTGCCACCCCGAAACCGGACGACAAAGCATCTTGATGGGGACAAAGCCTGATTCGCCGGGGCGGCATAGTCCGGGCACTGTCATCGTCTATCCAGCGCGCAAACATGAGCCCGAGCATGAAAGAACGGTTCATCTCAAGCTCGGCGCCCGCATCGCGGATGTATTGGGAATGCATTTCGGCGGCCTGTACGATGCGGCCTGCCGCTACGACGGCCCGCTGTATACCATTCCCACCTGTACGCTGATCGGCACGGACATTGCGCGCCAGTTGGGCATACGAAGTACCGGCGATCTGTATGGCGGCGTGGCCCCCGCCGCCTTCGTGCCGACAAAAGCCATTACGCACGCACTGCTCCATGCCGACGCCTGCGCACCCGCGGGGTGGTCGCATGCTTTCGGACGCGACATACAGGACAGCGTGCTGGCCGGCATCACCAGTTTCACCCTGGACGATGCGCGCGAAGCCGGAGGGCAACTGCTGCGGGATGGCCCGGTGCGCATCAAGCCGGTCCTGGCAACGGGGGGACGGGGACAGCAAGTGGTATCCAGCCAGGCCGAGCTGAACCATGCGCTCGACGCGCAAGACCAGGACGAGCTTGCCTGCTACGGCCTGGTCCTGGAAGAAAACCTGAACGACGTCAGTACCTTCAGTGTCGGACAGGCACGCATTGGCGGGATCGTCGCAAGCTATGTCGGAACACAGTGCCTGACCCAGGACAACAACGGCGAGATGGTTTATGGCGGCTCCGACTTGATTATCGTGCGGGGCGATTTCGACCGCTTGCTGGATCTAAGCCTGAGCACCGACTTTCAAACCGCCATTTCGAAGGCTCAGGTGTATGACCAGGCCGCGCTGCGCTGCTTTACCGGGCTGATTGCCTCCCGTCGCAATTACGACATCGCCAGCGGCACCAGCAGCCGCGGTGAGCCGCGCTGCGGCGTCCTGGAGCAAAGCTGGCGCATAGGCGGCGCCAGCGCGGCTGAAATCGCGGCCATACAGGCCTTCCATGAGGACGAGCAGTTGCAGTCGGTACGGGCCATGACCGTCGAGCTTTTCGGATCTCGCGCCGAGCCGCCGGCCGGCGCCGAGGCGCTGTTCAGCGGCATAGACCCCGAGCTCGGCCCGTTGAATAAATACGTGAAGGTGCAGCCCTATGGCAACTAGCAGCAGCAAAGTGCAGATCGTCATCGATAACGAACACGTCGATGGCACTTTCCTGACGCCGCACGCCAAAGTGCCGGGCATCCTGTTCGTGCACGGCTGGGGCGGCAGCCAGGAACGCGACCTGGATCGCGCCCGCGGTATTGCCGGCCTGGGCTGCGTCTGCCTGACGTTCGACCTGCGCGGACACGAAAGAGGCTCCGACCGCCAGAAAACCGTCACACGCGAAGAAAACCTGCGCGATATCATCTCGGCCTACGACCTGTTGGCCCAGCATCCCGCCATCGACACCAACGCCATCGCCGTGGTGGGCACCAGTTACGGCGCGTATCTGTCGACCATACTGAGCACAATGCGTCCGGTCAAATGGCTCTCTTTGCGCGTGCCCTCTTTATATCGGGACGGGGAATGGGCCGTGCCCAAGCGCCAGTTGAACCGTGAGGACCTGGCCGTCTACCGGGGCGCCCCCGTCACCCCCGAAGAGAACCGCGCCCTGGCGGCCTGCGCCAGTTTTACCGGCGACGTATTGATCGTCGAGTCCGAACACGATCACCTGGTGCCCCATGCCACCATCATGAGCTATCGGGCTGCCTTTCGTAATTCCCACTCGTTGACGCACCGGGTCGTTGACGGCGCCGACCATGCCTTGAGCGACAAAGCGAGCCAGCAGGCGTACACCGCCATCCTGGTGAGCTGGATTACCGAAATGGTCGTCGGCGCCCGCGTGGGCGCCCATCCCGGCATCCCCATCGAGCGCACTTGATTTATGCCAGGCCGGCCCCATGTACGGCAAATGATTCCATTTTCCATACTCGACCTTTCCCCGATTATCGAAGGCAGCTCCGCCGCCGAGTCGTTCCGCAACACGCTGGATATTGCCCAGCACGGTGAGCGATGGGGCTATCAGCGCTATTGGATGGCCGAACATCATGGCATGCCGGGCATTGCCAGCGCCGCCACCTCGATTCTGATCGCCCATGTTGCCGCCGGCACCACGACCATACGGGTCGGCGCGGGCGGCATCATGCTGCCCAACCATTCGCCCCTGGTCATCGCAGAACAGTTCGGAACGCTGGAATCGCTTTATCCCGGCCGCATCGACCTGGGCCTGGGCCGCGCCCCGGGCTCCGACCAGACCACCGCCCGCGCCCTGCGCCGCAACCTGTCTTCGGATGCCAACGAGTTTCCTCGCGATGTCCTGGAACTGATGGATTATTTTTCAGCCGAACCGCGCCAGCCGGTACAGGCTGTCCCCGGCAAAGGGGTGGACATTCCCATCTGGATCCTGGGGTCCAGCCTGTTCGGCGCCCAACTGGCCGCCGCGCTGGGCCTGCCCTACGCCTTTGCCTCTCATTTCGCGCCCCAGCAAATGATGCACGCCATCCAGCTCTACCGCGACACGTTCAAGCCCTCGGCACAGTTGGACAAACCCTATGTGATGCTGGGTTTCAATGTTTTTGCCGCCGATACCGACGACGAGGCCCAGTTCCTGGCGACGTCGTGGCAGCAGTCTTTCGTCAATCTGCGCAGCGGCCGTCCTTCGCGCCTGCCGCCGCCCCTGCGGCACTATCTTGAACAATTGGGCCCATCGGCCCAAGACCTGCTGCAGCACGTGCTGTCGTGCTCGGCCATTGGCGCGCCCGATACCGTCGCGGGCCAGCTCAAGGCGTTTATAGACAAAACCGGTGCGGACGAGCTGATGATCACATCCAATATGTTCGACCACGCAGCGCGGCTGCGTTCGTACGAAATCACTGCGCAGGTGCGCGGCACGCTATAGCGGAACAGCGGCGTTTCGATCCAGCCCGGCAAGGAGCCGTACAATAAGGCATTGCCGTGTTCAGGCGCCCTGCGGGCCAGGGCGCCGCCATTTCGAGTACGCCTCATGAATCAAGACAGTTCCATCGCATCGCGCCTCGCCCTCGTCCACGACCGGATCCGCGGCGCCGCCCTGAAGGCCGGGCGCGCGCCCGACGCCGTCACCTTGCTTCCCGTCAGCAAAACCTTTGGCGAAGACGCCATACGCGAGGCCGTCAAAGCCGGCGTCCGCCGCTTCGGCGAAAACAAGGCCCAGGAAATCCGCAGCAAATACGACCCGCTGGCCGACTGCGGTATCGACTGGGTCATGATTGGGCACCTGCAGACCAACAAGGCCAAGGACGTGGCCCGCATGGCATCGGAAATCCAGTCGCTCGACCGCCTGGAGCTTGCCATCGCACTGGATCGCCGGCTTCAGCAAGAAGGCCGCGCCATCGATGCGCTGGTGCAGATCAAGACCTCATCCGAGCCCAGCAAGTATGGGCTGCCGCCTGAAGAACTGCCTGGCTTCCTGCGCCAGGTGGCGCGCGACATACCCACCCTGAAGATACGCGGGCTGATGACGCTTGCCATCAATGCGCCGGACCAGGCCGCCGTGCGGGCCTGCTTCCGCAAGCTGCGCGAACTGCGCGACCAGATGCGCCAGGAAGCCATAGACGGCATCGACATGGACCGCCTGTCGATGGGCATGAGCGGCGATTTCGAGATCGCCATCGAAGAAGGCTCGACGGAAGTACGCATTGGCACCGCCATCTTCGGCGGACGCATCTACGGCGACGATTACTACTGGCCCGAGCAGGCTTCCGCCACGCGCCGATAAACCAGCAAACGGCCCCGGTATTCTTCGGAGCGCACACCGGCGGCATCGGTTTCCGCCTTGTCGTGCAGGCGCCTGTCGCGCTCGAGCTCGAATCCGAACGTCTCCATGTGGCGATTGAACGCAGGCCGATGGCCCCGATTGGGGTCGACAATCCACACTTCCGCGTTGGGCCGGGCATGATCGTCGATAAAGTCGGCCAGCATTTCAGGCATATCGCGCTCGTACAGCAGATCGCTGCCGATGATCAGATCGTAACGCGCCGACAGTACCTTGATGCCCAGGTCCAGCACCCCGGCGGGGACGTCCGCCGCCCCCCATTGCCCATGCCGGTACTTCAAGTCGGGAAGACGGTTCAGTTGCAGATTGTGATCCAGGAAACTTGACGCCAGGGGATGGCAATCACTGGCCGTCACGCGCGCTCCGCGCCGGTGACCCACCAGGCTGGCCAAGGCAAGGCCGCAGCCGATCTCCAATATGCGTTCGTCGGGGCAGACGGGGCGCCGGGCGATGTATGCCGCCAACTGCATGCTCGACGGCCACAACAGGCCGAACAAAGACCAGGAGGCAGAGCAAATGCCCAGGCTCTGTGCAATCCCCGCCGGATCATGATACTGCTGGCGGTCAAGCAAAGAGCGGATGAACAGGTCATCGGTATCTGCAATGGCGATACGTTCGGTCTTGGTGCTATAGCCGGGTGTCATAAGCGCAACATACTGAAAAATCTCATGAAATGCTGATGCTTCAGTATGCCCAAAATAAACGCTTCTGACCAATCGCGCTCAAAAGCGCCATCCATCAGGCCAAGCAGACCGCTGCGACCTCGGCGTGTTTGAAGCTTTTCGCGCGTCTATGCCCGGACTATGTCCTGTCCTGCAACTGAGTCACCCCTTCACCTTGCGCGCAATGATTGCAGCAGAACATGCGCCCATCCTGTTCCAGCCCATGACCGATGATTTTTACGCCGCAGTGGACGCACAGTGGGGCCATCACATGAATGGCGCATTCAAAGCTGTCGAAAGTGTATGTCTTTCCGTCATGCGCGGAGACCTGAAAAGATTTGTCGTAGTCGTTGCCGCAGCGGTCGCATTTTGCCATTACGGTTCTCCTTGATCGTCATCCGAAGCGTCCTGGGCGGGGACCGCCTTTTTCTGTGCACGCCCCCGAGCGTCGGCATCGGCCTTTTGGCCGCGCGAATAGTCGCCGAGCTGCTGCCGCTGAAAACGCGGATCCTGGTTTGCAAACCCGCCGTAGCTGCTTTGTCCCGGATCGGCGCTGCGGCTTTGCACCGGTTCATTGCGCCGCGCGGCATGCGTTCCGGCGTGAGACGGACCACGGTCGGCACGTTCGGGTTTGCGCGATTCTTCATCTTTATGCATGGTTTGCTCCTCTGCTGGCCGTTGTGAAACACTGTGCGCGTGCGGCACAGCGCCTGAACCATTCAGGCAGCAAGCGGCGTGCCCCGTCTGTATGGACTCGTGCCGCGAAAGCGCTGCCCGCCGCCACCGCCTGCTTATGCGGGGGGCTGGCCCGCTGTTAATGGCGTTATCCGCCAAATGGTGTTCGACAAGTCGTCAGCCACAATCAGGGCGCCAGCCGGGTCCACCGTCACCCCCACCGGCCGGCCGCGCGTCGTGCCATCGCTATCGCGGAAGCCGGACACGAAATCAACCGGCGGGCCAGCGGGACGGCCGTCGCTGAACGGCACGAAGACGACCTTATAGCCGGAGGGTTCAGGCCGGTTCCAGCTGCCGTGCTCGCCCACGAAGACACCATCGGCAAACTGCGCACCCATTGCCTCGTTGGAAAAGTCGACGCCCAGCGCCGCCACGTGCGCCCCCAGGCTGTAATCGGGCTTGATGGCCGACGCCACCTTATCCGGATCCTGCGGACGGACCCGCTCGTCCACGTTCTGCCCCCAATAGCTGTACGGCCAGCCATAGAAGCCGCCTTCCTGGACAGCGGTCAGATAATCCGGAACCAGATTTGGACCGATTTCGTCGCGTTCATTCACGACCGACCACAGTTGGCCGGTGTCGGGCTGAATGGTCAATGCGGTGGGATTGCGCAAGCCGGTGGCATAGGGCTTGTGCTCGCCGCTGCGCGCGTTTACCCGCCATACCATGGCTCGATCCGCCTCCGCCGTCATGCCGCGTTCGGTGATATTGCTGTTGGAACCGATGCCGACATACAGATACTCCCCGTCGGCACTGGCGGCCAGCGCCTTGGTCCAATGGTGATTGATCTCCGACGGCAGCGCCGTGACGGTCTCCGGAGGACCGCTTGCCTTGGTCTGGCCGGGCTGGTAGTCGAATCGCACCAGCGCATCCTGATTGGCCACATAAAGGTTTCCATCGACCAGCGCCAGCCCGTAAGGCGCATTCAAATTATCGGCAAAGACCGTCGACTCATAAACGCCATCGCCTTGCGCATCGCGCAGCAAAGTCAGGCGGTCGCCGCCCTGGACCGGACTGTTGCCCTGGGCCTTGATATAGCCGGCGATCACATCCTTGGGCTTGAGGCTGGGCGCACTGCCGCCCTTGCCTTCGGCCACCAGAATGTCGCCGTTGGGCAGCACCAGGGTTTGCCGCGGAATTTTCAGGCCGGTGGCAATGGCGCTGATCGTATAGCCATCCGGGACCGTCGGCAATTGCTCGCCCCATTCGGCAGGTTTTGCAATCACCATGTCCGGCAAGAAGCCGCGTTCAGGTGGGGGGAGTTCGGGCGCGGCGCCGTATTGCAGGGGTTGCGTCTCGCCGCCGCAAGCAGCCAGCATTCCCGAAAACGTGACAACGGTAAGCATGCCAAAGCGTTTCATTTCCTTCCTCCCATGTGCGGGGTGCAAAAGCCGAACCATGCGACTGCGCAGGCCAGTACCGTAACGATGACGGACAAGTTCAAGCCAGCGGGCATGCCGGCCCATGCGTCCCGGGCGTGTATCAGCGCATTGAAAAAGCCAAGCACCCACATCAGCAGCAACAGCCCCGCGTAAATAGCGGCGCCTCGCGCACGGCGATGGGCGCGGCACAGGTCGATGATCGCGAAGACCAGGGCCGCAGCGCCAAAAACCAGGCCGCCGGCGGTCAGCCAGGACGCAAAATTGTTCCACTGGATCTCGTAAGTCGCGGCGTAGGCTGCATCACTGAGCGCCGCGCCCAGAAACAAGGGAATGGTTCCCGCCAGCAACAGTGCATGCAGCGGATGGATCACTTCAGAATATCTGCGTTCAATCATCACAGCCATAACGACTTCCTCCTCGATGGGCAAGACCGGGGACTCGGCGCATCAGCAACACCGGCGGGTCCGATCTAGGGGAAATGGGCAGCAAGCGTCGTGCCGCGCCCGTTATGGCGTTATAGTTTGCCGAAGCCGGCAACAGGCAATCGCCAAAGGTACAACATGACTCCTTTCGACTGGTCACGGGTTTTACTCAACGACATGCCGCTGCTTTTTCTGGGCGAAGTGGCCGTGCGCGCGGCCGCCGGCTATGCCATCGTGTTTCTGTTCCTGAAGGCATCAGGGCGTCGCGGCATCCGCCAGTTATCTGTATTTGAACTAGTGGTGATCCTGACCTTGGGTTCCGCAGCGGGTGACGTCGTCCTGTACGAAGATACGCCGATCGTACATGTCGTGATGGGGGTTGCCACTATTCTGTTGCTGTATCGCGCCACCACCTACGCCATGCAGCGGTCGCGCCGCTTCAACGATTGGGTGGAGGGCCACCCTGTCACCCTGATCCGGGATGGGCTGTACGAGTTGGCCAGTCTGGATAAGCTGAACATCACCGATGACGAGTTTTTCATGGAGCTGCGCCAACAAGGCGTGGAACACCTGGGCCAAGTCCGGCTTGCCATACTCGAAGTCGACGGCAACATCAGCCTGTTCTTTTATGAGCCCGAAGCGACAAGGCCCGGGCTCTCGGTGCTGCCCCCGGAATATCGCAAGACCCATGAATGCGCGCCGTTCGATCATCTGTATGCCTGCAGCCGTTGCGGTTGGGTGCAAGCGCTTTCAGCGGGCGATCAAGCCACATGCCAACGCTGCCGGAATACCCGGTGGTCCGCAGCCCTGAACACACGGCGCAATCACTGATCCCTTCGGCGTGAACCTCTGAGGCCGCCTGGGCAAGTAGCGCCTTGCTTGCCTGCCAAACAGAGCGGGTCTGGCAACAAGGCCGGTTCAATGCCTGATTTAAGATATGTTATAACATAACAATATCTATTTTTTCAGGAAGGAATCCCATGCCTAAGCCAACGGTATCCGCCGCTGCAGCCGCAGCCAGCGCCGCCATCCTCTTGTGCTTGACCGCCCCTGTGGCCGCCGCCAAAGATCTCAACGTGGTCGCCACCTTTTCGATCATTGGCGATCTGGCCAGGAATGTGGGCGGCGAGCGCATTGCGCTGACTACGCTGGTGGGGCCGGATGGCGACACCCATGTATACGAACCCAGACCCGCCGATGTCGCCGCCGTCGGCGCGGCCGACGTAGTCCTGTCCAACGGCCTGCATCTGGAAGGGTTTCTTGATCGCCTGCTGAAAGCAAGCGGGACCAAGGCAACCGTCGCCGAGCTTGCCCAGGGCGGCGACTTGCTGCGCAACACGCAAGAAGAGCACGCACATGGGCGCAAAGAGGATCATGGCCACAGCCACGGCCATGAGGACGACCATAAGCACGATCATGACGACGATCATAAGCACGATCATGAACACGACCATAAGCATGACCATGAACATGGACACCACCATGGCGAGTATGACCCCCACGCCTGGCAGTCGGTCAACAATGCCCGGGTTTACGTCGCCAACATTGCCAAGGCCTTCTGCGCCGCCGACACCAAGGGCTGCGCCGCCTACCAATCCAATGCCGCCGCCTACGACAAGCAGTTGCAAGCCCTGGACACGCAGATCAGAACGGCAATGGCCGCCATTCCCGCCGACAGGCGCACGATCATGACATCGCACGATGCCTTCGGCTATTTCGCTCGCGAGTACGGACTTCGATTCCTTGCGCCGCAAAGCATGACCACAGGCGCCGAACCATCGGCGGCGGCCATCGCCGCGCTGATACGCCAAATCCAGGAACAGCACGTGTCGGCGATCTTCGTGGAAAACATCAGCAACGCCCGCCTGACCGGACAAATTGCCCAGGAAACCGGCCTGAAGCTGAGCGGCTCGCTGTATTCAGATGCACTGTCGGCGGAAAACGGCCCCGCGGCAAGCTATATCGACATGATGCGCCACAATGCCATGACCATTCAGCAAGCCATTCTTGGCCGCGAATGACAAAAGACGGCCGATGCCCCTTTGCGCCTTGCCCGGGTTATCGGCCGCCATCACCCCCGCTCGCCAAGCAGCAAGAACGATTCAGCGGTCCTGCAGCGCCAGGCGCACGCCCAGCAAGCAGTAAATGCCTCCCACCACCTTATTCTGCCATTTCAGCACTTTCGGGCTTCGGCGCAGGAAGTTGCCCAAGGTTCCCGCACTCAGTGCAAAAGCAACCGTTCCGGCAAAACCCAGCAATACATACAGAATGCCCAGAACCGCCAACTGAACCATGACCGATCCATTTTCAGGCCGTACGAACTGCGGCAGCAGCGCCAGGAAAAAGAGCGCGGTTTTTGGATTCAGGACCTCGGCCAGGATGGCTTGCCGAAAAGCCGTTCCCGTCGATATCGGCCTTGTCTGCGGGGCCAGATCGATCAGGCTTTTCTTCAGGATCACACCGATCCCAAGGTAAACAAGATACGCCGCGCCGATGTATTTGATGATGCTGAACAGCATGGCGGAAGCGGCGATAATCGCGGAGATTCCAACGACCGCCATCAAGGTGTGGATCATATCGCCGGCTGCGATGCCCGCACCGGTGGCGATGCCTACCCGCGTGCCCGAGCTCGTCGCCCTGGTGATCGTCAGCAGCATGGCCGGGCCTGGCAGCAAGACAAAACCAACTGCAACCCCGGTAAAGGTGATCAACGTGGCCGGATCGATCATTCACTTGCTCCCACAAAACGGTTTACGCCAAAAAGCGAACTTGGAAGGCCCTATAGTAGCGATAATCAAGCCAGCGGGAAGGAAGCTGTTCGAAACAAATATATGCCACTGGACTCCCGGCCATCTCTTACTACAATGGCACTTCGTGCCCGCGCAAATCTTTTGCCTATCCTGAATCCAGCCGCATAAGGCGGGATTTGCCCCAAACCATTGCAGAAAAGAAAACAACCCGCTGATTTTAATGAGCAAAACTGATTTATCCACGCACACCCCGATGGTGGAGGAGGAGCAGTTGCTGTCGGGGACAGAAAGGCGAAATTATCTTTTATAATCAATTAGTTAATAAAACTACGCCTTACTTGTCTCTGGCTTGATATGGGCATCGATTGGCATGATTTAGCGACTGAATTGTCCCAAATTTGTCCCAAGAATTTGGTCATCAACGTGGAGCATATTCAAGGGTATGCAGGCATACTTTGCAGCGCTTCGCTGAGGTACGCTGTATTGCCCTGCCGTATGGAATGCCTGCTTCTCATATCCGTCGCATAGTGGAGAATTATTGAACGGAAAAATCCGATGCTAATTACAGCCAGCCTGGTCGATTTCCCCAATCTATCGGGAAGCCTATTTCTGCCAAATGCACCTCTGGGTATTTGGCAAACAGGGCTTTCAACTGTTCTGACCATTCCAGCGGTAGGCCTATTTGTCGCAATAGGTAATTGATAACCGTTGCCACGGCATAGAACGATTTTGAATCGGAAAACCGAATGTCTGCCTTACGATAATCTCTGGGAGCAACGCCAAGCGTCACGCGAAGCAGTTGCCCGCTATGAGCCACCATGTTCCGTACAACTGTCAGAGTATGAATCCACGATTCAAATACTTCAGTCGCATCCACATTGAAGCGCCGACTGATTGCTTTGCGATCATCGGGATTCTTCAGCAACTGATAGGTTCTGGACCAAAGCCCAAAGGTTACGCACTCGCATACTGACCAACTGGGCGGAAGATGCGGTTCGCTGTACCGCGAGAAATAATGCTTCACAAATGTCTTGTCGCGGGCTCGATCTACCTCGGCCTCGATCTTCGCCACAAGCTCAGCTGCGCCCTGCCGCCGCCCTTGCCTGAACAAGTCACCATCCAGGAACCAATGCGGAGAATGCTTCAGACTCAGATGGTTTGCCATCACGACCCGCACCGCAATTTCCAGGCGCTCGACGGCAGCCATGGTCAGGGCTCGCAGCTCTCTATCAAACTCGCAGCGGCTGACAATCTGTTCGAACCGATATCCAGCGGGAAAGTTTTTCGTGACTGGATCGACCAGATGATGCCAGTACCCTTTGAGACGATATCCGCCCACGAAACGCATGTAATTACGCGCTTGCCCACGCTTAAAATCATCCACGACCAACCCCTGCCGCTCCAGCTTCTGGAGAAGCTGCTCCGGCGAGGACGCTGGTTTGCTAAATGGAATGCGATTTATTGCCATGGGCGTAATATGGGCGCAAAAAACCCGCCTTTTGCACGTCTGCGTTAGCAGAACCCTACCCGAAGATAGGACGTGTGGCGGGTGTGTTGAGACTATTCTAACCCAACCAGCCCTCCTCACGCAAACGCCGGAAAGGCCGACAGAAACTGGGGCCAAGCCGTTCGCGGCAATGCCTCTGATGCAAACACAACACGACGTCCTCCGCCCTTCGTGAACCCCCGGTCCCCGCCATGAACGCTTCCAGCATGTGTGGAATCAGTGTCACGGCATCGACCGATTCCCCATAGGTTTGTGCGTGCAGCTCTGCGTAGCGGTCTAGATCGGCCTTCAGGCCAGTCAGACACGGGAAGGTTAACTTAACAGTTTCGGTCTTCGGCAGCGGCCCAAGCCGCTGTTTTTTTAGTCGCGCTCATTGTGAACACCCCCTTGTTGAAGAAAAGCGGTTGGTAAGGCCTCAGCACCAGATCACGGTTGACGATGATGTGCACTGGCAACCCTGAGCGGGTGGTCAACGTAGGTTGGATGTTCATGTTGCGAGCCGCTGCTATCGCTCTAGTTTCTGTGGGCGATGTCTGCCTTGCAGCGAGCTCAGTCATGGACGGGCTGACCGCATTTGGACTTAAAACGGTCACCCAAGCAGTTGCGAAGGACTACATCACTGGCACCTCCACGCATTGGAGCTTAACGTCAAGGTCGAGCTTGCTCCGTTGGCGAAGTCAGGTCTGCAATAGCAGTGCCGCTGACTTATGCTACATGTGCCCGCGCACGCTCGTCACTTTTCTACCTCACTCGATCACATCCGATGCAGCAAACCGGCCTATGCCTCGGCCAAACTGACGGGGATCTTGAGGTAGCGCACGCCGTTGGATTCAGACTCCGGCAAGCGGCCCGCACGGATGTTGACCTGAATGGAAGGCAGCAGCAGCGTGGGAGCCGGAAGTGTGGCATCGCGAGACTGGCGCATCTCGGTGAATGCCTCGGCACCCACGCCATCGCGCACATGCACATTGCTCTGGCACTGCTCGGCAACGGTCGATTCCCACGCATACTCGGTGCGCCCCGGAGCCTTGTAGTCGTGGCACATGAACAGACGCGTTTTTGGCGGCAACGCCAGAAGCCGACGAATCGACAGGTACAGCATATATGCGCTACCGCCTGGAAAGTCAGCGCGAGCCGTGCCGTAATCAGGCATGAACAAGGTGTCCCCCACGAACACAGCGTCACCGATACGGTACGACACGCAGGCGGGCGTATGGCCTGGCGTATGCATAACCTCTACGGTCAGCGCACCGATGTGGAAGGTTTCGCCATCGCGAAACAGCCGGTCGAACTCGCTGCCGTCGCAGAAAACATCGTCCAGGTTAAACACTGGACGGAAAATCCGCTGTACGTCGCGAATATGCTCACCGATAGCGACAGGCGCACCTGTACGAGTTTTGAGGTAAGGCGCTGCGCTCAGGTGATCCGCATGCGCATGGGTTTCAAGAATCCATGCAATCTGCAGTTCACGCGCATGGACGGCGGCCAGCATGCGATCAGCAGAGGTGGTGGAAGCCTTGCCGCTGCGGTGGTCGTAATCCAGCACCGGATCAATGATGGCGGCTTGGCGGGTGGATGGGTCAGAAACTAGATAGCTCACCGTATTGGTGGCTTCATCGAAGAAGGACTGAATGTCAGCGGCAGGAAACATAACTTGTCCATCCAGGGGTACGGAGTCTTGAATATATATTAGTTTATGCTAAATTAGAAAAATACGAAATAAATTGTGATTGTGACTATGAAAGACAAGCAGTTCCTACAAGACGGAGCGAAGCAGGCGGCTGCCATGTTACGAACCGTCGGCAATGAGCACCGCCTGTTGACCCTCTGTTTACTGATCGAGCATGGGGAAATGACGGTAGGTGCGCTGCATGAATACGTACCCTTGAGCCAATCCGCGCTGTCCCAGCATCTGGCCAAGATGCGCGAAGAGGGCCTAGTGACGTTCCGCCGAGAGGCACAAACGCTGCATTATCGGATCGACAACCCAAACGTGGCCACCCTCATTGCCACACTCAAGGCTATTTTCTGCCCCTGAACCCGACTGTCCGGAGTCAATTTTCATGTCTTTAAAGCCTATTTCCCCCCAAGCAGCCCGAGACCTTATGAATCACGGCGCAATCCTGATCGACATCCGTGCAGCGAACGAATATGCTCGCGAGCACATCGCCGCCGCACGCCACGTCCCCATGGAAGATCTGAAAAGCTCAGCACCGCTCGACGCCACGGCGGGCCTCATCTTTCACTGCCGTTCCGGCAATCGCACACGTATCAATGCTCAGACACTCAGCGCATGTGCGGCCTGCGAGGCTTATGTACTGGACGGGGGACTCGATGCCTGGAAGAAGGCCGGGCTGCCCGTGGTGACAGATACTTCCCAGCCGATGGAGTTGCAGCGCCAGGTGCAGATTACGGCAGGCTCGCTGGTCCTGTTGGGCGCTGTGCTGGGCGCCACAGTCTCGCCCTGGTTTCATGCGCTGTCGGCAACCATCGGCGCTGGCCTGGTGTTTGCTGGTGTATCTGGATTCTGCGGGATGGCCCGCCTGTTGATGCGTATGCCATGGAATCGTAAGGCTGTGGCCGGCTAGGCTAGATACGTCTGCCTCCAGGCATCTTATCACCACGCTCCTGGCTTTCCGACGTTTCTATGTGACTGGCGCACTGCACTCGCAAAAGGCATCAAATCAGCCATTTTTCTCCCTGCTGCTCCATTCGCCACCTCTTCTAAACCCACGATCTCCCGCTATGAACGCCTCCAGCATGTGCGGGATCAACGTCACTGTACTCACGGTTTTCCCGTAAGTCTGCGTGTGTAACGCTGCATAGCGGTCGAGATCGGCTTTCAGGCTGGCCGGACATACGAAGGTTACCTTGACAGTTTCAGTCTTGGGAAGCGGTCCCAGCCGCAGTTTTCGGGTGGTGGTCATTGTGTGACGCTCCCTTGTTGAAGAAAAGCGGCTGGTACGGTCGCAGCACCAGGTCGCGGTTGACGATGATGCGCACCGGCATTCCTGCACGGATAGTCAGTGTCGGCTGGATGTTCATGTTGCGCCGGGTCATCTCTTGGCCGACCTGATTGATGTTGTCCTGGGCGCTGTCGCGTCCGGCGATGATGACGCGGTTGCCGTCCTGCCGGTTTTCCGGCGCGGCCAACTCGGCTCCGACGCCCAAGAGCGTCGTCAGCACGGCACCGCCTATGATGCGATTCCAATGCCAGTCCACATCGTCTTCCAGGCCGGCGAACCCGGTCGGGTCGGCACCAACTAGGTTATCCAGCGTCAATGAGGCCGTATCAGGCAGGATGACCCGATGCCATACGACCTGCACCCGACTTTGCCCATAGCTGACTTGGCTGTTGTAGCGCCCCAGGATGCGCGAACCTTGGGGAATCAACAGGTGCTTGCCGGTCGCGGAATCATAGACGGGTTCAGTCACGGTGCCGATCACATCCCCCGGAAGGTCAGACTTGATGCCCGTAACCAGCGCAGCGGCGATTACAGTCCCCGCCATAACCTGATACGGCGAGGCCGGCATTTGCAAATCCCCAGAATTACGGGTTTGCGTAGAACCGGATTGCAGGAAGGCTTCTTTCTGGTCTTGCCGGTTCTGTGCCGCAGTGGGATCGGTAGGTTGCGCCTCCGTCGAGGCTGGCCCTGCGGCCAACGGGTCGAACGCAGCTAAGGAATCATCCATTCCGGGCGCGACAGGCATCGCCTGCGCAGCCGTTACCGTGGGCTGGCCGGTGCGGAAGAATACAGGTGAAGCGGCTGCTGCTTCTGCTTCCTTACGCCGCGCTTCGCGTTCGGCAGCTTGCGCGTCAACCCCCGGCGGCGCATAGGTGGCAACCGCCGGCTGCTGACTATTCACGATGGCCGGCCCCAGATCGCCCGGCAGGGGCGGCCCGAGCTCCGGCACATCGGACGGCACGTCCGGGGCCGACAGCATGGAATAGTCAGCGGGCAAGATGTCCAACCCTTCCGACTTGGACACCCGGTCGACGTTGTACAGCTCGGTGTGCTCGCCCGCGCCGCGCCGCTGCGGTTGCAGTGACCAGATGGTGGCACCCAAGACCGCCGCCGACAGCCCTGCCACCAGGAGGGCGAGCATGCGACGGTTTAGTCGCGTGACGGGCCGTGGCCGTGCGCGCAGCGCCACGGTTTCGGGGGCCACCTTATCCGTCGCCTGTGGCGTGGCTTGTTCGGATCTGTGTTCCTCGCTCATACTCAGTTCCTCCGCGCCACGCCATCGGTACGCTCTATGCGCACCACGTCGCCTCGATCACCACCCAGGCGCAGTTCGGCTGCGCCAAAGAGTCGATCCACGATGTAGTACGGCGAACGGAAGCGATAGTTGACCAGTTGACCGTCGCCCTCAGCACCGATCACAAAGAGCGGTGGCAGCTCCCCTTGAGCAATCCCTGCAGGAAACTGGATATAGACCTTCTGTCCGTCATCAAAGGCGCGCAGCGGCTTCCAGGGCGGATTGCTGCCGCTGACTGCATACCGAAAGCGCAGGCTCTCCAGCGCCAGCCCGGTATCGACGGACGCGCCAGCCTGCGCGGCCCGGTTCTGGCGGTGCAAGGCTAGCATCCGATCCTTCGGGTACTCCCAAGACACCGACGCCATCCATGTCTTTTCGGTGGACGTCAGTTCCAGCAGATAGGTTCGGCGATTGGTGGTAATGACGAGGTTCGTTTTCAGGCCTGAGCGGATAGGCTTGACCAGCACATTCACGCGCAAGTCCGCGCCGCTGCCGCTGGACGTGTCGCCCACGATCCAGCGCACGGTGTCGCCGGCTGCCACCGTCACCAGCTCCTCGCCGGGCTGCAGCGCAATCACCGTTACGCGGCCCACGCCGGTATAGACCTGATAAAGCGCCCCATCGCTATAGGGCCAGACCTGAATGGCATTGACATAACCTTCGCGTGTGGGCGCAATCCGCGCTTCGGCATTGGCGCGGGACACCCGGACGGTTTCATCGGTGGGTTCGGGCGTGGACTTGCCCGCATCCGTGTCCGGCAAGGGTTTCAGTTGCGCCGGCAGCGCCAGCGGTTCGGGCACGGCAATCACTTCGACCGGGCTGGGTGGTTCGGGCAGCAGCTCGGCGGCTACCGGCTCATCGAGCGAAATGGCTGGTGGTGGCTTGCCGTGCGTAGCGCACCCAGCGAGGATGATCAGGGTTAAGGGGGCAACCCACATGCGGACAACATTAATCATGGCTGTGCTCCTTCCGACACGTTCAAATCTCGACTCCAGGACAATCCATGGACATACAGGCCCAAGGAATTCTTTCTCAGTTCGTCCTCTGTTTTCGGCGCCTTATGGACAAGCGTGATGACGGCAGACCAGCGCTGCGTGGACGCAAGAGCGCCGTTGGCGTAGTGCCGTTCAATCCAGCGAATGTTGAAGGTCATGTCGCTGGCTCGAACCACGCTATAGACCTCCACAGTTGTGGACTCCTTACCCACTTTTGCGAAAGGACTGTTCTGCCGTGCATATTCGTTCAGCACGGCGGCACCGCGATCCGTCGTGTAGCGGTAGGCCTCAAGCCAGCTTTCCCTCACGACCACGGGGTCAATAGAAAGCGAGCGAACAAGCTTGATGAAGCGTTCAAGATGCGTAACGATCTCAGCCTCCTTCGGGCTGTAGGGTTCTGTAGCTTTGCCGACCGCCCGCGTATTCCCCAGGCTATCGACCTCCACTACATAGGGAACGATCGTGGACTGCATCGAGCGCCACACCAGGCCACCGGCCATGAATAGCGCGAGCAGCAGGCAGCCGAAGGCCATAAGCCGCCAGTTTTTGGCCTGTACGCGAGCCGAACCGATCCGGTCATCCCAGACCTGGGCGGCGGATTGATATGGGGTTGCAGGTTGCGGTGTCTCGGCATAGCGCACCTGCGGTCGTTTGAAACGCATGGTTGTTCTCCTTATGAATCGGCATCACGAAGGCTCGGACCTTGGCCCGTGCCGCCTCCATCCCCACCGCGTAGAGCATGGGCGGCAGTCGTGGCGGCTTGCGTCAGTTGTTGTCTGCGGTGCAGGCGCTTGGCCCAGGCCGGTTGTGCGGTGCCGGCTGGTTCAGATGACGCAACACCGGACGCACCTATCCCGGCGCCAGAAGCGGAAGTCACCCCCGCCGCTCCTTTAAGGCCGCTACCCGCTGTAGGACCTGTCTGAGAGGCCGACCGGATGCTGCCCACACTTGAACCGATGGAGCGCGCTGCGCCGGATGTCATGCGGACGGCACCCGGGACCATGCGCGCGCCTGCCGCCACCGCACCACCCACCCCTGTGGCGGCCGCACCGATGGCAACCGCAGTCCCGACAGCACCCACGGCGGCACCGGCCATGGAGCCCGCGCCCAACTGCGGCCCGCCGGAGACAAGCCCCGTAGCGATGCCCGGCCCGAATATTCCTAGCGCCAGCAAAGAGAGCGAGGCCAGCATGATGACCAGCGCATAGTCGATGGACGGCTCATCGGGATGCACCTGGAACTCGGCAAACAAGCCGCTGCCAATGCCGACGATCACGGCCAGCACCAGCACCTTTACCCCTGAAGACACCACATTGCCCAGTACCTTCTCAGCAAGGAACGAGGTTTTGTTCCAGAGGGCAAACGGCACCAGCACAAAGCCGGCAAGCGTGGTCAGCTTAAACTCGATCAACGTCACAAAAAGCTGGATGGCGAGCACGAAGAAGCTCAGCACCACCACCATCCAGGCCAGGAACAGCACCACGATGGGGTCGATGTTGGCGAATACTTGGGGAAAGCCCGCCATGTCGCCGATTTGCTCCAGAATCGGCGCGGCGGCATCAATGCCGGTCTTGGCCAGCCGCCCTGGCTGCAGAAAGTTACCCATGCTCAACGACGAGCCCGAGGCCATCAGCCCCAATCCCGCGAACGAGCGGAACAGGATCCCAGCCAGCGCGTTGAAATTGCCGATAATGTAGGCAAAGGCGCCGACGTAAAGCACCTTGCGCAGCAGCTTGGCGATCACGTCATCGCCCTGGCCGCTGGCGTGACCCATTGCCCAATACAGGCCGGCCAGCGTCATGTCGATGACAACTAGGGTGGCGGTGAGAAACGCCACGTCGCCTTGCAGCAGCCCGAACCCCGAGTCGATGTACTGCGCAAAGGTAGCGAGAAAACGGTCGATCACCGCCACGTCGTTCATGGCTCAAGCGCTCCGGTCAGTTGCCGTAGAAGGTCACGGCCTGTGGCGTGTATGGCGTGCCGCTGCCCTGGAAGCGCCGCCGTACTTCACGGGCGCGCTCGGTCACGGCGGCTTGCTGGGCCAGCTCCAAGGCGGCAGCCCGATCCTGGGTAATCTGAAGCTGCTGCGCCTGAATGCTCTGTTTGGCCTGTAAAGCCAGAAGCTGGTTGGTCGCCTGCATGGCCTGCAACGCGCCTTGCGCCGACTGGCTTTGGTTCACCAGATCTGCCAGCGCGCTTTCATCGTCGCGCAGGTTCTGCGAGGCTTGCGCCTGCACCCGCATGGCCGTGTACAAGCCATTAAGCGTGTTCTGCCAGCGCGCCCGCGCATCCTGAGCCATACTGTCGCCGCTGACAGTTGCGGCGTACTGGTCGGGATACAGGCGGGCGAATTCCTGATCCATGTGCGCCACCTCGTAACTGAGCCCCTGCGCCTGGCCGATCAAACGGTCGGTGGCGGCCAGCGCGGTACGCAGACGGTTCACGACGTTGAAATCCAGGCTCGCCAGATTACGTGCCTGATTCATCAACATCTGCGCCTCGTTCTGAAGCTGGCTAATCTGGTTATTGATCTGCTCCAACGTGCGGACGGCAGTCAGCGTATTTTGCGTATAGTTGGACGGATCAAAGACCGTTTTCCAGGCCCAGGCGGGCGAAACAGCGAGTAACGACATCGAAAGCACGACGGCAAGCGATACGGATAGCGCGCGGGTTTTCATGGCAGGTTCTCCAGGGATGAAGGGGAAAGCTCGGGAACGGGCGAGAGACCGGGAAAATCGGGCAGCAGATCGGCAGCCCAGCCCAGACCGCGATGGCGCAGCCAAGCGCCCGCAAAGCCGGGGACCCCAGCGTCTAGCAGGATTCGGTCGATGTCGCGCTGGTCTTGCGGGGTGGACACCCCCGCAAAGGCCAGCGTCGCCGGTCCCAGGTCAAGGTCGAACAGACGATTGCCCAGACGCGATTGGTAGTAGTAGTCGCGCTTGGGTTGGGCGGTGGCGACAATCTCGATCTGTCGGCTATTCAGGCCAAAGCCTTCGTAGATCGTGCGAATCTGCGGTTCGGTCGCCTGTGGATTGGGCAGGAAGATGCGGCTGGAGCAGCTTTCGATGATGGCTGGCGCGATGCTCGAATCCTTGATATCAGCCAAGCTTTGCGTGGCAAAGATGACGCTGACATTCTTTTTGCGCAGGGTCTTCAACCACTGCCGGATACGAGCGGCAAAGGACGGTTCATCGAGAAACAACCATGCTTCATCTAGAATCAGGAGGGTGGGAGCACCATCGAAGCGTTCATCAAACCTGGCAAACAGATAGCGCAGCACCGCCTGCACGGCGGCCGGACTGTGCATCAATTCTTCCATCTCGAAGCCCTGCACGTCGGCCATGCCCAGCCGGTCATGGTCGGCATCCAGCAGCTTGCCGTGTGAGCCGCCCAGGACATAGGGCGCAAGCGCTTGGCGCAATGTGTTCGATTGCAGCAGCACGGAAAAACCCGTCAACGTGCGCTGCTCCACCGGCGCACCTGCGAGGCTCCCCAGCGCCGACCAGATGGCGACTTTATCGTCGGGGCTGACGGCCATGCCTTCGTGCAGCAAGCGACCTTCGATCCATTCTGCGGCCCAAGTGCGGTAGCCGTCGTGGTCAATGCGCGCCAACGGCTGAAAGGCAATCTCACCATCATTGCCAAGGTCATAGTGCTCCCCGCCCAGGCCCAAGATGGTGGCGCGCATTGAACGGCCCATGTCGAAGGCGAAAATACGTGAACCGCGATAGCGGCGAAACTGCTTGGCCAGGACGGCCAGCAGCACCGACTTGCCCATGCCGGTCGGTCCTGCGACCAGGGTGTGGCCCACGTCGCCGATATGCGTCACCAGCCGGAATGGTGTGGCGCCTTCGGTGCGCGTGATAATCAACGGGGGGCCGTCCAGATGGTTGTTTTTCTCCGGTCCAGCCCACACTGCTGATACCGGCATCATGTGCGCCAGATTCAATGTAGACACAATCGGTTGCCGTACATTTGCGTAGGCGTTGCCGGGGATGGACGAGAGCCAGGCATCCACAGCATTCAGCGTCTCAGGAATCGTCACAAAACCCCGGCCCTGGATGACGCGTTCAATCATGCGCAGCTTTTCATCGGCCGCAGCGGGTTCGGCATCCAGCATCGTCACGGTAGTGGTGACGTAGCCAAAGGCGACTTGATCACTGCCCAACTCCTGCAAGGCAGCATCTGCATCGGCGGCCTTGTTGCTGGCATCGGTATCGACCAGAGGCGACTCCTGCTGGAAAATCGTTTCCCGCAGCAGCGCCACGACATTTTTGCGCTTGGCGAACCACTGACGACGTAGGCGGCGCAGCTCCTTTTCCGCCTCGGCTTTGTCCATACAGATGAAGCGCGTACTCCAGCGATAGGCAAAACCAAGCCGGTTAAGGTCATCCAAAATGCCCGGCCAGGTGGACGTCGGGAAGCCCCGCACCGATACCACGCGCAGATGTGCGTCGCCCAGTGTCGGTGCCAGCCCACCCACCAGTGCGCAATCGCTCAGCAGCGCATCCAGATGGAACGGCACTTCCGGCACACCGATGCCGTAACGCCGTGTCGAGATGGTGGAATGCAGGTACGCGAGCGTCTGGCTGTCATCCAGCCAGCCGATTTCTGGCATCACGCTATCAAGTAGATCAAAGACGCGATCCGTTTCCGCTACGAATGCGGCCAGCCGCTCACGCCAGTCCACGCCTTCGGCGGGACGGTTCTCATAGAGCAGCCCCGCTGCGCGGGCGCGAGACTCCTCGGGTGGGAGGAACACGAACGTCAAGTAATAGGCACTCTCGAAGTGATTCCCAGCCTCTTCGAAGGCGGCGCGGCGCTCCTGATCGACCAGCCAGGACAGGGCTTCAGGAAAGTCCGAATGGGGGTAGCCCGCCGCCGGGCGGCGCTCGGCCTCAATGAAAAGCGCCCAGCCCGACCCCAGGCGCCGTAGTGCATTGTTCAAGCGCGCCGTCGTGGCGATCAGCTCGCTTTGGGTCGCGCTATCCAGATCAGGTCCGCGAAAACGAGTCGTGCGCTGAAAGGAACCATCCTTATTCAGCACGATGCCCGGCGCAACCAATCCGGCCCAGGGCAGCCAGTCTGCCAGCAAGGCGGGACGCTGGCGATATTCGGCAAGGTTCAGCATGACGGTATCCTCTTATACGTCCAGCAACGATTTGTGCTTAATGTGGCGCGCGAACACCTGCATGAACTGCGGGTCCAGCCGCGCGCCCCAGACCGCCAGAGAGTGGCCGACGATCCACAGCACGACGCCCGGTATCCACAATTGCAGACCCAGCCCCACGGCAGCCGCCAGCGTGCCGTTGGCAATGGCCACGGTGCGCGGTGCGCCGCCCAGCAGGATGGGTTCGGTCAGCGAGCGATGCAGCGGAATTTCAAAGCCGGACGCGAAGCTCGATGCGCCTTTGGTGTCGACACTCATACGACGGCCCCGCCCGAGAACGAAAAGAACGACAGGAAGAACGAAGATGCGGCGAACGCGATGGACAGACCAAAGACAATTTGAATCAGTTTGCGAAAGCCTCCGCTGGTGTCACCAAAGGCGAGCGCCAGCCCCGTGGCGATAATGATGATGACCGCCACAATGCGCGCCACCGGCCCTTGAATGGACTCCAGAATGGATTGCAGCGGCCCTTCCCAGGGCATGGAGGAACCAGCGGCGTGTGCTGCGCCGGCCAGGAGCATCAACATCATGGCCAGCAGCAACCCTTGCGCGGCAGGCCGGACAAGCAGACGCAGGCGGTTCATAGTAGAAAGCGGAATCACGGAAATACGAAATACATCAGCAGGCGTCATGGCAGTTCTCCAACGGAATCAGGGGATGGGAAGATCGCCGCAGCGGGTGCGGCATCGGAAATAGGTGACGGTGCAGAAAGCGGCGTCTCCAGCGCATCCCCCAGGCGATAGCCCGCCGCATCGAAACCCATGACACGGGCAATGCTTTCGACGCGGCGCTTACGGCCCCGTCCGGCGATGTGGATCACGACGTTGACCGCCTCGGCGATGAGCGCACGCGGCGGGTTCACCGCGACTTCCAGAATCAGTTGCTCCAGGCGCAGCAGCGCACCCAAGGCGGAGCCAGCATGGATGGTGGCGATACCGCCGGGATGGCCGGTGCCCCAGACCTTGATGAGATCCAGGGCTTCGCCGCCGCGCACTTCGCCAACCACCACGCGGTCGGGGCGCAGACGCATGGTGGCGCGCACCAGCTCCTGCATCGACACGACCCCGGCGCGGGTGCGCAGTGGCACGTGGTCACGGGCCGCGCATTGCAGTTCAATGGTGTCTTCCAGCACCAGTACGCGGTCGCCCGTGGCGGCGATCTCGGCCAACAAGGCGTTGGCAAGCGTGGTCTTGCCGGTGCTGGTGCCGCCGGCGATCAGGATGTTCTGCCGCTCACGTACCGCAAGCCGCAGAAACCCGGCCTGATCAGCGGTGACGATGCCGTCGGCCACATAGCGATCCAGGCTGAGGATGCTCACCGCCCGCTTGCGTAGCGCAAAAGCCGGGCCGGGTGCGGCGGGCGGCAAGATGCCCTCGAAGCGCTCGCCTGTTTCGGGCAGTTCAGCGCTCAAGAGCGGCTGGCCGCGATGCACTTCCGCGCCAACGTGCGTCGCGACCAGCCGGATGATGCGCTCGCCATCGGCTTCGGACAGCTCGACGCCCAACGGCGTGCGGCCCGTAGAGAGCCGATCCATCCACAGGCTGCGGTCGGGGTTGAGCATGATTTCCACCACGTCCGGGTCTTCCAGCGCGGCGGCGATCAGCGGCCCCATTGCTGTGCGCAGCATCTGGATGCGGCGGTCCAGCGATGTGGACGCGGACGAACGAGGTTCATGCAAGGACTGCGGCGCGATAGTCATGAGACACGCTCCTGCGCTTCGAAATGCGCTGGCGCGTCGTCCATACGTATCGGCTCGGGGTGCAACTCATCCACCACGTCGCGCACCAGGCTGCGACCGCGCAGCAGGTGGCGGCCAAGCTGTTCGACGAATTGCTCAAAGCGCGCCTTGCCCTGCGCACGGGCCGCATCCTGATGGGCTTCGGGCACCGGCGTGCTGACCGTCAGGTAGTAGCGCACGAACAGCGCCAGCGTTTCGATCTGGATATTCTGGTCACGCTCCAAGCGCTCGAACTGGCGTGACAGGCGATCCAGGCGCTTGGCCATCGCCGCTTCGCGCTGGTCGCCGGCATCGGGCGAGAGCCACGAAGCCAAGGCGGCGGCGACGATGGACGATTTGGACACCCCTTTCTTGGCGGCCAGCTCGTCCAGGCGCTTGGCGTGTTCAGGGTGGATGAAGAGATTCAGGCGATATCGGCTCATAACTGGATTCCGTCATCAGGGTCGAGGACAGCCAGCCGCGCCACGCGCTGCATGGCCGGATCAAGCTGGCTGGGAAGAACAGGCGCCAGATCGTCGTCATCGAGCAGCGCCAGGTCGCTGGCGGGGTACTCTGGCTGCGGGCTGTAGGTGGCGGCTTCGTCTAGCTCGGGCCGATGGCGCGGGCCGCCGTCATCGGCCACGCCCGCCATGCCATCGCCACCCGCCGAGGCGGGCGCAACGGGAACAGCCGGAATCGACAGACCGCTCCAATCATCGGGACGGGCCGGCGGTGCATCCGCATAGCGCCCGGCGGCAAGTACCGGCGGCGCCAGCACGCGATGCTTGAAATTGGCATCCAGGTAGTAGCGCAGCTTCTTAGCCTTGATCGGCGCCACGCTGGAAACCATCACCACCGCCTCATCGGGAGGAAGCTGCATGACTTCGCCGGGGGTCAATAGCGGCCGCGCTGTTTCCTGGCGCGACACCATCAGGTGCCCCAACCAGGGTGCGAGCCGGTGGCCCGCATAGTTACGCTGGGCGCGCAGTTCGGTGGCCGTACCCAAAGCTTCGGAAATCCGCTTGGCGGTACGCTCGTCGTTCGTGGCGAAGGTCACGCGCACATGGCAGTTATCCAGAATGGAATGGTTCTGGCCGTAAGCCTTGTCGATCTGGTTGAGCGACTGCGAGATCAGGAAGCTGCGGATGCCGTAACCGGCCATGAAGGCCAGCGCCGTCTCGAAGAAGTCCAGGCGGCCCAGGGCCGGGAACTCATCGAGCATCAGCAGCAGCTTGTGGCGGCGAGCGATGCCGTCGGAACCGTCCAGCGATTCCGTCAGCCGCCGCCCGATCTGATTGAGAATCAGGCGAATCAGCGGCTTGGTGCGGCTGATGTCGGACGGCGGCACCACCAGATAGAGCGACACGGGATGGTCGGCAGCGATCAGGTCGGCAATGCGCCAGTCGCAGCGTGAAGTGACTTCGGCCACCGTGGGGTCGCGGTACAGGCCGAGGAACGACATCGCGGTGGACAGCACGCCCGAGCGTTCGTTATCCGACTTGTTGAGCACTTCACGCGCGGCGGAGGCCACCACCGGATGCGGTCTGCCTTCATCCCCATCCGTGCCCAGGTGCGGGGTCGTCATCATCCGATGCAAGGTCAGCTCGAACGGGCAGGCCGGGTCGGACAGAAAGTTCGCCACGCCGCGTAGCGTCTTGTCTTCGCCCGCATAGAGCACATGCAGGATGGCGCCCACCAGCAGCGCATGACTGGTTTTCTCCCAATGGTTGCGGCGCTCCAGCGCACCTTCGGGATCGACCAAGATGTCCGCGATATTCTGCACATCGCGCACTTCATGCGCGCCGCGCCGTACTTCCAGCAGCGGGTTGTACCCTGCGGATTGGCTATCTGTGGGGTTGAACAACAGGCAGTGCGAGAAGCGCGCGCGCCACCCGACCGTGATCTGCCAGTTCTCGCCCTTGATGTCGTGAATGACGGCCGACGCCGGCCAGGCGAGTAAGGTGGGCACCACCAGGCCCACGCCTTTGCCCGAGCGCGTGGGCGCGAAGGCCAGCACATGCTCCGGTCCTTCGTGGCGCAGGTACTGCCCCTCGTGCTGACCGAGGAAAACGCCAACGGGTTGGGTCAGTCCGGCTTCACGGATGTCGCTCGTCTCGGCCCAGCGAGCTGAACCGTAGGTGGTGACCATCCGTGCCTGGCGCGAGCGCCAGATCGACATGCCGATGGCAACCACCACGGCAATCAGGCCGCTGCCGCCCGCGATCAGACCACCGATATTGAAAACCTCGGAGGCATAGGCGTCGAAGAAGAACCACCACTCGAACAGTTTCCAAGGGAGATAGATCGGCGTGCCGTAGACATCGAACCAGGGCGAACCCAGGCGTAGCTGATAGCCCAGGGCGGCGGCTGTCCATTGTGTGGCACCCCACACGCCGGCGATCACGATGCCGAATACGACGGCGATCTGCCCGAACAGCACGTTCGTCCCTTGCATAGCCTGGCCTCCGATGTCTCCTGCGCTGATTCCTCAAAAAGGCGGCACGTGGGTGTGCCTGCCATATGAGGATCGGTGCCGGGCCAGTGCAGGTCAAAGACTCTTATCGGGACAATGCTGACGAAAAAAGCATCAATTCATATAGGAGCGAATACAAGAAAAAAGCCGCAGGCGTGGGCGCGCTGCGGCGTGTTGGCAAAGAAAAACGGGATTTGTCAGAAAATGCCGACAAATCAGAACTTGGGTGGCGTATCCGATGGGGTGTAAGGTACAGTGCCGTCACCGTAGAAGCGCTGGCGCGTTGCTTGAGCCACCCGGTCACACAGTAGATCTCCCATATTGGTACGATCTGTTTTGCACTGCTCGCGTAGCTCTTTTAACGTCGTCGGGTCGGCAGCCAACTCCTCTACAGTCGCGACATCCGGTTTCTGTTCGGGTATTTCTGATTGGCCGCAACCGCTTAGTGTGGCTACCAGAAGAATAAGGGTGACTCGTTTCATGGCTCTATCTGCTCCTTAGAGTCGACTTCAGATTACATCGGCTTGAACTGACGGAGTATGTCAATAGCCTGCACGCGCTTGATAAAGCGGGACAACTCATCAGAAACATCATCATCCCGACGCAGCAGGTACGTCATCAACATCGGCGGGCGGCCCGCTAGCGGCCGTGCCACTATACCTGGCTCCCGGCTTGCAGCAATATGTGGGGCGCTAGCTAGGCTAAGTGCAAAACCCGCCGACACCAATGCCATCATCAGGTCGTAAGATGCAACTCGCTCTGCGATTAGAGGCTCTACTTCGGCCTGCCGCAACACCCGGTCTATTTGACGGGAGAACCCTTCACATGCCAAAGGATCACACAGCACAAGTGGATACCGCAGGACTTCACTCAAAGGAATTCGCTTATAACTCAGCAACGGATGTCTCGCCGGCACGGCTACCATCAGCGGGTCGCTCCATACCGGTTCGGCAACTATGCCATCTCCAACCTCATTGGATTGTGCAAGCCCCACATCGTACAAGTCTTCTTGCAGCCCTTTGAGCTGCTGCGACACAGGCACCTCGAATAGGCGGATTTCAACTTGAGGCTCCTCCTGGCGGCAGAGCGCTAACAAGGCCGGTAAGCGTAATGGAGTAATGCCATCGGATAACGCGAAGCGCAATTGACCGTAGAAGCCATTGGCCGCCGCTTTGACACTGTCTCTGGCTTGCTCTAAGGAGACGAAGACTCGTTGTGCATGCTCCAAGAACAGCAGCCCCGCCCGGGTCAGTCGAGTGCTTCGTGTAGTTCGAGCGAATAACACAACACCCAACTCATCTTCTAGTTCTTTGATAGCGCGCGACAGGGGTGACTGCTCGATGTGGAGCCGCTCCGCGGCGCGTGCAAAATGGAGCTCTTCAGCAACCGCTAGAAAGCAACGCAGATGACGCAGTTCCACCGCACTCTCCATTAATTAGCTTGACCTGATCCCACGAGCACTTAGCAAATGCCGTAGCTCGTTAGAGGTGTTTTCCCCACCATCGATGACCGGTTTCTCAAATGCCTCCGTTACTTCCGCTGCTGGACTGCAGCGCATTCGAGTGCCACATGCTCGACAAGCGACGGCTATAACGACATCGGACAGCAATCACCAGAAATACCGCTACCAACATCAGCACGGGGCTATCGCCGAAGCGGGTATACGGGGTTAGGCCCGTCATACCTTGCACCGTGACCGGCAGCACGCCAGAGCGGTGTGGGGGCAATGCGGCCAGAACACGGCCATGCGGATCAATAGATGCCGTAATGCCGGTGTTGGTGGAAGTCACCATAGGTCGAGCAGTCTCAATGCTGCGCAACCGGCCGATTTGTAGATGCTGGCGAAGTGCCCACGTATCACCGAACCAGCCGAGATTGCTTATGTTGACGATAACGCTCGCACCTTCGTCGCTGCCGGAGCTCGCGAGTAACGCCGGTAGAATTTCCGGCCCGAAAACGTCCTCATAGCAAATGTTGAAGGCCAGTTGCTGATCGCCTACCGTGAACGGAGTCTGTCGGATAGGACCGCGGTCGAACTCGCCCATGGGTATGTCGAGCATCTGCACGAACCACTCAAAGCCCGGTGGTACATATTCGCCCCATGGTACCAAGTGGCGCTTATCATATCGCTGCGGCATCGTGCCTTCTATCAACTGCTGCACCGGCGTACTAGCGTCAAAACCAATTGCACTATTGGTATACCGAAACTCTCCGTTCGTTTGTGCGATTCGAAGAGGCGCCCCCATAGCAATCGTACTGTGCTGGCGCTCGGCAACGTCGCGCCACGCTTTCCAGACATGGGCTTCGAGCTGGTCCTGGAATACTGGTAGTACGGTCTCAGGCAGCACGATTAGATCGGGAACTGGTTCGTCAGGAAGAGGCGGTTTCGTCGCAAGCTGCAAGTGCCTGGCAATGCCCAGTTCAAGCAATGCCGGATCAAACTTCTGAGACTGCTTAATATTTCCTTGAACTAGCCGAATATTCAATGGCTTACCTTCGGCCGAAGCCCATTCGACATGAGTCAAAAGCTCGCCCACGCCGACGACGACTACCAGCGCAGACAGCGTGAAAATGGCAGGCCGGCGCAAAGAAGTAGGAGACGAACAAAGAGCGGCCAGTGCAGCCGCTACGAACGCAGCTGACAGCGCGGTACCATGCACGCCCAGGACTGTCGCCCATCCTGCCAGCGGGCTATCAACATGAGCGTAGCCGATATTCAGCCATGGGAACCCGGAAAAGGCCACAGCGCGCAGCCACTCCATACTTGCCCATGCTCCCGACCAAGCCAAAGCACCCATTAGGGGCGCTGTGCGTAAAGACGGTGGCCGCAGCCAAGAAAAAATTGCACATGCTATACCGGTAAATAAAGCCAGAAAGGCCGATAACGCAATTACACCAGCAGCAGCCAGCGTAGCGGAAAGACCTCCATAGTGATTCATGCTAATAAAGAGCCAGTACAAACCGACTCCGAAGCTCACCGCGCCGAACCACCAACCTCGTATGGCAGCTTGTTTAAGCGACTTGGCATCGCCAACGACACGCACAAGCACCGCCAAAGATGCGATCTGTACAATCGCCAACGACCAGGAAGGCAGCGGGCCTATCGCGAATGTCATTGCGTGTACGCCACCAGACAGGGTCAACACCGTAGCGGAACGCAAATACCCGACCGGGAAAGAGGCTGACTTTATGCTTGGGAACACGCTATGCCAGATGGACAAGCTATTACGACCGAATGTATGCCCAACCGCTTTGTTGTAGGCGAACAAGCTCAAGGACTGCGGCTCTATCCAGTAAGCGAAGCGGCTGTCGATTCTCCCTATTGATTCGAGCAAGAGTATTCGGACACACCCATGTGAACTCATCCGCATCTGGATGCGCCTCATCCAAGGCTCCGGCAACCGCCTCAGCATTAATGACGATACACACATCTGCTCCAGGGTCCTCCCGTCTCAAGTTCATCGCGTTGTTACGCGCCCGCTGAAGCGCCTCGGGCGTCGGTGCGTGAAACACAACTTTCAGTTCATTATCTTGTTGCATACTGGTCATCGTAATTAGGAAGGTAAATCAAGCAAGTGGAGGCTCGAAGGCCACGCTATATATGGAATGCAAAAGCTAAAGCATCGTGTTACTCGTAATGAGAATCCAAGTTTGCTATCCAAGCTGATAGCCATAGCCACCCATGCGAGCACGTTTCTTCTATTTCTTTTGCGTGGCACTTATTGCAATCCCCGAAAAGAGAAGATCAAGCTCCTTTGACTTTTCACGAAGCTTCTCTGCGCTGTTTACGTTGTCAGCAGAATCAATATATGGAGCGTATATATGACTAGGCTGAATCCATGAAAGCGTAGCTTGGCCATGTTCGCTTTCGGTCACATAGAACCGAATTGGCGCTTCGATCATCGCCGACACGCTCAAGTTCAGAATATCAACGGCAAATTCGTTATTGAACACACCAATCACTCGGTTTCCTGGAATGTCGATACCTCGCTTTGCTGCAGCCTCTGTGGGGCCGACGTCAAATACCACTTGCAGGTCACTCTCGGAAACAGCCTCTTTTAGATGGCTTAGTAACTCCGAATAGCTTTGGCTGGTATCTATCACTTTCCATCCCTCAGTGGGAGTAGCTGCCGGGGCCTGCACCGCAACCATTAAGCTCGACAACCCAAGAACAAAGATAAGAATTGAACGGACATGGAAAGTCATAGTCGGCTCCTATAAATTGAGATGACTTCAAGCACTGATTTGCTGGGACGCCGACTTCAATGCACTCTGCAACATCTCCTCGATGGAGGGATGGTAGTACGGCATGGTCAATAGATCATTGATGGTTTGCTTCGCCTGAATCGCCCATGCGAGCAGGTGCGCTATATGCTCACCTCGAGTCAGCAGCATGCTGGCGCCAAGCAAAATGCCCGTATCCGGCTCGGCATAAACTCGCAGCAGGTTATCTTGTGCACCCAGTATCTTGGAGCGACCATTGCCACTGCCTTCGGCCAACCCTATGATCGCGCCCTGCTGCATCGCGGCATCGTAGGACACCCCTACAGTGCAAACATCCGGGTCCGTAAACAAGATCGACATCGGCACTCGGCGTGAAGTACTTGGCCGCTGCTCATCGCGCAAGTAGGACAATGCGGCCTGCGCCGCCATTAGTCCTTCATCCGCTGCCTCGTGCATCAAAGCTCGGTCGGGTTGCACGTCGCCGGCAAAGAAAATCGGCACATCTGAGGCCTGCATGGTAACGGGGTCAATAGATGGCCTACCTTGATCATCCAGCGAAATTCCCGCAACCGACAGATTCAGTGCAGCAGTATTGGGAGCCCGTCCTGTGACGACCAGAAGGCGGTCCACAACGGCACTATGCTCACTCGTACGCATGAGTACCCCTTCGCCCGCCAGGTGGATTTCCACCGAGTCTCCCAGCCACATCGGCAGCTCGCTTATGAATGCTGAAATGGCCCGCTCCTGAACCATGGGATCTTGAATACCACCGATAGTATGGCGCTGATCGGCTCCTATTACTTCTACGTCTAGACGAGCGAGCGCCAAACCCAGCTCAAGGCCAACCGCTCCCATGCCAAGAATTCCCAATCGTTTCGGCAGAGACTCCTGGTCGAAAAGGGTATCGGTTGTCAGGATTCTAGTCGCAACACTTTCAAGTGCTTTGGGCACAACAGGGCTAGAACCGGTAGCGACAATAAAGGCATCGGCTTCGAGACACTCCGATCCTATCTGCAAGACGCCAGGTTCAATGAAGCTTGCTTCGGCCAGAATCAGACTATCTTTTGCCGCATTGCGCGTACGCTCCGCTGCCCCGTTGGCCAACATGTCCCGTGTCTCGCGAGCATGCTTCCACAAAGCTTGTCGTCCTCGCGGGAAGAGCACAGCGCCATCTGGCAATTGCTTTACGGTCTTCCAGCGCATACCCGCATGCAACGCAGCTTTCGACGGCATACATCCGACGCGGGCACACGTCGTGCCCAGTGGCCCTCGATCAATGAGAGCCACTTGCTTGCCTGCAGCTTTTATCGCATGGAATGCTGTGATTCCCGCAGTGCCTGCGCCAATAATGGCGACATCGATTTTCCGGTTGGGCATTGAACTCCCTTTATCCATAATTAAAGAAATGGGCGTTGAAGCATGTTCGCAACAGCGCGCCTGTCTAAGAACCGTTAGCCGATATTGCGCGTGAGCATCATGGCCGCCACCACAACGCAGGCGATGGCAAAAATTCGCTGTAATACCATTGAGGAAATCTTCGGCACCAGCAAGCGAGCGCCCGCCATGCCTGCGAGTGCGGCGGCCGAGAATGCCCAAGTTGCAGCAGTAAGTGAAAGACCTTGTTCTGACGCAATGAAGACGGTGACTACAGATAGCAGTGCAATCACCAACAGAGATGTTGCGACGATGCTGTGCATGCGAAGTTCGCTGAAGTACCCCAGCGCGGGGACGATGATGAATCCACCGCCGATGCCCAACATGCCGGTAAAAAGGCCCGAGACCACTCCGATACCGCCCAGCGTTGTGACGGTGCGTGGGTTCCAGATGAAGCGTCCGGTCTCCTTGGATACTTTGCAAATCCCAGATTGCATCAGGGGCAACTCGCCATCGTTTTGAACACCGCGTGAAGACATGAACATGCGGTAGGCGACCACAAGCATGACAGCGACAAAGATCAAGTTCAGCCACCGGGAAGGAAGCCAGTGAGCCAGCCTGATGCCGAGTGGCGCAGTAATGGTACCCGCTGTCGCCAAGACAATCGCGGCTTTGTACCGAACAAGGCCTTGGCGCAGCCCTTGCAATGCACCAAGCATCGCTGCGGAACCAACGGCCATGAGTGCCATAGGAGCAGCCGCACGCATATCCATACCCAGGCCAAACACCAGTGCCGGTACGGCAAAGATACCGCCTCCAGCCCCAGTGAGTCCTAAGACAGCGCCGATTACAAGCCCAAGCAGCCCGCCACTAAGCATCATGCCCCCTGCCTTGACACATAATTCCGTACGTCTGTACTCAGATGATCCATCAGCGCGGACCCAACACTTCGGTCAACGCGCCCTGTTGCGGCATGCCGTTGTACTTCTGGATCAACCCTTTATCGTCCTGAACGATGATGCCAGGGGTTCCTCGAAATCCCATCGAAAGCATGAGCATCTGATTATCTTCGAGCGTCCGCTGTACATCGTCCGGTACGCTCTTGGCGGGCGTAATACCGCCCTGGTCGAACTTGACTTCATTCTCTCGCAACGCGGCTGAAGGATCGGCTGCGCCAAGAATCGCCGCCGCTTTGGCCGGGCTGTCCTCTTTGATGACGCCGACTAACAGGTGGCGCAACTGGACCTTTCCGGCATCAACCCACGGACGCGCGGCCTCCCAGAACAAATGGCAATAGGGACAATTTGCATCGGTGAAGGCATAGACGATACGCGGCGCGTCTGCCTTGCCATCCAGCACCCACGTGGCCGACTCCAGCTGCGCCCACGCCTGGTCGCTGATTGGCTTGGCAACCAGGCTCTGCAGTGTCGCTTGGTCAATCGGTTCGCCCTTGGCATTCAGGCGCGTGCCCGCAACGGCATTACCATCGGCCAGGACGTAGACCGCGACGGGGCTGTCGCCGAGAACACCGGCGAAGGCGCGCACGCCTTTACCGGCCTCGAACTCCTGCTTGAAGATGACACCTTGGTCTTCCAACGCGTCGATAACTGGCGGTTTATCCGTGACTTGGGCCAGGCCTCCGCTGGGCATCAGAATGAGAGGCGCCGCAGTCATGAAAGCGAAAAGCACCCGCGGTGCAAACATAGTCGTTCCTTATCCGTACTGGGTTAAATGAATGGTCAAAAATGGCGTGATATCTTGTCTTTGAGATCACTCATCGTGATCTCGCCTAAATGCAAGTCCACCATGCGTCCTTGTGCATCGAAAAGGAAGGTAGTGGGCAAGCCACCCGTCCGCATTTCCTGCATCGCCTTGGACGATGGATCGAGCAGAACATCCTTCAAATTCAGACCTTCGCTACGAAGAAACGCTTTAGCCTGTTGCGCGCTTTCCCCCTGATTGATCAAGACGAAGGCTACATCGGGAAATGCCGCCTGGGCCTGCTCGAGCACCGGCATCTCGCGCCGGCATGGTGGGCACCAGGTCGCCCAAAGATTGAGCACGACCGGCACTCCCACATACGAACTCAAGTGGGCGGGACGCTCCTCCAGCGTCATTAACTGCAAGTCCGGCAAAGACAGCGCGGCCTGCTGCGCCAGCTTGTCAGCTTCCAATCCCAGTGCTGTTGAGGAGTTTTCTGCGTTGTCTGCCTGATTGCAGCCCGCCATCAGCATGAGGGTGACGACAACAAGAATGAGCAGGCGTAAAGCCGGTGTAAGCTTGGTTATCATTTTTCGGCTCCCGAGCCGGAGGATAGGTCAAAACGACGCAGCATCTTGTCCTTGAGGCTGGGCATGGTGATCTCGCCCAAATGCATGTCCACCTGACGGCCTTGCGCATCGAAAAACAAGGTGGTGGGCAAGCCACGCGAGTTCATTGTGCGCATGGCCTCGGAAGCGGGGTCAAGTAAAACATCCGTCAAGCTCAAACCCTCACTTTCAAGAAAAGCCTGCGCCTGCTGCGCGCTTTCCCCTTGGTTGACCAACACGAAGGCCACATCCGGAAAATCGGTCTGAGCCTGTTCAAACACCGGCATCTCGCGTCGGCATGGCGGACACCAGCTCGCCCAAAGATTGAGCACGATGGGGCGCCCCGCATACTCGCTCAGCGAAACGGGATGTTCGTCCAGCGTCGCCAGTTGCAGGTCCGGCAAAGGCGGCGCGGCGCGCAGCAATAAAGCGAGCACCCCGCCCGCGAGGGCCCATGCGGCGACGCCGACCATGACGCCCGCCATCACGGGGACGCGCAAGATCTGAGCGGACCGGGTTCGCCGCCAGATGTAAGCAACGACCACCAGCACGCCAACCCACCAGACAAATCCACCATCGCCGATGGCGATCATGGATCTGGGTGTGGCCGAGTACTCCTCCCACCACTGCGCAATGTATGCCAAGCGTGCCGTCAAGAGCCCCCAAAACACGGCGTCAAGAATCATTGATCCGGCGGCTTTGTAAGACACATCAGGCGTCCTCCGACCGACAATTCGTGCTGTCAGCCAAGCCAGCAGTACGGCGGCAATAACCGTGACGACCTGTATAGGAAATGGACCAATGCCGCTCATGACACCCCCGCCGCGTCCAGGCGGTCCTGAAACTCGCGCGCACCGATCTCACCCACCACACGCAGATCCCGCCGTTCCGTACCATCCGGCCCCACCAGTATGAGCGTGGGCGGCCCCATGACGCCCCAGTGTTTGAGCAGTTCCTTATCTGTAGCGTCATTACGCGTCACGTCTGGCCGCACGACCTGCATACGCGCCAGCTGCGCCGCAACCGCGGGATCGCCGAATACATTGCGCTCGATTACATGGCAGCTGACGCACCAGTCGGCGTAGAAATCAATCAAGGTCCACTGGCCGCGCGCGGCGCCTTCCGCCAGGCGAGCATCCACGTCGGCCACCGATTTCGCCTGGATATAACTGACCTCGGCGGTTGGCGTGGCCGCAGCGGGCGCGCCGCGCAGATGCGCCAGGGGCTGCAAGGCGGCGTCACCCCCTGAAGCGGCGCCCACGAGCATCAGGACAGACCACAGACCGACGAACGCCGCCGCCGAACGCAAGCTCCACGCCAACCGCTGCCTATTCGTAACGGCTTGCGCCCAAGCGACGAGCCCCACCGCCACCAGCAGCATCCAGGCCCCCCAGAGCAACAGACTCGTCGTTCCGGTCAGAAAACGCGTCAGCATCATCACTGCCATGCCAACCATGACATAGCCGAAGGCGACGCGCACCCGATCCATCCACGCACCGGGCTTGGGCAGCACACGGGCGCCGAACACAGCAATGGCCAACAATGGCAGGCCCATACCCAAACCCAGCGCAAACAAAGCCAGCCCCCCTTGGATCGCACTGCCCGTCTGCCCGATGTACAACAGCGCACCCGCCAAGGGAGCCGTCATGCACGGACCAACCAAAAGCGCCGACAGAAAACCCAACACCGCCGCACCGGTGATACTCCCCCCCGAACGAGCAGGCCCCGCTGCCTGGAGGCGATTCGTCACAGCGGATGGCAAGCGCAACTCGAACAGACCGAATAGCGAACTGGCCAGAATGAGAAAGAGCGCCGCGAAGGCGCTGAGCAACCAAGGCGACTGCAGCGTGGCTTGTAAATTGGCACCCGCCAGTCCAGCCGCCACCCCCACTGCAGCGTAGGTACCCGCCATCGCCAGGACGTATGACGACGACAAAACGAAAGCCCGACGCGGCTTGGCCTGGCTACCAACGACCATGGTGGAAACGATGGGAATCATCGGCAAAGTGCAGGGCGTAAAAGCCAACAATAGGCCGAATCCGAAAAACAGCAGCGTGCCGGCAATAGGCCCCAGCGCAGCAAGTCGCTGAGCAGCCGCCTGATCCTCGCCAACACTGGCGCCCGAAGGCATGCCGGCCGAATCAGGCCCGCGCTCCGAGACTGATTCAGGTTCCGATGCCTGAGGCGGTTGCTCGACAGCCTGACCGTCAGCTACCGCTGTCGCTGCTGGCGCGCTGATATGCATCGTCTGCGGTGGATAGCAGATACCGTCTTCTGCACAGCCTTGCCAATGCAGTGTCAGTGGGCCGGTTACAGCCGCCGGGAAGCGCAGACGGGCCGTATCGCCGGTGTAGATGACGGTATCGCCAAAAAACTCGTCATGCCGGGGCGTTCCAGAGGGAAGAGCCAGATCAACAGCATTCTCGTTGTCGTCGACCAGCTTCAACGAGTGGCGGTAGACATAATAGCCGTCGGCAATCTGCCCTTCGACTATATACTCTCCGCCTTGCTGCCTCACCTCCTCTACCTTGAATACGTCTGAGGCTTCAAGAAATTCGGGCTCCGTGGCCGACGAAAACAGACCATTGCCTGCCCAGGCACTTCCAACGGCAAAACAAAACAGTACGAGAGCCGCACGGGCAATCCGATAGACAGACAAGCTGAACTCCTGCAGGTAAACTTAGGTGAATCATGCACCTGCAGGATTAAGGGAAGCTTAAGGCTTCGCAGAAAACTCAAGAAAGCGTAGTATCGCCCGCTACTGGAAGCGTAAGTCGTGCTTCCAGCCCGCCGCCATCCCGTTCCAGAAGCTCAAATGCGCCCGCATGTCGACGTGCAATCGCGTTCACAATAGATAGGCCTAGTCCGTAGCCGGGTATTTTTGGGTCTCCACGCCAAAACCGATTAACTGCTTGAGCCCGCTCTTGCGCATTCAGGCCAGCGCCTTCGTCCAGCACACTAATGTGCATGGTGCCATTGCTTTGCGGCTCCAAGCGAATCGTAATGGGAGTGTCGGTGGGCGCGTAGCGTATTGCATTATCAATTAGGTTTTGAATTGCCCCAACTAGAAGTGGTCGGGCGGCGCGTACCGGTCGCGAGTTGTCAGCCCCTTGCACCGATATCCTACCTATAGAATCACCGTACATTGGCTTCAATGCCTCAATTGCAATGGATGCAGCCTCAATCGGATCGCTAACCTCCTTCGCGACAGAATGGCCTTCTAACCGCGCCAGATCAAGCAAACGCTGAAGGATATTCTGCAGCTGCTGTACCCCTTGGTCTGCGCTGGTGAGGGCTGCTTCCATGGTGGCTTTTTCATCCCGCCGTTGCAATGCAAGCTTCGCCACTTGAATGTGTGTTTTCACACCGGTAAGTGGAGTACGCAATTCGTGCGCCGCGCTATCGGTGAATCGGCGCTCTCGCACGATTGCGTCCTGCAGTCTTTCCAAAAGTTGCTCGATCGTATGCAGGAGCGGCTGTAACTCTACAGGGGCCTTCACCTCAGGCAATGGACTATCGTCGCCGGGCCGGCGCCGTGCCAGAAGGCTACGAATACGCTCCACGGGCGCCAGTCCACGGGTAATGCCCAACCACAGCACGATCAGGGTGCCAAACAAAGCGACAACGAACGGCACCCCTGCCGAAAGGATCAACTCTTTGACTAATGCCTCTCTGACGTCGATGCTGTCGGCGGTAGCGATCTGAACGTCGCCCTGCCGCAGTACATAGGTACGCCATCGCTTATTACCGTATATATAGGTACTGAAGCCTGGATCGGCATGCATCAGTTCAGGGCTGCCTGCAGTACGCGCCACGGTTTCGATCACGACTTCACCGCGCACGAGGCTTACTTCGCATGCCACCCCATCTCGAGCGACGACGTCCAATGGCTTATCACCCATTGCAGCAATGTCTTGAGGTTCGGGAAATTGGGAAA
The DNA here is from genome assembly GCF_031628915.1 of Pusillimonas sp. SM2304. Lineage (NCBI taxonomy): Bacteria > Pseudomonadati > Pseudomonadota > Betaproteobacteria > Burkholderiales > Alcaligenaceae > Pusillimonas > Pusillimonas sp. SM2304. The sequence goes on from NZ_JAVLUJ010000003.1 coordinate 683,469, forward strand.
CCAGCCCGGCAACCATTCGTGCGGACGCCGCCAGACGGTTGTCCAATGCCTGGCCTAACGACTGACGGGCGTCAATGAACATCCAGGTCGCCACCAAAGTCCAAAGCGCAGTCAGCGAAATACCGATATACAGCAAAAGGCGCAAGCGCAGACTCATGTTCCCACTACCTTCTCGGCTGAACCAAGCCTATAACCGAGTCCACGCACTGTTTCGACAATATTATTTCCGAGCTTGCGGCGCAAATGATAAATATGTACGTTGATCGCATTGCTTTCCACGTTCTGCTCATAACCATAGACGCTATCGCAAAGCTGCTCTGTACTAAGGATGGCCTGGGGATTCTGCAGCAAGGCGCGCAATAATGACAACTCGCGACGTGCCAGCGCTACCGGCTCATCGGCTAGCCATACTCGGCCTGTCGACGAACAGAACTTCAGTTCCCCGTGATTCATGCAGTCGGTGTTGCGGCCCGCGACCCGGCGCGTCAGTACGTGCAACCGTGCCTGCAATTCATCCAAATCGAAAGGTTTGACCAGGTAATCATCAGCCCCTCCAAGTAGTCCCTCCACACGATGGCTGAGCGCGTCACGTGCCGTCAATACGAGAACGGGAAGATCACGACCTTCTTCGCGCCAACGGCGCAGCAATGCCATTCCATCTTCGTCTGGCAGCCCAAGATCAAGGATGCATACATCAAAGTATGACGTCGCCAATGCAGCATCCGCCAAGTTAGCCGTGCTCACGTGGTCGATCGTCAAGCCATGCAATCTCAGTCCCGCCACAATACCGCTCGCGACGAGGAGATCATCTTCTACGAGCAAAATATGCATTTCATCATCCTTGAGTACAGGCCCCCTGAACTCTTAGTCAAACAAAAATCTTAACAGCCTTTCGATCTTTGCTCACCTGTGCTTCACCTCTTAATACTGCCTTAATCCTGGCAACTTACTGTGTCGCCAATTTGGCTGCATTTAATCTGGATCGCCACCTACCTCCTGAAGCCGTACCTGATTACGACGTTACCCGATGCAGCCGCCATGAAAGCGGACACGTATGCGATGACACCTATACTGGGAACTTTGTTAGCGACAAGCTTTGTCGCCTCACTGGTGGCGCTGGGCATTCTCGTCTGGGCTGTTGCCAACAAGCTGATCTTCGTCGGCAAGGCGGAGGCCTCCACCATTTTCATGGAGGGAGAGCTCGGCCATCCTGATGACAGCGCCTCTTTCGGTAAAAAGAACGAGGCCGAATCACATCGCTTTGACGTATTGCGGGCTGGTATCGATCACGCTGGGAAAGGCCCTGTTCTGGTTCTGATCACGGCTGGCATTCTCTGGCTACTGATAGGATCAACGTTCGGCGTCATTGCGTCCTTGAAGCTGCACTGGCCAGATTGGCTCGCGGATGTTGCGCAGATCACTTTTGGCCGTGCACGCACACTACATCTGAATATCGTTGCCTATGGCTGGCTTTCGGTCACAGGCATCGGCGTGGCTTTATGGCTGTTGCCACGAATCTTCCACACGCCCCTTCGACGGCCCAATATGGCCTATCTTGGGGCCTTTCTTTGGACACTGGGTGTTCTGGGTGGGACCATCGCCGTCGCTAACGGCTGGTCCGATGGCATTGAGTGGCTGGAATTCCCATGGCAAATCGACTTGGTGCTTGCATTGGGCGGTTTCTTCCTTGCCTGGCCTGCGATTGAGACTGCTGCACGGCGGAAATCACGTCACATCTATGTGTCTGGCTGGTATTTCTTAGCCGGCATGGTGTGGTTTCCCTTCTTGTTCCTGGTGGCGAACATACCCGGCCTGCACGTGGGCGCCCAGCAGGCGACAGTAAATTGGTGGTTCGCCCATAACGTGCTGGGATTGTGGCTGACGCCCATGGGCGTTGGCATGGCCTACTACATTATTCCCAAGATCATCGGCAAACCGGTGTATTCATACAACGTCTCGCTCCTCGGCTTTTGGAGCCTGGCGTTGTTCTACAGCCAGGTCGGCATCCACCACCTGATGGGCGGACCGATCCCGACGTGGGCGGTGACGCTGTCCGTCGTCCATAGCATCATGATGTTTGTGCCGGTGATCGCCGTTGCGATCAACCAGCACGTCACTGTCGCCACCAACATGTGGGCGTTCAAGCAGTCAATGTCGCTCCGGTTCGTATGGATCGGCGCGCTGATGTACACCCTCTCTTCCTTTCAGGGCTCAATCGAGGCAATACGTTCGGTCAACTCGATCACTCACTTCACCCATTACACCGTCGGGCACGCGCACCTGGGCGCCTATGGCTTCGTATCGCTTGTGCTGTTTGGCACTCTCTATTACATGATGCCGCACATCGTTGGCCGGCGCTGGCCCTACCCGAAGCTGGTGCAAACGCATTTCTGGCTGGTGGTGGTCGGATTCACGATCTACTTCGTCTCCCTGACCATCGCTGGCGTCCTGCAAGGCATGGGGTTGATGGATCCGGGATCGAGCTTTGCCGAAATCACCCGATCGATGATTCCTTATCTTGAAGGCCGATCCATCGGCGGCACGTTGATGACCTTGGGCCACTTCGTCTTTGCCGCACATTTCGCCTTGCTGCTGCTGAAAAAAGAATCGAGCATCAAGCCCGTCGATACGTTTGCTCCTGTGAAAGCATCATGAACAAACTTTTGCCTCTTCTCATTGGTGCAATTGGCGTCTTGCTGCTCGCCACACTGATGCTGGTGATTCTGCCCGCCTGGCAGCTTCGCACGTCGCAACCGCCGGCGCAGCTCCAGCCCTACACCGAGCAGCAGTTGTTCGGACGCCAGCAGTACGTCGCCAACGGTTGTATCTACTGCCACAGCCAGCAGCCCCGTTCCACAGGCCAAACACTATTCGACGGCGCCCGCGGCTGGGGCCGCGCCTCGACACCAGGAGACTATTTCTATGACACGCCCCACCTGCTGGGCACCATGCGTACCGGCCCCGACCTGCTCAACGTCGGTGCCCGCCTGAAAAGCCGCGATTGGCATCTGACGCACCTGTACCAGCCGCGCGCCATCTTCGACTGGAGCATCATGCCTTCATATCCCTATATGTTCGACGTGAAGGATGAAGCTGCGCAGGACGACGTCGTGGTGCGCCTGCCTGCCCAGTTCCAGCCTCCGGGCGGCCGGGTGGTCGTGGCTCGCAAAGAAGCGCTGGATCTCGTCGAATACCTGCTCAGCCTGGATCGCACCTATCCGGCCAGCCACGAGGAATTGCAGAAAAGGGACCGCGGATATGACCACCGTCCGGAAACAGCGGCAGACGGGCATGCGGGTTAGGAACGCCATGAAAACCAATCACCACTCGACAACGCCCCGTGTCGACGACATCGATCCCACATTCGAACCTTGGGAGCCACCCCGCCCGATTCCCATCTTCCTGCTGGCGGTGCTCATCGCCCTAGCGCTGGCCGGCGTCGGCATCTATCTGAGCGACCTGGCTCCATGGACGGACTCCGGCTCGCCCGATACGGTCGCCGGTGGCCCGGTCGCGCCGGTGACGCCCGCCGTGCCTGCCCCCATCGCGACGCAGGATGCACCCGAGCTGGTCCATGCCGGCCGAGGTAGCGTGTGGAGCTGTGCATCCTGCCATGGTGATCAGGGCGAGGGTGCCGGCAACACCCCCCGTCTTGCCGGCCTTTCAAAGGAATACCTGGCCAAGCAGTTGCGCGACTTCGCTTCCGACGAGCGCATCAATGAGTCCATGCACTACGTGGCGCGCGAACTATCGGCTCAAGATATTGCGGAAGTGACTGCCTACTATGCGAGCCTGCCCGTCCCCCAGTTGATGCTGCCGCACTCTGATGCCGACATGGAGAGAGGCCGCCTGCTGTTCGAAAAAGGCGACTGGAAACTGGACGTGCCTGCATGCGTCAGTTGCCACGGAGACCAGGGACAAGGCGTGGGTGTCTCCTTCCCGCCCCTGGCTGCGCAACAGCCCGAATACTTGTTCAGCCAATTGGCCGCCTGGAAAGGTGGCCACCGGCACAACTCACCGCAATCCTTAATGGACGACATCGCGAGCCGACTGTCCTACCAGGATCTGTATGCGGTATCCAATTACGCGGCGTCCTTGCCGGGAGACCGCGACGACACTGTCAAGTAAGCATAGAGAGCCAAGATGACACAAAACCATTCCTCTAACCGGCCGGAGCCGGGCATACGCAAGCGGATGTCAGGCGCCCGGCGGTTAGCCTGGAGCGCGGGACTGGGCATCCTGTTGTTCGGCGCCGGCTACCTGATTCATGACAGCGGCCTGATGTCGTTCTCTTTCACTTCCGAGAAAGGCGGCATTACCCAGATCGGCAGCCAGGTCTACACACGTGAAGCCATGGAGTCCGACCGCAAGACACACCAAGCAGACAGGGCTGCGCCCACAGCCGGCATGCCAGTCGGTGCCGACGGCTATTACTCCCCTCCATCGGAGGACAGTATTCCTGACGGTCCCTACGGCGATGCCGTCAAGCGAGGCCGCGCCATCTTCATGGAACCGTCAACCATGGTGTCTGAGCACGTCGGTAATACGCTCGCTTGCGTCAATTGTCACCTTGATGCCGGACGCCGAGAAAACTCAGCTCCTATGTGGGGCGCCTATGTGCGTTATCCAGCGTACCGAAGCAAGACAAAGTCAATCAGCACTCTTGAGGACCGCATTAAGGGCTGCTTCACGTACTCAATGAATGCACAGGGCTCGCCGTCGGGCCAGCCTCCACCAGCCGGGAGCGATATCTACCGCGACCTGACGACCTACTTCTATTGGATGGCCGATGGTGCGTCCACTGGAGAGAAATTACCCGGTTCAGGCTATCCCAAGCTCAAAAAGCCCGAAGAAGACTACGACGTAATGCGCGGACAGACGGTCTACGCGCAGAACTGCGCCCTGTGCCATGGCGCGGATGGCCAGGGCCAGCGCGATCCCGACAGCGGCGTGGTGTTTCCCCCGCTCTGGGGCCCGAACTCCTACAACTGGGGCGCGGGCATGGCGCGCATCGATACGGCCGCCGGCTTCATCAAGGCCAACATGCCGCTGGGCAAGCCATTCTCGCTGACCGACCAGGAAGCTTGGGACGTTGCTGCTTTCGTCGACAGCCATGAACGCCCCAAGGATCCCCGTCAGACCGGCACCCTCGAAGAGGCGCGCGTCGAATTCCACGATGGCGAGGAAAGCTTCTACGGCAAGGAAGTCAACGGGAAGGTCGTCGGCGGGGGTACGGAACAAGAGGACTGATCACGTCATGCAGTCGACGACAACGGCCGCCGCGGCCAACACATTGGACCTAGAGTCGCTGCGCCCCGCCGGACGCATGATTTTTTCCGTGCGCGGCATGTTCTGCGCCAGTTGCGCCATGGCGGTGCAGCGCGTCATCGATAAAGCGCCGGGAGTGCTGGAGAGCAACGTAAATTTCACCTCCGGCTCCGCCTTAGTTCGGTGGGAACCGGCGCGCTTCGATTTTCAAAAGCTTTTTGATCGGGTGCAGGGCCTAGGCTACGAAATGTCGCCGCTGCTGGACGACAACGAGGTGAACCTATCCCTGGAAAAACAAACATCGCGGATACGGCTGCAGTTGATCGTTGCCGCCTTCTTCGGCATGTGGAGCATGCTGGGATCCTGGATGCTTTACTTTGGCATCGAGGCCGTGGCCGGTATCGATGCCTTGCTGGTAGGCTGGACCGCAACCATTTTCAGCGTGCCGGTGGTTCTATACAGCGGCCTCGATTTTTATCGGGCGGGCTGGAAAACCGTGCGAGCCGGAGTTCCCGGCATGGATGCCCTCATATCGCTCGGCGTCTGGGGCTCCTTATTGCTGTCGCTATGGAACCTTACTCGAAATTCGCCCGCCGTATACGTCGATGCCGCCACGATGCTCATCACATTCCTGTTGGTGGGGCGGCTGATCGAGATCCAAGCACGCAAGCACAACATGGTAGCGATCGACGCCCTGCGCCAGCTCATGCCGGAAACGGCACGCATCGTCCAGCCTGACGGAAATAAAAAAATCGTTGCGCTGGAGTCGGCCCAGGCGGGCTCTTTAGTTTACGTGCTCGCTGGCGAACGCGTACCTGTCGACGGGTTCATAGAAAAGGGCGCGTCGCAGGTAGACACGTCTTTGCTGACGGGAGAATCTCTGCCGCTGGAGCGCAGCACCGGCGACTACCTGCATGCCGGCATGGTGAATCTGCAGGCCCCATTAGTGCTGCGGGTGGAAAAGGCTCAAGGCGAAAGATATGCCGATAAACTGGGCCTGCGCATGCTTGAGCTGTTCGGCGCGAAGTCCTCGACGTCAAAACTCGCCGAACGATTTTCCCGATGGCTACTTCCAGTGGCGGGCGCGATATCGCTGCTTGCGCTGATGCGCCACCTCTGGATGGGTATGGCCGTCGATCACGCATTACTAGCCTCGCTCTCGGTACTCGTCGCGGCTTGCCCCTGCGCCGTCGGGCTTGCCCTGCCGCTGGCATTCTCGGCAGGCAGTGCTCGCGCTTCGCGCGCCGGCATCCTGTTCAGGGATCCCGCCAGTGTCGAAGCCCTGGCGCGAGGCCGCACATTTGCGTTTGACAAGACGGGAACGCTCACGACGGGGCAATTGACAGTGGCGCGCATGACAAGCGAGCACCTGGCGCCCGACGACCTCCTACGAGTCGTCGCGAACGCGGAAACAGGCGTTGCCCATCCTGTGGCCAACGCCATCGTCCAGCATGCTCGTTCTCGTGGAATCGAAGATCTGCCCCTGACGCCCCTTGTGGAGCGGCATCCGGCCGGCGTACGTTATATCGCGCCCGATGGAGCGACATGGCTGATCGGAGCCGTCAAGTGGCTGGAGCGGCAGGGCGTGCGCTGCACCGAGAAGGAGGAAGCAGCCGCTGATCCAGCAACAGGCCCAGCACCAAGCGCCACAGTGCATATTTCCCGTAACGGGCGATGGGAAGGCAAAATCGAACTGCAAGACAATATCCGGGCCGATTCGCTGAAGTCCTTGAACTTCCTGCGTAAAGAAGGCTGTCGAACTCTGCTGGTAACGGGCGATCACGCCATGGCGGCAAACTGGGTGGGTGAAAAACTCGGCTTTGCGCCGAAGCACGTTCACGCAGCCAGCAAGCCGGACGACAAAGTCGCAATCCTTCAGAAACATGGGCATGACACTGTTTTTGTCGGCGACGGCATCAACGACACGCTGGTCCTTGCTGCGGCCGGCTGCGGTGTAGCCGTCACTGGTGCAAATGCCATCGCCGTCACGGCCTCAGGCGTGGTGATCACGCGAGGCGGCATGAGCCAAGTGGTCCTGGCACGTCAAATGGCCCGCCACATCATGCGGCGAATCCGTCAAAACCTCTTTTTCTCGATCATCTACAACGTTGCAATCGTTGCGTTGTTCTTGCATATCGGCGTTACCCCCGGCGCGGCCGCCGTCGCCATGCTTCTAAGCAGCATGACGGTCCTCGGTAATTCTGCTCGTCCATTTCAGTCCAACGGTCTGGCTTAGCCGCTCATTGAGCAGCACCGCCAAACCTTCATCCTTCTTGCCTGGAAATTTATTCATGATCAAAGAACTCACCTCCGAAAATTTTGATACCGCCATTAGCCTATCCGGCGTACACGTTGTGCGCTTCTGGGCTGAATGGTGTGGACCATGCCGGGCCATGTCGCCCACATTCAAGCAAGCCGCCAGTGACATGGCCGACGATGCCCAATTCGGCGAGATCAACGTTGATCATGCACCGGAATTGGCGCATCGCTTCGAGGTTCAGAGCATACCCGCAGTGCTGATATTCAAGAACGGCTCACTCGTGGACCGAACGGTAGGGGCGATTGGAAAGGCGCAATTGAACAATTTCGTCAAGCAACACTTGGAGTGATCGAATGAGCACGCACCGTTCTCTCATTATCCTTGGTTCAGGCCCTGCGGGATGGACCGCCGCAGTCTATGCTGCACGAGCAAATCTTAGGCCCATGGTCATTACTGGCTTACAGCAAGGTGGTCAGTTGATGACTACTACAGAGGTCGATAATTGGCCAGGCGACGCACACGGCTTGGTGGGGCCGGAGTTGATGAGCCGCATGCAGGCACATGCCGAGCGCTTCGATACGGAAGTGGTGTTCGATCACATCCACACCAGCGACTTGTCGCGACGTCCCTTTAAACTTGTCGGCGACAGTGGCGAGTACACTTGTGACGCTCTCATCATCGCGACCGGCGCAACAGCTAAGTACCCGGGGCTTGAGTCAGAAAAAAAATTTATGGGCCGCGGCGTGTCGGCCTGTGCCACCTGCGACGGCTTCTTCTACAGAAAGCAGGACGTGGTAGTGGTCGGCGGCGGCAACACAGCAGTCGAGGAAGCACTATATCTGTCCAACATTGCCCGCAAGGTCTATCTGATTCATCGCCGCGATACGTTACGCGCCGAAAAGATCATTCAGCATAAGCTGTTCGAGAAAGCTGATATGGGAAAGATTGAACCCGTCTGGCACCACACCATTGATGAAGTGCTCGGCAACGATACGGGCGTTACCGGCGTGCGAATCAAGTCGGTATCCGACGACAGCACTCGCGACATCGATGCACAGGGTTTCTTTGTAGCTATCGGCCATCATCCTAATACCGCGCTATTCGAGGGGCAGTTGGCCATGAACAACGGCTACCTAGAAATCAATTCGGGACTTGGCGGAAATGTGACACAGACGTCAGTGGAAGGCGTGTTCGCCGCTGGCGATGTGACCGATCAACATTATCGTCAAGCCATCACGTCCGCCGGATTCGGCTGCATGGCGGCGCTGGACGCAGAGCGGTTTTTGGATCAGCCGCCTTTCGTGTGACTCTGCGAATAGAAGCAAACCTGACAGCCTCTGCCAGTTCAAACCGGCCCAAAGGCTGAAACCGGAATTACATACGGCCACTGCGCCCTTAACGCTGACTTAATCGAGTTGACGTATCGTGTGCAATGACCTGCCCAATCGAATGCGTCATTGCCCATACGAATGCGCCCGGCAACGTGTGTGAATCAACACGAGCTGGGCTTTCTCGACTGGCAGTAATTCCGTAAATAGAGGTGAAGTTGCTCAAAGCTCTCAACCTAGAATGTGTACGTGGTGATCGCGGCTTGTTCAATGGCCTGAACTTTCATCTCAAGGCCGGCGAATGCCTGGTGATTCATGGCGACAACGGTAGTGGAAAAACGAGTTTGCTCCGCGTGCTTGTGGGGCTGGCAGCCCCCGCCGCCGGTGCACTGTACTGGCATGGGCGCAAGATCAAGCCATTGGATGAAGAATACCGATCTCAACTCATTTACGCGGGCCACCTCTCAGGATTGAAGGAAGAACTTAATGCAGAGGAAAACCTGAAGTTTGCCTTGACCCTGGCGAATGAAACGTCCAGCGAAAGTGCGATACACACAGCATTGCATCAGGTGGGATTGCAAGGCAAGGAAAATCTCCCAACGCGGCTCTTGTCCCAAGGACAGAAGCGTCGAGTGAACCTAGCCAAATTAATACTGCAAAAACGCCCTTTGTGGGTATTGGACGAACCTTTGACCGCCTTGGACAGCAAAGCCGCCCAATGGGTGACGGAAACGATAGACCGGCACCTGTGCCGTGGCGGAATAGCCGCTGTCACGACGCATCATGAGATGAAACTGAAGCATGCGACGTATCACATGCGGATAAGCACATGAGTGCGCCCCTGGGGCTGGCTTCTTTCCATGGAGTGATCAAACATGATTTAAAAGTCGCCATGCGTTGCAAGTCCGAAGTCCTGACTTCGCTTTCGTTCTTTGTCATCGTGGTCAGCTTGATTCCATTGGGCGTTGGCGCTGAACGAGACATGCTCAGACAGATTGCGCCCGGCATTCTCTGGATTGCCGCATTGCTGGCCACCTTGATATCGTTGAATCGCCTGTTTGAACGGGATTATCTGGACGGGACCCTGGAGCAACTGCTCCTGTCCCCCGCTCCGTTGGGCGTACTGATATTGGGCAAAGTCGTCGCGTACTGGCTGTTGACCGGCCTGCCGCTGACACTGCTGGCGCCATTTTTGGCACTGCAATTCGACTTGCCGCCTTCATCTCTATACGCGCTGACAGCCTCGTTATTGCTCGGCACCCCGGTGCTGAGCCTGCTTGGAGCGATTGGAGCCAGCCTGACATTGGGCTTGCGCAGCAACAGCGTGCTGCTGACACTGCTGATTTTGCCGCTTTACGTACCGGTGTTGATTTTTGGCACGGCCGCTGTTGACGTCGCCACCGGCGGGGCACGCACAGGCGCGAATATTTCGCTGCTGGGAGCGATGTTGGTGCTGGCCGCGTTTTTTGCTCCTTGGGCGACGGCTGCCGCGCTGAAGATTGCGCTGGAGTAATGAAAAGCAGATGATCAACTGGTTCAAATATGCATCGCCAAGAACGTTTTATCCGCTTGCCGGACGCCTGATCCCGTGGTTTGGCACAGCCGCCGTCCTGTTGACTGCGGCGGGGTTATACGCAGGTTTCTTCATGGCGCCCACCGACGCCCAGCAAGGCGAGGGATACCGCATTATCTTCGTGCATGTGCCCGCCTCATGGATGTCGATGTTCATCTATTTGGTGATGGCTTTCTGGGCCGCAGTGGGGCTGGTTCTCAACAGCCGCCTGTCGGCCATGATGGCATCGGCCCTGGCCCCCACCGGCGCCATGTTCACCTTTCTCTCCCTATGGACCGGCGCCTTGTGGGGCAAGCCCATGTGGGGAGCCTGGTGGGTGTGGGATGCGCGCCTGACCTCAGAACTGATTCTGTTCTTCTTGTACATGGCCTTCATTGCGCTCCAGTCGGCCGTGGACGACCCTCGGCGCGGCGACAAGGCCGCCGCCGTGCTGGCTCTTGTCGGCGTGGTGAACATTCCGATTATCTATTTCTCGGTCCAGTGGTGGAGCACCCTGCATCAGGGGGCCTCGGTCTCGCTGACACGCGCTCCGTCCATGGCAACGATCATGCTAGCCGGCATGCTGCTCATGGCCCTGGCCGCATGGGCGTACACCATCGCCACCGCACTAAGACGTATGCGCTGCATAATTCTGGAGCGCGAGCGCCATGCCGGGTGGCTGAACGAATTGAAGGAGATGAAAGAATGACATGGTCAAGTCCAACTGAATTCCTGGCCATGGGCGGCTATGGTGCATACGTATGGGGCGCCATGGGAATGTCCATCATCGCTGTGTGCGCCGAACAGATGCTTCTTGGACGGCGCCGTAGATCAGCGCTGCTGCAAGCAGTTCGCGAGCAGCGCATGCAAAAAAAGGCAGTCCAATGAAGAAGCGCCATCAACGCATCCTGCTCATTGGAGGCGGGCTGGCCGCCATCGCCATTGCGACGGCGCTCGTCCTCAATGCATTCCAGAATAATCTTGTGTTCTTCTTTACTCCTACGCAGGTCAATGCGGGGGAGGCTCCCCAGGAACGCCTCTTCCGCGTCGGGGGGATCGTGCAAGCGGGCAGCGTACGGCGTGACGGCCTAACCGTGCAGTTCGTCGTGACCGACAACGCCAAGACGGTACCCGTTAGCTACACGGGCATACTCCCCGACCTCTTCAGCGAAGGCAAGGGTGTAGTGGCGCAAGGCAGGCTTGAGCCTGGCGGCCGGTTCCTGGCCCAGGAGGTACTGGCAAAGCACGATGAAAACTACATGCCTCCCGAAGCTCAGCATGCATTGAACGAAGCCGAGAAAGCCACCAATGCAGGGAGGCCATGATCGTCATGCTTCCCGAGATCGGACATTTCTCACTAATCCTCGCACTATTCGTGGCGCTAGCGCAGGCCAGCATGGCCCTTGCGGGCGCCGCGCGTGGCAATGCCGCCTGGATCGCCCTCGCGCGTCCCGCCGCACGCGCTCAGTTTCTTTTGGTGTCCATCAGCTTTATCGCGCTTGGCGGGTCGTTCTTCGCCAACGACTTTTCAGTTCTCTACGTGGCACAGAACTCCAACTCTCAACTTCCCTGGTTCTATCGAATCGCCGCGACGTGGGGTGGACACGAAGGGTCGCTGCTGTTGTGGCTGCTGATGCAAACCGGATGGGCGTTTGCCGTAAGCTTTTTTTCAAGACAACTGCCCGAGGCTATGGTGGCGCGCGTACTGGGCGTGCTGGGCTTGGTCACCGTCGGATTTCTGCTGTTTGTACTGGCAACTTCCAATCCGTTCGAGCGGCTGATGCCTCCCGTCATGGAGGGGATGGACTTGAATCCGCTACTGCAGGATATCGGCCTGATACTTCATCCACCTTTACTGTATATGGGGTATGTCGGGTTCTCGGTGGCTTTCGCATTTGCCGTGGCCGCCTTACTGGCCGGAAAATTGGATTCTGCCTGGGCGCGATGGTCCCGGCCCTGGGCTACGGCTGCCTGGTTGTTTCTGACACTGGGCATCGCCCTGGGTAGCTGGTGGGCCTATTACGAACTCGGATGGGGCGGATGGTGGTTCTGGGATCCCGTGGAAAACTCGTCCTTCATCCCCTGGCTTGTCGGCACTGCCCTGATTCACTCCTTGGCCGTGACGGAAAAACGCGGCAGCTTCAAGAACTGGACAGTGCTCCTTGCCATCTGTACGTTCTCATTTTCCCTGCTGGGGGCCTTTCTAGTGCGTTCGGGTGTGCTGACGTCCGTGCACGCCTTTGCCACCGATCCCCGAAGAGGCGTGTTCCTGCTCATTCTTTTTGCTGTTGTGGTGGGAGCATCATTAGTGCTCTTTGCTCTGCGCGCCCCCAAAGTAAGCACAGGCGGCCAATTCTCATTGGTGTCGCGCGAGACTCTCTTGCTGGTGAACAATGTGCTGCTGGCTGCAGCGGCCGGCGCCGTAACCCTCGGAACCCTGTATCCGCTGCTGCTCGACGGCTTCGACCTAGGCAAGATTTCGGTCGGTCCCCCGTACTTCAATGCCATCTTCGTGCCGCTGATGATTCCCGCCCTGCTGCTTATGGCCATAGGGCCCGCAGCCAACTGGAAATCGGCGAAAATCGCGGCCTTGACAAAGCAGCTTCTGCATCCCGCATGGATAGCGCTGATCGTCGGCATCGGTGCCCCGCTCTTGCTGGGGCGATGGTCTGTGCTGATAGCGCTGGGACTGGGCCTGGCGGCCTGGATCGCGGCGTCGGTGGCCATCGGCGTGATGCAACGTGTGCGCGCCACCCGCAGTGGCCCGCTGAAACAGCCGCGCAGCTGGCTGGGAATGCATCTGGCTCATTTGGGCATTGCCGTGTTTGTCACGGGCGTCACGCTAGTCATGGGGTATGAAACCGAACAAGACCTACGCATGGAACCCGGCGCTACGGTGCAGGCGGGAAGCTATGACTTGACGTTCCGCGGGGTCACCAAGGCAACAGGCCCCAACTACGAGGCGGAAATTGGCGACGTGCTGCTCTCAAAGAACGGCAAAGCGCTGCGCACACTCCATCCCGAGAAACGCGATTACTTTTCATCGGACATGCCGATGACGGAAGCGGCCATTGACGCCAACGGCCTGCGGCACGTGTACGTCTCCTTGGGGGAACCTCTGGGCGGTGGATCGTGGAGCGTGCGGGTCTACTTCAAGCCGTTTGTCGATTGGATCTGGATCGGCTGTATCTTGATGGCACTTGGCGGGCTGTTGGCCATCAGCGATCGACGCTACCGGCTTAAACGCCGCCGGCGCCAAACAGACACGGCTGCCCATGGAGTTGACGCATGAATCGTTTTTTTTGGCCTTTGGCCGGACTGCTGTTACTGATAGGCCTATTGGCTATCGGCTTGACGTTGAAGCCCAGTGAAGTGCCTTCTCCGCTTATCGGCAAACCGGCACCCGTCTTTAGCTTGCCCAAGTTGGCAGCCCCGGACGAAACATTCTCGCCGCAATCCATGGACGGCAAGGTGTGGCTGCTGAATGTCTGGGCCTCGTGGTGCCCGCCCTGCCTTGAAGAGCACCCCGTCATTACCGATTTGTCGACCACCCACGGATTGTCGATTGTCGGTCTGAATTACAAGGATATGGCTGATGATGCAATCGCCTGGCTACAGCGCCATGGCGATGCCTATGAAGCAGTGATCACAGATCCCGAAGGCGTCGTCGGTATCGACTATGGTGTTTATGGCGTGCCGGAAACATATATCATCGATAAACAGGGTGTCATCCGCTACAAGCATATCGGCGCGGTCAGCTTCGGCGATGCTCGCGACACCATCCTGCCCCTGGTTCGAGAGCTGCAAAAATGAAGCGCATATGGCTGTTGCTGCTTTGCGCATCGGTTTGCCATCCCGTCTGGAGCAACGGCAGCGCGATTGAGGCGCGAATGCTGGATATCGCCACCGAGTTGCGCTGCCTAGTGTGCCAGAACGAATCAATTGCTGCCTCGCGCGCTGACTTTGCGAGGGACATACGGGAGCTGATTCGTAATCAGATCAAGGCGGGACGGTCAGAAGCTCAGATTCAGGATTTCCTGGTGGCGCGGTATGGCGACTTCATACTCTATCGGCCGCCATTGAAAGCTACCACGCTCTTTCTGTGGCTCGGACCCATGCTGCTGATGGTGGGCGGGCTCCTGGTGCTCGCCATGACACTGCGGCGCCGAAATAGAAACGCCGCGCCTGACCCGCTTGACGATGACGAACAACGCATGGCTGACGCCCTTTTACAGCGCAGCACCAGCGAAACTCATTCAAAAGGTAATTCATCATGAGCTTGCTCTTCGCTGGCATTGTGTCGTTGCTTTGCGCAACGGTGGCATTGTGGCTCGGCCGCGCCCTTTGGCGCGGCCCAGGCCAAGGTGATGAGATCGGGCATCACTCGGTCAACGCAACAGTTTTGCGCGATCAATTGGCTGAATTGGAAGGAGACGTCGCAAACCGTACACTATCCGAGCACGATTTTTCCGTGGCCAAGCAAGAGTTGCAGCGCCGCGCGCTGGATGAGGCGATACCTGGCTCGGCTCCCGCTACCGGTGCGCATAACAGCCGACGAGCAGCCGCGGTAGTGGGCATCGTCTTGCCTGTGGCCGCCCTGCTGGTGTACGCATACCTTGGCAGCCCGGCCGCAACGCGGCCCGCCCCAGCTCCCAGTGCTGCCACAATGACTCAGGCTGATGTGCAGAAGATGGTGGAATCTCTAGAGGCGCGCCTGAAAGAAAATCCGGACGATCCCGAGGGCTGGCTGATGTTGGGCCGCTCTTATCGATACTTTGGAAGATATGCAGATGCAGCCCAAGCTTTTTCCAAAGCTGCTCCCATCATCGAGGCGGACCCGCTTTCCCTGGCGGAATATGCCGAAGTGATCGCACGCAGCAGCGCAAGCGGATTTACCCAAGAAGCGACGCGACTACTTGACCGCGCCCTTACCCTCGACCCGGACGAACCATTCGCCCTCACCTTGGCGGGAAGGGCTGCATTCGAGCGCGGCGAATATCAGGCGGCCATTGGCTATTGGCAACAATTACTAGAACAGTTCCCGGCCGGTTCGGAAGCGGCCCAGGCGGTACTAAATGGCATTGATATGGCTCGACGAAGTGCTGGTGCCGCCTCTCCATAACCCATCAGCATACTTCGAACTCGCTTGGAAATCGCCTTCAAACCAGCTAATCGGTTTCTCGCATATAAGCCCGGGGACTGCACTTCTTCTCGGTAGATCGATTCCAGACAGCTTGTCCGGACATCGATGTACGCTTGGACACCAACCACAAATCGGTAGGCTTCGCAGCCCAGCGCATCGATATCGGTGTGCGCTACGGCATGGGGGACTGGCCAGGCCTGAAGGCCGACAAGCTCATGGATGAAGAAGCTTTTCCCGTATGCTCCCCTGAGCTGCTGCATCAGTTCAGGCAACTACGCAAGCCAAGTAATCTAATTCGCGAAACGCTGATCCATGACTTGACGATGGCCGGCCATGCGGGCTTCCCGACCTGGGAGGAATGGATGAAGAAAGCCGGCGTTAGCGACACAGCGACGATCCATCGCGGCATGCCCCTCAATAACTCTGCAGCCGTGCTGCAGGCAGCTATTGAGGGGCATGGCATCGCGCTCGCACGCAGCATCATGGCCCGCGACGATCTGTCGAGCGGGCGCCTCGTGAGGCTATTCCCAGACATCAGCTTAGCGTTGAATGCCTCTTATTACATCGTTTACCGACCCGAGTGCGCCAATCTACCCACACTAGCGGCATTCAGGGAGTGGTTAATCACTGAGGCGGATGACTAATCACAAAGTAAAATTTCAAACGGAAGGGCTGCGCTGTCGCCCAATCTCCCACGACACCCCACCGCCATGCACTGTTGCGGCGATCTGCTGGCCCAGCCGCTGCTCGATCACCGGTCGCCACGGCACCAGACTGAACCCCATGCCGTCATCAAGCATCGCGTAACGCCCGCTGACGAGCATGATTGAGCGTCGGTAGATACCGGCCACGCGCTGCCCATCAGCCACGGGCCGATGCTCCAGACCGGTTTCGGCGGCAATGTCCTTGGCAGCCCGCGCCAGTTCCCGATTGCGCAGCGTGCTCAGCAGATTGCCCGCCAGGATCACGCGCTGCCCGCGCCGCTGGGCCAGTCCTTGCTCTTCGAGGAAGTCGGCGCGCTGCTGCATGGCTTGTTTGGCCTCGCCACCAAAACCCATATCCTCCAGCCCCTTGCCGCGGCCAATCAACTGGTGATCAAGCCAGGTGGCCCCAATCACGCGAGTTTGCCGCTCGATGGGAAGGTGTGATTTCAGTTCCACCGCCACACCTCCCTGCCGCTGCGCGTCATACTGGCGGCCACGTTCGGGGAGGTCACGCGGTACTTTCCATAGTCCATCAGCCACGCGCTCCACAATTCCGGCGCGGCGCAGGGCTTCCAGCCGGCGAACATGCGCCGCGACGACTTCCTGCGGGTCGCGACCAGCTTTGGCGCGACCTTGCTCAATAGCAAGGTGGTGATCGATACGATACAAACCGTCGCTTGCCAGTTCCACGATGTTGCGGTCAGCCGCTCGAATGTCGGCGGAACCCTTCACTTCCACCACCGCGCCGGTTGGATAGTTGGCCGGTTCGTCGCGAGCATTGAGTGCAACGTAATGGGCCTTGCCGTCCACGCCGTCGATCACCAGATAGCCCCGGTCGCGCAGCTCATCATCCAGCCCCTTGGCCGCCACGCGCCCAACGATGACGCGTCCACCTCCATCATCATCTTGGCCCGGCTCGAATACGGCAAGTTCGCGTTGTTTTCCGCTCATGGCCCGCTGCATGGTGCGGATAATGTCGCCCCGCTCGCTCAGGGCGCGCAAGATTTTTTCAGCGTCGGTGTGCATGGCCCAGGTGCCGGGCTGTATTTCATCGGCCAGCCCTAGGCGCTGCAAGCGTTGCAGGCGACCGATCAGCAACAGGCGCTGGCGTTGCAATGTCGGCTCATTGAAGCGTTGGATCTGCACCCGTCCATCCTCTCCAATCTCACGTTGCAGGGTGCGATCCAGGCTCGTCCACCGTTCCTGCTCCACTTCGCGCTGCATGGCCTGCTGGATTTCCAGCTCGGTGCGCGGCCCCAGCCATTCGGTCGCCAGCTCAGAAGCGCGATGACGCAAGCCCTGGGCGATATAGTCGCCCGCAATGATGAGGTCTTGACCGGTCTCGTCGCGCCCGCGCACGATCAGGTGGGTGTGCGGGTTGTCGGTATTCCAGTGATCCACCGCCACCCAATCCAGGCGCGTGCCCAGGTCGGCTTCCATGCGGTTCACCAGATGCCGGGTGTAGGTGCGCAGGTCATCCAGCTCCGCGCCATCTTCGGGCGAGACAATGAAGCGGAAATGATGCCGGTCGTCTGCGCAGCGTTCCTTGAAGGCATCCAGATCGGCGACGTCCGTCTGTGGCCCATAGGCTTGGCCTGGCTCGCCATTGCGGCCCGCGCCGTCACGCTCGATGTAGCGCAGGTGCTTGGCAAGCGACTGTGGGCTGGCACGTTGCTGATTGACCAGCAGCGTCTTAATGGTCACGCGCCGCGAGAATGGCGTGAGATTGGCGCCTGCGAAGCGCGCCGCCGTATGGCCGCGACCCAGGCGTGCGCCGGGACGCTGACCGGTGCGTGCGCCACGGCTACCGGCTGCGGAATGACGCATCGAGGATTTGCCCCCGCTGGCCTTGCCGGTCTGCTTGAGCACCTTGGAAATAAAACCTTGGCCTTGACCCTTGCCCCGGTTCTTCGGGGCGCTGGGGCGCACCCGGAAATCATCATCGCGGCGGTCGCTCATGGCTACGCTTTCTGTAAGTTCTGACTGAAGCTGCGGCGTAGCCGGTCGTGTGAAGCACGCGGCAAGCCCTCTCTTGGCGCGAGCCTCGCGCCCCCAGCGGCACGACGGCAACGCCGCGTCGTGCCGCGCCACCCCCACGTGCAGACTGGCTTTGCGGGCGGCTGTGTGCCGCCCCCTTTTGTCTTGCCTTCCGCCTTTGCCTGTCGCTTTCGCTCCGGGCGTCGGCGGTCCGGCAGCGCTGTGCTGCCGACAGCCAGCCCGCCGGCGAACGCGCCAATGGCCGCAGGCCGGGCGCGTTCGAGGCAAGACGCCTGCTCGTTGGACGGCTGCGCCGGATGTTGCGCGAGGCGCGGCGCGAATGCGCCCGTGCTGCACGCGCGACGACACGGCGGCAGCAGCCGGAACAGCATGCCCGATGGCACGATGAGATGCACGGCAACGTGCAGCGAATCGGCGGCCATCATGGATGTGTCTCCAGCCAGATCGGATGCGCGACGCCAATCACGCCGGATGCGCTGACCGGGCCGAAATAACGGCTGTCGAACGACGCCGGATGTGTGGCGCTCAGCAGGAACAGTTCGCTCTCAAGGAGTGGTCGGCAATGCGGCCAGAAGGGCAGCGGCCGGCCTAGCCGGTCGGCAGGCAGTGCGGCGGCCACCGGCACGCCGTCGATACGCACCTGACCGTCGATAATGCAGACGTGCTGCGGCGCGACGGCGCCCACACGTTTGAGCAGCGGGATATGTGCGGGCAGGTAGCCGCGCTGCGCGGCCAGTACGGCGGCGTCAGCAGGCAATCGAGTCAGAACAATACTGCCCACTTCCAGCCGACGGGGCAGCGAACCGGACTGATGTTGGAATGGTTTGACGCGATACCAGCCGGCCGGAACGCTGCTGGACGGGTTGTAGATCAGGCGCGGTAGCGGCTGCACGAACGTCGCCCAGGCGAGCGCCGCGAGGCCAACGGCGGCGAAGCCCGCCAGGACGATGCGAGCGCGCACGCGTGAGCGAGGAAACGGCGCGACTTCGGGTGTGCGGGCGGTGGTGGAATCGGGGGTCATGACAGCGCCCTCCCAGCCAGCCAGGCAGTGTGCCGCTCAATGGTGTATTCGGGCAACGCCAGGCGGGCCGCCAAACGGTTGCCCAGCGTGCGCCAGTACGCTGGCGATGTAGCGGCGGGCACGATGCCCAGCGCCTCGATGGCGTCAATGCGCTCCAGCACAGAACGAACTGGATGATTACCTTCGACGTTCAGCAGCAAACGCGCACCGGGCTGCACGCCGGGAATGCGCTGCGCCGCGTCCAACGGTGTGCAAGCCTGCATTACCATGAGCTGCCAGCGTACCGTGCCGTAATCGTTGGCCTGCCAGCGGACGCGGCAGAACATCACGCCCGGCATAAACACCGCCCAGCGCCGCCAGCGATCCAGCCGGATCATATGTGCCGGTTCGCCAAAACGCAGATAGAGATTGAAATGCGGTTCGATCGTGGCGAGCGCCACCCGCGTCAGCGGCACGCTGTTGGCTTGGTTGGCAAGCGTGGCGGATAGCGGCAGCGATGCCGCCGTCGCCGCGCCAAAAGCAGGCGAAGCGGATGTATTCATGGCGTGTCCTCTTTGCGATGTTCTGGAAACTCGCGCTCCAGCAGACCGCGCAGCAGGTCGGCCACGGTCACGCCTTGCGTGAAGGCCGACACCTTGATGCGTGCGCGCAGCGCGGGGGTGATGTCCAGCGTCAGGCGGGCGGTGTAGCAGTCGCCCTTGTTCAGTGCGCCGGCGTCGCCCTGGCGAATCCACGCCTCGGCGTGTGGATTCACGGGCGGACGCATACCTATTCCGACGCGCTTGGCCGGGCGTTTGCTGTTCGGTGGCAGCCTCGCTGTCATGTCGGCCACCGCAGCAGTTCATCGACCAGCGCGGTGATTTCACGCGCCGCCGCGCTGTCGGGCGCTGTCTCGCGTGCCAGCCGCCCGGCGGCCACGCTGTCGGCAAAGACGATTCTTTGCCGGACCTCGGCGCGCAGCGTCGGCAGCGGCTGGTCGGCGAGCGCCTGGCGCGCTTCGCGCCCAATGACGGTGGTGCTGACCCGTCGATTGATGACAAAGGCCGCTTGCAAGGCGGGCCGGAACACCTGGGCCTCGCGAATCAGCGCCACCATCTCGGCGCTGGCCCACAAGTCGTAAGGGCTGGGCTGAACGGGAATCAGCACATAGTCGGCCGCCAGCAGCGCGGAGCGCGCCAGGGCGGCGATGCGTGGCGGCCCGTCGATCACGACATGATCGGCCCGCCTGGCCAGCTCTGGCGCTTCCTGATGCAGTGTTTCGCGGGCCAGGCCCACGGCGCTGAACAGCCTTGGTAGCCCTTGCTGGCTTCTGCGTTGCGTCCAGTCCAGGGATGAGCCTTGCGGGTCGGCGTCCAGCAGGATGACCTGCTGACCGCGCAGCGCGAGTTCTCCAGCGATGTGGGTGGCGAGTGTGGTCTTGCCGGCGCCCCCTTTCTGGTTGAGCAAGGCAATAATCATGGCGCAGCCCTCCCACCTGGAATGCCTGTCTGTTTTTGCCTTGCCAGACGGGCATGGTGCTTCGGCTGATTTTGCTGTTCAGACCGCCCCGATTGTTGGTTTTTGGAAATTGCCCACTGACATTGTGCTTCTCTATTAAAAGTTAGAGTAGTTAAGTTAGGTAAGTTAAGGGGCGCGCAAAGCCAGCTATGGCGCGGGGTTTCGGCCGTTTTTGTTGCCTGATAGCACGAGGATCTGTTGCCTGATAGCACGAGTGTTCCGTTGCCTGATAGCACGACACTATCCACAGGATATTCACAGCTTACCCACAGACTTATCCCCGTGCCGTGGGCGGCACGGGCCGGAACGTGAGCAGTTCGGTTTTGTCCTCCGGTATGAGTTCGATGCCCAGGACGTAGCCCGGCAGCGATTGGCGCGCAACCAAGGCACGCAAGTCGGCGGCAAAGTCGTAGAAGCGGGCTACGCTGCCTGATTTGCGGTACAGGTGCCGGAAGTCGAATTGCCAGCCGTCCGGCTGCTTGCCGCCGTGCTTGCGCACCAGGCGGTACAGCCAGCGTTCGATGCCGCCCGTCAGGCGGAAGTATGCCGGGTCGATGGTCAGCACCAGGGCCGCATCCATCACCCCGGCATAGAACCAGTCCGGCAGAATCAGTTCGATGCCCAGCGGCTTGCCGTCGGCATCGGCCAGCTCCTTCCATTCGTTGATCCACGAGAAGCGGTGCAGCCGCCGCCCCGTGGTTTCGCGGATGGATGTGGCCACGCTGGTCGATTGCAGACGGTCGAGGGCGGCTTTCAGGCGCTGGTAGTCGCGCAAGGACGTACCGCGCCCAATGAAGCGCAGGATCTCGTAGGGACGCACCTGCATCAACCGTGAGCTGCGGATGCCCGCATCGCGAGCTTGCACGATCTGACTGGCGGCCCAGATCAGAATGTCGGCATCCCAGATCGTGGCAATGCCATGTTCGGCTGTCCCCTCCACGCGGATGGTGATATTGCCGCTGCGAAAGTCGATGGGCGCAACGCGCCGCGACTTCGCCAACGAGAAAAAGGGATAGGCCATCAAATCCTGAGCATCGCGCGGCGCCATGTCTTCGCCCGGTAGTGCGCGGAACAACGCCAGTTGTTCGCGCTGCGGCGGGGGTCGCAGCCGTGATGACTGCGAGGGACTGGACATGGCGATGGCCGCCGGCACCCGAACGCTCAGCGGCCGTCACGATAATCACCCGCATGGCGCTGGGCGTACTCCGGGTCGGAGGTCGCCTCGTAGCTGCGCGCATCAGCCCAGGTGTCCAGGTCGGCCACCGCATACATGACGCGCCGGCCGAATTTGCGAAACGTCGGCCCGCCGCCGATCACGCGCTGCTTTTCCAGCGTGCGCGGCGACAGGCGCAGGTACTGGGCGGCTTCGTCGTTGGTCAAGTAGCGTTGGGGCTGCGCGGGCGGGGCAATGGGTGCGGCGGCAGGTCGTAAGGGAGCGGGTCGCATGACATGAACCTCCATCGTTCGGTAGAACCGGCGGCACCAGCGCTGCCGGATGGAGACAGTCTCAACAAAGCCGGGCGACTTGCTCAGGGACGTTTTGCAGGGGATGAAGATCGTCCCTGTACAGGCTCGGGCAACTGTGCCAGGCGGCGGTAGCCGCCGCGCATCAGCGCATCGCCTCGCCGAACCAGGCGGCGCATGCGAGCGCGCATAGCGCCATCGGCATGCCAGTCGCGGGCCACCGCCTTGGAGCCAAACAGCCCTTCGGCGATGTCGCGCAAGGACGCACCCGCCAGGGTCGCGTCGAGCGCTTGCAAGGTGTGCAGTTCCTGCAAGGCCGACAAGGCGGGCCGGGGCCGCACCACGGCAATGGGAACGGCGTCGTTGACCAGAGCCAGATTGTTCATTTCCAGCGTGAGCGCTTGCGCGTGCGCAAGAAGATCGGCGCCGGCGCGCACGGCATAGACGTAGGCCATGCCGTCTGCCAGGCCAGGGGCCACCGCCAGCCGCAGGCAGCTACCCGGCCAACGCACCCGCAGCACCAGGCGTACACCGTCGTGAATCAGGGATTTGTCACCGGGGATGCGCCAGAGCGTGAATAGCGTGGCACCCGGCATGGGGTCGGCGTCCGGGTAAAGATGAACGCCATGAGAATTAGGGAACCAGATCGGATGTGCGTCACGCGCATCCAGGGCGGGGTCTTCCAGCAGGCGCAAGCCCCAGCGCTGCGCCGTGGGCTGCGCGGCTTCCGGCTGCTGGGAATGGCGCAGCCAATCTTGCCGGTAATCAGGATGGCGGCGCAGATATTCCCAGGCCAGCGCCGGGCCATCCAAGTGCAGGATGTAGAGATACGCGGCAACCGGATGCCAGTGCTTGGCGAGCGAATCGGCCATGACGCAACCCCCTTTGACTCAGCGGGGCAGCACCATCGGAAAATAAACACGAGCCAATAAACACAAGCCAGTTTCAATACGTTAAGATTTAACTACCAATCGCATAAAATGAAACTAAAAACATCAAGTCCGATTGCGTCTTAACCATTGCACCAGTGATCAGAATGCGATGATGGCACCGCTGAAGAATCAGCAAGCAGCATCCATGACCCTGCCGCATTTCGCGCAGAAGATCATGACTATTTAAGTCTGGGCCGTCGCGTATTCATGCAAGACTCATGATTCAGACCGTCACGGTCTTGAACATGACTGAAATAGTCACAATGCGCCTGGATGAGATGGGCTGCGCGGCTCGTATTGCGACTGCCTGTTAATCCGTGATCGAACCGTTTTCTTGCGCCAGGCGCACGTATTCCGAGAGCGGGCGCACCGCCTGGAAATAGCGGTCGCGCATCACGGGCTGCTTGCGTGGGCCGACGATGGAGGCCAAGGCGGAAAGCTGCACAGTGCCCAGCGCCGGCATGCCTATCCCCAGGTCGATCAGCCCATACGCCGTGTCGCCATCAGCCGGATCGAGTGCGGTCAGCAGCCAGGTCGCATGCGCGTCCGGCGTGAAAAGCCGCACGACCGGCGGCGGGTCGATACGCTGGCCCGCAGCGCGGGCCTGCCCGTGAGCGAGCAGTTGTGCGCGTTCGTCGTCGGTGATGAGTGAAAGGTTCACGTGTGCTCTGCCAAAACGTAAAACCGCTGATCTGCCTTTGTGCATTTGTGCGAAGACCCGAAAGCGGTTTGTCTCGAATCCGTAAAAGCGGGCAATCGTAATGCCGATTGTGCGCAAGCCCTGAAAAGCACGCTTGCGCATCTGCGCTTTAAAAGGAATCCACCTTGACGGGTTTGCGTCATTACACAAGAAAAAGCTGAAATCTGGATGAATGAGTTAAAGATAACGTGGTTTTAATTGTGCCGCCAAACGACGCTTGTGTCTATGCAAAAGCGTCCCATACAGCGCGGTCGGCCACCCGGCGCCACCACCTTTGATGCCGAACTGGCCCAGGCCTTCGGCAGTGCGGTGCGTGCGCTGCGCACGGAACGCGGCATTGCCCAGGAAATGCTGGCGAATCTCGCGGGTATTGAACGCTCGCACCTGGGCAAGATCGAGCGTGGCGAGCACATGCCGACGCTGGCGATCATCTTCAAGATCGCCAGTGCGCTGGAATGCAGCACGGCAGTGCTCATGACTCAAACAGAACACCAACTTACCGAAGGTAAGGTCTAACGATAAGGTCTGTGGCGGCTGCGCAGCCATGGGCCTTTGGGTGGATATGCGCCCCGCCAAAGGGCGGGGCGCGGTGGTTTAAACCACTTGTGGCTTGCTGCGCGTCCAGAGCAGATCATGCGTACCGTCCTCACCTTCGATCAGGCGGGCATAGACGGTGGCCGGGAACGAGGGGTCATCCAGAGTTACCGACAAGTATTCCCGCCCGGCCTCGCTGGTTTTCTTCCACGCCGCGCCGATGTCATGACTCGCCGCCTGCAAGCGGAAGTCGGGGGCTTTGTCGTTTTCGCCCTTGTCGTTGGCAACCAGCTTGACCTTGACGTTGAGCGTCAGGGTGCGCAGGGTGCCGGTGTAGCCGTCTTTGTCTGCGGTGAAGGTGCCGATGTTGGCCATGATGATTCTCCTTTCAGGAAATCAAGGTCGCGCCAGTGCGTCCTTGTTGTGATCCGGTCGGCGGGGGTGGGCGGGCCGCACCGCGCCAGCGGCCGTAACAACGTGAAGGGCCGGGAAGCACAAAGAATTTGTCCCGCGAGGAAGCCGCCCGCGGCGGCGGGGAAATTGTTTGTGCTGGACGGTTGCGACCAATAAGCCCGAAGGCTTGCCGTCCCCCGCCAGGATTCACGACAAGACAAGGACGTACAGGCCGACCGTCCTGCAAAGAGAGGTGGCGAACTCGGTTTCTCCGCATACCCGCTCGACCGGCCAGCGCCCTGATGCGGGCAAGAACCAAGCTGCCGATGTGGGGCGCAAACATCCCCGCCGCACGCTGCGGCGCTGCCTTTGAAGGCGCGGTGTGGAAGTTCCATAAGCCAGGCTGGGCGGTGTGTCGATGAACCGCCACTCGTGATACCCAGACAAACAACTGCCAGCTTCGAGGACGGCACGCGTGCGTGCAACCTGCGCCAGCCAGTCCAGGCGTAGTCTTGCCCGCGCCGCCTTTGGCGGGGCGCTATATAGAAGAAGCGTCAAACGCTTGACCCTGCTTATCTGACAACCGCACAGGACGTAACGCCCTGTGCTGTTGTCGGAGCTTTACAGTTGCCCCCGCTCTGCCAGTGAGGTTGTGCTTGCCGCCGTCACGAGGACATGATCGAGAAGCCGTACGTCTACCATCGCCAGCGCGTTTTTCAGATGTTTGGTCAGGTTCAGATCCGCCATGCTTGGCTCGGTTGAACCCGACGGATGGTTATGCGCCATGATGAGCGCGGCTGCGTTCAGACGCAGCGCCGTCTTAACGATCTCGCGGGGATAGACGCTGGCCTGACTCAACGTGCCCGACCCCTGCTCGATATAGCGAATCGGCTTGAAACGTGAGTCTAGATACAGGAAGGCGGCGCATTCGTGTCCCAGCCCGGCCAGCTTGGCCTGAAAAAACTGCTTCACCTTGGTCGGCTGATCGACCGGCGACGATTGGGAAACCAGGCTTTCCGCAGCCGTGCGGCCCGCCGCCAGAATCTGCTCGTCGCTGGCCAGCTTGTAGCGGCCGCTGGGACTGCGTACATACAGAGCGTATGTCTCGTCCATGTTGTCATAGCTCAGTGCGGCGATGGTGTTGTTCATGATGCTCTCCAGTGTTCAGGGCGGGATTGCCCGGAACCCGAAGGCATGGCGCAGCGCAGGTTTCAAGGGTCAAAGACGGCCAGCGGCCGCAAGCGGCGCCCACGGCGACGCGCCGCCCTTGAAAATAAGAACGACATGACACAATGACCGGGAGTAAAACAGCCCCCACCGTGTCACTGGGTTTTGCGTTGGAATCCTCTGCGTGCAACGCAGCCAGACTTTAATCGTTGCGGGTCGCGCAACGTGCACGCGCAGTGCGCAGCGCCCCCCGACGCGAAGGCGTGAGGGATGGAAGCCGAATGGCCGTGACGGCAAAGCCGGCATGGGGCGCTGCCCGACAGCCCGGCGGCGCGTGCGCCGACACGCACGGATTTATCCACAGATTCTGTGAGCAAGCCTGTGCATAAGAGATGAAGACTTTATGACAGCCCTTGTCATTCCGTGCTTTGCACCTGGATGGGCTGCTAATTGTTCAGCGCAGCGATGACCGCCCGCCCCAGGCGTACTTGTGTCATAGGCTCCGGTCGCCGCTGGCCCCGTGGGCGGCGAACGGCTGATTTGGCTTTTCGCTTTGGCTGTTATCACCGGGCGCGGCGATGCCGCGTCCGGATTTTGCCCACCGTCCACAATGACGGGGAGACATTGTGGACGGTGCGAAATAAACCCATGAACCGCCAGCGCCCCGGCTGAAACCGGGGCGCTGGTTGCTCGTCAGGGTTATGCGGCGACGGCATTCACCGCATCATTCAGCGTATCGGCATCCTCGACGGTTTCACCATCTTCGTCTGCCGCCATGTCCTGCGAGGCTGCCACCCGGAAGATGGCGGGCATCCATCCCATACCGGCCACCAGCCGTTCGGCTTCGCTGGCAATATCGGCCTTTTTCAGCTTCGCCAGCCGCGACACCTGATCAGGCGCGAACTCGCCCACGGCATCCAGAATCACGGCCTTGGAAATGTGCTTGAAGTAGCCTTCGGCGGTCGGCTGCCACCATGCCGCCATGTCCAGCCCCACGGCCTGCGCGAGCTCCGCACCCGGTTGCTGTGCGGTAGCGCGGGGGGTGATGATGTCCACCGTTGCCGCCGCGCATACTGCCAGCAGCCGCACCAGTGCATCTTGCGGCGTTGCCAGCAAGACGGTGAACAGGTCGGCGCTGTCCTGCGGCAAGCCTTCGCTCAAGACCTTTTGCAATTCTGCCAGCGCCACGGCGGCGGGAGATTCCGGCCAGTCCGGGGCCATGCTTTCCAGCCGGTCTTGCACGGTCAAGCGTATTTCCAGTGGCAAGCCGTCGCGATGATAGCGATCACGCTGCAAAACCGTCTGCACCATGCCATGCACCACAGCGGCCAGGGCAGCTTGTGGATTCCGGGCCAGTTCGATTTGCAGCGCAGCGGTGCGGTGGGCGCTCAAGCGCTGCGCCAGCCGGTCGGTCATGGAAGCGGCCTTGGGCTGTTCGTCATCCTCGCCTTCGCCGTTAACGTCATCCTCACCGCCGAAGCCTTGGCGCAGCCGCTCCAAAGTGCGCAGCGCCTTCGCTTCGGCTTCACGCATCAGACCGCGATACACCACAATTTCCCCTTGCCGATCAAGGGTAACAATGGCCCCTGCGGCGGCTTTCACGTTCGGGGCGTAATCCAGCAAGCGATCTTCCAGCGCCTGCAATTGTTCGCCCAAGCTGTCGCCCTGCTCCTGCAAGGCATCGGCTTTTTCCTCGTCATCATCGCTCAATGCCGCATCAATCGCTGCACCAGTGGCCTGCATCTTGGTTTCCAACCGCTCCATGCGCTCGGCCTCCCGCTTGGTGGGATTGCGCCGCTCACGTGGGGCTCGCTGGAAGGCTTGCAGGTCGGCATAGGTGGCAAAGGGCGTGGCATCCACCCAAGCCCACCCCTCCGCCTTCACTGTGGCCGCGTGGTCGTCCAGCTTTTGGCGCACCAGCGTTTCCAACAGTGCCGCGTCGGTGACATACACGCCACTATCGTCCTGCGCGAACAAATCACGACGAATGCCGCCGCCTGCGGCTTCGTAGGCGTCCAGTCCGACGAAGCGCACCAGCGCATGGCCTGCGTCAATTTCTCGCTCGGTCAACCGATCACGCAAGGCATGGGGGCTGCGCTGCCATTCGGGCGCGTCATAAAACGCGGCGTCTTGTGCCGCATGATCGTCTGTGATGGCAAGGGCCATCAACTGATCAAGGTTCACGGCATCGGCGCGGTAATCGGCCAGCAGGCGCGGCGAGACGTTCGCCAGTTTCAAGCGGCGCTGCACCACCAGCGGGGTGACGCTGAAATCCGCCGCAATGTCTTCAATGGGTCGGCCTTCCTTGACCAGTGCCGCAAACGCTTCAAACTGGTCTGCCGGGTGCATGGCCTCACGCTGCACGTTTTCGGTCAGGCTCACGGTGCGGGCGCTGGCGTCCGGCACCAGCAGGCATGGAACCTCCCAATCCTTGGCGATGCGGCGCTTTTTCGCCAGCAGCTTGAGCGCCGCCAGCCTGCGGCCACCGGCCACGACCTCGTAATGCTCGCCATTGACGGCGGCGATGACGGTGAGGTTTTGCAGCAGCCCCACGCGGGCGATGCTTTCCGCCAGCGCATCAATCGACTGGCCTGCGGTCTTGGACTTGCGCACGTTGCGCTTTGAAACGCGAAGCTGCGACAGCGGTACGAGAATCAGGTTTTGCGCCGGGGCGGCGGCTTCGGGCGTAGCGGTGTCGATAGCTTGGGCTTCGGTGTGGTTGATCGCGTTCATGGTGAACACTCCTTGAGGTTTTGCATTGCAGCCATGAAAAGCGCGGCAAGGGTGGCTGCCTGCCCCTGCCGCGTAGGGGAATCAGGCTTTCAACTGGCGCATACCCTCGGCCAACAGCCACAGGGAACGGTTCAGGCGAATGTCGGAATCAATGCCCTGCACCGCTCGGGTGCTTTGGCGGCGACCGTTGGCGCTGCGGCCACGCAAACCGCCTTTGGTGAGGTTTTCTTGCAGGCGGTTGAAGGTCATCCACAGATCGGGGCGGCGGTCGTCATACCGGCGCGGCATCAGAATCTGGCTTTCGGTGATAGGTGCAGGTTTGTCGGGGTCGTCGTACTTCAGGGCCAGTGCTGCGCGTGCGAGAACCTCGGCTTCTCCCGCGTCCAGCGTGATCGCCTGCATGGCTTCGCGGGATTCCTGTACCCGCTCGAAACCGTCTAGCACTTCATAAGCACCTTCGATGACCTGCCCGGTAATGTCGCCTTTATGCGGGATGCGAACATCGGCGACGGTGTCGCCGCACACCAGCCCATTGGCGCAAACAAATCTGAACGCGCCCGCCAGCATCTGATAGCTGCTCGTGCCATCGTGCGAGTTCAAAAGAATGATTTCATTGGCAATGCTGTCATTCACCTGATTGGCATGGCGCAGGCGAATCATGTGTTTGGTGTGTTCGCGCCGGTCTTCGTTACGTACCCGGGTCTGCGTCACCATGAAGGGTTCAAAACCTTCTTTCCGTAGCTCCGTCAGCACTGCCGCCGTGGGGATGTAGCTGTAGCGTTCTGAACGGCTTTCGTGTGGAGCATCGGCATAGATGGACGGCACCACCGCCCTGATCTGATCGTCCGATAGTGGGCGGTCGCTGCGAAGCACGGGGGAATGGGGAGCGAAGCGGGATGCAAGCATGGGATTTCTCCTGACAAAGAAAGGGTTTGCTGTTCACCGCACACCGGATTCCAAGATTCGGAAGCCCAACGCTTTTGAGCTGTTGTTGTGCGGTCGGCACGAAGAACCCGGTTGGCCTCGTTGCCACCGTCTTTCCTGAGTTCGTCGCCCGCGACGGTCAGGAGCCCACGAACGGGGGCCGTCAAGGAAAGAAGCGTCAGGAGGGTGCGGCCCGCAGGCGCAGCCGAGGACACGGCCTGGCGCGCCTTGACGGCACGCGGCCACGGGCTACAGTCGCGGACAAGGTGATGAAGTCAGGAAAGATGGTTGAGCAGGCAACGGCCAGGTCTTTGGTGTCGCCCGCAGGCAAGCGAAGCGCGCAGGCCCGAAGCGGGGAAGCCGGGCCGTAGGCGTCAGGGATGTGGAAGGCTGGCGATAGGCAGTCCCGTCAGGGATGAGCGGGAGCGAACCTGGAGCAGCGTGGTGCGCGAAGCGCAGACGCTATGGTTTGATTAGGTGATGAACTTCAACAGCGACAACACCGCCCTGTTCATTTTTGATACATTCTTGAGGGGCGCCACTGCCTTTCGTGGCA
Organism: Pusillimonas sp. SM2304; assembly: GCF_031628915.1. Classification (NCBI taxonomy): domain Bacteria; kingdom Pseudomonadati; phylum Pseudomonadota; class Betaproteobacteria; order Burkholderiales; family Alcaligenaceae; genus Pusillimonas; species Pusillimonas sp. SM2304. The sequence continues at coordinate 713,643 of NZ_JAVLUJ010000003.1, forward strand.
AGAGACGACAAGAAGTGGCAATGCTGGTCGGGCACATATTGCCATCCAGTCATTCGTTCGGCTGTAGCCTACACCATGTTCCCCAGATAGCTGCCGTAAAAACCACCTTTCTCACACCAAAGGAATATCTAGAATGGATTTCATTACTACCGGAGTCATCGCAAGCACGATTTACGACGTATTGAAACGCGGCGCTCAATTAAGCGGCGATATTCTAAAGAGTCGTTTAGGTAGCTGGATTAAAGACGAGGTGGTTGCTGATGCTTTGGCCACCGAACTTGCGAAACTCAATATCAACGACGAGTTAAGTGAGCTAGCCATTAATCGCCGCCTAGAAAATTCCTCGCAATTACTCACCCTACTTCAAGAAATCAACGCAAAGGCTGCCATAGCTACGCCATCCACAATCAATACCGTCACTCAAACTCACAACGGCAGTGGCGACAATGTAGCAGGCAACAAAATCACCCAGTGATCAATAATCAGGAACCGCATACGTGAGCACAATTGAGCAGAGCCACACCGGTGTTGGTGATAACGTGGCTGGCGATAAGATCATGGTCCAGATCAAATCGCTGGCTCCGGCTGATCTGATTCCTCCAATGGATTTGGTGCTCGAAAGCCTTCGAAAAAAGGATAATGCTACGGCCAAAACCCAGATGGTCATGCTCAAAGCCATGGCCCAGCGAGACCCTGAAGCTGCCGCCTTGGTAGAGGTCATTTCAATCTATAGCGGACTGGTTGAAGCTCAAGATCACGATGACGCCTGGAAAACCGTTGCGAAGATCATCTCGACCGCAAGCAATCATGTGGTTAAGGACATGTGCTTAGCGGCGCTCCTGAAGTTGTCAAGTGGTACTGATCGCGAACAGGCGGCGAGAGACCTTTTTGAAGGAAAATCGCCTCCCGGACCGTACTCCCAAGAGACGTATCTACGTTTGTACGCAGACAAGGAGTACCTGGAGGCAGCGGGAAAAGGAAACCCCACAGAGGCAGAACTGACTGGGATCGTTGAGGGTGCCGCCCGACTGCAACTAACAGATCTGATGCTGCGAATGGCCAAGCACTTGGATACGTGGTTTCCCTCCTACAACTCCAAGGTGCTTCTTACCATCGCAACAGGCATGAAGTTCAACCCTGATCTTGCTAAATGTCACTTTTGGTTGAACCGGCCCGCAGTGAAGGAAGGGCTGGACGATCTGGCTGACCACACTGCTCAGCTATTCGAGCAATCGGAAGGCACCGATATACGCGTCCAGGAACTGGCCTGCTCCATTTTCAACGCTTATCAGGGCTACGCACCACTCAGCTTATTCAAAACGCTGAAAAAGCACCTTCCGAATCTTGATCCCACTCGATCTGCTTCTATTGCGATGTGCAAGGCTGCTTTAGGTGACGAGACCGCGCTGAACGAATCACAGAGGGAGCTGAAAGCGGCAACTGAAAATCCTCAAAAGCGCACTGCCTGGTGCAACCAGTTCCTTGCAGCGAATAGTCACCCAATCAGCGACATAATGCCCTTCCTTCGACTGGCAACACCACCCGAGCTCGAAGAATGGGTGGGTCGTGAGCATATACTAAATGACGCCTCTGAAATGGAGGAAGCTTACGTTCGACTGTTAGTCCACGCCCTTAAGCACGATGAAGATAACCATAGTGCACGGCAGAGACAGGAATTGGCCCAGCACGCGGATCGTTTCATTTCGCGATGGGGGAACGACATAACGACCTTGATGCCGGAAGTGGTATTTGAATTGGCAGAAAAGCTATCCGCCAGCAAACTACCTAATAAGGCAATCGAGTTCACCTCCCGTCTCATACCCGATGACACGTTATGGCCGTCTCAGTTCGTCGTAGCCTATCTGAGATGCTTACTTGAAGCGGAGCAGTACGAAACATTCGAGAAGGTGATCGACAAAATCAAAGATGCAGAAAAGTCTGTAATGATCTTAAACCTCAGTGCGATGAAAGCCGAGCGAATGGGGGATATCACATCTGCACTGAAATTTAGTGATCTCATGGTCGAGTATGCACCTGATATGGCATATGCATGGTATCAGGGCTGCCACCTTCGAGCGCGCCATCAGAGTTTAGCCGAGCAACAGCTTTTTCATCAGAGGATACCTGATGCTGTGCTGCAATCTCCGATTCCCGAGGTCATGGCCATTCTTGGGTTTCTTACCCGAGCCGGGAACTTCAAACGCGTAGAGCCGCTGTGGGTGGATTGGTTCATCCAATCCCCCAGAGACCGAGCCGTCGACTTGGTAAATTTCCACTTTGGCACAGGCCTCATGACCGACTTAGACTTAGATGTCTCGGCTACATTAGAGCAGTGCGCAGTTGCCATTGAGTATGAGCAGGAAGGAAATATTCAGACTCGGCTGATCGTTGAGGACGACCAAAACTCCGGTGAATACACATTGAGGTCCTCCAGCCACTTGGGGAGGCTGCTGCAAGATCTGCCGAAAGGCGAAAGCGCCAATTTGGGAATGGCTACTTACAGGGTGATAGACCGCCTGCCCCCTTACGTGGGGTGTTTACGTCTTGCATTAAGACTGCGACATATCCACAACGATGGCAGCGATTGCTTCGTCATGATGCAGATGCCATCTGACCCTGCTGAGTTAGTACCCTATTTAGAGAAAAAACTCGGCCAAAATTCAGATGCTGAGCGTCGCAAGCAACTGGAAGAGGTTGATGCCTTACCGTTATATATTCGTGGTCATGCGCTCTATCCAAACGATGCTTTTAAAAGCGCTTTGAATTGCTGGCCTGACGTCCGGATTCCCAAATCACCCCTATGGAATCAAGGTGAGGCTAGCCCTAATGCCATTGTGCTTGACGCTTACGGCATTGGCTACTTAGCAACTACAAACCTAGTCCGCGCAGTACTAGATGCTGGCATTTCATTTATTTTACCCGCAGCCACCAAAGAGAAGCTGACACAGTTCATCAATGAGATCTCCGATGAAAAGTTCATGCTCTTAGGTGTGACGGATAGTGGAAGACTTGTTCGAACCACGGCATCGGATATTCGCGAAAATAGCGCACACATAGTAGAGACGCTGCAATTAGTGCTGGACAATTCATCTGTAGCCTATCCGATGGCTCATGATGCAAATCTTGAGGTTTTTTCAATCAAGGAAGGGATAGACGCTACCGTCTACGATGCCATTCAGCTTTCCATGGCCAATAACATTCCTTGGTTTTGTATGGATGGGGCTTTTTCTGCTTTACACCACGCCAACAAGAGTCCTACGGCAAATGTAGCCGCTATAGTTCTTCGGGCTGTGTCAAAAGAAGAGTTCGACTTTGAGAGTCTGCGACACGGCTTTTTACTTTACTCTGTTGGCGCCCTTCCACTGGCATTCACTGCCCAAAATCTCCATTCGCTAGCACAAACACCAAATCCGTTGGCTAGTTTCATTCTGTTCCAACTGATAAAAAATCACGGTCGCCAAATTTTTTCAGATGAAGGGGAATCCGAGCTGTTGCTCCATTTGATTTTTGTTCATCTGTCCAGTCGCTATACCTTTGGCGGAGATCTCAGAACTCTATGGCCACGCTACACACCTTGGCAGATTTTCACCGATCATGTATTTAATCACGGACTCAGCCTATATCTCTCATTTGGCAAGGGCTACACGGAACTTCGACTAGCAAAGGTTATGAAGTACATGCTCTTCAGAACAGGGACGCACCACGCCCTTTGGGAGCATATTTGTCGAAAATTTTTAAGCTTTGCTGAAGGGCATTTCATGTCTTTAAAAATTATTGCTGAATATTTTCAATCATTTGAATCCGAACCATGAAAAAATCTGCACACACTGTTTGTTTTTAGCAAACGTAACGCGCAGACCCGACTCAACCAGACGGACCGAAGGTGTCATGCCGGATAACCATGACTTGAAGCACGGGCGGGCGCATCCCCGCGAACGCGACTGCTCCTGGCTCCAGGCCTATCGGTGAGACGACATACCCCGAGGCCACCCCACACACCCGCCTACGCTCAACTACGCCCACACAAGTTTCCCCAATAACAAACCCCGGCAACAATTTCCCCATGCTGGTTCGGTTGCATTGTGGCACCGACAACACAGGGAGAACGCCGTGAGCAATCCAAGCCGATGGGTACTCGTCAAGCGGTTTGCCGAAGTCACTGGCTACAGCGAGAACGCGGTGCGCCACAAGGTTAAAGGCGGAATTTGGCTGGAAGGTCGCATCTGGCGCAAAGCGCCGGATGGCCGTATCTTTTTGAACCTTGCAGAGTTCGAACGATGGGTGGAAAGCACAGCGCACGCCAGATCCTTCTGAGTGACGTTTAGAAGGCATAAGCATCCGTCACCTGTTGGGAATGGCAATTCTTGCAATACGACCAATGGTCGTATATAATTCGGGGATTAGCTGCAAACGCGCAGGTTTCCACCATTCTTGTCTATGTCTGAATCGACGAAGCAGCAAAGCCCGCCGGTCGCCACCATTCGTGATGCCCGCATCGTAGCTGGCCTTACTCAAACGGAAGCCGCGCAAATTGTGCGGGTATCGCTGCGCGCATGGCAGCGTTGGGAGGCGGGCGACCGTTCCATGCCTCCCGGTCTTTTCGAGCTTTTCATGCTCAAGACCGGCCAATGGCCCTTGAACGAGCAAACGAAGGCGGAGTAAGCATAAGCAGCAGGAGCATCGTGATGGCAGTCGAAGCAGTAGCGAAGACCGGCTTCCCCGGCATCTGGATACACGGCAAATCGATCCGCGTGGACTTCATGCACCAGGGCGTGCGCCATCGGCATACGCTTGGACTTGACCCCACCAAAGCAAACCTCAAGCACGCCGCGCGTCTGCGCAGTGCGGCTCTGTATGCGTTGCGCACCGGCACCTACAACGAAGCAGAAATGTTTCCGCACACGCGCCCAGCGGAAAGCACTGCCCAAACCAGCAAGCGCCTGGTCGACCTGTGCGACCGCTACAAGCCGCTCAAGGCGGTCGACATCACACCGGAAACACAGTCACGCTACGAGAACGCGCTAAACGTCTGCCTGGAGACGATCGGCCGCGACCGCCAAGTCGACGCGCTCAAGCCCGCCGACATCCAGCAGTTGCGAGTCGATCTGATCGCCACCCGCGCGGTCTCTACCGTCAACCACTACCTCGCAACCTTCTCCGGCTTCCTGTACTGGTGCGAAGACAACGGATACTGCAAGGATCTGGCCAAGCATTGCACCCGCTTCACCAAAAGCCACAAAGACCCCGACCCGTTGAGCTTCGAGGAGTATCAGTTGCTCATTGATAAAGGCTGCATACACCCGATTGACCGGGCGGCAGTCACGTTGGCGGTCTATACCGGACTACGCCCCGGCGAACTGCTGGCATTGGCTTTGGAGGACGTGGCCACCGACCTGAGCAAGATTACGGTACGCCGGTCAGTGACCCAATCCATGACGTTCAAGGTTCCCAAGACAAACAAGGAACGCACCGTCTTGCTGTTCCCGCCCGCCCGTGAGGCACTGCGGGTGCTTATCGAGGACGCCAAACATCGCAAGCCCGCTGATCTGCAAGTCTGGCTAAACCGCCATGAATCGCGTACCGACCGCGTGCGCGTTCTCCTGTCGCCCAAAACTCAAGCACGCAGGAAGGAAGTCAACGAATTCTTTGTGCCCAGCGCCTGGAATACCAAATGGAGCAACCTGGTCCGACGGGCGGAGATTCGCCCACGCCCACCCTATCAGACGCGGCACACCTACGCATGCTGGAATCTGACGGCTCGCGGAAACTTGGCCTTTATCGCCAATCAGATGGGCCACAATGATTACTCCATGCTCGTGCAAGTGTACGCGCGCTGGATAGATTCAGAGTCTCCCAGCGAGCTGGAACGTATCTGGGAGAGCATGCAAAACATGCGTCAAATTGTCCCAAATTTGTCCCAAGAAAACCGCGAAGAAACAGTAACTATTTGATTTGTATGAATAAAACCGATTTATCTTCGCACACCCCGATGATGCAGCAGTATGTGTCAAATTGCGTGCAATCATATGATTTAAAAGGAAAATACGCCTATCGCCGTCTAAAATAATAAGATGAGCTAGACGCCAAGAAACCCGCATGAATGCTTGATGTTACTTTTAGTTTTAGACAGCAATCGGCCCGCCATCGAGCGGGCTTTTTTGTGTCTATCGGCACACCGCCTGATACGTCTCATTGTGTGTCACGACCTGCCGAACAACCGGCGTAGGCGTGGTATCCAGCTCCGCCTGGTCACTCCACCAGATTGGCCTGGCCAGCTCGCAGTAGTTGCCGCTAAGGCTTGCGCACCCACTGGCGAGCGCTATCACGCACAGAATCATCGGCCATCTGATCGTATTTATCATCCACTTCACGGGCTTTCTCCCTGGCTTTAGCGTTGGCTTCGTTGATTTCCTGACGGGTTTCTTGACGCCCTGCCGCTTTCCCCGCCTGCCGAATACCAAAAAAAGCCGCAAGGGCTGCGGTGAAAAGGGCGATGTAGGGCCAGACCTTGGCCCAGAGTGCTTTAAGCATCATCAGCGGCATAGTTGAGATTCCCTGCGACGCGACGGGCCCACCCCTTGCTGAACGTAGGCCAGGTAGAGAGATTGGTATAAAAGGTCAGCCGGGCCGCGTTGAAACGGGCCAAGACATCAGTTACAGCCATTGCCTTGGCAGCCGCCATTGTCACCGGCCCCACAGCGCCGTCGTCGGCTACGCCCGCAGCTCGTTGCAAGAACCGGATAGCATTGCCAATACCGTGGTTGACTGCGGCGTCAAATATCTGGAAGGCGATAGCGCCGTCAAACTCGTCACACCGGGCGCGCAGCCAGTACGCGTCGCGGTAAATGTCCTTGGCTATGTCTCGCGTGAGCTCGCGCATGCTCCCGGTGTACCCAGCTTCGCGGGCCGTGCGTTTTGTGATGCCCCAGTTGGTTTCCCCGCCGGGGTCGTCTGGATGGTTGACGTAGCCACCCTCGTGCCCGATCAGACGCTCAAAAGCCACCTCAAAAGTCACGACAGTGCCTGGTGCCGGCGGCGCGGTCGTTGCGACAGGCCGCGTATCCGCTGGGCTGCCTCGGCTACCGGACAAGGCTCTCGGTATATTTTTGATAAGCTCAAGCATCATTTCCCCTTGAGTTTTGGCTGATCGACTATCTTGGCAACCGACCCGGCCACGATCAATACAACTCCACCCCACTTGAGCCAGTCCGAGGGGATGGCCGCTCGAATATCTGCAGGCATAACGCTCCAGACCTGAATGACTATATCTGGCGCAATGAGCAAGGCCGAAAAAAAAGCGACCGCAGCCGCTTCGCACCAGGTGCTGACCCACTTGGGCCAGTCCTTCCAATCGTCGACAAAACGCATACAACCTCCTATTTCTTGCCCGTAGCAACGGGTGGATTGGACATAGCCCGCTCGAAGTTTGGCCCGCTTACGATAAATTCCAGCGCCGTGATGCGCTGCCTCGTGTCACGCTGCTGACTGTCCTGGGTGTCGATGAACTGCTTTGCGTAACCGCCAAGAGCCATGATCACGGACAAGGCAAACCCGGTGAACCACATCAGCCCCTTATGCCAGCGCTCGATGACCAGCACGCGCTTATCGATCTGGTGAAGCACAACGCCGCGCATCTCTGTGATCGTATTAAGCTGCTTGATATGGTCGGCAATGTGCGCCTGATCGGTTTGCAGGGCAACGAGTTGCGTCATCAGCGGCTTGAGCTCATCGATGCCTTTGGCTATCGTGTCGACCCGTTCGAAAAGCCGTGCTATTTGTGGGTCTGTGATTTGCATGGATGTTCCCGCAGGTGTTAGGCGGCTGGCTCAGGCCACCGTATGGCGTCAAGATCTTTGGGCGTCGCCGCAGCCTCGATCTCGGCTTTCAAAGTCCAACTGATGGCGTACTGCGCGTTTACGTGCTGCAAGAGGCCTGCCCCCAATGCTATGACGCCCGGCCCATCTATCGGAACGTTCTCGTTCGACTTTGTGCGCCATGTGAAGTCAGCAGGCAACGGCACGCCAGCAGCGACAGCATTTGCACAGCCGATGATGTTCGTCTGACTACGAGCATCCGAATCGTATACATGGCCCTGATGCTCAAAGCCTGCATCGATTGCCGCTAGCGTGGCCGCGTTGATCTGCGCACGCTTCGCGTCCTTCGCGGAAATGAACTTATCTTCAGCCGTGATGAGTTTGGATAGGTCTATAGTCATTGCGGCAACTCCAACAACCCATCAGCGGGGTCGATGATAGGCTGATCAAAGAGATGCTTGCCAGCCCAAGGCGGAGGACCAAGCGGATAGGTGATTGTCAGATGCAGCACCCCGTCAATGCGCTCAACGTCCCCAACAATGTGCTGGCAGTCGATGGCATCGTATGGGAGCGTTGCGCCATCAGGCACGCCTGAGAAGTCGTACTCCGTACCTTCGATGATGAGCTTTTCGCCCATCACTTCGATGACCGGCGCCTTAGCTTCGTCGCGCACCGATCGGTAAGGTGACAGCTTTATATGCATAATTACTCCTAAGCCCAGAGGCCTTTCATGAATAGTTGAATTCGCAATTCGGGGATTGCGCTGGTGGCACTTAAAACAGATAAAGTGACCTGCGAAGTGCCTAGCGGAAGCGCTCGAACCGATATTGACTGCCCGGACGGGATGTTCTGAATAGTTGCCACTGCTATGCATGTTCCATTATTTAAAAAAGCAGCGGGTGCAGCTATATTTATAGTGTTCCAAGTGTTCGCTGCTGACGTTGTATGGAATATGTCCCTAATAGTCATAAACAGCGATCCGTCAGCGAATTTGACGTAGGCGCTGTTTGCTGTTGGCTCTCCTTTTTCAATAACCGCCCCGGTGGGCAAATCATCATTCTTTGAGACGGGGCCGATAATATTGGATCTACGATACGTGGATGCCGGCCATGAAACGCACCGCCATACCCCTGTATCGACGTTGACGAATATCCCGATGTCTCCGGCCAATGTCTCGATGTCTGCCCCGTCAGGCAGTTGGAGATTAGCCGAATTGTTAAGCTGAAGCTCGTCGCCAAACCGAAGCATCGCCACCCTGCCAGGGTATGTATCGTTGATTGTCGTAATGGTCGTCGTGCCCGTCACGTCAAATAGCTGCCCTTCCACCGGAATGGATATCGTCCCAGCCGACTCAATATCAGGGCCTTTTATCAGTTGCTCCCACCGCAGCGCATTTCCCTGTCCAGTCGGCGCGCCGACGTTCGATATCCGGTTGTTGCCAAAATTCCACACGCCTGTAATGGGTGTCTGCCCGTCTGCCGCGGTCGATGCTTGAAGCGTGGCGGCAATATCATTCAGTATTGCCATCCAGTCATTGGGCAGTGCTTGCGCACCGTTAATTGCCGGGTTCCAGCTATTTTGTGGGGGCAGATAGCCGCCACTACCGTTTCGGGGCATCTTGTACTCCTGAAAATAAAAAAGCCACCTCGATTAGGAAGCGGCTAGAATGTTGTGTATGGAAAATACGCTTTGGGGCTTTGACCCCATCTTTCTGGGCTGGTTAGGGGCTCTGGTTATCCTCGCGGCGTGGAATGCCCGGAGCGGCAAGTAGGCTGCCGTAGACGCTTGCAGGGATTAGGCGCGATCCTGGCTGCGAGACAGTGGGCGCAGACAAGGCAGGAGTGATGCGCTGTGCAGCGCCTTGCTGCAAGCCGGTGATACTGCCCGAAATCAACTTATCCAACCCCAGCGGAATCTTTGTCCCAATGCGGCTCATTGCATCGAGCGCACGGCCCAATGTCGCCGCAGCCGTGTTTGAGTTATTGACGGCGCTGCCTACGGGCTGATTCAACATATAGCTGGCAGCACGTCCGATGGACTTCAGTTGATCGACCTCTTGCGCATCAAAGAACGCACCCAGTTTCCTATCACCAAGCTGACGTAGCGCCTTCCCATAAGCTGCCGCGCTGAATTTACCGACCTCATCCGCTTGGCCTGACAACGCCTTGTCTTTCAGAAACTGCGTGATGTTGGTGCGGACGGCCTCTTTCGCTTGCGGTTCCGATGCCAGCATGCGCCCAAGGCGTTGCACGTCATTGATCTTTGCGCCCGGGCCGATGATGAATTTATTGACGAATTGCTCGGGCGCGACATTGCCATCGTAAATAGCCTTGAGGGCCGGGGTTCGTTCGATCTGACGCATCAGACTGCGGTTTGCTCCTCGGGCCTGGGTGAATGCTTGAATAGCCTGTTCGCCAAGTTCCGTGCCATCGGTCGCTGGCAACATACCTGGGTTGACTGCGCGTGCGCCTTGGGCGGCTGCTTGTTGGCCTAGAGGCATCACCGGCGCATCGTCCAGCGCTTGGCGCACAAGGCCCAGGGCATAGCGCGCCGATCCATCGCTGGTGTTGCGCTGCAGTCGGCCAATCAAGGTTTTAAGCTGCTCGGCATAGTCAACCGTAAACGGCACTTCGCCGGCGCTGATCCGGTTGATGTGGTTGCGCACATCAGCAGGCAGCGCACCGCCCAGCAAGTTATCGTCAAGCTGTTGGATAGCCCGATCAGCGAAAGAGCGGCCATCCAGCGGAAAACTGCGCCCAGCGCTATCGCGGGCCATGCTATACAGGTCGTTAATCCGCGCCTGTCGCGACCCGATGCGTGATTGCAAGGCATCAATGGCGCGCTGACCGGCGACGTAAGCATCATCGCTTGACCCGGCCCCGGCCTGATTCAGCGCCCGCACCAAGGCTGAGTTATTCTCGTTTTGGACGCGGGCCAATCCTTGCAATCCGGCATCTGAGGCATTCGCGCCCATCTTGGCTAGATTCTGTTCGCGGGTGATTTGTACCGGATCTTGCGTCAACATGCCTCGGGTAGGCGTAGCGCCTTCGACGCGCCGGAAATCCAGCAATCGGGCCATGGCAGCCGGATCAAGATCATCACCTGATCGCATTGCCTGCGCAGCCTCTTGGCGCAACTGCTGACGAATACGCTCAGGAACCCTCGACCAATCGACGCCGGATTGGCGCAAGGTCATTTCAATGCGCTGCTCGACCTGCTGCGGCGACACCGACGATAGGGGGCCGGGCAATCGGTTTTGCACACCGCGCGCCACGGACTGCGCACCGGATAACGCCATGGGAGCGGCCAGACCACCTAGAAGACCCGCGCCAGCTTGGGCCAAGGGCGATCCCCCCGCTTCACGAACAGCGCCGCCTGCGCCGCCCGCGCCAGCCGCAGAGGCTACTTGCTGCGCGGGATTGGAGCCAAGCGCAGTTAGCGCGGTTTGCGTAAGACCCGTTGCGCCTCGCGCCAAAGCGCCAGAGCCGCCAGCAATGCCACCCGCACCTGCCATCAGTCGCGCCACATCGCCGACCACGCGCTCGTTTGAGCCTTGTGGCTGCGGCAGTTGCAAGGCATCGGCTGCGGATGAAGCGATTTGCGCGGTAGGTGCAGCTTCCGGCAGACCAGCGACGCGGAGGCCGGCATTCAGCCCTTGCCGGATTGGCTCGGTCAGTACACCAGCGGCTTGGCCTAGACCTTCAAGGCCATAGCGAGCCGTCAGACCGATCTGACGTGGAATCTCCATAATTGCAGCGCCAACTCGCTCGGCGCCCGATGGTTCTTGCCCCATTGGCTGATCTGGCACACGCACCGAGTCTCCTTGACCATCGGAATACTCAGTGACACCCTCTGCCAGTGGCATAGCCTCCCACCAGTTTCCTTGCTCTTGCGGAAGACGCCCTGTCACCTGATCCGCATACTGAAACGTGTCAGGCGCATTGGGATTGCGCGGGTCCGAGCGAGCCTGACCACGCCGCGCCGCATCAATAGCCCCGGGGCCACCGTAATACCCAATCGCGGCCATGCGCGGATCGCTGCCGCCACGCTCGTACATCTGATTGAGATAGCGCACGCCTGCACGGGCATTTTGAACGGGATCGTTGATATCCCATCCCTCATCAGCCACGCTCTGGAACGTCGCAGGAATGATCTGCATGCCACCCACCGCGCCCGCATTGGAGGTCGTCGTGTTGCGGCCACCGCTGGATTCTTGCTGGTAGACGGACTGCGCAAGCTGAGCCAGTTGCGGATCGACACGCTCTTGCGTCAATGCTATATCCAGGGGCGTGGCCTGAGGCAATGAATCCCACCAGTTAGCCATTATGGAACCCTCCGCGTGGTGCCGTCCGGCGCGATAAAGAGCGATCCAGAGGGTAGCGATTGCAGTTGCGCTTGGTCAGTAATGCGAGGAATGCCGCCAGCATCAGCTTGTTCTGGAGCGCCCATGATGGAATCGAAGACCCCCGTGCCGTATTCGCGATCATATGCAGACCGCAAACGCCCCATCGACTCATCTACAAATGTGCCGATCCGGTCAAGCGACTTGCGCAGTTGTTCGGGCGATTGCGCCGTATCCAGCGCGGCGATATTGTTCTGGAAAAGCTCTTGCTCTGCGTTTGAAACCTGGCCGACAGCGCCGCCCGTATCCGACATTTGACGGTACATTTGCAGGACGTTTTGGGCGATCTGAGATTTCAGTGTCTTGAATTGCGCCGCGGCGTCGGCGGCAGCCGTGCCGGGCACAACAGACGACAGTCGTTCCAGGCTTAATCCGCTGATGCCTTCGAAGCCTGGATGGTTTTTGATCAGATCGACCGTTTCTTTCAGGCGTCCAAGCTGCGCTGCGCTTGCATCGATTCCGGATGCGGCCCGCACAGCCTCACGACGCTTCTCGCCTGTCAACTGCTTGCCTGCGTACTCGCCCGTGACTTTCCCGGCGGCTGCGCCGGCGGCCTGAGCCTGGGCTTGTGCGGCTTCGGCTTCGTTCCAGCCGGGCACCTGTTGAACGGAGGGCGAGCCCTGCTGATCGAACACGACCTGGCGACCATCTTGCGGCGCGTTGAACGTGGGGCGGCCTGTACGCGGGTCGATAATGGTGGACCCTGGGGCGGCTGAAATTGGCGCAATGTACCCCGCTTTTTCGGTAACGCCACCAAGCGCCTGATTCCACTGCGGGCTGCCGGGTTGGATGCCCTGGGCAATCAGATTCTTCTGAATGTCCGTGGGCGTGCCCTGTTGGGCCACGAGCTTCATGTATTCGGGCATGCCCACGGACGCCGCTGTAAGGTACGATTCTTGGGCGCTGCGTCCAGGCAGGAGCGGAATTTGAGGCTGTGCGTTTTGTGGTTGATTCCCTTCTGCGTCAACGGGGAAAGTCTGGGCGGAGCCAGGGTCGCCAGACAACGCTTGACCAAGTGCTTGCGGACTAGGCTGGCTACCAAGGCCGAACATGCTCTGTAACTGCGCCTGCTGATCGCGCTGCATATCCGCCATCTGCTCAGGGATTGAGTTTTGCAGTCTTTGACCCCGGTGCGATTTCAAAGCCTGCGCGAGATATTGTGTGATCGACGGCGCCACATAATGGCCGGATACCATTTGGCCCTGAGGCATCTCCTGGCCTTGCTCCATGAGCATCTGCGCCATACGCTGATTCTGCTGCATCTTGTATTGTTTTTGCAGCAAATCCGGGGCGAGGAAGGGGCTAGGGAACTGATTCTGTGCCATGGTCAACCCTAAGAGAATAGTTTGCTGAAGCCGCCGGCATCGCCAGCCGCGCCAAGTATGGAACCGCCAATCCCAAACAGCCCGCCCATCATTCCGGCCTGTCCCGCCTGCTGCGCGTTATATGCCCCCAATTGTGCGTTGTATCCAGCATTGGCTGCCCCAAGCATATCCGCGCCCCCAGTTGTGGCTTGCTGGCCGTAGCCAGGGAACTGAGGCATCGACACCTGATTACCGGTGCGCAGCGCGTTCAGTTCGTTCAAGGGCAGGCTTCGCAGATACGCCGCTTCCGCAAGAGCGCGTTGGCGGGCCTGCTCTGACTGTCCGAACATCATCCCTTGCTGCTGCATGCCAAGTCCGATGCCTTGCAGCGCTGCTTGTGTCGACGCGTCATTGCGTTGCTGGCCGAACTGATTCATGGCGTTGGCATAGGCCGCCGACCCCTGCGTGATGCCCTGGTTCGCCAATTGGGCGCGCAAAGACTCGTTCTGCCGGTCAAGCTGCGGACTGATGCGCTGCATCAGCAGTTCGGTGGCGTTATTCGTGGCAAGGTTAGGGTCGTATATTGAGCCGCCTTCGGGCAGTCCGGACAAATCAAAGCCCTGGCCCATGGCCTGGTTGACCCGGCCCAGGGCTGCATCCTGTGCCCCGAATAGGCCCATCTGTAGCTTGTTTTGCTGGTCCAACAGCGCCTGCATTTCAGGTGATAGCGTGATACGTTGCGTCCAATCATCCCCGCCCGACCAGAAATCATCGCGGTTTGGAGCCGAAAGCGCGCCACCGGAGCCGCCCGATGAATTGTTCTTGCCCGTGAATATGCCGCCCACCATAGAGTCGAACAATTTGTCGCCGGTCAAGCCCTTGGACGGCGCCCCGCCTGATGCCAGTTGCTGCTGATAGGCTCGCGTCGCGGCATCGTACCCCGCCTGATCAAATGTTCTGTTGTTGTTCCATTCGATGCTGCCCCATGGGGTGTACTGGTTCGCCCTATTCGCTTGCGTGGCGTAGCGAGCCGCTTCAAGGTTGCCTGCTGCCGTTTCTTTGGCGGCAGCGCCGTAATCAGGCGCCTTCGGTGCGCTTCCCTTTCCTTGCGGCAGGATATTTCTGCCATGGCGCGTAAATGCGCGCTCGGGCAGATCAGGTATTCCAAGGTTATGCATGGCTCTCATAAGGCAGTTCCTTAATCCAGCGGCATTGGTCCGCTGTCATTTTGTAGATACACAGGTCACCATCTGGATGTGCGTCATGAAGGATTGCTTCAAGCTCAAAGCCCAGGTGTTCGTCCAGCTTTTTGGCGGCAGCATTGCTTGATGCCACCACGCCGGTAATGCGTTTTGCTTTCAGTTGATTGAATGGGTAGTCAAAGATGATTGATAAAAACCGGCGATTCATGCCGCCAGGGTCGACCGCAATATGGGCGAACACATTCGGTCCGTTATGATCCTGATAGAGCACGCCGGCAACGATTTTTCCGTCTTTCACGCGGGCGATGCCGGTACTGGTCCCCGGGTAGTACGTCATCCCCTCGATTCGGCTTGCTACCCAGGGGCCAATAACGTCGGCGTCAAAGATCATCACAATAGGCCGCCGCGACTGTATATGAAATCGGTGGCCGCCCACTGGACTGGCGACTGATTATTCAGAACCTTCATACGCAATCCCGCAGACTTGTAGATGCCGCCCACAGTCAACCAATCTTGCACTTGCTGCAGCGATCCGCCCCACACCATCGAGCCCCACACCATCGAGCCCCATAGCATTCCTTGAGGCGGTCTTGTGATGAGTGCGCCTTCCGGGTCAGTCGCCGAGTAATCCCCATTCAACGAGTAAAGAATCGATGGAATGCCTCCTGTAGCGATATAGGGGCGAATCATCGTGAAATACTTGGTCTGCACTTTTGTGCCGAAATGGTTAAAGGCCTGCAGACAATCTGCTTCGATGGCCTCTCCATCATCAGAATCGAAATCCCAGGCGCGATATACAGCGCCGTCGCCGCCATAGAAAAGACCAAGCTCCGAATAGAGCCAGCAATTGGCGTCCCAGCCCTCAAACTCAGCCCAGGCGCCTGTAAGCGTGTTCTGGGCGTACTGTTTGTTGCTCATCTGCCCGGGAACATTCAAAATCACCGCCGAGTGGTCGGAGGCAAGGCACAACTCCCAGCCAAACGTTGACTTATAAGTGTTGGCTGCCTGCCGAATACGGTTCTGTATTTTGTCCGTCACAGCCACGCGCCGATCCACCGAAGCCGACAAGAGACCGCGCCCCAATGGGAAAACTCCATCTTCGCAAATGATCAGCAAATCCCCGCCGAACTTGATGGCGCACCTTTGGCCGATGGGCCGGCCAAGATAAAAGACCCCAATGAGCGACCATGCCCCAGGTGTCGACGGGTCGTACCCCGAGAAAACCGCCACTTCCCCGTTGCTCGAAATCACCACCATATGATCGTCCGATCCATTGCCGGAGTCGATCGTCCACGTCTTTGCCGTGACGATGTGCCCGCCACGCTGGAATATTTGGCCCATGTCGATGGCAACCGCTTCTCCTCCTATCTGTGCTGGAGGCAGATACCAGAAGTTCATCGAGTTTTTTTGGATCAGGTATGCGCGTCCCTTGAAAACGAGGCCATCAATGATGGTCTTCGTGTCAGTGATTCCGGTGATGCTTGGCGTGCTGGTGTCGTTTATCGGTTTCCAGTCTGTGCCGTCATACAACAGTGGCTCGTCGGCGCCGTTAAAGGCGTACAAGAACGATCCGCCCGCTGTGGTGGCGGCCATCGTCTGATAGCGATCTGAGGTTTGGCCGGTCACGACTGGCAAACCCACCTCGCCGGAGGTCGTCACATCGAATATTTCCCCAGCCGCCGCTGCAAATAGCTCGATAGTTCCCAGAGGCGAGCAATATTCAAAAACGCTCTCAACACCGCCCGACAGTCCGCTGGCATGGGTAATCGAGCCCTTTCTGACCGACACCCTGGATGGCTCTGGCCACCAGTTCTTCATGATCACCGCATCGGTGGGCGGCATATCCGCAATTGCGTCCCGATCATTCAGGCCGCCGATGGGCGCTGGGATGGTCGTCGCGCTCGTGTGCGGCATGCGCCCAGGCGACAGTCTCCTTACCATTGCGGGCTGCCCCATGACCCGTCAGGAATATTGCGGTTGGACAGAAGTTGACTCGCGGGCCTGGGTGATATTGATAGCGCGGGTGCGCTGGCGTCTTGCGCTTTGCATTGGCTCATCAGATTGGCAAACTGCTGGCCTTCCAGCGAGTAGTCCAGCCCCTTGGCCTGCAAAAACAAGGTCTTGGCGCCCAAGACCATGAGCGAATCGTCAAAAATGCAAGTGTCGGTGTCCGCCGTGAAGCTCTGCTTATCCGTCCCGTCCTGCGCTATGACGTAATTCTTGGAGACGTATTCGAAAGAGAACAGCAAACCGTCAGGCGGCGGCGGGTTGACCGCGATGCAGTTGCCCATGATGCGAAAACGCTCACGCGGCCCTGCGTATACAATTCCTGACTTGAACGACTGCCATGCCTGCGCTGTTTGCGGGCCCATCAGCGGCCATCGGTTGGTGCGATCCCATTCCGTCTGTGGGATCTGCTTTTTCCAGTCCGAAGGCAGCGGATATTCGATCTGCGAGAACTGCAGATCAAAGTTTCCCGTCCTGTCGGCCGGCATATTCATCGTAAGTTGCGTGGACGAATCGATGCTCACCACCTGAGCGAATGGGCGCGCGCCGGTGCCCCATATCCCCCATTTCTTCGTTATTCCGGCAGTGCCCGGCACGGTCACGACTGCACTTCCTTCCGTGAGGGCCGAAGAAACAGACGTTGCTTGCGTGGTCAGAATGTGCTCGCGAACAAGCCTTTGCCAGTCGTGTTCTCGGACCATATCCATGCCAAGCCGATTCATCAGTGCAAACATCTGGCGAACGGAAGGCTCTTGATTGCCAACGACACCGGAAACCTGTTGCAGCCCAAGCTCGGACATGACCTGGCGCACCAACTCAAGCAACGTCATGATTTATTCCTCTTTGGGAGGGCGGCCGGGCCCGCGCTTGGCCTTGGCGTCATCCTTGGTTTCAGTGGCCGCCTCCTTGAGCGCTGCGTTGGCTTCTTCCAGCAGGCGGATGCGCTCATTTGCTGCTTCCAACTCACGCGCAAGCGCGGTGGCCTTGGCGTCATCCTTGGATGAGTCCAGATACTGCTGGGCCCGATTGCGAAGCTGTGTATATCCAGGCCCCATCTTTTGCAGATTGGCGTCAGACACCGAGGCGAGCGACTCAACCGTGGCAACCCCAACGTGCTTGAGCTCCTTTACCTGGGACCGAGAGACAAGATTCCACTCTTCCAGGGGCGTGCCTTCCTGAGCGAGCTCCACGCCACGCTGGAATGCTTCCCAGGAACGCGGAAACCGCTGTTTGTCCTGATCGCTGGCAATGCGCTGGATCACGGTACGCGTGTCCCCAGGGGTCTGAATGCGCACGAAATCCTTTTCATCAAAAATCGGGCGACCTTCTTGGGCCGATTTGAAGTTGTTCTGCACTGCATCGCGGTAGAATTCGACCAGGGCGCCGTTTTCTTGGTACATGGTGTTTTCCTTTGCGGGATTGCCGCTTAAACGAAAACGGGAGGCACAAGGCCTCCCGATAGGTTGAGTTGATGAAACGATCAGCCGGGAATCGTGGTGGCGATTTCGATGGCGTCGGTTCCCGAGCCCGAGCCGGTTACGTCTCCCGTGAGGGTTACCGTGATTTCGACCGGTTCGGGCGGAGTAGCGGCTGCGTCAATCGCCTCGGCGATAGCGTTCGCCAGGGCGGGCGCCATGCCAAGGGGAATAAAACGGTTCGGATCAGTTGCCATACACCCTCCTACACAGAAGCCGCAGCGAACCAGCCCTGATCCCCGGTCGCCATTGCGACAGGAGGTGAGGCGTAGCTGCCACCGCTCGCAGCCGCTACGAAGGTGGACGCATTGATTGCGACCACAGAGGTATCTGCCGGGATGGATGCACCTGCCTGCGCGTATACATAGCGCTTGCCGTCCGAGCCCCACACTTGGGAGCCCAGACGATGCCCGGAACGCTGCTTGGTGTCGGCAGTGTCGATCTTTTGCAAGAGCGCAACGCCGATCTTGGGGGTGTCAGTAAAAACTGTTGCCATGATGTTTCTCCAATGAAAATCCGCCCGTGGGCGGCTGGATTCGTTTCGAGTAATCGACTTGACCTAAAACTATCTTTGAAACCGAGGATTGCGTAACCCCGATGATCTTGGCGATGCTTTGCTGCGAAAACTTGCGATGCCGATACAGATTTATTGCAAGGGCAGCTTCGCGATCAGCGACCTTCCTAGACCCCCAGTACCGACCCTTGCGCACCATGTCTCGCGCGTTATCGGAGTGAGAGCCAAGAAACAGATGATCCGGGTTGACGCATTTGCGGTTGTCACAGGTATGACATACACACAGGCCTAGGGGGATTTCCCCTTTGTGCATCATGTATGCAACTCGATGCGCTGGAGCCTGACCGAGTTCGGGCATAAAGAATTTTCCGTATCCGCCATTGTTTAGCGTGCTGGTCCATTCATGACACCCGCCCTCGACAACATCCACAAACTTTGCGAATCGTATTGCCGGGTCAGTTCTAGGTCGTGCCATATCAGCTGTCCACCAAAATACCTTGGAACTGCGCGCCCGAAGTGGTGAGGTTGCCCGCCCAGCCGATCAGGCGAACCACCGCATCCTGATTCACCGATTGGCGGTCATTACCCAAGGCGACGAAGTTGCGCTGACGGTGCGGGCGGAAGAACAGGTAGTTCGTATTGATGAAATGCATGGTCTTTGCTGGCATATTTCCGCCGATGCCGCCGTCGAAGATGACGTCAGCATTGGCCCCAGCACCGTGGTACTTCAGCGATGTGAAACCAGCGCCAGCCAAACCCTGGCCAGAGTCGTTGGTGACGCGCTGAATGGCCTGAAGTGCCGATTGGTAATAATCGAACGCTTCGTTGTCTGCCACGATCAGATCGGTGCGATCCGTTCCGCGAGCGGTGGCCAATGCCAGCTTGTTCATGCCCGACAAGATGGTCGACGGCGACATAGCCGCGCCCACGTCCGACGTGCACGAGATCAACTGATTTCGCCAGAAGGCCCAGGTGGCACGATCAATGCCGCCGTAGGTGCCGCTATTGGGCGTGCCGGATATCGCCGCCTGAAGGCCGGTAATGTCCTTGCCGCCGTTCCCTGTGCCATCGCCGTACAGGCCAGCCGACACGGCATTACGAAGGCGCGTTTCAGCCGCTTGCACGCGACCAGCCAAAAGGTCAATCATTTGCTCGCGGCCAGCGTTCTGGATAATTTCCAGGCCGCTGATAGTCACTGCCCGGGCGTATTGCTTGAAGTCATATTCGGCAGCGCTGATGGGCGAATCAGGCGTGATGTCGATGACGTCATACCCGCTGTACGAACCGGACGAATCGTCGCCATCGTCGTACATGATTTCTTCCATGATGTGCGTGCCGCCCGAGACGGGGCGCACGTTGCCACGCTGGCGCAGCTTCATGAGAAGGGCGTTGTTGTGTTCCAAGTTGTCCGCAAGCTTTTTGGAGCGGGCAGCGATGGTCGTAGCAAGCAGGTCGGAGACCTGCGCGTTAGCGAATGCCATGATATTTCCTTGTCGTTAAATGAGGCCGTCCATGGCAGCGGCAACCGTATCGGTCAGGCTGGCATCTGGGCCAAGAGTGGACACCTTCGAAGGGGCCGACCCTTTGACGCCCACGGCGGCGGATTTCGCACGCTGCTGGCGCCCTGCTTGGGCGGCTTTTTTTTCGGCTTCGGTGCGCTGCTGTTCGACGAGGGATTTCCTGATATCAGGGCGCATCCATACTGCCTTGTCATAGGCGTCTTTGAGCGATTCAGCCCTGCCGGATTGCAGCAGTGCGGCCATATCGTCCTTGACGGCCTCGAAATGCACGTTTGCAGGGTCCGTGCGGAACTTCTCGATATCAGACATAACGGCCTGATTTTGTTGCTCCACGATGGACTGCTGAAAACGCTGTAGCTGCTGGTTCTGCTGTTGCAGAGCCTGTACTGCTGGGTCGACCGGGGCCGGTGGTTGCACCGTCGCCAGATCGATCCCGTAATCTCGTAATATTTCACTGACCATCTGCGCTTTCTGCGCGGGGGTGCCATTGCGTAGGTGGTGTTCGACCACCAACAGGCGGTCTATGGCGGCCATAGGCTCAACGCCGGCGGCTTGGATGTTCGCCATGTACGGCGTCACCACACGCTGAATGTCCTGGCCGATGGCGGCGTTTTGCTTGTAGGTTTCGATGCTCTTGTGGTAATCGGTCTCGCGACGGTGGATTTCCGCGCGCGCCTCGGGAGGCAGGTCTTTCCACTTCTCGGCCACTTCGCGCTTCCATGACGATGGAGCGGCGTCTTCTGGGGACGGCTCGGCGCCATGATCTGGGTCAGCATCGGGATCAGCATCCGTTGGCGTGTCGTCGGGTGCGGCATCATCGGACTTGGCCGTGGACTCGTCGGAAGGGGTATCGGGCGCGGCATCATCGACAGTTTCGGGTGTGGCGTCGATTTCCAGTACAGGCGTGTCGGGTGCGGCCTCGCCGGATTCAACCGCATCGTAGGCAGCGCCAATGGTGTCTTGGATGCTGATGTCTTCGAGTTCGGTGTTTTCAGTAACGTGTTCGACTGGCATAGGGATTTCCTTGCTGTTTGTGGGCTAAAGGCCGCGACCGCTCATAACTTCGGCGACGGCGCGACGGTAGTCGTCACGGGATGGCTCAATGGGCTTGCGCGGCGTGGTGTTGATCTTTTCGTTACCCACTTCGATGCAGCCATGCTGGCGCAGATGTTCTCGGTGCTGGCGACGGCCCTGGATGGTTTCGCCGGTAATCATCGACTTGTAGGGGGTGATGTCGCCCATAACAAAGGGGCCGTTTGGGCCCCTGGGTATGTATTCGTCTTTCGGTATGAGCTTGAGGGTTACGGGGTCCTGGACCCACGATTTGCGCGTCATTGCGTCACCTCGCTTACTATCTCGTTCGTTGCGGTCGCTGTGGCCGCGTTATCGACCTTGGCCTTGCTGCTGATATTGGCGACCTGCACCTTGACAGCAGCATCAAGTTCGGCCTTCCATCGTTGAAAATCCATCTGCATTGACGCAATGGCGGCTTTTCCTCGCGCGTCCACACCGGCCTTGTAGCGGTCAAGATCAGCCTGCATATTTGCCCGCTGAATCTCAAGATCGGACTGCATCTGGGTTTTAGCCTGCTGTATCTGCACATCGGCAGCGGCGCGAATCTGGTTTGCTTGAGCGTCGGCGGCCAATTCTGCCTGTTTGGCCCGAGCCTGAAACTCCAGCCTCATCTGCTCGACCTGTCCCTGATGCCGCAGCTTGGCCATTTCGGCTTCTTGCTCGGCCCTGGCGCCCGCATTCGGGTCTTGCGGTGGCTTGTTACGCATAGCCTCCTGGAACTGCTCGAACGCACCTTCGATAGGCTTGGCGGCAGGGAAGGCCCGAACCGCAAACATCATGAGCTCCAGCGCAAGCGGGGCTATCTCGGGCACGCTCTGGGCGGCCTGCATGGCACGCTCGATGTATCCGCCGATAGCCTGCAGGAACTCCATGCGGGAGGCCTTTTCCTGTTCCTCGTCCATCGCCACAAGCGAATCAGCGGCAACCGTGATTTGATACTCACGCAAGGGCTCGGATTGCAGCAACTGCATGGCCTGGTCAGCGTACTGGCCGTCCTCGGTATCCATGATGCCGGACATGGCAAGCAAGGTCTCAGGGCTGTATACGTCCATCATCAACTGCGCCTTGATGCGCAGAATGTCGGTGGCGTACTTGGCAACGTCGCGCTGGCGGGTTTGCAACCGCAAAGAGCCAAACTGGCGCTTGATTTCCTGGGCCCCGTAGGTTTCGCTCGCTTTGGTCGCGCCCCGGATGATGTCCGATATGCCGGTTATCTCGTAAATGACCTGCTTGGCCTGCTCCCGGGCGGCATACGCGGCTTGCAGTGCAGCGGCCACATCCTTGATGGGCACGAACTCCATAACGCCCGCAAGACCGCCTTTCTCGCTCAGCGCGGCCCAGTTTTCAACCGGGATTAGCTCATTGTCGGGCGACTGCAATATGCGGGCCAGGGCGGGCTGAGATTGATCGTAAGCGCCGGCCAACCGGAGCGCCCCGACAAGACCATTGATGCGCGTTGTCAGAAGGTCCAACTCGTCAGCCTGGTCCTGATACAAGACAAAGTCCGGTACTGGCGTGATCTGGTCGGTGGTTTGCGTGGCAAACAGCGGCTTGGGGCATGGAAAGAAGCCTTCCAGGCCGTAAGGGTCGGGCTTGGTGTCCAGCACCTGCGCGAAGCCTTCTGCTACCCATACAGCCGTTTTGCTGTCCTTATCCCAGATTTCCCATACCGCCGCCTTCTTCAGATCATCCAGCGCGCCCGATTCCCGCATCTTTTCATCAATGCCGATGGGCTCCTGCGTGAGCGGTACTTCACGGAACCCTTCGCCAAAGCGTTCAATGCCTTCATCTCGGCGCATGTACACACGCCGGCCCACCCATGGAACATCCGCCCACACACGCGCTTGTCCGTGCCTGAAATCCTCCCAGTAGACATAATCGACGCAAGCATGCTCTTTGATTTCTGGGCTCTCGGCTTCCTGCTCATCCTCGACCAATAGCGCACCCCAGTTCTGGAGTGATGATGTTGCGCCAGGCTCGCCGGCCATTTGACCCGCAGGCGGCGCGGCGGCCGCATCGATTTCGAGCGCCGGCGCATCCTCGCCTTCGGGTCGCGCAATCTCGTATTCTTCAAACCGAATCCAGACGGTGCCGCGCCCCGGCAGCAGCCTGTCAAGAATCGCGGCCCTCATGCTGTCGTCAAAGTCGGGGTACTGGTCGATTTCGTACTGCAAGGCCCGTTCAAGAATGCGGGAAGCGGTGCGCGCCACAGGATCGGCGTCTTTGTTTCGGCGCGAGACTTCGGCCTTGGGCGTGCGGCTGTAGATGGCTGGGAAGATTGTTTCGGTGTTCGACCACAGGATATTGAACTTGGCGCAGGCCTCGAAATTGCTGCGCTCATCGCGATAGCGACGAACTATCTTCTTACTGCGATCAGCCCAGTTTTTGTTATCGGTGTCGTTTTCGACGCACTTGAGCGCATCGAGCCACTTTTGAGCGCTTTGGGCGGCGGAGTTTTTTTCGTCAGCCATTACGCGGATACCGTCACTTTTCCGTCGGCGCCAGCAGGCACGCCGCCGTTCACAACAACAGGCAAATCACCCGACACCGCCAAGGAGCCGTCAGCCGTGAATGGCAAGCCGTTGGCCCACGACACAATGGCGTCAGTGTCATTGACCACAATTCGTCCATCTGCGTCGTATTTGACTGGCTGCATACTCATATCCTCGATGACCGCGCTTGTCGGTCGTTCATTTGCCAAAGCTCATCCATGGTGACTGTTTGCATGACGCCAGTTTTCTTTCCTGTGATTGGGAAGCGGGTCGTTTCAATGGTTGGCGGCGGCTTGAACATTTCCATAATCAAGCAACCATACGAAAATCCATCACCGTCATGCGATGCCCAGTCATGCTTGGGCTCACTACTGAAAGTTTTGCTTTCCTCGTTGTATTCATACGACCAGGCCCGTAATCCCTCTAAACCATCTTCGCAACGATCGGAAAACGCGACGCGTCTGATGATCTTTCGGGCCGCGTTCACCCGGTCGGCTTTCTTTGAATCGGGGGTGATTGCGACCTTGTTCACCCCAAAGGCCTTAACGAAGATTTCCAGCGCTGAATGCTTGGCGGCAAATGTCTTGGCCCTGGCGTCGTGGGGCAGCCAGATTTTCTCCAGCTTCCGGCCTTCCAGCTTGGGCCTGAGCCGATCCACCCAATCATCAGCGTCGATACCCCAGCCGCCGTCGTAATCGACAATGTGATAGCCGCCCATCGTGGGCTGCCAGAACCACCATGTGGCCGCATCCCTGCGCCCCAGGTCAGCGCTGATCTCAATGCCTGCGCCGTTCGGGTCATATTCGATGTGCGGACCAATTCGCCCCTCTTTCTCCGCAATTCCGATTGATCGGGCCAGGATCGCGCCCAGGTTTGCAGCGTCGAAGGAGCATAGATATTCCTGCTCAAACTTCGCCCTGCCGTATTCCTCGCCGAACTCGTCCATGTAGGCCTTGAGTTCGGCGTCCAACTGCTCGACGCTGAATATCCCCGTATCCTCGGCACTCAATATCTGAGCAAAGGCATTCGGGTCTTTCTGTGCGGCGCACAGCGTTTTATGTGCGTGGTTTCTGCCTCGCGGCGTGGTGATAAATATCTGCCATCCGCCGTTTTCCAGCAGAATCGGGCGAAGATAAGCCCGTGCAGCCGGGTTTGCTAACGCCCATTCGGAATAAACAATGCCTGCCGGGGCAGACCCCACGAGCGAGTTAAAGTTGTCCGACCCAACCACTTGCCAGCTCGACCCGTTTTTGAACGTGATCAGCATTTCAGTGTCGTTGGTAGACGCCCTCAACTCCTGCGGGAACGCTTCGTCTATCCGACGTATCCCCGTATGAGGATTAATCGCCTTCCAGATGGCCTTGCGGGCTTGAGCGGCTTCAGGGAGCATGTGCCAGTAGTTGGCCACCCTCTCAAAAGCCGCGCACGCGGTCCGGTGTAAAGCTACCTCATCCTTTCCATGCCGCCTTGCCCACACAAGCTCGGCATGGCGCCCGCCTCGCTCCAGATATGTCCATGCTGGCATCTGGTAGCCACGGGGACGCCATTTATTCGGTAGTTGGATCGTCGCCAAAGCGAACCACCTGCACAACGAGCGGACCGCCGTCCTTGCCTGAATGCTCAATAGCAGCCAAGCGAGGATGAACGTAAGGCGCGGCGTCCTTGGCAATCGAAGCTGCCCTATCCAATTCGCCGGCGTCGCGGAACGAGATCATGGCCTCAAGCATCACTTCGAGCGGAGTAATTCCGTCCTTGGCTGCCTTGTCTGCTATTTCCCTCGTCTTTTTGGTGGCTGAGCCAGGCTTTCTTCCGGCTCCAGGCCTTGCACCGCCGCGCCTTGAATTGGTTTGATTCTTTTCAATCGCGGCATTCTGAGGATTGCTCATAAATGCCTCGCAATAAAAATGCCCCGGCGAGCCTTTTCAGCTCAAACCGGGGCGAGGTGGCCCAAAGACCAGGAGGGGACAAACGCAAAAAAGCCCTGCAATTTCTCACAGGGCTTCTGGAATTCGTTTCTGGCGGGGACGGGCCGACCGCCTACAGGGCAATTTACACAGCTTTCGCCGGTTGTCCATTTGTCTTGGCGTAATTATGCACTGCGGATTCATACAGTGCAACTGACTGTTGGAATTGTCTCACAGCATCTTCAAGAAAGGCATCGTATGAGCGCAATCTGATCTGCAGCACCCGGCATGTTCCGCGCTTATCGTTTCGGTGAATGTAGTGAGCCTTGAGCAATCCGCGTAGTCTGGCGTCAATTCGATAGTCCGACCGGGCCCAGCAGTATTCGATGGTTTGCGCGTCCGCTTCGTCTATCTCTGGAGCCGGGTGCAGTTCTCGGTAACCGTCGGTGATGGTCTTGCCTGCGGCTATTGCCATCTGTTCGCATACGACCGCCGTAGGGCTGGAATTGCTGCCGCCCCTGCCGCTGCTGTAGTACCGGCCCCAGTTCTCCAAGCGCTGTTCGAATGCTTGGTCGATCATTCATTCATCCTCATCATCGAACTCGATATCGAAACCAACTTCCAGAACGCCCATCGACCACATGATGGCCGCCAGGATCACAATGAACAGCACGGCGCCGCCGATTATTGCCAGTATTTGCATTACCGCCTCCATACCCTTGTGTTTTCATCGCCGTTGCCTATTGCGCCTTTGGGCGTCATGAACGGCGGTTGAGCGGCTTCGATATCTGCTTGGCGTGGATGCGGCCTGGTGGACATGGGGCGAAATGGCGGCACCCACCTTGCCGGCCCGTACTCACGCTTGATGCCGGCGAAGTCGCGCAGGAAGTCGAATTGGTTCTGCTTGTAGGGCTTGCGCTGGCCGGTATGCTCTTCTACCTTCTTGCGCAGATCACGCAGCGGCAGATGCTGGTTTACCCATATGCCTTGTTTGGCGAAGGTTTCGGCTACAGCTGCTTTTAATTCGTCGTTGGTCATGTTCCTATCTCCACTTTTACAAATCCCCGTTTTTGGGTATCTATTGCGTCATCCAGCGTCATTGGCCGAAAGTGCTTGTCGTCAATGCCTATTGCTTGGGCGATGCCGTCTAAATTTGCTTTCACGCAGCCGAGCAATCCATCCAGGTCCCTGCTGCGCTTGTCGGGCGCAACGAACGTGATGCGTGTTGGCAGGCGGTCAGCCATGACTAGCTTGTTGGCGCCCACAGCCTGCTTCGCGCCGAAGTAGCCATCCTGCCGAGCCCGGACCTTGGCGGCCTGAGTGTTGCCCCAGTGCCGGCCATTCTTTCGGTTGGGCATGAGGCTGGTGTCGGGCCAGGGCAGGATGATGGTTAGGCGGTCAATCTGCATCCTTTTCCCCCTTCAATACTTCCAGTGTCTGCGCACGCGCATGCTCTGGCAGGCCGGCAAGGTATGCGCCCTGCTTTTGCCGGCTTGGGCGTAGGAATATGACGTAGCGGGCATTGCAGGGGATACAGCCCTTTTGGTAGTAGGGCTGGTGGGTGCAAAGCTGGGTCATTTGAGCGGGGGTCATTGGTGCCCCATCATGTCTAGTGGCTGACACTGCTTGTCGCCCAGGTATTGCAGGCTTTGCGGGTGAAACCAGAGCGCTACCTTTCCTTCCCATTCGCCGTGCCGGTTCTTGTCGCAGACGAGAATGGCGTCGGGCGTGCCGCGTGTTTCGTCGTCAATGGGCTTGTTGGCGGCCTGCAGTTTCGTAACGGCGGCTTCCTTTTTCTTGTTGCGCCAGACCGTGAGCGATTGGTCAACCTGATCGGAAATTGCGCCAGAGCCTTTCCCGTCGAACTTGCCCGGTATCTTGTCCTCGTTCTCGCCCTTGCGCACGTGGTGGACAAGGTGGATATGGATATCCAGATCGCGGGCCAGGCCGGTCAGCATGTCCACAAAGTCCTTTTGGCCGTTGTAATCGTCTTCGCCTCTTACGCATTTCATGAGGCTGTCAATGACAACGTGCTTGATTTTGAGCTTATCAGCGCAGTAGCGAATGACGGCGTATATCATTTCCGGTTGAACGGTGCCAAGCTGGTCGTACAGCCAGAATCGGCCCTTTGCCCAGGCCATCAGGTCGTTTACCGCCTTCTCGCTCGGGTGGTCGTTCATTGAGGTTTGACGAAGCATGCGTTTGAGCGTCGACACCGGCTTCATTTCAAAGCTGGCGATGCAAACTCGCTCGCCTTGCGCGGCGAACCCTAAGCAAGCCTGGCCCAATAGCTGGCTTTTGCCGTGCCCGTTGATGCCTTGCCAGAGCGTGACTTCCCCGCCGCGAAAGCGGATGTTGTCGTGCGTTTTTGCCCACGGCAGCCTGGCGCCAGTGACTTGACCGCCGCCGCGCACAACTTCCAAAAGCTGCTCCTTCCAGGTGTCGGCAGACAGGACCTTTGCGTGCGGCTCGGACTGGACCATGTAGGCCCGAAAGTCGAACGTGTCAGGAGTGATGATGGGAACGACAACGCTGCTCATGCGGCTTTCCTCTCGTATTCGTGGATGAAGTCCGGGCTCGAAGTGATGATTCGCGCCGGGTCAAATTCTTTCAGTCGGGCGTACACCAGCCTCAGGCGGTTGATGTCAACGCCTTGCAGCAGGACTGTGAGCCCTGTCAGGGCCCGAAGGTCCAGCGTGCCGGGAATGTCGTCAGAGCCAACTTGAATCTCTGGGTGTCCGCCGTTTTGAACGACTTGTTCGGCATCTAAAAAGCTGGACCTCGGGCATGGGTTTTGCAGGACAAGCAGCCAGACCAGGGAAGGCTTGTAGCCGTTAATCCGCATGCGAATAATGGTTTCTTGGCCTCTCATATCGCGCCCTCGAATTGGTTTTCAGAGCTAGATTCGCCTTGCGGAAGCCCATCTTCCCAGTGCCTTTGGTTGATGTACGTCAGGGGCGCCGGCTCATAGCCGTCCCGCCATTTCTTCGTGGCTTTCATCGCGACGAGATGCGGCAGGATTTGGTCTGCAAGGGAGTCGAGCCCTCGCAGCTTCCACCGCTTGAGGCATTCAGCCTTGGCGGTTTTCCTGTCGGTCTTTGGCCAGGACTCCCAAAATTCTGGGAATTTGATCCCGGCAAAGTCGGCGCGAGCCGACGTATTCTTTTCTTTATTGGTGTCTGGTGTCTGGTTAGGTTCGGTGTTCGTTGAACCTTTCGTATCACGATCCGTAGCACGATTCGTGCTCTGTTCGTTATCTTCTCGTTCTGCCTTTCGTCGTGCCTCTCGTTCTATGGCAATGCGACGATTCGTATCTGCTTGCTTGCCTGCTTTCTCAAGCTCCGCCTCGATGCGGTTATGTACAAGCCCTGATTCCATAGGGGTAAAGAACCCCATTACAGCCTTTACGGCCTGCTGCTCGGGCTTGGTGACCGCCCCAGCGATGCGGCACAGCGCGGAATGATCTGTAGGCAGGGGTTTCTCAGTCGCGTAATAGTGATGCATCAATGCCAGATAGGCACCGCGTTCTGTAAGCGATAAATGCCCTGTATCACGCTGAAAGTCGCCGATGTAATGCTTGTAGAAGTTCATGCAACCTCCTTATCCGCATGAACAACCCTTGCCAGCGGCTGTATTGCGATCTGATATGCTTGTTCGGCCTCTGTAGGCCACTGGTTGCGCTGAATAAGCATTGCCCTGGTAGCGTCCACGTATTCCCATTCGCGGCGCCAGCGGTCTTGTTTAGCGATACCGCCCTGGTCGTGGTCGCGGTGGGCGTCAGGGCTGATCGGAAATGTGAGGCTGTCGCATACCTTCGTGGACATACCCTTATTGAAATTGGCGTGCCCGCATTGGCTCGGGCCTGGCCTGCCGGTAACGACGCAAGGTAGGCTGGCAACGTTGCGGCGATGCTTTTCTGAGCGCCAGGGCCTGATCTTCGGAAACATCATGCGTCTCTCCCTAAGCTGGTGGGCGACCACTGAACGCCCTTTTGCGATCCAAACGCATGAGCCAGCTCGATAAGCTCCGTCATCTGGCGAATCGTCATCTTGCTGGTGCGCTGGCCGAGAATGACCATGCCGCCGTCAATCCCCGTCGCCATCCGCGTTTCGCGTTTCAGGCCCGCCGTGAGAATGTCTTTAACTTCCTCGGGCGATACGTTGACCAGGGCGCCATTGACGACAAACTGAACCTGCCGGCTGATATCGGTCAGAATCGACCACATCAAGTCATTCTGCCCAAGGGTGCGGGTCTTTGGACGAATCTCGCAGCGGTAACCATCGGGAGCCGTGGCGGCCAGGTGAGCGACGTTACGGCGGGCCAACGGGCTGGTGAGGTAGATGACTTGCTTATCCATTACGCAGCCCCTTGAGCGGCCTTCAGCAACGCCAGTAGGTCAGGCATTGCCTTGGTCAACGCAGCCATGGCTTGCTTTTGCTTTACCGATTCGTCCTGCAGGAATTTTTCAATCAACCAGTAGATGGGCGTGGTGTCACGAGTGGCCAAGATGTATTTTTCTAGGTCGCCGACGGACAGCTTGCGCGGGTCGTCAGGGTTATCACTCAACTTGCGCGACAGTTCCGACTGGCTCATGTCCATGTCGGCCGCTATAGTCTTTAGCGGATTTCTGTGGCTATAAGCACCCTGACGAACGCAATCCAGCAGGCAGGCATGGCGCTCGGTTAACCCAGGCGTGAAATCAATCGTCAATTGGGTAGGGGAATTTAGCGTCATGAGAATTTCCTGTAGTTTCCGGTACCGAAAATGGCAAAATTTTTTGCACTGACACACCTCGGAAACCACGCATGTACACAAGCCCTGCCCTGCCCGACACTCGACCCATGAGCCATGAAGCCCTTTTCGACCAGGCCGTTAACCTGGCGTACCAGACGTTTGATGAGCCGACCGACGGGCATATCGCTGGTGTCTATGCGGTGCTGGTGTTTTGGGCTCGGTGCGGAGTGAGCGTTGATGCGCTGGCGTTGCATTGAGGTCTTACACATGCTCAGCCTCTTTGAGTTCGGGCCAGATCAAATGCGCGTCGTCGGGGCGCAACTTGAAGCGGGAAACCCCGCTTGCGGCTTCAAGCGCGGCGCAGAATTTAGCCGGAACACGCCCGGTCGCCATCCACTGCTGGACGGTCTGGTAGCTGCGCGCGCCTGTTACTTTGGCGGCCTCGGTTTGGCCGCCAACGCGGTCGACGGCTTCATTTACGAAAGGGTTTTTTTCCATGAGATTGATTCTATGCTAGAAAAACTAGCATTGCAAGAAATTCTAGCATTGATGCTGGGTTTTCTTGTGGTTAAAGTCCTGCCATGACAACCATTCACGACAGAATCAAATCGGCACGCGTAGCAAAAGGCTTTTCCATGGAAAAGGTGGCCGAACTCGTGGGTGTCAAGGCGTGGCAAACTGTTCAGCAATGGGAGAATGGCGGCACAGCTCCAAAGCGAAAGCGGCTAGAGAAGGTGGCTGAGGTTTTAGATGTAACGGTCGATCACCTGCTGCAGGGAGCCGCGCCGGACGGCGAGCACGCGCCTGTCAAGATGATTGATGCCAAAGCGTCAGCAGGCAAAGGGCGAGTCGTGTTTTCGTCCGACGTCAGTAAGTTACTGATGTTCCGTAAGGACTGGCTGAGGAAAAACGGGGCAAAAGCTGATGAGGTGCTGGCCTTCCCTGTGTCAGGCGTGTCTATGATTGATCTGCATATACCAGACGGATCTGTGGTGTTGGCCGACACTGCCCAGAAAGAGCCTATCCCCAAGCGCCTCTATGTCTTATGGATAGATGGTGAGCTTTTTGTAAAGCAACTCGTCAAGGTCGGTGATGCCTGGCATGCCAGGTCACATAATGCAGCAGAGGCAGATACTTACCCTGATATCCCAATCGAGAACATGGATGATAGGATTGTGGGACGTGCATTTTGGTGCGGGTTTGGATTGTGAAACCGCCTCTATTTTCGGCAAAAGGTAATAAAATGATAAAAATATTGCTTCTTATGCCAGCCTTGGCGTTAGTTGGATGCGCTCATCAGGCGCGACAGCAAGCGCTAGAAGAGCAGGCCTGGGTTAACACCGTTTGCGAAGCCTCCAGCCAAAGGCCTGAGATGGAGCCGATAAATGATGCGATACCAAGCAATGCGTTGAAGGCAACGATTGGGCAGCTTGCCGACAAGAGAAAGCCCAATGCTCTGCAAAAATCAGCAATTGTCCGAATCGACGAGTACCATGAGCCATGCCGTGCCGCCACAGAAGATTACTTACAACGTCGCGCGCCGGCGGCCGCTCCTATGTATGCGAAATTGATTCAAGATACAAAGCTTCTTTGGGCTCAGCTTCTGTCTGACGAATTAACATTCGGACAATTCAATTCTGAACGCGCAAGGCTGGCCTCAAGCGCTCAAGCCGAAGCTGAGGCGGCGGAATCGAGCCGGATACACCAAGCACAGCAACTGCAGGCCCAGCAGTACCAAAACTATCTTCAGGTGCAGCGAAATATGAATGCCTATAGACCAAAAACAACAAATTGCTATCAGTACGGAAACAATGTTCAGTGCACGCAGTATTGACAGGTTTTTTCAGCAGCGGTGGGTGAGAGGCTATGACAATCAATGAAGACGCTGATCCGTTTTTCGAGATCGATACTCCGCAATTTCATCCTGATGTTAGGGCCGAGCGGATGGAGAGCCTCATATCGGAACAGACAGAAAAGCTGAAAGCATCAATTCCAAACTAGAGATAATCCAGTGGTGCGCCTTGGTCTGCGCCATCGCGCTCGCAACAATAGCCTGGAAGTAGGAATTTAGTTTGATGTGGGGGCGTGAGGGGAATTCGATGTATTTTGCTTATTTCGACGAATCGGGCGATTCAGGTTTTGAAGGGTCGCCCACCAACACTTTTACGTTGGCGGCAGTCCTAATTCACGACAGCAACTGGTTGTCTGCTCTTGACCAATCCATCGCATTCCGGAGATATCTAAAAGAGCGATTCCATTTCGCGCCAAGAGATGAGATAAAAGCAAGCTGGCTAATTCACAATAAAGGGCCATTTAGAAAAACCGGCCTTAGCTATCCAGCAAGGATGCAGGCATATAAGGCTGCGATGCGATTCCAAAGAAAGGCCGGGGTTTTTGAGACATTTGCGGTGATTATTGTTAAGGATCGAATCAAGAAACGCGATAGAGATGTGCGGGAGATAGCTTGGCAATACGCGATACAGCGCCTTGAAAGATTTGGCACTGCCAAGAAAGACAACATAATGATCTGCCCGGATGAAGGGCATGGTGACCTGATCAAAAAGCAGCTTAGAGCGATGAGGCGCTTTCACCACGTTGCCTCTGCCTTTGGTGGCGGAACCCTGAATAGGGCCGCTCAGAACATAGTCGAAGACCCATTCGAAAAAAGATCGACTGAATCGTATTTTGTTCAATGGGCTGATTTAAACGCATACGCAGCATTCAGGCGTGCGTTCCCTGGAAATAACTTCGGCGTCGATATCTGGGATGAATTGGGCACGGCTGTGCTTACCGACGTAAATCGCCTGTCTGGCGGACCGCCTGGAATTGTAATCTGGCCTGCGCAATAGAAAGCCCGCATCTCTGCGGGCTGGGGGAAATCCTACTACCGGCCAAAGGAACCGGGCTCAGATTTCAAACTCTATTCTATGATTAGCCTAGGCTAATAGCAAGCACTTTTCCGCATGCGCTGTCAAGTGGACGCCCCTCACCCGCCCCGGCGGGTTTTCTTTTGCCTGTTCGTTCTGAAAATCTCCTTCGTTACAAATTATTCGGGTTTTCTTGCTAGTTTTTCTTGCATGCTAGTTTTTCTTGTATTACTATCTGTCCAACGCCTCACCAAACACCCTTCGCCACACGGCCCGGTCAAAGTGAGTCAGCAGTACCCCGGCATAGCCGGATTGCAGCAACCGCAAGCCCATGCGTGATCAGCAGTACCCCATACGGGATCTGAACTGATGAAGCCGAAAGAGGAATGCCCTAGCCCGAGCTGCAATCGGAGCGGACGCGAAGAAGGCGTGGTAAATGGAAAGCGCCAGAGCCGACAGAGCCATGAGGCAGCCAGCAAGCAGGAACCGTCTGAAGCTTGCTGCCGACAAATTAGGCCGGGAAACCGGCCCATCCGAAAGCCGATTCAAGCGAGTCGGCTTCCTGATGATAAGGAGAACAACATGAGCAACGCCATTTACATGATCGAAAGCGGCAAGGCTCTCGATTTGGTCAAACACCGCATCAGCGAGGTAAAGCGAGTTCGCCAGCAGAATATCGAGCTTGCTAAAGAGCTGGGAGCGGAACGCTACCGAGTCCACATCGAGTCCGGCGTAATAACGACAGTGGAATTTGCTGACGAAAAGCACCCGCAATTCACCAAGCCGGGCAAGTACGGCAGCGCCCCAAAGAAAGGCACCGAATGGGCCAAGCGATTCTCGGAGCAAAAGGGACATGAAAGCGAATCCGCCGTCATTGCCGAGGCTTTCGATGTTCCGCTCAGAATTTCCTACGAGGGAGAGAATTTCAGCGGGAGCAGATGCATCGGATATATGTTGCGCGAGTGCGGCTTTCTTTACCTATCCGACGATGGCCCGTATGCGCTCTGGATACCAGACGTAGCAGCCGAAGTGGCAGCAGAGGAAGGCCGAGGCGGCACGATTACGTGGCCTGAGCAGCCATTCAGCATGGAGCTTGAAGGCTGCCGACGCGTCGAGAAAGAGGAATGGGACATTCTTGTGGCGCAGCACAAGCTGGACAAGAAGCGCGCCGCGCAAGCCGCCTAACCCCCCCGGCCCGGCCAGCCATAACCCACAGGCCACCCCTGCCCGCGTCGGTTGCGGGTAGGGCCATCAAGAAAGAGCGCGTCCCGTTCAAAACACATATCAGGGCATCCGTGCATTGGGAACGGACGGACTCAGGATGCCAGGGCTGTATGGTTCGCTCTTTTTCTTGATGGCAAGCAGTATGCCCAGTTGCGATGGGTATCCAACCGGGACTGACACCCGGAGCCGTAAAGCCGGCCACTCTTGTCAAAGCGGGAGATCGCCGCCCGCGCCATCACGCCAGCGCATCCGCCCTGGTGAAATCCTGTCGAATGACAGTGCAATCCCGCCTCTCCGGGCCGCCCTTGAATACGGAGCTTCGAGCAGCTTCAGGGGATTTCGAAGCGGATGCCGCCCTAAGTGAGCCGCGCAGTACGGGCGGAGCAAGCGGTGCAGCTTCGCGTATGCCTCCACGATACGGGGCGCCCTTATATCAGCATTTTTCCGAAAGCCCATTGCCAAGTGGATTTTCGTGAGAGTGCGCGGGACGGTCCGGTGTTAGCGACCGGGCCAAACTCAACCTCTGACGTGTGCGTGGTGGCTAAATGGTGCTTCATCCAGCCCGACGCGCTCTCTACTCTCAATGGGCACGCCAAGGCGTCGCACAGGCAAACCCTACCCAAAGTACACGGGGCATGGGATCACCTAAACGAAGCGGCCTGACCTCTGCCCGCCCTATTCCTAATACTAGGAGCAAATCATGCTTGAACTTGAAGATGCCCCTCGCACGGGCGGGGCTGGCTTTATGCCGCTCCCAACAGTCACCGCAGGCGAGGTCGAAAGCGTCCTGCGCCTGGCAATACGAACCGACGAGCGCGGAAACGATATCGAAGCCTGGGCTGAAAATCTGGACGAGTCTGATCTGTTTGCTTGCATGGACTCGCAGATGAAAGCGGCTGTTTTGTATGCGGCAATGACGACTAACAGCGTCTACATGAGCCGAGTGCAGGAGTACATCAGGTTCAAGATTGCTGACGAATTGGAGGGATCATGAAAACATCGAACTGGCCTCACGGCACCGACATGAGCAGCCCGAACCGGACACTGCGCACGCCACGCAAGTCGAAATATGACGGCGTGGGAGCGTGGGCCAAAGATTCAAGTACTCCGCCCTGGGGCTGGGCCATCGCAATCGCATTAGGCGCGGCAGCTTTCGGGCTGCTTTTCTTTGGGCCGGGGATGGCGGCAAGGTGGCTGATGTGAAGGCCGAAGAATATTTCCTGCCCGGAGCGCCCGAGCCTGTTATCAGGGGCGGCGCTGGGCGAATCGTAGCAATCAAGCAATCAGGAGAAGAAGATGAGCGCCAAAGTTTCGGCAGCTTTCGTCAAGGCGCAAGCCGAGATAGAGAAGGCGAGCAAGGACAAGACGAATCCGCACTTTCGCAATAAGTACGCCGACCTCGGCGCAGTAGTGGACGCCATCAAACCGGCGCTCGAAAGGCACGGTTTGGCGTTCCTGCAAAAGTTCCACCACGACGACAAGGGCATAACGGTAGAGACGATCATCATCCACGAGTCGGGCGAAACGCTGAGCAACGGAACGCTGAATGTCCCGGCTAGCAAGATGGACGCGCAAGGCTTCGGATCGGCATGCACCTACGCACGGCGCTACAGCCTGCAGGCGGCCTTCGGGGTTGCGCCGGAAGATGATGATGGGAACGCGGCCAGCCAGCAGCAGGCGCAAAAGCCAGCCAAGCCGCCCGCCATATCCGACGAACGACTTAGCAAGGCCATCGAAACCATCATCGCGGGCGAATACACCACTGAGAAGCTACGGGCAGCATTCACGCTTACGGCGATGCAGGAAAAGAAACTACAGGCAGCATTAACCGAATCGCAACCAGAGGCAGAGCCAGCATGAACAAAATCACCATAACTGGCCGCTTGGCCGCAGACGCCGAACTACGCTACTCGCCATCCGGCGATGCGATATGCGGCTTTCGTGTGGCGTCCGATATTGGCTACGGAGAGCGCAAATCGACCAACTGGTTTTCATGCCAGGTATGGGGCAAGCGCGGCGAAGCCCTGACCCCGCACTTAACCAAGGGCCAGCAAGTTACGGTCTTTGGTTCGCTCACCCTACGTGAGTGGAATGATAAGGAAGGCAGCAAGCGCCTAAGCCCGGATGTGCGCGTGGACGAGATCGAATTGCAGGGCGGCAAGCGTGACGATAGCCAGCCGGCTCAACAACGACAGCAGCCACGACCAGCAGCGCCAGTAGCAGGCCCAGCCGCAAGCATCGCTGATCTCGATGGCGATTCCATACCATTTTAGGAGGGCCGCATGAAACGGTGCTTTCGATGTTTGGCTGAGAAGCCGCTTGAGGCGTTTTACAAGCACGTCCGGATGGGCGACGGAAGGCTTAACAAGTGCATCGAATGCACGAAGGCGGACGCACGCCAGAACCGTCTAGACAAGCTTGATTACTACCGCCAATTTGACCGCAACAGGAGCTCTCGCCCTGAGCGCATTGCTGCCCGAGAGGCGTACGCCAAGACGCCGGAAGGGAGGATTGCCGGAGCAAGGGCGAAGCAAAAATGGGCAGTAACTAACGCCGTGCGGAGAAGCGCCAGCCACAAAGTAAACAACGCCATCCGCGATGGCAGGCTGGATCGGCAGCCATGCTTTATCTGCGGCGATAAGGCGCAAGCCCATCACCCCGACTATGACCGGCCGTTAGATGTTACTTGGCTGTGCCCTAAGCATCACAAAGCCGCCCATCGGGCCGCTGCCGAAATCCTATATGCGGCAGGCCAGAAAGAAACCCTGCACTTCTAGCCATAGGACCGGGTGGCCCAATAAGCTGCCCGGATAGAACATGACTGCGCTATACAACATAGCACCCGCCCACCGCGAGCTAGCCGACCGCCTGCGATCAATGGGCCTTGATGATGATGCCGTTGCAGACACGCTGGAAGCTGAAAGCGACTTGCCCGGCAAGGTGGAAACGTACTGCATCGTCTTGCGCGAAAAGGAAGCGGCAATCGAAGCCTATAAGCGCGAAAAAGAGCGATTCGACGCGCTTATCAAGTCCGAAGATAACGCCGTCACGCGCATGAAAGAGGCGCTACTGACCGGCCTGCAAGTCGCTGGCGAGAAAACAGTAAAGGCTGGTACGTTCACCGTCGCCATTCAGGGCGCGAAAGGCCGAGTGATCATCGAGGATGAAAAGTTGCTGCCATCCGACTACCTCACTTCGCCAGAGCCGCCTACACCGCAGCCCAACAAGAACGCCATCTATAAAGCGCTGAACGACGGCTACCAAGTGCCAGGGTGCAGACTACAGGCTGGCGTCAGGCTGGCGATCAAGTAATTCCACCACCAAAGGCCCGCCCCTCTAATAAAGGGGTGGGGTTGAATATTGAATGAGCTTCATTTATTCGCGGGCGCTGGTGGCGGCATCCTCGCAGGGCAATTGCTCGGCCACCGATGCGTCTGCGCTGTCGAGTGGGAACCCTACGCCCAAGCCGTGCTTGTGGCACGACAAAACGATGGAACCTTCCCGCCTTTCCCGATTTGGGGTGATGTGCAGACCTTTGACGGAAGGCCGTGGCGAGGAGTTGTTGACATCGTGGCGGGCGGGTTTCCGTGCCAAGACATTAGCGCAGCCGGAAAAGGCGCAGGAATCGACGGTGAGCGCAGCGGAATGTGGGGGCACATGGCCCGCATCATTGGCGAAGTACGACCGCGCTACGTCTTCGTGGAAAACAGCCCAATACTCACTTCTCGGGGGCTTGGACGAGTTCTCGGAGACTTGGCCGAAATGGGGTTCGATGCGGAATGGGGAGTGCTGGGAGCGTCAGACGTTGGCGCCCCTCACAAGCGAGAGCGCATCTGGATTGTGGCAAACGCCCGTAGCGGACGACACGAGCTCGCGGCGCACGAAATACGCCCAGGGCGGGACCCCTTTAAGCCTTGCGGTCAGGCTTTGGCCGACGCCGACAGCCGGCAATCACAAGAGCGGAGGATACCTCGCCGAATGGGGAGGAAGCGCGGCGCGGAAGGTGATGGCCGAACTGGTGCCACAAGAGGAAATGTTTGGCCCTCTGAACCCGGATTGGGTCGAATGGCTAATGGGATGGCCCATAGGGTGGACCGACTTAAAGCCATTGGAAACGGCCAAGTACCAAGAGTGGCAGCAACAGCATTCCGCATCCTATCAAACCAAATTTGAATCGGAGCCAGCATGACCGCCCTCTCCTACCTATCTATCACCATCGGAGCCGCCATCATCGTGGCTCTCTTTTTGGCCGATTGGCCGCAACCCAAGGAGTAATCATGAAACGACTGATTCTTGCCGCGCTGATGGCCGGCATGTTTACCACGGTGCCGACGATGGCAAAAAATAACGGCTGCCAGGGAAATTGCCCGGGCGGCGACACGATCAACAACACAACCAATCAGGGAGGCACTGGGTTGGGCGTAGGGGTTGGTGTCGGCATTGGCCAGGGTGGCGCCGGAGGGCAAGGCGGTAGTGTTGTCGGGTCGGGAAACTCAAGCAACATCAATGCCAATTTGAACGCCAACCGGAACGCCAATAGCAATCGTAACACCAACAAGCAGGGGCAGCAGCAAGGTCAATTACAAGGACAGCAACAGGCCGCAATCGCCACGCAAAGCCAGTCCAGCCGCAACGACAACCGTAGCAGTGCCAGCAACGAAGGCAACAACAG
The DNA here is from genome assembly GCF_031628915.1 of Pusillimonas sp. SM2304. Classification (NCBI taxonomy): domain Bacteria; kingdom Pseudomonadati; phylum Pseudomonadota; class Betaproteobacteria; order Burkholderiales; family Alcaligenaceae; genus Pusillimonas; species Pusillimonas sp. SM2304. The sequence continues at coordinate 752,848 of NZ_JAVLUJ010000003.1, forward strand.
CAACCAGTCTGTGACGGTGCAGGGCGACAACCACGAAGCCCCGCGCATTCCGGTGGCCACGGCCTACGCCCCCGCCTTGGTGGCTGGCACCAATACCTGCATGGGTTCCAGCTCCGTTGGTGGCCAGGGCATCACGTTCGGCCTATCCCTTGGCACCACCTGGGAAGACGATGGGTGCACCCGCCGATCTAACGCCGCAACGCTGTTCAGCCTTGGCCAAACCCAGGGCGCTGTGGCTTTGATGTGCCAGGACAAGGACATTGCCCAGGCTATGGAAACCGCTGGCACGCCTTGCCCTGGGGCCGCACAGGTAGCGCAAGCTCCCGCCGCGAGCCCTGTTGCAACCACGGCGACCGCGCAGATCGCCTCCGTCCAGCCCATCGTGACGCCCATACCACCCCGAGTCGAGCGCTACACCATCACGGCAGCCGGCATCCAGCGCACCCAATAACCTACATGCCGCCCGTGTGGCGGCCATCGGAGCTTGCATGATCCCCCGCTACGACCTAGGCCGCGAGTACGCCAACCAGATCGGCGCTCCGGCCATCACCGAACAACCAGATGGCCGGTACGTTCTTTTCACCGACCACGAGCACGAGATGGAGCGTATGCGCCTTGAGACTGAATTTTGGCGCCACCGGACCATCAAGGCCGAGGAGAAATTAAATGGATAACGACTGGAAGCCAGCCACTTGGCGGGATTGGCTTGATATCTGGATCATGATCGCCGCAGGCGTTGCGGTATGGGTGGTGATTATTTTTGTGTGGAGGTGGTGGTGAGCATAACCATAGGCTGGTGGCTCGTGCCACTCATTATCACTATTGCCGCGTTTGCATGGGCAGCCATCAGCATTCGAAACGAGCGAGGCTCCTACCTAGAAGGTATGGCCGCCGTGCTTGTGTACCCGCTAGCAATGGTCGTGTCGCTTGTCGCGTGGCTGGCCTGGTCACTTTTCCGATAGAGGTCAATCATGACAACCAAGACTGACGAACTGGAGCCCTGCCCCTGTTGCGGAGGTGAGGCAGCTTTCAATACCACCCGCACCACATGCCGCGAAACCATCAAATTGAATAAGCGAGACACTGGATACGGCGTCAATTGCGTAGTGTGCGGAATCAATAATAGAGGGCTTGTGCTTGGATACGAAAGCAAAGCTCTGGCAGCCGAAGCCTGGAACCGCCGAGCCGCCCTGCGAGAGCAGGATCGGGAGGATGCTGAAATCACGGCCTACGCCTTGCCCGGTGGAATCAGCGTAGAGCGCAGCATGCAGCGAGACGGAACCTATCTTTGGGCGGTACGTGATTCATACGAGCATTGTCTAAGCAGGAGCGGCCAATGGGATTATGAGCCGTTCCCGAGCGCCCGCACAGATGAATGGATCGGACAACACCGATTCAGTAGTGCGGCCTTTGCCATCGACCACGCCCGCCGCATTGAGGGGGAAGGGGAATGAAATCTACCAGAGATACCGATGACTGGGAGCTTACGTGCTTTCTCGATTGGAAGCCCAAATACCACTCGGAAACATGCGAATACTGCAATGGCCGAGGAACTGTAGGTGGCCACTTTAAAGACCTCGACGGGCCTAGACAATGCCCGACCTGCTTTGGCTCCGGGCAGATCAGTGTAGCCCCAAAGACACCAAGACCGGAGCTACCAGCAGACATACGAGAACACATGCGTCGGGCTTGGTTTGACTTCTATAGCAAGGAACAACAATGACACAACAGTTCAAACTACCGCCGCTACCAACGTGGAATGAAGCGGAACGCAACTGTTTACGAAACAACGAAACTCCGCTTGATCGGTTTATCTTTGATAACGAGCCATCAGTGTGTGATGCGGAATGGCGACAACAATTAACCGCTGTGCTACATGCCGCCATCGCCCTTGACCGGCAGGGACGGGGCGAGCCTGTGCAAGCACTATTGCATCAAGCTCGACGGGTTAGGAACTATAGCGACCCAGAGCAAGTTTTCGAGGCGGTCCCGGTTTCTGCGTTTGGCTCTGAGTCCGATGAGGAAGGTATGACTATAGTTGGGGATGGCGCGGCCCAGCTTGGGCGTCTTCTTGAAGAGCAGCATAAAGGTCGCGGTCGATTCACCCCACAGCCCACCGATCCGGACGTATTGCCCGGTGAGGCAATATTCGGTTTCGCCGCTTGGCTCACCAGCCTAAAGACACCGGTGACTTTCAGCGAGTGTCACGGCGCAGCAATAGGTGCCGACCTCGCTGCTGCTTATAACGCCAGCCAGGGGTTTGATCAGGCGCGGGAGGATTACCACAAGCGCCTGAAGCCTTACCCCAAGGATGAACCTTCACAACCCACCGAGCCGGTGAAGGTGCCGAGCGATGCGGACCTGTTCGCCATCCACAACGAGTATTTCCCGGCGATGGCGTTAGGGCACGATAACTATCTGAGCTTCGCCCGCGCCCTACTCGCCCGCTATGGGAGCAAATCATGACCGATAACTTTCAAGGTGACAATAATGCGCTCGTCAGAAGCATCAAGGCGCTATTGGAATTGGACGCTAAAGGCGCTTTGGTGCCGCACGGTATTGGCGGACATACTCGCGGTTTGCTGAGTGCTGCCGCTTCCCGGTTGGGCCAGCCCGCACAGCCTGCCCATACATTGGGAGGGTCAAGAGAAGAATTCACCCGCGTATTCAACATGGGGCGCAATAGCGTGCAGTTTCGCCCCGCTGACGACGAGCTATGGGACAAGACGTTAAGGGACCGCGACCACTATCACGACATGGCAGATAAGCTGGCAGAAGCCATTGCCGAACACTTCAAAGCGGAAATTGGCGAGCACAGCAACATGAATTGCCCTTGGCAATCTGCGCTGGAAGTTATTGAAAATGCCGCACAGCCGAGCGTGCCTGGATACACGGCGGAAATAGGTCTAGCCGGTCAAGCGTATTTAAACACCTTTAAAGGTGCCCACCCACTGCCGACACAATTCCGTTGGGCCGATTTGTGGATGGATATGTGTAAAGCAGCCGCCCCCACCCCACCAGCAGACGGGCAGGCACAGCAGGACGCCGATAAGGTGGATGCGGAGCCAGTGGGGGTAGTTTGTCGGCGCACTTCGCCAGTCGCCGGCCTAAATGGGTCGGTGTTCTATGAAGGGGTTGAATGGCTAAAAGCGCCGCCGCCTCTTGGAACCAAGTTATACGCCGCCCGCGCCCAGCAAGGAGACACCCATGGACGGTAAATGGAAATGGCCCCTGGTGCTGCTGCTGTTCATATGCAGCCTACCCAAGATGCTTTGGTACAAGCTCTTCCCGCCAAAGCCAAGCCCGATGGAGGAGCGCCTGCATGCCCAGCAAAAGCAGGCGCTTGAGCAGCGTCGGCTGGATAATATGCCCTGGACCGAGCAGGAAGAAGAAGAGTTTGATCTTATCGAAAGGAGGATGAGAAATGAAAACAATAGATAAAGTCTCAGCCGATCGACTTCGCGAGGTTGCGCTCTACCACCCCGACACTGGAATATTCTATGCGACTCCCGCAAGGCCCACCTCGGTAAGGCCAGGGTCTATCCTTGGGTACCTGAGAAAAGATGGGTACTGGTACATAAGAGTAGATGGGCATCAATATCTTGCGCATAGACTGGCTTGGCTCTACGTTTACGGAGAGTGGCCTAAGCATTTAATCGATCACATTGATGGCAATAAATCCAACAATCGAATTAAAAACCTCCGAGACGTGCCAAAACACATCAACCAGCAGAATATTCGGGCCCCTTACAAAAGTTCCTCCACAAACACATTGGGAGTGATTTGGAACAAGCGCGACAAGCAATGGTATGCCGTAATCACAACAAACAAGAAAAAACGACACCTTGGAATGTTTAAGAACAAAGAGGATGCGGTTATGGCATATCTAGAAGCAAAAAGGGAGTCGCACGACGGCTGCACGATATGACCGAGCGAATACGCGCCGTGCTTGCTAAGACGGCTGAAGATTGGAACCTGCCCGGCCATGTGCCGGGTTTTTGATGGGAGTAAGGCATGCTCACCCTGACGAATGAGGAAATAGAACAGATCACGAATCGTCAGCGCCGTAGCGCCCAGGCGCGGATGCTGGCGGCGCTTGGGATCCGCCACAAAATAAGGCCGGATGGGTCTATATTAGTGTTTCGCGCCGCCGTAGAAAAACTAGGCGTAGAGCGCATCCCGCAAGAACCACAAATGAGGCTACGAAATGGCCCGGCCACGCAAACACGATAAACACCTGCCTCGATGCGTGCATCATAAACACGGCGCCTACTATTACGTCAAGGGCGGAACGTGGACGCGCATCGGCACTGATTTGAACGCCGCGCTTGCAGAGTACGCCAGGCTGGTGGAGGCCCCGAAGGGGGGCATGTCTGATTTGGTCGACAAGGTTCTAAAGCACATTGAACCGAAACTCGCCAAGAGTACCATTGAGCAGTATCGAATCGCGGCCAGACGGGTGAAAGACACGTTCATCGAATTCGCTCCGCATCAGGTCATGCCTAAGCACGTCGCCGCGCTGAAGATGGATATGGCCGACACGCCCAACATGGCGAACCGAATTCTATCGTTTTTGCGTATCGTGTTTTCATATGCTGTCGAATGGCAACTGGTGGACAGCAATCCATGCATAGGCATTCGCCGGCACGAAGAAGCAAAGCGCAAACGCTATCTGACAGACGATGAGTTTGACGCCATCCGTGCTCATGCTAACCCGCGCCTGCAGATCGTTATGGATTTGTTATATCTTACGGGCCAGCGTGTTGTTGATGTGCTGAGCATTAAACGAGCCGATATCACCGACCAAGGCATTCTGTTTGAACAGCAAAAAACAAAGGCCAAGTTGCTGGTTCGCTGGACGCCGGAACTCAAGGATGCGGTCAAGCAGGCGAACGAACTAAGCGGCAACGTGCTAGGCTTAAACCTTTTTCGTACTCGGGCAAGAGGTGGCAAGCCGCCCTCCTATGGCGTGACCAAGGACCAGTGGAACGAGGCTTGTTTAGCAGCTGGCGTCGAAGATGCCCACATACACGACATACGGGCCAAATCACTGACGGATGCCAAGCGCCAAGGAAAGGACCCACAACAGCTTGCCGGGCACGTTTCGGCAGCCATGACAGACCGATATATTCGCCTGCGTGAAGTGCCGATTGTGGATGGTCCTGAATTCAACCGTAAACCGAAGAAAACCGCCTGAGTTTTAGACTGTCTAGAATAATGTCATCGCAAGTTATTGATTCTAAACACACCCCCATGATGCAGCAGTATTTACGCCTGAAGGCCGAGGCTGGATCGCATCTGCTGTTCTACCGGATGGGGGACTTCTATGAAATGTTTTACGAAGACGCCGAGCGCGGCGCCCGCCTGCTCAACCTGACGCTGACCAAGCGGGGTTCCTCCAACGGCGCGCCCATCCCCATGGCCGGCGTGCCCTTTCACGCGATGGAAGGCTACTTGGCGCGGCTGGTGGCGCTGGGCGAGTCCATCGCCATCTGCGAGCAGATCGGCGACCCCGCCGCCAGCAAAGGCCCGGTCGAACGCAAGATTGTGCGCATCGTGACGCCCGGCACGCTGACGGACGAAGCCCTGCTGCCCGCCAAGGCCGACCGCATGATTGCCGCCGTCTATACCGCGCGCGCCAATAGAACGGAACGCAGCGGCCTGGCCTGGATGAATCTGGCCAATGGCGAATTCCGGGTAAGCGAATGCGCGCCCGACATGCTCGACACCGAACTGCACCGCATCGGTCCTGCGGAGCTGGTATGTGCCGAGAGCGCGCGCCCGGCCGCCGGCAACGGCATCGCCGTCACCGCCCTGCCCGATTGGCACTTCGAAATCGATGGCGCGCGCGATGTTCTGCATCGGCATTTTGCGGTGGATTCGCTGGCCGGCTTCGGCCTGGCCGACCTGCCGGTTGCCAGTTGCGCGGCCGGCGCACTGCTGCGCTACGTGAGCCGGACGCAAACGCAATCGCTATCGCATATTCAATCCATCCGCATCGATCAGGCGGGCGAGTATGTCGTGCTCGATCCGGTCACCCGCAAGAATCTGGAACTGACCGAAACCATCAGCGGGGAAGACAGCCCGACACTGTTCTCGACCCTGGACCACTGCGAAACGCCGATGGGCAGCCGCCTGCTGCGCCGCTGGCTGCATCATCCGCTGCGCGACAACACCCCAGCGCTCGAGCGCCAGCAGGTCATCGCGACCTTTTTGTCGGCGCCCGCGCAGGGCGATACATTGAATGCCCAGGCGCCGCTGGACACGCTGCGGCAGATGCTGGAGCGCTACCCGGATCTGGAACGCATTGCCACACGCATCTCGCTGCGTTCGGTGCGCCCGCGCGAGCTGGCCAGCCTGCGCGAAGCGCTGGCGCTGCTGCCTGAGATCGCACAGCATCTTGAACTATCCTTTGCGCAGCGGCCCAGGCTTGCCGCATATATACAGCATATAAACATAGACGCGGCGATTTCAGACCTGCTGCAGCGCGCTATCGACCCCGAGCCGGCCCTGCTCGTGCGCGAAGGCGGCGTCATCGCTACGGGCTTCGACAGCGAGCTGGACGAGCTCCGCCGGCTGGCCAGCGATAGCGGTGAATTCCTGGTCGAACTCGAGGCGCGCGAACGCGAACGCACCGGCATCCCCACCCTGCGCGTGGAGTTCAACCGCGTGCACGGCTTCTATATCGAAGTGTCGCGCGGCCAGGCCGACAAGGTCCCTGCCGAATACCGGCGCCGGCAGACGCTGAAGAATGCCGAGCGCTACATCACGCCCGAGCTGAAAACCTGGGAAGACAAAGTGCTGTCGGCCAAGGATCGCAGCCTGAGCCGCGAGAAATGGCTGTTCGAGAACCTGCTGGATCAACTGACCGGCTATGCGGCCGCCCTGTCGCAATGCGCGGCCGCCCTGGCTGAAATCGATGCCCTGGCGGCGCTGGCCGAGCATGCCCAGGCCAACGACTGGGCCGCCCCTCAACTGCTGGAGGGAAGCGAAATCATGATCGAGGCGGGGCGCCACCCCGTGGTCGAGCACACCATAGAACAGTTCACACCCAACGATTGCGAGCTGGGCCCGCAACGGCGCATGCTGCTCATCACCGGCCCCAACATGGGCGGTAAATCCACCTATATGCGGCAGATTGCGCTGATTGCCCTGCTGGCGCGCACAGGCAGTTTCGTACCGGCGCGCGCGGCGCGCATCGGCCAGATCGACCGCATCTTCACCCGTATCGGCGCGGCCGACGATCTGGCGGGCGGGCGCTCCACCTTCATGATGGAAATGACCGAGGCCGCCTCGATTCTGTCGGCCAGCACGCCGCAAAGCCTGGTCCTGATGGATGAAATCGGCCGCGGCACGTCCACCTACGATGGCCTGGCCCTGGCCTGGTCGATTGCGCACCGCCTGCTTACGCATAACCAGGCGCTGACCCTATTTGCCACGCATTATTTCGAGATCACGCGCCTGCCGGCCGAAGCCCAGGGAGCGGCCAACGTGCATCTGGCCGCTGCCGAATCGTCATCCGGCATCGTATTCCTGCATGAGGTCCAGCCCGGCCCGGCCAGCCGCAGCTACGGCATCCAGGTGGCCCAGCGCGCCGGCATCCCGGCCGCGGTGATCCGGCATGCCAGCCGCGAACTATCACGCCTGGAAGCCCAGGGCGCCCCCACGCCGCAGCTCGACCTTTTCCTGGCTGCCCAGGCAAACGACCCTACCGGCGACGCGGCGCATGATGACGGCGCCGAGCCCGCCCTGCGATCCGCGCTGGAAGCGATCGACCCCGACCTACTGACGCCGCGCGAAGCGCTGGACGTGCTGTACCGCCTACGCAACGAGCACTTATGACCATCGACCAACCCCTGACGCTGCTTGGCGGCCTGACCCCACAGGCTTTCATGCGTGATTATTGGCAGCGCAAGCCGCTGCTCATCCGGCAAGCCATCCCCGGTTTCAAGCCGTCGCTGTCCATCAGCGATATCCGCCAGTTGGTCAAGCGCGAAGAAGTCGAATCGCGCCTGATCTGGCACGATGCCAAAGGCTGGAACATGAAATCCGGCCCTTTTGCGCGCCTGCCCTCGGCCAAGCAAGCCAACTGGACACTGCTGGCGCAAAGCGTCGACCTGCACGATGATGCCACCGCCGGGCTGGTGCATCAGTTCCGCTTCATCTCGGATGCCCGCCTGGACGATGCCATGATCAGCATCGCCACCGATGGCGGCGGCGTCGGTCCCCATTTCGACAGCTACGACGTTTTCCTGTTGCAGGCGCATGGACAGCGGCGCTGGCGCATCAGCCAGCAGGCCGACCTGACGCTGGAAGCCGGCCTGCCGCTCAAGATTCTGAAGGACTTCAAGGCGGAAGAGGAGTTCGTCCTTGAGCCCGGCGACATGCTGTACCTGCCGCCCCACGCCGCGCACGATGGCGTTGCGCAAGGCGACTGCATGACGATTTCCATTGGATTCCGCGCCCCGACCCAGGCCGTCCTGGCTTGCGGCATGCTCGAAGCCGCCAACGACCAGATCATGGCCAACCTGGGCGACACCGGCGGCCTGTATGCGCTGCCGGTCATCCCCGGTCCCGCGCTGGCCAGCACCTTCAAGGACCCGGGCACGCCGGCAACGGACAGCCCAGCCGCCCTGCCGCAAACATTGATCGACGCCACACTGAAGGCAGTGCAAAAGATCAAGTTCGACGAAGCGCTGGCCGAACGGTTTTTGGGCCAGTGGCTGACCGAACCGCCCGCCAACGCCTATTTTGAACCCGGCGACGACGACACCGATCTGTCGAATGGGCTGCCCGCCAACGGACGGCTGGCACTCGACCGCTGCACCCGGCTGATGTACCGGAACCGGCAGCTCTTCATTAACGGCGAGGTGGCCTGTATGCCCGCTACAACAGCTTTGCGAAAACTGGCCGACACCCGCGCGCTCGATGGCGGCGACCCGCTGGCCAGGAAGCTCAAGCCCGAAGAGCGCCAGATGCTGAATGAATGGCTGCAGGAAGGCTGGCTGCATTACATAGCGCGGTGACAGGGCTGATGCAAGGCCGGCGAAGCCGGCAAGGCACGCGCCCGGCATAGAAATGGAACACATATACACCTAGCCTTATAAACATATAAGGCATATAGAAATAATAATCTTGTCGTTCGCTCACGGTGCCAAGCTTCATAGAATGGTTATGAATTCATCACTATGAGCACACTATGCTGGCCCCGTCATACCTGCCCGAATCCAAACACCTGCTTGTCACTGAGTTGGCAGAAGGCCTGGAATCCAATGCCCTGAGCTGGCTGTCCGGCTATTTCGCCGGCGTTGCCCAAGGCAGACAAAGCGGCAGCCGTACGGCTCCGCCGCCGGTGGTGGCGTCGGTCGCCGGCGCCGCCACCGCCCAACAACTGACCATTCTGTACGGCAGCCAAACCGGCAATGCCAAGCGGGTGGCGGAATCCCTGGCCGAGCGGGCCGGCGGACTGGGCCTGAACACCCGCCTGGTCCGGGCCGACCGCTATGCCACGCGCGAACTGAAAGACGAGCAACTGCTGTATATCGTCATGAGCACGCAGGGCGACGGCGATCCGCCCGACGATTCAATCGCTTTCGTGGAGTTCCTGAGCAGCCGCCGCGCGCCCAGGCTGCCGCAGCTGAAATACGCGGTGCTGGGCCTGGGAGACTCCAGCTACCCCATATTCTGCGGGATTGCGCAGAATATCGACGCCAGGCTGGAAGAACTGGGCGCAAGCCGCCTGCATGAAGTGGGCACGGCCGACCTGGACATCGAAACCGTTGCCCTGCCCTGGCAAGATGCGGCCATTGCGCAAGCCCAGGAAGCGCTGAAGCAATCCGGCGTTCCCAGCGCCAGCGTGACCACGCTGCACCCCAAAGCGGCCAAAGCCACGCGCGAACAGCCTTTTCTGGCTGAGCTGCTGCTGAACCAGCCTATTACCGGCCGCGGCAGCGACAAAGACATCCGGCATCTGGAAATTTCCCTGGAAGGCAGCCAGCTAAGCTATCAGCCGGGCGATGCGCTGGGCGTGTGGCCGACGCAGTCCGCGGCCCTGGTGGAACAGGTCCTGGCCATCCTGAACCTGTCGCCCGACGAAACCGTCGACGTCAATAACGTGTCGCGCAGCCTGGGCGAGTGGCTGAGCCACCATCGCGAACTGACCCAGCTCACTAAGCCCTTCCTGGCGGCCCATGCCGAGCTATCGCAAAATGCGGAGCTCAAAGCCTTGCTCCTGCCCGAGTCCATCGACGCCTTCCGCACGCTCCTGGAAACCCGGCAGCTTGTCGACGTCCTGAAAGCCTATCCCGCCAGTTGGACCGCCCAAGGCCTGGTCAAGGCGCTGCGTCCGCTGACGCCGCGCATGTATTCGATCGCCTCCAGCCAATCCGCGGTCGACGAGGAAGTGCACCTGACGCTGGCCAACGTCGCTTACGAATATGAAGGCGAAGCACGATGGGGGGTGGCCTCTCATTTTCTGTCTGAACGGAAGGAAGGCGAACAGCTCCCGATCTTTATTGAAGAGAATCCGCGCTTTCGCCTGCCCGCCGACGGTTCGCGCGATGTCATCATGATCGGACCTGGCACCGGCATCGCCCCCTTCAGGGCGTTCGTGCAAGAGCGCGGCATGGCCGGCGCCAGCGGGCGCAACTGGCTCTTTTTCGGCAACCCCCATTTTGCCTCGGACTTCCTGTATCAAACGGAATGGCAACAGGCCCTGCAAGACGGGAGCCTGCACCGCCTGGACCTGGCTTTCTCGCGTGATCAGGCCCAGAAAGTCTATGTGCAGGACAAGCTGCGCGAGCAAGCCGGCGACCTGTTCGACTGGATACAGGGCGGCGCCTATATCTACGTATGCGGCGATGCCACGCACATGGCCAAAGACGTGCATCAAACCCTGCTGCAGATTGCGCAGCATGAAGGCGGGCTGGACGAAACCCAGGCCAAGGAATGGCTGGACGACCTGGCCGCCCAAGGCCGCTACGCCCGCGACGTTTACTAGGACAGTAATGAGCAACACCACCCTTTCGCATCTGGAACAAATCAAAGTGGACAGCCGCCATTTGCGCGGCACGATTGAAGAAGGACTGAACGACCCCGTTACCGGCGCCATCAGCGACGACGACAACAAACTGCTGAAGTTTCACGGAAGCTACCAGCAGGACGATCGCGATATTCGCGAAGAGCGCCGCAAGCAAAAACTGGAGCCCGCGTATTCCTTCATGATCCGCGCGCGCCTGCCCGGCGGCGTGGTCACCCCCGCCCAGTGGCTGGTGTTCGACGACATCGCCACGACCTATGCCGGACGCGGCCTGCGCATCACCACACGCCAGACCTTCCAGTGGCACGGCGTCATCAAGCGTGACCTGAAGCCCACCATGCAGGCCATCAACAAGGCCATGGCCACCACGATTGCGGCCTGTGGCGATGTCAACCGCCAGGTCGTCAGCTCGGTCAATCCCTTGCTGTCCAGCCAGCACCGGCTGGTTCAGGAATGGACCCAGAAGCTGTCCGACCATTTCATTCCCCGCACCCGGGCGTACCACGAGATCTGGCTCGACGGTGAAAAAATAACCGACGAACCCGAAGAAGAGCCCATTTACGGCGACACTTATCTGCCGCGCAAATTCAAGATCGGCGTCGCCATTCCGCCCACCAACGATAGCGACGTGTTCGCCCAGGACCTGGGCTTGATCGCCATCATCGAGAACGGCGAACTGCGCGGCTTCAACGTGGCGATCGGCGGCGGCATGGGCGCCACCCACGGCGACGACACCACCTATGCGCGGCTGGGCAGCCTGATCGGCTTCGTGCCGCCCGAGCAGCTCATTGCCGTCGCCGAAGGCGTCATCACGCTGCAGCGCGACTACGGCAATCGCGTCGAGCGCCAGCACGCCCGCCTAAAGTACACCATCGACCACCGCGGCCTGGACTGGTTCAAGGAACAACTGGAAGCGCGCACCGGCATCACGCTGCAAGCCGTGCGTCCGTATCACTTCGACCAGAATGGCGACCGCTATGGCTGGGAAGAAGGTGAAGACGGAAAATGGCATCTGGGCCTGTATATAGAGTCGGGACGCCTGTGGGATGTGGACGGCGGCCAGTTGCAGACCGGCATCCGCGAAATCGCCAAAATCCTTCGAGGCGAGTTCCGCATGACCTGCAACCAGAACCTGGTCATTGCCAACGTGGCCGCCAAGGACCGCGGCAAGATCGACAAGCTCGTCGCCCAGTACGGCCTGGACGGCTACAAGCAGCAAAGCGGCATACGCCGCCACAGCATCGCCTGTGTCGCCCTGCCCACCTGTGGCCTGGCCATGGCGGAAAGCGAGCGCTACCTGCCCCAGTTGCTGCCCAAGCTGGAAGCCCTGCTCGATCAGCACGGCCTGGCCAACGAGCCCATCTTGCTGCGCCTGTCCGGATGCCCCAACGGTTGTTCGCGCCCCTACCTTGGCGAAATTGCCCTGGTCGGCCGCGCCATGGGACGCTACGACCTCAGGCTGGGCGCCAACTACACTGGCGAGCGCCTGAACGTTCCTTATCGCCAGAATATCGCCGAGCCTGAAATACTCAGTACCCTTGACACGCTGTTCGGCGACTATGCCAAGCATCGCCAGTCCGGCGAAAAATTCGGCGATTTCCTGGTGCGCACCGAAGTCATTCCGGCACCGTCGCAAAAACTGATACCTATCGTCCTGGACACAGTGGTATAAACGACAAGGCCGGCGTCTTGCCGGCCTTGTCGCCTTGAATTGCCCTACCCCGTTTATGAAATTATTTCCCCTTTTTGCCGACCTGAACGGACGGCATGTGCTGGTCGTGGGCGGCGGCCCGGTCGCCGAGAGAAAAGTCAAAAGCCTGCTGGCCGCGGGCGCATTGGTCACGGTGGGCGCCCCCGACGCAACGGACGCCCTGGAACAATGGCTGACGCAAGGCCGCATCAAGCGGTTGCGCGACGTATTCCAGCCTGAATGGCTGGCCGATATCTGGCTGGTGGTCGCCGCTACCGACGACCGCGGCCTGAACCGCCGCATCGCCGAGCTGGCCAATGCGCAGCGCCTGTTCATCAATGTCGTCGATGACCCCGAGCTGTCGTCGTTCCAGGTCCCTTCGATCGTGGACCGGTCGCCCTTGACGATTGCCATCTCGTCGGCGGGCAGTGCGCCCGTCCTCGCCCGCCGCGTACGCGAGCGGATAGAAAGCCTGTTCGACCATACCTTGGGCTCGCTGGCCGCGCTGGCCGCCAGATATCGCCCCGCCATCCGGCAGGCGCGGCCCGCACTGCGGCCCCGGCGCGACTTCTACGACTGGCTGCTCGACGGCCCGGTGGCGGCCGCCTTGCGCCAGCAGCAGCCGGAGCGGGCCGAACAGTTGCTGCAAGCCGAGCTGGAGCACCCGCAGGCGCCCGTTACCGGCAAGGTGCTTCTGGTGGGAGCGGGACCGGGCGACCCCGGGCTGCTCACCCTGAAGGCGCTGCGCGCCCTGAACGAAGCCGATGTCATTCTTTATGATCGCCTGGTCGACGGCCCCATCCTGGAACTGGCGCGCCGCGACGCCGAGCAGATTCCGGTGGGGAAAATACCCGGCGAAGACCACAACGCCACGCAAGCCAGGATCCACCGCCTGATGCTGGACCGCGCAGGGCAAGGACAACTGGTCGTGCGCCTGAAAGGGGGGGATGCCTTTGTGTTCGGCCGGGGCGGCGAAGAACTGGCGTTCCTGCGCAAGCACCGGATTCCGTATGAAGTCGTGCCCGGCATCACCGCGGCACTGGCCTGTGCCGCCTACGCAGGCATCCCCCTGACCCATCGCGATCATGCGCAATCGGTACGCCTGGTGACCGCGCACTGCCGCCAGGACACCATGCTGGAAGACTGGCCTTCGTTGGCGCAGGCCAAACAGACATTGGCTTTCTATATGGGGGTCAGCCAGCTCGACTGGCTAGCGGAACAATTGATAGCGCACGGCCGCTCGGGCCAGACGCCCTTTGCCATCGTGGAAAACGGCACGCGCAGCAACCAGCGGGTATTACATGGCCAGTTGCAAGACATGGCCCGCCTGGCGCGCCAGCACGCCATAAAGGCGCCCTCGTTACTGCTGATTGGAGAAGTCGCCGCGCTGGCACCGGAACTGGAATGGTTCGGTGCCAGCATCCATGCCGACTGAACGGCTTACTGCATGTGCGTGGTCAAGACCGAGATAATGCGCCGGGCCGTGTCGGTATCCTGAGCCTGGCCGTTCTGGTCGAGCACCGTCACGACGGAACTGGCGCCTTGATCGGCGACGTGAATCCGGTAGGGAACGGCTGCAGCCGTGTTCCGTGAGCCGAACAAGCGGCCGATGAAGTTCTGCTGTTCGATTTTTTCGCCCGTATCGCTATCCAGGTAACGGATGAAGTAATCGCCTGCCGAACGGTCGCGGTCTTCAACGGAAAAGCCCGCCGAGTCGATGGCCACGCCCACGCGCCGCCAAGCGCGATCGAACGATTCGCCCAGTGTCAGGGAAGCCCCGCCAGTGGCCGACTGCACGATCTCGGTCTGGCTGGGATCTTTTTCAGCCTGCGCCACCATATCGCGCGCATTGCGCACATCAGTGCCCAGGAAAACCATCAGGCGCGCCAGCATGGCCGCATTCAGGCCCGGATCTTCAGGCCCCATCACCCATTTGAAGGTGGAGGCTGTGCCGCCGGTACCGCCCCCGCCCACAGCCGTCTCGACCATGCTCTGGTGGCTGATATAGATTTCGGACTTGCCATTGACGCGCTCGACCCGGGTGCGGAAGCGTTCGCGCTCGCCGCTGTCGTAAACCGATTCAATAATGGACCCTAGGGCGCTGCGGATCCAGCCTTCAGGGATCTTGGCGCGGTTTTCGGCCCAGTCGGTTTCCATCAAGCCCGCGCGCGGGTCCTGCGACTGTATGGTGAAGCCCTGCTCGCCCCAGAACTCGATGATCTTCGGATAGACTGCTTCGGCGGACTGATCGACGACCAGCCAGCGCATATCGCCATCACGCATGACCTGCACGCCTTCAGTCTGCGGCAATATGCGTTCGCTCGCACTGGTGTTTTGCTGTGCCTGCTGGTTTTGCGCATACTGGCTGAAGGTGGTGCTGCCTTCCGGAGCGCGATAGCGGGCATCGCGATTGGCCTGGGTCAGATCAGGCGGAATGCTGAGCGGGTCGCCCGCTACCGTACTTTTGTAGTCAACCGCTTCTTCACTGCCCAACACCTGGTTGACGGTCGAGCAGCCGGACAACAGCACGATGCCGAGGCCCAGCGTAATACCAACACAGCGTTTATTGATACGCATATTCATCATTTAGAGTAAGCCTGCTTCTTTTAGCGAGCTACGCACCAAAGCGTGGTACTGCTCGCTCAAGGAGGTTAAGGGTAAGCGATAGCCCAGCTTGGTCAGGCCCATTTCAGCAACGGCCCACTTGACGGGAATCGGGTTGGATTCAACAAACAGCACTTTGTTCAGGGTGGCCAGACGCGCGTTCAGCTGACGCGTGCGCACGCCGTCACCCTGGATGGCTGCCATACAGAGTTCATGCATGAGCTTGGGCGCCACATTGGCGGTCACCGAGATATTCCCGCGTCCGCCCAGCAGCATCAGGGCGGCCGCCGTGGCATCGTCGCCGCTGAAGACCTGGAAGCCGGCGGGCGCATCGCGCACAAGCAGCGCGCCGCGGCCTATGTCGCCCGTGGCGTCCTTGACGCCGATAATGCCCGGCACCTGCGCCAGGCGAAGTATAGTGTCGTTGGACATGTCGGCCACGGTCCGGCCCGGCACGTTGTACAGAATGGCGGGCAGATCGACCGCCTCGGCAATGGCCTTGAAGTGCTGATACAGGCCTTCCTGGGTGGGCTTGTTGTAGTAGGGAACGACGGACAGGCCTGCCTGCGCGCCCACCTGCTTGGCGTGCTGCGACAGCTCGATGGCTTCCGACGTGGAGTTACCGCCTATGCCTGCAATGACCGGCAAACGCCCGGCCGCATGCTCGACCGCCACCTTGATGAGTTCGACATGCTCTTCAACCGTGACCGTGGGCGATTCGCCCGACGTACCCACCACCACCAGCCCGTCGGTACCCTGCTCGGCATGCCAGTCGATCAATTTTCGATAGGCATCGAAATCTAGGCTGCCATCGGGCAGCATGGGTGTGATCAGGGCGACCATACTGCCCTGAAAGCTGGGAATAGCAGGATCCGTGCTTGTTGCCATAATAGGAATGATCTCCTCGAACTCACCGTCATCGGGAACTTGAATTAACTCACAAGTTTACCGGATAAGCGCACAAATTTATAAAAACCAATTAACAATTACGTGGCCGAAAGCCAATAAAGGCTGCAGCAGTATCCACAAAATGCCTGTCAGCATCAAGATGATCAGAATCAGCAGGCCGTAGGGTTCGATTCTGGAAAACTGCCAGGCCATGCGGCTGGGCAGCAGGCTGAACACAATGCGCCCCCCGTCCAGCGGCGGCAGGGGCAACAGGTTCAGCGCCATCAGGATCAGATTGACCTGTATGCCGGCTATCGTCATTTGCACCCAGAAGTCGCCCTGGCTGGCCCCGCTTTCGGCCAGCAGGCGCAGGCCCAGCGCCCAGATAACGGCCATGACCAGGTTGGAGGCCGGGCCGGCCAGCGCGACCCACAGCATGTCGCGCTTGGGACGGCGCAAGCGCCCCCAATCCACCGGCACGGGCTTGGCCCAGCCGAACAGCAAACCGCCGCCGCCCAGCATCTTGGTGCTGAACAACAATACCAGCGGCACGATAATCGTTCCGACCGGATCGATATGGCGTATGGGATTCAAGCTGATGCGCCCCGCCTGCCAGGCCGTTGGATCGCCGAACATCCGGGCAACGTAGCCGTGCGCGGCTTCATGCAGGGTAATGCCAAAAAGCACGGGCAAGGCATAAACCGTAATAGTCTGTATCAACGCATCCATAAATGTCCGGAAGGAGCAGCCGCCCCAAGCAAGGGGCGGCCAATAGGTATAGGGCTGCCTGGCATCGAAAAAGTTCGCTAATCGAGCCCCAAAGCCGCCAAATCGCCCTGCCCGCGGCGGATGACCTCGGGGCTGGCGCCCGTCAGGTCGATCACCGTGGTGGGCGCCAGTACGCATGCGCCGCCATCGATCACGGCGGCAAGCTGGTTGGCGTACCGGTCGAAAATGGCCTGGGCATCGTTCATGGGGTCTTCTTCGCCTTCCGGTATGAGTGTCGTGGACATCAGGGGCGTACCCGCCGCCTCGATCAGCGCCAGTGCGACCCGGTGATCGGGCACCCGTATGCCTATGGTCTTGCGCGACGGATGGGAAACCCGCCGCGGGACTTCGCGGGTGGCCTCGAGAATGAAGGTCCAGGGGCCGGGCGTGGCCATTTTCAGGAAGCGGTACTGGCGATTGTCCACCCGCGCGAAATGGCCGATTTCAGCCAGATCGCGGCAGAGCAGCGTAAGGTGGTGCCGGTCGTCCAGGCCGCGCAGGCGGCGCAGGGCATCGGCAGCGGGCTTGTCGTCCAGGCGTGCGACCACGGCATAGCTGGAGTCGGTGGGCACCGCCACCAAACCGCCGTCAGCCAATAGCTGGCCTGCTTGCTTCAGCAGGCGGACTTGTGGGTTTTCGGGGTGGACGACAAATAATTGGGCCATTTAACGTATCCTAACATTCTTGGGCAGCCAGTTTAAGTTCCTGCGGGGCGCCAGGCAATAAAATCAAACCGATTTTTACCTACAACACATCGGCATGCAGGCAGTGTAGCCGCCGTCACAGGAAAAGGAAGCCACCATGCGATTGGACAACTCGCGCGAAAGCCGCAACGTAGAAGATCGTCGAGGCCAGCGCATGCGAATAGGCGGCCGCGGCAAAATCGGGCTGGGAACGATCGTGCTCGCGCTAGTCGCCATGTATTTTGGCATCGACCCCAATGTGGTCCTGCAAACCGCCACCGGCCCCGTCGACAGCGAAACCACTGCATCCGTGCCGGCAGACACCCCGCAGACCCGCTTCGTCTCGAAAGTCCTGGCCGACACCGAAGATGCCTGGGGCGCTGTGTTTCACCAAAAAGGCTGGGGCGCTTACCAGGAACCCAAGCTGGTGCTGTTCAACGGCGCCACGCCGACCGCCTGCGGCACCGGCCAATCCGCCATGGGTCCATTCTATTGCCCGGGCGACAGCAAGGTGTATCTGGATTTAAGCTTTTTCCAGCAGATGGCACAACAGCTGGACTCACCGGGCGACTTCGCCCAAGCCTACGTGATTGCGCACGAGGTTGCCCACCATGTCCAGCATCTGCTGGGCGTGATGGAACAGGTCGACCAGGCGCGGCGCGGAGCCAGCACGGCGGCCGCCAACCAACTGTCGGTCCGCGTGGAACTGCAGGCCGATTGCCTGGCGGGCGTCTGGGCGAACCACTCGGACACCCAGCGCGGCACGCTTGAGCCGGGCGATATCGAAGAAGCCCTGAATGCGGCCAGCGCCATTGGCGACGATACGCTGCAAAAGCGTTCGCAAGGCCATGTGGTGCCAGACTCGTTTACCCATGGCACCTCCGCCCAGAGGGTGCGCTGGTTCAGCCAGGGCTTCCAGAGCGGCGACCCCGCGCAATGCGACACCTTCGGCGCGACGGCGCTTTAAGCGGGGCGGCGCGGTAAGCCCGGCATGCCAGCCCACCGGGCCAGCACCCGGCGGCCGCGCCACAACACTGCGCATTCATGCTAGAATTCGCGTCTCTGTTGGACGGCTGAACAGCGAAGAAAATGCTATACTCTTTCGTTGCATCAGCTGCGCTGCGTAATACACAGCGAACAGCGCAAAAACAGTGGTGACCGTAGCTCAGTTGGTAGAGTCCCGGATTGTGATTCCGGTTGTCGTGGGTTCGAGCCCCATCGGTCACCCCAAGAATTCATGCGAATCTTCAATGATTTGCAAAACACCGAAATGGTGACAAGAACCATACTTGGTGACCAGAACACAGTTAGCCCGCCACCGTGCGGGCTTTTTTGTGCCATAAATTATAAAAGAGCGCATCGAATCAAAAGGATGGCACGCTGGTCCCATGCGGAGGCGGACTCAGTGACTCTGTATCCGCGCAAAAACACAACAATAAAGATGCATTTATCCCTACAAACACAACAAATATGTTGTATCATTCCTTTATCGAAACACATAAAGGAGGGCGATGAAATACAGCGAGTTCAGGAGATGGCTAAAGAAGCAAGGGGCAGAGTTTACAGCCCACCGCTCGGGAAGCAGCCACTACCGAGTAACGCTAAATGGTAAATCGACAATCTTCCCTGACCACGGCAACAAGGAAATCGGTAAAGGACTAGTCGAAACGATCAAGAAGCAACTCGGTATCAAATGAAGCACAGCAGACCTCTCGGGGTCTGCTTATCGCGCAAGTCGCCCAGAAAGGAAATATATGTTGACCTATCCTCTTACTCTCACTCCAGACGACAACGGCACATTCCTTGTCCAGTTCCCAGATGTCCCTGAGGCAATCACCGTCGCAGACGACGAGACAGAAGCCTTGGTAAACGGACAGGAAGCATTGGAGGCCGCCATCGAGATCTACTTCGATGAGAAGCGGGTCGTCCCGCATCCGTCAAAACCCAAGCGAGGTCAGCTTTCCGTCACATTGCCTGCCCTTGTTGCGGCTAAAGTGCTACTTGCCAACGAAATGGTGTCTCAAGGTGTCCGCAAAGCCGAACTGGCCCGACGCCTGAACGTCCATATGCCCCAAGTCGACCGATTGGTTGATCTGCGCCATTCGTCAAAGCTAGAGAATATCGAGCTGGCGTTTCAGAAGCTCGGGAAATCGCTCGATATCCGGGTCGTCTAAAGCAAAAATCCGCATGGATGCTAGTGGTAAAAAAAACGAGGGCTTCACCCCCCACAGCCGCCGCCCAAAAGAAAAAGCCCTGCGAAGGGGGCTTCACAGGGCAAAAAACAACATTAAGCTCAAATCATACGTACTGCTCGGCGTAGTATAACCAACTTAAATGATAATGACTATCGTTATCGTTAAAATATTGCGCGGGCCTTAGAACGGCCCTTTGAACACGAAAAACGCGCCCAGGCAGATCAAGCCGAAACCGATGGCATGATTGATGGTGAAAGTTTCCTTAAGATACAGCACCGAAAAGCCCGCGAACACGATCAGCGTGATCACTTCCTGTATGGTTTTCAGCTCCGCCGCCGAATAGGCGGCGTGCCCGATCCGGTTGGCCGGCACCGCCAGGCAGTACTCCAGCAGCGCAATCGCCCAACTGATCAGCACCACCTTGACGATGGGGCTGTTGGGAAACTTCAGATGCCCGTACCATGCGACCGTCATGAATACGTTGGACATGAAAAGCAAGAAGATGGGCAGGGCTTTGTGCATAATAGAGATCCTTGTGCTTGCCGCAGATTCTACCGTGACTCAACCACCTGACACCCCTCCTTTTCTACTCGACTGGTCGCTTGCCCCGCCAGGCTGGCAGTGGGCCGCCCAGGACGAAGACGGGCGCTGGTTCTGGTACGGGGTGCAGCCCACCCCCGGAATCGGCGGCGGCGTATGGCGCGCGCCCTCGCGCGCGCAGTTACTTGCCGGCCAGGGCGAACCCAATCCCCAATGGTACGAAACGCTGCAAAACCGCCCGGCCTCGGACCCATAAACTATCTTATATACTTGGCACTGGCCTGATCCCCGCGGGGAAGCGGCACGCGCCCAGCCGGGCTGGCTGGACTATCACTTCCCTGGACAGACAGAGTCGGTTTATGGCGTTGAACATGGCCTATTTGGAATATCTGGTTTCGGAATACTGGCCGCATCTGGCGCTTTTGCTCAGCGTCGCCGTCGGCGGAACAGCCGCTGTCCACGCCGCCATGACCAAGAACGACGTCCGGGCCGCCATAGGCTGGGTGGGCATCATCATGATGTCGCCACTGGTCGGCCCCTTCATCTATCTGATCGCCGGCATCAACCGGATCCGCCACGACCACATTTCAGACCAGCGCAATAAAAGCCTGAAAGACTACGCCGTGACGCCCGATCTGCCCGCCGCGGATATCAGCGGCATTGCCCCATCGCAGTTTGCTTCGCTGCGCGTACTGGGCGACCGCGTCAGTCATTTCCCCTTGCGCGACGGCAACTGCATCCAGATTCTGCAGGGCGGCGACCAGGCCTATCCCGCCATGATCGCCGCCATCGACCAAGCCCAAAAATCCGTTGCCCTGCAAACGTATATCTTCGATAACGACAGCGAAGGCCGCAAGGTGGTCGACGCGCTGGCACGCGCGGTAGAGCGCGGCGTCGCGGTGCGCGTCCTGATCGACGCGGTCGGTTCGAAATACTCGCACCCGCCCATCATTCGGCTCTTGCGCAAGAAAAAGATCCCGGCCGCGCTGTTCATGACCAACCCCTTGGGCTTTATGCGCATGCCCTACGCCAATCTGCGCAGTCACCGCAAAATACTGGTCATGGACGGCTGCACCGCCTTTACCGGCGGCATGAATATACGCGCGGGCTTCGTCTCGGCCGTGGCCGGCCCCGATACCGCCAGCGATACGCATTTCAAGGTGGAAGGGCCGGTTGTGCTGCAGTTGATGTCCGTCTTTGCCCACGACTGGGAGTTCACCACCAAGGAAAACCTGCCCTACGAAACCTGGTGCTGCAATACGTGGCGCGCCCCGGCGCCCCATGCGCTGGCACGCTGCATCCGCTCGGGCCCCGACCGCTATATTGTGGGGACCCACAACATGCTGCTGGGTGCGTTCGCCGTGGCGCAAAAGCACATACGCATACAGTCGCCCTACTTCCTGCCGGATCAGGTGCTGCTGGGCGCCATCAACACCGCCGCCCGGCGCGGCATCATCGTGGACATCGTGATTCCGGGACGCAACAATCTGCGGCTGGTGAACTACGCCATGACCGCGCAACTGGATCAGATCATACGCAATCACTGCCGCGTATGGCGCGCGCACGGCAACTTCAATCACTCCAAGCTCATCACCATAGACGGCGCCTGGTCATACGTGGGGTCGTCGAATATGGACCCCCGCAGCCTGCGCCTGAATTTTGAGCTGGACATGGAAATCTACAGCCGCGAGATCGCCGCCGATATCGAAAAACTGATCGACAGCGAAATCAGCAATGCGGAAGCCGTCACGCTGGAAGGGCTGGCCGCCATCCCTTTCCGCAAACGCCTGCGGAACCGGATCATCTGGCTGGCCAGCCCTTATCTTTAGCTGAACTGAATTGCATTGCATCCTGCACGGGCCGCGAAGCCGCCGGCCCGAACAGAATGCAACAAGCCAATCAAGGCTTACTGGGGCGGTACACCCGCCTCTTTGACGACAACGGCCCAACGATCGATTTCGGCATCGACGAATTCACCGAATTTTGCGCCCGTCAGGTTAGGGGTTGCGCTGCCATTGCTCGCCCAAAGCTCTTTTACCTTCGGCGCATTCAAGGCCTTGACGATCTCAGCCGACATTTTCTCGACGATATCGGCAGGCGTACCGGCCGGCGCCCACATGGCGTACCAAGTGGACACCTCGTAATCCGGCACGCCCGCTTCAGCGGCGGTCGGCACATCGGGGAACGAAGGCGAACGCTCCGCCGCTGCAACAGCCAGCGGACGGATGGAGCCTGCGCGGATGTGAGAGGCCGAAGAACCGAGCCCGTCGAAGGCCACGTCGACCTGCCCGGTGATCAGGCCGCTCAGCATGGGACCCGCCCCTTGATAAGGCACATGGGTCAATTGAATCCCGGTCTTCAGGGCAAACAGCTCACCCGCCAGATGGTGGGTGCTGCCCATGCCGGCCGATCCGAAGTTGATCGTGCCGGGACTAGCCTTGGCCTTTTCCAGCAGTTCCTTGACGCTGTTGACCGGCAGGTTCTTGGGATTCACCACAATGATCTGCGGCGGCTGAGCCAGCAGGGCCACCGGCGTAAAATCCTTCTGGATGTCGTAGGTCAGCTTCTTGTAGATGGAGGGGGCTACCACGTGATGCGCACCGCCCATGAAGAAGGTGTAGCCGTCGGGCGCAGCCCGGGCTGCCACGCCGGCGCCCAGCGTTCCGCCTGCGCCGCCCCGGTTGTCCACCACCACGCTCTGGCCAAGCTGCTGGCCAAGCTGCTGCGCCAGCGGACGGGCGAAAGTGTCGGTTCCGCCGCCCGCGGGGAACGGCACAACAACGGTAATGGCCCGCTCTGGCCAGGCGGCGTGAGCAGCGCCCGCCGCCGTCAGTGCGGACAACGCCATGGCTGCCGCGTAAACGAAACGTTTTTTCATCATATCTCCTCTGAGTTTTTATCTATAAAACTGCGACCATTCGCATCATGCACCCTGCATTCTGTGGCAGGGGTACTTCACCTACATTGAACCGCTATAAATTACAGATCCTTGTATTGTTCACGCAATGCGTTCTTCTGCACCTTGCCCATGGTATTGCGGACCAGCGCATCGGCAAAATGCACGCGCTTGGGCACCTTGAAATTGGCCAGGCTGTCTTTGAGGCTGGCCAGTATCCGGTCGGCATCCAGTGTCTGGCCGGGCTTGGGCACGACCACCGCCACAACCGCCTCGCCGAAGTCGGGATGCGGGACGCCTATCACGGCCGACTCGTCGACACCCGGCAGCGCATCGATGACCAGCTCGATTTCCTTGGGATATACGTTGTATCCCCCGGAGATGATCAGATCCTTGCTGCGGCCCACGATGGTCAGGTAGCTGTCCGGCGCGTTCGCGCCACCGAACTGCCCCACGTCGCCCGTGCGGAACCAGCCGTCGGCGGTGAACTCTTCGCGGGTTTTCTCTGGCATGCGCCAATAGCCGGAAAACACATTCGGGCCCTGCACCTGCACATTGCCGATTTCGCCGGCAGGCAGGCTGTTTTCCTGCTCGTCCACGACACGGACCGATACGCCCGGCAGAGGCAGGCCCACCGTGCCGCCTATGCGTTCGCCCAGCGAAGCATCGTAGGGGTTGGAGGTCAGCATGACGGTTTCGCTCATGCCGTAGCGCTCGAGTATGGTCATGCCGGTACGCGTCTGGAACGCCTGGAACGTTTCGGTGAGCAGCGGCGCGGAGCCTGAAATAAACAAGCGCATATTGCTGCATACGTCGCGCGTGAAGCGGTCGTCGGCCAATAGGCGGACGTAATAAGTGGGCACGCCCATCATCACGGTGCTTTGCGGCAGATAATGCAGCGCCTGGTCCACATTCAGCCTGGGCAGCCAAATCATCTTGGCGCCGGCCAGCAACGCCCCATGCGACGCCACGAACAAACCGTGCACATGGAAGATCGGCAGCATGTGCAGCAGGACATCGTCTGAACGCCAGCCCCAGAATGTTTTAAGCACCTGCGCATTGGACGACAGATTGCGATGGCTGAGCATGGCCCCTTTACTGCGCCCCGTAGTCCCCGAGGTATACAGAATGGCGGCCAGATCGTCGGGCTTGCTTTGCACCGTCTGGAAATCGTCGCCCTGGCTGGCCGCGGCCACCGCCAGGCTGCCATTGCCGTCTTGATCCAGCGTGTATACATGGGGGGTGCCCGCTTTCTTGGCAATCCCTTCCATCCATTCCAGGTTCTTACTGTCGCAGACCACCATGGCGGGCTCGGCATCGGTCAGGAAATACTCGACCTCGGCCGAGCGGTAAGCCGTATTCAGCGGCAGATACACCAGCCCGGCGCGCAGGGTCGCCAAATACAGCATCAGGGCTGTCGGCGATTTTTCCACCTGGACCGCCACCCGCGCGCCCGGCGGCAGGCTCAAGGCCTGCAGCAGCGAAGCCAGCCGGCCGCTCATGGTTTCAATGTCGTTCCAGCTATAAGTCTGTTCGGGTGTTTCGATCGCGACGGCCGAGCGGTCCTGCGGAAAGCCCGAGGCCAGAAAAGCGTACAGATTGGCGTTGCCTTCCAAATCAATCTCCTGTGAATACCGGTTCTGAGCCGGCTAAAAATGCGCGCACCCCTTCGTGATGATCACGGCTGGGCGCATAACTGAATAAGGCCTGGAGTTCAGTGTCGGTCAAGGGTTCTGGCGAGGCGCACAAGCGCGCCGCCGTCTGCTTGTTGAGGCGGGCCGCCAAGGGCGCCCCCTTGGCCAGCCGGCGCGCGGTGCGCATGACGTCGCCCGCTACGTCCTGTTGAGGCAGCACCCGTGTCAGCAAACCCTTGGCCAGGGCCTCGGCCGCATCGAATACCCGTCCTTCGAGCAGAATTTCCAATGTGACCGCGCGCCCTGCCAGCGCCAGCAGGCCACGCATCTCGCCGGGCGCCATGGGAAAGCCCAGGCGATTGATCGGCACGCCGAAACGCGCCGTGGATGAAGCGATGCGCAAATCGCACTGGCTGGCGATTTCCAACCCCCCGCCCACGCATACGCCGTCGATCTGCGCCAACACCGGATGCATGCACGAGCCGATGGCCTCGAGCGCGGGCGCAAGCACTTGAGTGTGATAATGCATCACGCCGGCCTGGTCGGCGCGATGCCGGGGGAACTCGCGGATATCGGCGCCCGCCGCGAAATTGCCGCCCTCGCCGCGCAGCACGACGCAGCGCAGCGCCTGATCGGCCGACAGTTCGGTAAATATTCGCTGGAGCTCGCGCCACATGGAAATGCTGATGGCATTCAGGCGCCCCGGATGGCTCAGCGTGACGAGCGCGATGGCGCCCTCGAACTCGAGCAGTACGCGCCCGCCCGCGGCGCCGGTATCGTCAACACTCACAACCATCGCAGATTCATTCCCACCTTGGGTTTCCCGGCCGCCAACAGGGCAAGATTATCATCCAGTTGGTCCAATTCATATAGGTAATTGGTCATGATGCCGCAAGACTGCGCCATGCCTTTCGCGGAGCAGTCGGCAGCCCAGTTGACGCGCTCGATGCGCGCCCCATTGCCCAGGTGAAACCGCGCCACCGGGTCCAGCGGCTGGCCATTCTTCATGATCTTCAAATACTGGACCGCCAGGCGCAAGCCCGTGCGCTGGATCGCATCGGAGGCCTGCCCGGCTGCCGCCGACTTCAGGCGGTCGACCCACTTGAGCCCGGATTCAGGATCATCCAGCGCTTGCTGCTTGTCGGCCTTGTCGTGCAGCAGGGCTTGCATGGCCTTGCCGTCCTGCTTGCCCAGCCAGTCGGCGAAGCCCGGAATGGGCGACAGCGTTGCAAAGGACTTGAGGCGGGGCAATTCACTGACCAGCTCATCGATCACCCGCTTGAGCAGGAAGTTGCCGAAACTGATGCCGCGCAATCCGGGCTGGGTATTCGAGATGGAATAAAAAATAGCCCAGCGCGCCTTGCCCGTGTCATCGGGCGGCGACTGCGGGTCCAGCAGCACCTGCACATTACCGGCCATCTGCGTGGCAAATGCGACTTCGACAAAAATCAGGGGCACATCGCTCATGCGCGGATGAAAGAACGCATAGCAGCGGCGATGGCCGGCCACCCGGTGCTTCAGCTCTTCCCAGGAACGGATTTCGTGTACGGCCTCGTACTGGATCAGCTTTTCAAGCAAAGAAGCGGGCGAGTCCCAAGTAATCGGGCGCAGTTCCAGCATGCCCACGTCAAACCAGCTGCCCAGCAGCCCTTCAAGCTCACGTTCCAGCACGCTCAGGCCTGCGACCTGGTTGCGCCAGCGCAGCATGTCGGCCCGCAGCTCCACCAATAGTTTCAGGCTTTCGGCCTGGGCATACAGGCGACGGAACAGCCTCAGGCCCTGGTCCTCACGCGGTTCCAGAACGGCGCTGCCCTGCGCCAGGCCAGCCAGCAGCGAGCGGCGCTCTTTAGCATCGGCTTCCAGATAGCGCTTGCTCCATTGCTTGGCCAACCGGTTGGCGGCCACATCGGTCAAGCGCGCCGTGAACAGCGTCTGCACATCGATCGGCGCCGGCAGTTGATCCCGATCCAGCCAGCGGCTCAGGCGCGCAATCAGGCCTTGGGTTTCTTTTTCCTTGCCCGCTGCCGCGTCAACAACGGCCAGGGCACGTTCCGGGGTCTGCGTATCGGTAGCAGTCATGATCAAACTCCTGAATCGTTTAGGGCGGTTACGTCCGCCGCGTCCGCCGCATGGGCGCGGCTTTCTTGCTCGGTCAGTATGTGAAGCGCATCAAGTTGCCGCATCAGGTGCTTGCGCGTCAGGGCTTCCGCGCCATCCGGGTCGCGCGCTTTCAGGGCGGCGAAAATGGCCAGATGCTCGGCGCAGGACTCATGGACGCGCCCCGGATAGGCCAGGCTTTTAAGCCGCGACAGGCTAAGCAGCTTGCGCAGATTGTCGACCAGATCCGACAGCCAATGATTGTCGGCCAGTTCTTGCACGGCCTCGTGAATCAGGGCGTTCGTAGCGTAATACTGGTCTATGTCCCCGGCGCGCGCCTGCGCCTGGAGCTGCTGGTGCAGGGGTTCCAGCCGCTGAAGGTCCGCATCGGTGATCTTGCGCGCCGCTTCGTGGGCGCAACGCCCTTCCAGCATGGCCATCAAGGGAAAAATATCGTCCAGGTCGCGCATCGACAACTGATTGACGAAACATCCGCGCCGCGGCTCGAGCCGCAGCAAGCCTTCGGCAACCAGCACTTTGAGCGCTTCGCGCAGCGGGGTGCGCGAGATGCCCAACTCGTGCGTCAGGCGCACTTCGTCTATCCACTCGCCGGCTTCGAGTTCGTGCGCCTGGATCATGGCCCGCAGTCTGTCGGCCACTTCAAGGTAAAGCACCTGCTGAACGATACGCGTACTCACCACACCTCCGTCGAGCGAATGACGCTCATAATTCATAATTATGGCGAAATTCCCGCGTAACGCAAGAGGCCGATGGTTATTGTTAACCCTAGGCATGCACTGGCGTATCATGAGAGGCTGTTACATTTTGCCCATGTACCCGTCCATTACCCACCAGGAGCCTCGCCATGCAGCACGCCGCACCCGCCGAAAACATTCCCGATAGCCAGAACTGGCACGATGAAACCGCTGTCTTGCACGGCGATGCGTGGCTGGCGGCCGACACATCGGTGACGCCCCCGATCCATTACAGCACCACTTTCCGGGCCGACAGCGCGAACGCCTTCGCCGAGATGGCCAACACCCCCCGACACCCCGGCTTCTACACCCGCTACGGCAACCCGGTGCATCAGCGTGTCGAAGCCATACTGGCCAGCCTGGAAGGCACCGAGGCCGCCCTGTTGACGGCGTCGGGCATGGGCGCCATCAGCACCACGATACTGGCGCTGGTCGAGCGCGGCGACCATGTCATCGCCCAACAGCGCCACTACATGAGCACCTCGAAATTGTTCGAGGAAGTGCTGCCGCGCTTCGGCGTCGAATCGACCATCGTGGACCAGACCGACCTGGACGCCATGGCCGCCGCGATCCGGCCCAATACCCGCCTGATCATGGTGGAAACGCCCGTGAACCCGACGCTGTCGCTGACCGATCTGCAAGCGGTCGCCCAGTTGGCGCGGCCCAAAGGCATCATCACCGTCGCCGATAATACCTTTGCCTCGCCGCTCAATCAGCAGCCGCACGCCCTGGGAATCGACATTGTGCTGCATAGCGCCACCAAGTATTTCGGCGGCCATCACGACATCACCGCCGGCGCCGTCTGCTGCAGCAAGGCGCACGCCGAAAAGATCTGGAGCATGCACACCACCCTGGGATCGGTCCTGTCCCCCATGGATGCCTGGCTGCTGCTGCGCGGACTGCGCACCCTGCCGCTGCGTCTGGAGCGCATCAATGCCAATGCCCTGGCGCTGGCGCAATGGCTGGAGACCCAGCCACAGATCGAGCGCGTGTTCTACCCCGGCCTGGAAAGCCATCCTCAACACGATCTGGCACGCAGGCAGATGCGGGGTTTTGGCGCCGTCATCGCGTTTTCGGTCAAGGGCGGCTTCGAGGCCACCAGCCGTTTCGTATCGAGCTTAAGGCTGGCGACCCATGCCGTCAGCCTGGGCGGCGTCGAAACCCTGGCCGTGCACACCGCCGCCATGTGGGCGGGCACCATGAACGAAGCCCAGATGGCGGCGGCGGGCATCGAGCCCAATTTCGTGCGCATGTCGGTCGGCGTGGAGCATATCGACGACCTGAAGGCCGACATGGCGCGCGCCCTGAACGCACCGGCCTAAGCGTCAGCGCGATGCGCCACAGGCATGGCGCCCGGTCCGGCGTCAGGTCACCAACTGGAAGGGCCTGACCCGCCGCAGCGTCATGATCAGGCCCAGCGACAGCACGAACACACAGACGGCGGTAACAGGAATCGACCACCACGACGACGTGCTGTCGCCCATCAGATCCGTGGCATCGCCCACCAGGCCAAGCACAAAAATGTGCACGCAATAAATGCCCAGGGTGCAGGCGGCTATCCGATTGACCGGCCCTGCGTATTCGCCCGCCTTGGTACCCAGGCCGTACAGAATGTTGAAGGCGCACACGGACGAGGCCAGCACGAACGGAGACAGATAGTCGTAGAACAGCGTATCGGGCGCGCCGGTCTGTTTGGAGTAGGCGTAGGTCGCCACCATGGTCAGGACGCTGAACAGCAGGAAGAAGCCCACATTGGCAAACCAGTATTTGCGCTTTTCAGGATGCTGCACATAGACCTCGTGCACATACGCCCCCAAAAACAAATACCCAATCAGGCCGAAAAAAGAATCGAAGCCATAGACCTCGAGCAGATTGACATCGATCTGCCCCACCGCCTGAACCGTGGGCCAGGCGGAAACCAGCATCCACAGTATCAAGTACGCCTTCTTTTCCGAAGGCCGTGTGGCATTCCAGATTTTCCTCAGGAAAGGCACGAACAGATAGATGCCGACAATGGCATACAGATACCAAAGATGAAAGGTCACCGGGCCATTGGCCAGTTCCTTGATCCAGTCGTACCAAGCCCCATACTGCTTGCCTTCCCAGGTGTTCCACGCCATGTAGAACAAGGACCAGAACAGCAAGGGCGGCAAGATGCGCGCAAAGCGCTTCTTGAAAAACTCCGGCATGGACTCTTGCCGGCCCAGCAATAGTACGCCGGTGATCATCAGGAATATCGGCACACAGCTGCGTGTCAGCGAATCATAAAAATTGCTGGCCCACCACTGATCGTCGAAGACGCCGAAACCGACCGCAGCCACATGCAACACCACCACCATAAAGCATGCCCCCACCCTGGCGGTGTCCATGGCTGTGCTGAAGGTGCTCTTTGCCTGAGGCATATTCGTCGACTCCTGTCCTAAAATTCCTTATCTAGAGTTAACACGGCAGAAGTGCGCGGATGCAAACGCCTATGTCAGGTCATTGCCAAGCGTTAATGGATGCCGTTTATTCCGGCGCCCATTAACAACTGATTGCGATTGACAACAGCTTCTTGCCTGTTTTTCAAACCGGCGCCAAATCAGGACGGCCAGACAACCATGCGGGCATCACTCGCCAAGCCGAAGGCGTACTGGAGAAATAAAAAGCGGGCCGGTAGAATGGTCTAGTACAACCCTCACAAGCCGACCAGGGAAAAGCTGTTATGCGCCGACTTATGCTGCTACGCCACGCCAAATCAGATTGGCCCGACCACCTTGCCGACCATGACCGCCCGCTGGCAAAACGCGGCCAGCGCCAGGCGCCGGACATGGCCCGCTACATGGCGTCCCACGGACTCCTGCCCGATCTGGTCATTGTGTCGACGGCGCGCCGCACCCAGGAAACATGGCAGTTGCTGAAGCCCGCCTTCCCACCGGCAACAAAACAGCTCGATGACGGCCGGATTTATGAAGCGCCCACGTCCAGCCTGCTCCAGGTCCTGCGCGAAGCCGACGACGCGGCGCACGTTCTGTTATTGATCGGCCACAACCCTGGCTTCAACGATCTGGCAAACCGCCTGATTGCCAAGGAACCCGCATCGCCCGCCCTGGCGCGCCTGCAGCGCGGCTATCCCACCTCGGGGCTGGCGGTGATTGATTTCAAGGTGGATCACTGGGCCGACGTCGCAGACGGCGGCGGACGGTTGGAACGGTTCGAGACGCCGGCTTCCATTGGGGACTAGGGTTTTTGGTGCGAATACAGCATCCTGCTGGCATTACGATGGTAATGCCGCCGCACTTTCCAGAAACGCTTGAGTACGACCCGCACCCATATAGCCAACGTTGAAACGCAGCCATGGACATACTTCATTATTGGGCCGATGATTCGCCCCAGGTACTAGATGGACATCAAACTTGGTAGCGTGCTCAACAATCCGTTGAGAGTCCTGAATATGCGGGATACGAGTCCATACAAACATACCGCCGCGTGGCTCTTCATAGATATCCCATCCGGATCCGCGCAATTGCCCAACTGCACGGCACAATGCGGTTCCCATTCTTTGCCGCAGTGTTTCCATATGTCTATTATAGGTTCCTTGCTTAAGCAGCGAGGCAACAACACTCTCCGCAAATTTTGTTCCGCCCATACTCGTGAGCATCTTTACATCGACAAGCTTTGAAATAAGCTTTGTGTTTGCAGCCACATAACCAAGCCGGAACGACGAAGACAATGTCTTGGAAAACCCACCGATATAAATGACGCGTTCTAATTGATCTAGTGTTGCCAAACGCTGCGTTGGCGTTGATTGCAAGTCCGCAAAGACGTCATCTTCTACAATCAGAAAATCATGTTGGTGTGCCAATCCTAAAATCCGGAATGCAACGTCAGG
The DNA here is from genome assembly GCF_031628915.1 of Pusillimonas sp. SM2304. Classification (NCBI taxonomy): domain Bacteria; kingdom Pseudomonadati; phylum Pseudomonadota; class Betaproteobacteria; order Burkholderiales; family Alcaligenaceae; genus Pusillimonas; species Pusillimonas sp. SM2304. The sequence goes on from NZ_JAVLUJ010000003.1 coordinate 784,507, forward strand.
CGATACATTTGTCGCTGTAGGATTATGAAAAACCGTATTTAGAAAGAATAATTTTGGGCGATGTATCCTGAGCATCTTTTGCATGACATCTACATCTGGCCCGTTACGCCGCCGAGGAATACCAACGAGCGAAATTCCTAAAAGCTTGAGCAGGCCAAACAAATTGAAATAACCTGGATCCTCAACAAACACCAAATCCCCCGGCTGCAGCATCAAGCGCGTCACGAGATCAAGAGCTTGGCTCGCACTATGCGTGACGAGGATATGGTCTGAAGATGCAGCAACTTCGAAGTTTGCAAGACGCCGCGCTATCTGTGTTCGAAGTATGTTGTCGCCTAGCGGTGTGGCGTAATCAATAAGGCTTGCAACATCGGTACGTGAGATCTTACGAATCGTCTGCGCGATACCGTCTACGTCTCGCCATGCTTCCGGTACAAAACCGCTCGACAACGGTGGGGCGCTTCCTGGAGCGTTGAACTGCCGCAGCACTTGCCACGACTCCTCTTGAGCCTTGGTGGGTTCAAGACTTCCCATACGATGGGCGTGGCCATTGGCATGGCATGCCACATAAAAACCAGCGCCATGCCGTGGCTCTATCAGTCCTTGCGACACAAGGTGATCATAGGCCTCAGTAACTGGATAGCGGCTGATGCGGTTCGCAGCCGCTAGCTGTCGTATGGATGGCAGCTTATTACCCGCGTGTATTTGCCCTGAGCGAATCATCGTCTCTAGCTTCAAAACAAGCTGCTCCTTAAAAGAAACAGGTTTGAGACGATCAATCTTAATGTGCATATGCAAGGACCTAAAAGTGTTCGTCACATTCTATCTGACACTTTTTAGTGTCAGATAGGGAAGTGTCTATTCCGCTACGGTCCCTACAACGAGAGAATGTGACCAACTCCAAGTTTGCTCATTCATAAAGTTGATGATTAAAGAGTGATAGTTCGATTAAAGATCTATTTTCTGAAGTATGCAGATCAAGACTTGTCGCTGTATCAGAAACAGTATAAGTCTCTATTAAATATCAACTGATTTCCTGTTCACAAGGAATACCGTGAAAGCTATAGATGTCAGCCTCGCCGTTTTTATTACGGCAATATGGGGCGCAAATTTCTCTGTCATTAAACTAGGTCTAACATCAATTGACCCGTTTATGCTCGCGGGAATTCGATTTTTGCTTTGTGCCGTGCCTGCTATTTTCATACTTCCTCGACCAAAGGTAAGCGTTATGTATTTAGCCTCTTATGGCTTCCTGTTTGGAGTCGGGTTATGGGGCATCGTAAACTTGGGCATCCAGGCTGGCCTTTCTGCCGGAATTGCCTCATTAGTACTACAACTCAGTGCTTTTTTTACGATTATTTTGGGCTCGCTCGTTTTCAAAGAGTCAATTTCACGATTTCAGTGCTTCGGAATTGTGATTGCGTTACTGGGATTGGCGACAATAATAACAATCACAGATGGTTCAGTAACTATTCTTGGTGTTATTTTGGTCGTAATAGGAGCATTATCCTGGAGTCTGGCCAATATTATTATCAAGCTTGCTGGCACCAAAGACGTACTGGCCTTCCTTGTATGGTCGTGTTTATTCTCCCCAATTCCACTCTTTGCAATAGCTTTCTTTCAACACGGAACGGAAATTTACTCCACCACACTATCTAATTTGAATTGGATAGCCATCTTCTCAATTTTATTTCAGGTATATCCCACGACTTTGTTTGGGTATTGGGCCTGGAACAAACTTCTTAAGATCTATCCCGTTTCAAGCGTGGCTCCGTTGTCATTATTAGTACCGGTTTTTGGAATGATTGGATCCTCTTTGATCTTTGACGAGCACATAAGCACAACAAAAATTATTGCAACGGCACTTATCGTATTGGGGCTAGCCGTGAGTCTGTATGGGTACAAAATCCAAAAAATTATATTTGGCCACTCATCAGCTTGAAAAGAGAGGATTAGGATTTCAAAAAGAGGACTAGGGTTTCTGGTGCGAATACAGCATCCTGCCCTTTGCCGGCAATTCGGCCCGTAGAATCGAGCCGGACTCCGACTCGGCCATGATCAATGTGTTCGTTCCGGGAATATAGGCAAGGTTGGTCACCATATTCCCGCAAGGACTGCGCACGTAGTGCGTCACCTCTCCTCTTGCGTTCATCAGAAAGGCGCCTCCCAAGCTACCATGGGCCATCGCCACCCCGCCTTGCTCGTCCAGTGCAAGGCCATCTGGTCCGCTCGTCCCAAAGAAAGTCTGGAACGCGGCCATCTTCGAGACTGAACCGTCCTTCTGCATAGGACCGCGCCATATCGCGTTTGCGCGCGTTACCGCCACGAACAACGCTTGGGCGATCTCGTCGACAACCAGCCCGTTGGGGCTGGGCGCATTCGAGACCAGGCAGTCCAGGCGGCCGTCCGGCGAAAGCCGATAGACTTTCCCCGACGGATCATGCATGCCGGTTTGCCCCTGATCGGTGAAGTAACAGCTTCCATGCGAGTCGAAGGTCAAGTCATTGATGCCCTTGAACGATTCGCTGTTCCTGTGGCCCAGCACTGTTTCCAGTTTTCCTGAGGCGGGATCGAGCTTCAAAATACCCTGGCGATAGTCGGCAATCCACACGCTGCAATCCGCATGGATGGCAATCCCGTTAGGCCATCCGTCGTACTCAAGGACAAGTTCCCACGCCAAGCTGGGCGTAATGCGAAAAATGCGGCCATGTGGAATATCGGTCACATACAGATTGCCCAGCCTGTCGTATGCCGGCCCCTCCAGAAAACTGTCAATGATCTTCCCGCCCTTGTTGGCATCGGCCCAACTGCTGGGCGTTTGCTTCCTTAGGTGATGGGGCAACTGGGTCAGGACTTCCGCGTCAATGAGCACCGGTGCAGTGAAAGACAAATTCAACATGGCGATTCCCTTATAGCCTATTGACCGGAAGCAATGCCTACTTGCTTGTCCAGATCGATCCAGCGAACCATGTCTTTTTTGATGATATCGTTGAATTCGTCCGGCGTGGTGATGTAGGCCTCGGCGCCCTGCTCATGAAGCCGCTCTTGCAACTTGGGATCGGCCAAAGCCTGTTTGATCTCTTTCTGCAAGGCGTCGATCACGTCATCCGGCGTGCCGGCGGGGGCCAGCAATCCAAACCAGTTGTCCATATGGTAGCTTGGCAGCCCCTGTTGGCGAATGGGCAGGATATCGGAACCCATGGATAGCGGATCCGTGCCGCTGACGCCCAGCGCGCGGGCTTTTCCCCCTCGCACGCCAGGCATCGCTGAAGGCGAGGCGGTAAAGAGCAGATCGACCGTACCGGACATAATCGCCAGCATGGCTTCGCCACCGCCTTTGTACGGGATATGGGTCAGATCGATACCGGCCTCGTGGGCAAACAGCGCCGCGGCCACATGGGTCGTGCTGCCTGATCCGCCGGATCCGTAGTTGAGCACGCCAGGATTCGACTTTGCATGATCGATCAGTTCTTTGACCGATTTGAATTGGGAGGTAGGCGGCACCACCAAGACCATTGGTGTCTTGATCATGGTGCTCACGCCGGTAAGATCCTTTTCCGGGTCCCAGTTCAGATTTTTGTAAACCGCCGGAATGATGGCGTAACTGCCGTCGACAGCCATGAGCGTATGCCCATCGGGGGCTGAGCGGGCGACATAGCCTCCGCCAATGGTGCCTGCGCCGCCCGGCCGGTTCTCGACGACAAAAGATTGGCCCATCGATTCCGTCAACTTCTGGGCCACTTGGCGCGCCACGAAATCGACGGTGCCGCCTGGCGCCCAGGGCACCACGATACTCACCGGCTTGGACGGATAAGCCGCCGCGTTGGCGGCGCCTGCTCCCGCCCATAATCCTAGCGCCAGTCCGGCGGACACAATACGCTTCTTCATTCCTGCTACCTCCAATTTTAATTTTATGGACGGCGGGTCAGCCTCGAACCGCCGCTTTCACGTTACGACTTACGTACTGATGGGTGGCTGATGCCAATTTCCTTCAGAATTTCTTCGGTGTGCTCGCCAGGCTGCGGAATATCCAGACGCGCGCCAAGCCGCTTTCCATCGAATTGAATGGGAAGCCCCGGCACGGACGCCGGGCGCCCATCCTGAAGATGGATATCGATCAGCCCATTGCTTTCTTTAAGATGCACATCGTCATACAGATCGACTGGCTGGTTGATGCGGGCGAAGGGCAACCCGGCTTTTTCACACATCAATTCCAGCTCATCAAAACGATGCCTGGCGACAAGGGTTGCCACAAGCGGAATCAGCTCTTCGCGCGCCAAAGAACGGGCGTTATTGGTCGCAAAGCGTTCTTGCTGGATCAGAGGGTCGTTGAGCATGTCCGTGAAGATGCTCCATTGGCGGTCAGTCACCACGCCCAGGAAGATATCGATGCCGTCGGACGATGTGAAAATGTCGTATACCCCCCAGGCGCGCTTTCCCGCAGACATGGGGACGGGCGTAACGCCCGAGACCGTTGCCTGCAGCATATGGGTCGACACCAGCCACGCAGCGCTCTCGAACAATCCGCTTTTCACGTGCTGGCCACGGCCGGTCACTTCGCGCTGCCGCAGCGCGCCCATGATCGCAATGCTGCCGAAAATACCGCCCATCATGTCATTGACCGGCGCCCCCGCGCGCAATGGCCGCCCCGGAGGACCGGTCATATAGGCCAGGCCGCTGAGCATCTGGACGACCTCATCGAGCGCAGTGCGGTGCTCATAGGGTCCATCCAGAAACCCTTTCAGCGAGCAATAAATCAGCCGTTCGTTGAGCTTGTGCAGAGACGTGTAATCCAGGCCCATGGCCTGGAGCGCGCCCGGGCGAAAATTCTCAATGAACACATCAGCGGTTTCAGCCAGCTTGCGGGCCGCGTCACGGCCTGCGTCCGTTTTCAGATCAAGAATGACGCTTTTCTTGTTACGGCTGCACGCCGGGAAAAAGCCGGCGCCCGTGCTGACGAGGTATCGCGTCGGATCGCCTGGACGCTCTTCGGTGCCGGGAGGCTCGATCTTGATGACCTCGGCGCCCAGGTCGGCAAGCACCAGGCCGCAAGACGGCCCCATGACCATGTGCGACATTTCAAGAACGCGTACGCCTTCCAGGGGAAGAGGAGTGGTTTGTTGATTCATGCCTGAGTTCATAGATCGCATTGGTTGACGGCTTTGGCGGGTTCTGGGTCGAACCCGCGCGAGGGATTGGCGTACGCAAAACCTTTTGTCAGGCCGGCGGCCGGCGAACTGCCATAGAGCTCTACATCCGGCAGTGCCTGTTGCAATACATCGCGGGCGCGCAGCAATGCGTTGAAGTCGATGCCGGTATCCAGGCCCATGCTTTCAAGAAGAAACACAAGATCTTCAGTCACGATGTTCCCGGTCGCGCCCGGCGCGTAAGGGCAGCCGCCAATTCCGCCCAAGGATGAGTCGAAGGTGGTCACCCCGGCATCCAGCGCCGCCACGACGTTGGCCAGGCCCTGGCCCCGCGTGTTGTGCAGGTGCGCGCCACCGGCATGCCCGCCGATCTCCTTGCGAAGACGCAGAAACATGCGCTTGACTTGAGCGGGGTTGGCGTAGCCGACCGAGTCGGAAAGGCCCACCGTATCAGCGCCGGCCTTGACAAGCCGCAATGCCATCTCCATTACCCAGTCTTCCTGGATGCGCCCTTCCCGCGTGCAGCCGAACGCCGAGGCAATGCCGACCTCCACGCCGATACGCGCTGATTCGGGCAGGCTGTCCCGATACCGGCAGATCTCGGCGACCGCTTCAATACCTTGCTCGCACGTCATGCGTACATTGGCCATGTTGTGGGCCTGGGAAGCGGATACGGGAATATTGATCTTGGGCGCGCCGGCGGCCACGGCCAGCCGGGCGCCTTTCATGTTGGGCACAAGCGCCATCACCTCCAGGCCGGCGATGTCACGCGCTGCTTTCACCACTTCGCCGGTATCGGCCATTTGCGGAAGAAGACGAGGATTCACAAACGAACCGACCTCGATCTCCTTGACGCCGGCCGCCGCCAGTGCGCGGATCCAGGCGATCTTGGCGGCGGTGGGCATGGTGACGCCAAGACTCTGCAGACCGTCTCGTGGCCCCACTTCACTTACAAGGACATCCATATCAAATCCTTAATTTCTATCAAATAGACCAATGTTCTAATTAATAGAATATCGTACTCATCATGGCGTGTCAATTTGCTTTTACATTTCTCTTTTCAAACGGGCCGGCGCCTGCGCAGCCCGCGCAGGTCCACCATTGGCCGTTCTATAAGATAGAATTCGTATACAGTTTGATGAATCCGATTTTTAAAAGGCCTGCCCAAATGGCTCGATATCCATCACGAACGCCAGAAAACTCTTCCGCCGACAAGGGAGGGGTGATTGCCGTCGATCGCGCCTTGAGCCTACTGTGCGCATTTCAGCTCGGCGACACCGACCTTTCACTCAACGAGCTGGTAGAGCGCACCGAGCTGGTCAAGAGCACCACATTACGCATGCTCACTTCATTGATTCACTTCGGCTTGATTCAAAAAACGTCCGATGGCCGTTATCGCCTGGGCGCAGAGGTCGCTCGCCTGCACAACATCTACATGACCTCGTTCTCTCTCGAAAATGTGGTCATGCCGCACTTGCGGGCAATGGTGGAAGAGACGCAAGAAAGCGCATCATTTCATGTCCGGCAAGGTGACCATCGTTTAGTGCTCTATCGCGTCAATTCCCCCCAACTGGTCGCGGACCAAGGCCGCCAGGGCGACCTGCTGCCCCTTCAATCGGGCGCGGGCGGAAGAGTGTTGACGGCTTACGAGTCAGGCCGAGGCGCAATCTATGACGCCATTCAACGCGACAAGGTCATTGCCTTGAACGGCGACCGCGTTCCGGACTTGTCAGGCATTTCTTCGCCCGTGTTCGGCCCGGGCGCCAAGCTTGTTGGCGCCCTGACGCTCACCGTGCCCACAACGCGTTTCCACGACAAGCTGACAGATATCGTGCGCAAGCATGCGCATGACTTGACCCAGGATATGGGCGGGACCTTTCCTGCCTGAATACATCCAGCCGGCGCCGAGCCCTAGCCCTGCACCCACCGAAGAATGCGCTCGAATATCTTTTGATTGTTGCGGTCAGGCACGATCAAATGTGAATTGCCGGTGATGTTCTCGGCGGGCAAGTCAATGAATGCGTGTCCCGGCCCGCCGCCGCAGGCCAGCTTTTCAGCCCAATCCACGTGCTTGGCGCGATACCTGACCCACATTTCACTTTGGGAAATATAGTCGCCCCATACCGCCAGATGAGGCGGATAGGCGCAAGCAGGCTCGCCCTCGGGCACTGCCGGCGGCTCGATGGCAACCACCCTGCGCACGGTATCCGGAAGCCGCTGCGCGAGCATCAGGCTGTAGAAAGCGCCCTGGCTATGTCCGACCAGCATGCATGGGCCCAACTGCCTGATGAGTTCTTCATACGCCGCCAGCGTTTGTTGTTCGGTGTTAGTCCAGCGAGGCACGAATCGCTGCGCATACCATTCGAATCTTTCAACGGGAAATTGCTGCCCGGCATGGCCATGGCGCAGGTCGCCCGGCCTGAAACCTGCAACCGGCCCAAGCCGGAATGCGTGCCACATTTCCTCGAGCGTGCGGTGATGCGGCGCCTCGCTAAGCACATGTGGTACTGCCGGAAAGCCGGAGCGACCACGCTCGAACGCGTCGGTCACCACCGTATCAAAACCGGCGCGAAGGAACTTGTGCAGCCAGCCTTCCTCGCCATATGCGTCCGACTCCCAAAAGGAGCCGCTTAATCCGCCCCCATGAATGAGCACCACAGGATACGGCGACTGCGGTTGCTGTAAACAAAAGTGCTGGGCATACATCTGCCCAACCATGTGCATGCCATTCATCTGCAGCGCCACCGGACGCTCGCCGGGCACCCTGACACGTTCAGGAGCCGGTATGCCCTGAAGCTGCAAAGGGCGGCCGCCGACGAAATAGGATTTGATTGTTTTCAAGTGCACGGCGGCGCCTCATCAAAAGCGGCGGGCACGGACACCCGCCACAAGCCTGCATTATCCGGGTTTATTTGCTCGCAGCGCTGCGCAACACTTGCCCAATCTTGCGATACAGGCCTGTTTCGTCCTGGATGATCTGAGCGAATCGCTCGGCATCGATGGAGGTCACCGGCGCCAATCCGGCCGCGGCGAGTTTTTCACGAAAGCCGTCGGAGCCCGCCACTTTCCTGACGGCCGCCGCAAGCTTGTCGATCGACGCCTTGGGCGTTCCCTTCGGCACCAGCAAGCCGTACCAGGAACCCATGTATATGCCAGGATAGCCCTGCTCTTCAAATGTTGGGACATCGGGCAGCAAGGCCGAGCGCTCGGGCGCGGCCGCCGCAATCGCCTTGACCTGGCCCGCCTTGATCTGCGGCAGCACCGATCCGAGCGTTGCCAAAGACAGGTCCACATGCCCGCCCGCCAGATCAATGATCGCCGGCGCGGCCCCCTTGTAGGGCACATCGATCATTGACGTGGACGTGGCGCTCATGAACTGGTGCGCCTGCAACTGACCGCCCCCTGCCGTTGCAATCGCAAAAGAGTCCGGTTTGTCTTTCAGCAGTTGCATTAAGCCCTTGGCGTCATCGGCCGGAAAATCCGGGCGCGCAACCATCACACTGGGGGCTTCGGCCACGATCGATACCGCCTCGAAGTCCTGGACGGGATCGTACGGCAGATGCTCATACATGCCGGCGTTAATGGTGTGATTCGATCCCGCGAAAAACAGCGTATAGCCGTCAGGCTTGGCCAATTTTGCCTCGGTCGCGCCTATATTGCCGCCCGCGCCGGGTTTGTTTTCTACAACCAGCGGCACGCCAAGCTCCTCCGACATGCCCTGAGCCATAACGCGCGCCACAATATCCGTCGGCCCTCCGGCGGAAAAACCCACCAGCACCCTGAGGGGCTGGTTCGGATAGTCTTGCGCGCCTGCGGCCGTGCCGGCCAGGCCCAGGGAAAACGCAACGGCGCTGACGACGCAATGGAAGGTTTTGATCAAGGTTATCTCCTGTTTTGGCTATGTGTTTCGAGTCGGAACGGCTCTGTGTGGGGGCACTCACACCGTCTGGATAGGCGGATGATTGCAAGTTTATTAAATCTATCTAATAGAACTATATTACATCAAATAGAATTTTAAAGACAATAAGATAATGCCGTCAAGAAGGGAACCCGGCATCAACGAGGCGTCGCCCGGCCCAGCGTGAGCGGCGATCACAAAAGAGAATGGTGAAGAGAGGTTGAATCTTGAGTCCAGGGACCCAAGCCATTGGCGCGTGCCGGCGTGGCGCCGCCCGCGACGGGCGGAACGGATGAAGGATGACGATGCTGCTGGCGCGGCAGGAGGGGCTCGAACCCCCGACCCCGGGCTTAGAAGGCCCGTGCTCTATCCAGCTGAGCTACTGCCGCTGCATTGCTTGCTGCGAGGGCGCATTTTACATTAGGTAGCGTAAACATTCCCGGGCAATGCTACATTCCCTTTCGTCTATCTACCAAACAAGACGTCTTATGACACGACTGACCCACCACCTGAATATTCTTCTGTCTACGCTCATGTTGTGCGGCGCCGCATGCCTGGCCTCCAGCGCGACCGCGGGCATCACCTACAGGCTGGAACAAACCCACGCCGTTCCCGGCGAAACCGTCAATGTGCGGGCAGTGCTGTTCAACGATTCCGATACGGCGCTGACCTGGACCACCCCTAAAAACCTGGTTCTGCAATGGCGTAGCGAAAACGGAAAAACCATACGCAGCCTGGCCTATCTTGACGGCGCGGAAGCCGCCATCAATGTCCCGGTCAACAACTTCGTCAAGCTGTCATGGCGGGCGGTCGTACCCAGCGAAGCGCAAGGCTTGCAGGCGGTCAATATCGAGGGCGAGCCCACCTTGATGGCGCTCGATACCAGTCCGAAGGAGCACAGCCTGATCGCCAGCGGGCCGGCCGCCGTACCGGTGATTGATGCCGGCGCGGCCAGCGCCGGCTCCCGAAGCGACCCGCCTTTGCCCGAGAATGTTGTGGCCGCAGCGGGCGCGACCGCCGACCAGGGGCCGCCGGTCACCGCCAGGTATGGCCTGGCGTCGAATTCAAACTCGGCATTCGAAAACTTCCGCAGCGCCATTTCCGCCTATGAACCGATTTATTTCGACGTCGGCAACAAGGGCGGCAAGAATGCCCGCTACCAGGTCAGCTTCAAGTACCGTCTGTTCACGCCCAACGACCCGGAAAACCCCGAGTTCGTCGACAACATCTATCTGGGCTATACGCAAACCGCTCTGTGGGATCTTCATTCCGACTCCCATCCCTTTGTCGACACCTCGTTCAAGCCCAGTCTGTTCTGGCGCAAGGATGCCTTGTGGCAATCCGCGCAAAAAGATTGGTTCGTGGGCCTGGCCACAGGCGTCGAACACGAGTCCAATGGCAAAAGCGGAGACGATTCGCGTTCTTTGAACTTCGCCTACATTCAACCCGAACTGAACTACCGCTTTGACGGGGGCAGCACGCTGACGTTCGCCCCGCGCATAAAAAGCTACTTCTCGCTGGAAAGCCATAATCCCGACTATGCCGATTATGCCGGCCACGTCGATTGGAAGCTGCGCTTTGCCCAGGATAACGGGCTAGTCCTTACAGGCCTGTACCGGCAAGGCGACAAAGGCCGCAATGCCACGCAGATCGAAGCCGCGTGGCCGCTGCGCCGAACCTTCCTGAACATGAACGGCTACATTCATGTCCAGTATTTCAAGGGCTACAGCGAAACCCTCTTGGGCTACAACCACAAAAGCGACGGCCAGGTCCGCTTGGGGATCGCTCTGGTACCTTAGCCAAGAAGTGCATACACTAGGGGCGGAGCACTAAAGAAAAACTCTGCAGGAGACCGCCCCATGAATGCCCCGCTGGATCAGGCCGCATTATCGACACTGGCCACAGTATCGCTGGACGATAAATACACACTGGAGCGCGGCCGCGCCTACATGAGCGGCACCCAGGCCCTGGTGCGCTTGCCCATGCTGCAAAAGGCGCGGGACCAGCGGGCGGGGCTCAATACGGCCGGCTTTATTTCGGGCTATCGCGGTTCGCCGCTGGGCGCGCTGGACCAGGCCCTGTGGAAAGCCAAACAGCACCTGAAAGACCACGACATCGTCTTCCAGCCGGGCCTGAATGAAGACCTGGCGGCCACGTCGGTATGGGGCACGCAGCAAGTCACCCTGTATCCCGACGCCACACGCGATGGCGTGTTCGCCATGTGGTACGGCAAAGGCCCGGGGGTCGACCGGTCCATGGATGTTTTCAAGCACGCCAACTCGGCCGGCACGGCGCGTCACGGCGGCGTACTGGTGCTGGCCGGCGACGACCATGGGGCCAAATCCTCGACCGTCGCGCACCAGTCGGAACACGACCTGCTGGCGGCGGGCATTCCGGTTCTGTATCCCGCCAACGTACAGGAATACCTGGACTTCGGCCTGCACGGCTGGGCCATGAGCCGCTATTCGGGCTTGTGGGTCGCCATGAAATGCGTCACCGAAGTGGTGGAGTCGACCGCGTCGATAGACATAGACCCCGACCGCAGCCGCATCATTATTCCGGACGATTTCACCCTGCCCCCCGATGGCTTGAGCATACGCTGGCCGGATCCCCCTTTGGCGCAGGAAGCCCGGCTGATCGACTACAAGTGGTACGCGGCGCTGGCCTACACGCGCGCCAACAAACTGAACCGCATCGTCATGGATTCGCCCCGCCCCCGCTTTGGCATCATGACCGCGGGCAAGGCTTATCTGGACACCCGCCAGGCGTTGGCGGATCTGGGGCTGGACGAGGCCGCCTGTGCGCAGTTGGGCATCCGCCTGATGAAGGTGGGCTGTGTCTGGCCGCTGAATGCGCAGGATGCACGCGAATTCGCCACCGGCCTGGAAGAAATCCTGGTCGTCGAGGAAAAACGGCAGATACTCGAATACGCGCTCAAAGAAGAGCTTTACAACTGGCGCGACGATGTACGCCCCAAGGTCTATGGCAAGTTCGATGAAAAGGACAACGCCGGCGGCGAATGGTCTGTGCCGCGCGGCCAATGGCTGTTGCCGGCCCGGGCCGAGCTGTCGCCCGCATTGATCGCACGCGCTATCGCCCGGCGGTTGGAAAAAACCGACCTGCCGCCAGAACTGCGGGCGCGCATCGCCGCGCGCATCGCCATGATCGACGCCAAGGACCGCGAGCTGGAAAAACCCCTTTCAGCCACCGACCGGAAACCCTGGTTCTGCTCCGGCTGTCCCCACAATACCTCCACGCAAGTGCCCGAAGGCTCGCGCGCGCTGGCCGGCATAGGCTGCCACTACATGACGATCTGGATGGATCGCAACACGGAAACCTTCAGCCATATGGGCGGCGAAGGCGCGGCATGGATAGGCCAGCAACCCTTCACCACCGAAAAGCACGTTTTTGCCAACCTGGGCGACGGCACCTACTTCCATTCGGGCATACTGGCCATCCGGGCGGCCATTGCCGCCAATGCCAACATCACCTACAAAATCCTGTACAACGACGCCGTCGCCATGACAGGCGGCCAGCCGGTGGACGGCGTGCTTAAAGTCACCGACGTCATCGCGCAGGTCCACGCCGAAGGCGCCCGAAAAACCGTGGTGGTCACCGACGAACCCGATAAGTACAAGGGCGTGGCGCTGGCGGGCAATCCCCCCGTCTATCACCGCGACGAACTTGACCGCGTGCAGCGCGAGCTGCGCGATACCCAGGGCACCACCGTGCTCATTTACGATCAGACCTGCGCCACCGAAAAACGCCGCCGCCGCAAACGGGGGGCCTACCCCGATCCGGCCCGCCGCATCTTCATCAACGATGCCGTCTGCGAAGGCTGCGGCGACTGCTCGGTCAAGTCCAACTGCCTGTCCGTTGAGCCCCTGAGCACGCCGCGGGGCATAAAACGGCACATCAACCAGTCGTCCTGTAATAAGGATTTTTCCTGTATCAACGGTTTCTGCCCCAGCTTCATTACCGCCGAGGGCGCGCAAGTCAAGAAACCCCGGCCGCCGCAATCCGATCCAGCCGGCCCCGGCAATGCAAACCTGCCGCTGCCCGCCCTGCCGGCCATTGCGGGAACCTACGGCATCCTGATCACCGGCATAGGCGGCACCGGCGTCGTCACCATCGGCGCGCTGCTGGGCATGGCTGCCCACCTTGAGCACAAAGGCGTCACGGTGCTGGACATGGCCGGCCTGGCGCAGAAAGGCGGCGCCGTGCTCAGCCACGTCCAGATCGCGGCCGACCCGTCCGGCCTGCACGCCACGCGCATCGCGACCGGCGAGGCCGACCTCATCATTGGCTGCGATGCCATCGTGACCACCTCGGCCGAGGTGCTGTCCAAGGCGCAGAAAGACCTGACCCGTGCCGCGGTGAACCGGGCGCAGGTACCGACCGCCGATTTCGTCAAGGACGCCCGCTGGCGGTATCCTGATGCCGCCATCGAGGGCGAACTGACGGCATCCATCGGCTCGGGCTGTGAGTTTCTGGACGCCAACACCCTGGCCGTGGCGCTCATGGGCGATGCCATCTATGCCAACCCCTTGTTGCTGGGCTATGCGTGGCAAAAGGGCTGGATACCGCTTTCGTACGAAAGCGTGGTGCGCGCCATCGAGCTGAATGGCGTCATGGTAGAAAAAAACCAGTCCGCGTTCGAATGGGGCCGCGCGGCGGCCCACCATGGTCCGCAGGCCATCACCCCCCGCAGCGCCGGCATGCCGGCCCAGATCGTGTCCCTGCCCGAGCCGCTGGACAAAATAATAGAACGCAACGCGCAATGGCTGACCGATTATCAAGATGCCTCGTACGCCGATCAGTATCAGGAAGCGGTGGCTCGTATCCGCGAGGCGGAAGCGTCGCTGCCCACCTCGCGGGGCTTGCGCCTGACACGCGCCGTGGCAACGCATCTTGCAAAGCTCATGGCCTACAAAGACGAATACGAAGTCGCCCGGCTGTATGCCGACCCCGCCTTCACCGACAAGCTGCGCGCCCAGTTCGAGGGCGAACCCGGCAAGGACTACACGCTGCATTTTCATCTGGCCCCTCCTTTGCTTGCCAGGAAGAATGCCAAGGGCGAACTCGTCAAGAAAAAATACGGTCCCTGGGTCATGTCCGTGTTCAAGCTCCTGGCACGCATGAAAGGCGTGCGCGGCACGCCTTTCGATCTCTTCGGCAAAACACAGGAACGGCGCCAGGAACGTGCGCTGCGAGACGAATACTTTGACTTGCTGGATGAGTTCGCCCGGGGGCTGACGGACCAGAACCTGCCCGCGGCCATCGAGCTGGCCAATCTGCCCGATGATATCCGCGGCTTCGGCCACATCAAAGAAAGGAATCTGGCCCAGGCGGCATCGCGCCGGGCGCAGTTGCTGGATGCCTATCGGCAGGCCAGGCCGCTGGACAAGGTTGCCTGACCGCCGGGGCAGCCGCTACAGCGCCAGGTATTCCCGGCGCACCGCTTCGTTTTCGGCCAGCGCCTGCATGGCGCCGCTGAAACGGATGGCGCCTTTCTCCAGCACATAGGCCCGGTCCGACACCAGCCGCGCAAAGTGGATGTTCTGTTCCGACAGCAGCACACTCGCGCCACGCGCCTTGAGCGCCAGGATCATCTCGGCCATCTGCTCGACGATCAGCGGCGCCACGCCCTCTGACGGCTCGTCCAGCAGCAGGCAATACGGATTGCCCATCAAGGTGCGCGCCACCGACAGCATCTGCTGCTCGCCGCCGCTCATGGCGCAGGCTGGGCGGTCTTGCATGCCCGCCAGATTGGGAAACAGCGCCAGCACCGAATCGAACGTCCAGTTCAGGCCCTGCGAGCCGTCAGGCCAGGTCCTGGGGGCCTGTTGCCCCGTGATCAGGTTTTGCCTGACGGTCAATTCGGTAAAGATACGCCTGTCTTCGGGCACATAGCCCAGCCCCCGGCGCGCGACTTCGTAGGGTTGCCGATGCGCAATCGACTGCCCCATGAAACGTATGCCGCCTTTGCGCTGCGCCACCAGCCCCATGATGGCCTTGAGCGTCGTCGACTTGCCCGCCCCGTTGCGCCCCATCAGCGCCACGACTTCGCCGCGCCCCACGTCCAGGTCCAGGCCATGCAAGATGTGCGCTGCGCCGTACCAGGCATGCAGGCCTGCCACCGACAGGACCGGGCTCCCGGCCAATGTGCCATCGTGCTTCATGACGCCGCCGCCCCCGAACCGCCTGCCTGAAAGGTTTTACCGGTACCGAAGTAAACCTCCTGAACCTTGGGATGCCGGCGGACTTCTTCCACGCTGCCCTGCGCGATCAGCTTGCCCCGCGCCAGCACAATCACACGATCGGCATAGGCAAACACCACATCCATGCTGTGCTCCGTGAACAGGACCGCCAGGTTGCGTTCCTCTACCAGTCGCTTGACCAGGCCAACCAGGGCGTTGCGTTCGGCGGGCGCCATGCCCGCCGTAGGCTCATCCATGAGCAGCAGGCGGGGGCTGCCCGCCAGGCTCATCGCCAGCTCAACCCGCTTCACATCGCCATAGGCCAGCTCGCTGCAGGGCCGCTCGGCCTGCGGCAGCATGTCTACCTGCTCCAGCAACTGCCTGGCTTCGGCCCGATACAGCGCCGCCGCGGGCCGCCAGAACGAAAACACCTTGCGATGATGCGCCACCAGGGCCATCTGCACATTCTCTTGCACGGTCAACGAGGCAAACGTGGCGGCAATCTGAAAGGTGCGCCCTACCCCCCGGTGCGCAATGCTCCTGGATCGCATGCCCAGCAATTCCTTGCCGTCCAGCAATACCGATCCTCCGGACGCCGCCAACTGCCCGTTCACCATGTTGAAGGTGGTCGATTTGCCTGCGCCGTTCGGGCCGATCAGGGCCAGCAACTCGCCCGCGCGCAGATTGAAGCTGATCTGGTCGACCGCCGTATTGCCGCCAAAGCGCTTGGTCAGCCCGCGCACCTCGAGCAGGTTCATGCCGGCCTCCTGCGCTGCATCAGCATCCCGGCATAGCCGGCGATCCCCTGCGGGAACACCAGCACGATCACCAGGATGACCACACCGAACAAGGCGCGCCAATATTCGGTAATGCCTACAAAATAATCCTGCAAAAGCGTGAAGCCGGCCGCGCCCACCACCGGACCGAACAAGGTTTGTATCCCCCCCAGCAACACCATGACCAGGCCGTCCACCGACTTGCCCACTGTGATGACTTCCGGGGACGTGCTGCCTTTGGCAAAGACATAAAGCGCGCCGGCCAGCCCGGCAAACAGGCCCGCCACGATAAAGGCCACCCATTGCACGCGCTTCACATGCATGCCCGACGCGTCGGCGCGCAGGGCCGAGTCGCGTACCGCGCGCAAGGCATAGCCGAACGGTGAAAACGCCATGCGGCGCACTATGACGACCGCCATGACCACCACAGCCAGCACAAAATAATAATAGGCATCGCCCGACAGCCAGGCCTCGGGCCAGATGCCGACAATGCCGTTGGAACCGCCCGTCACATCGTCCCATTGATACACAATGGACCAGACAATCTGGGCAAAGGCCAGTGTCAGCATGGCCAGGTAAACCCCGGTCAGGCGTATGCAGAACCAGCCGAACACGATAGCGGCCAGCCCGGCCGCCAGCGGCGCCGCCACCAGGGCCCCCGCCATCCCCAGCCCTGCTGCTTTGAATAACAGCGCGGCGGCATAGGCGCCTATGCCGAAATAGGCGGCATGGCCGAAAGAAGGCATGCCGCCCAGCCCCATCATGAAATGCAGACTCACGGCAAACAGCACCGCCACCAACATGTCCTGCGCCAGGACCACCGCATAAGGAAAGCTGCCCGAAACCAGCGGAAACGCGGCAAACAGGATCAGCAATGCCAAGACCATCCATTTGAACGGCGCCGTTGCTGGACGCAGGGGCGCATCGGGGGCGGCGCTATGCCGTATAGTGCTCAGCGGTTTGCCCAGCAGCCCCCAAGGCCTGAAGACCAGCACAAAGGCCATGAAGATGAATTCGACGACCAGGGTCAACTTGGGAAAGGCAATGCTGATGCCGCCTAGCTCCACCACCCCCAAGGCAATGCACAAGGCCTTGAGTTCGGCAATGATCAAGGCCGCCAGGTAGGCCCCCGGGATGGAGCCCATGCCGCCCACCACGACCACCACAAACGCATCGCCGATGACACTCAGGTCCAGCATCAGGCTGGCGGGCTGGCGCGGAATCTGCAGGGCGCCGCCCAGGCCCGCCAGAAAAGCGCCCAGGGCGAATACGCCGGTGAACAGCCATGCCTGATTGACGCCCAATGCGCCCAGCATCTCGCGGTCCTGCGTCGCGGCGCGAATCAAGGTGCCCCAGCGCGTGCGGGTCAGAAGCAGCCAGAGTATCAGCAATACGGCTGGCCCGATCACGATCAGCGCCAGGTCATACACCGGCATATAGCGATTGAAGATCTGTATGGAGCCGTTTAGCCCGGGCGCCAGCGGCCCCAGCAAATCATCAGGCCCCCATATCCAGAGCGCCATGTCGTTGAACACCAGCACCAGGGCGAATGTGGCCAGCAACTGGAACATTTCGGGAGCGCGGTAGATGCGCCGCAAGAGCACGATCTCGACCAGCGCGCCCAGGGCGCCCACGATCAGCGCGGCGCATATCAGGCTGAACCAGAAGCCCAGCGGACTGTGCCCCCAGGCGTTCACAATGGTGTAGGCCACGTATATGCCCAGCATATACAGCGAACCATGCGCAAAATTGACGATGCGGCTGACACCGAAAATCAGCGACAGGCCCGCGGCCACCAGAAACAGGGAAGATGCCTCCGCCAGGCCGTTCAAAAACTGAACGATAAAACCAGTAAGGTGCATAGTGGGACGGCGCCCCCGGACGCCGCAGTTTTGCTAATCGAATGAAAGGCTCAGTTGGCCGATTCAGGCCGCCACTGCCTGACTTGCTCGTCAGAAGGTTGCACCGTAGCGCCATCCACGTATTCAAAGTCGGTCATGATGCCTTTGCCGTCCTTGATGGCCAGTTTGCCCACATAGGCGCCCATGGTGGATTGATGATCAATGCCGCGATACCTGATGCGCCCAAAGGGTGTATCGACTTCCAGTTCCTTGAAGGCCTCGATCAAGGCTTCGGTGTCGGTCGAGCCTGCTTTCTTGATCCCTTCCGCCAGTGACAGGATGGCGTTATACCCCACGATGGTTCCCAGCCGCGGATAATCGTCAAACCGTTTTTGGTAAGCCGCCAGGAAACGGTTGTGCTCGGGCGTATCGATGGCATACCACGGATAGCCCGTCACCACCCAGCCCACCGGCGTCTCGTTGCCCAGTGGGTCCAGGTACTCGGGCTCGCCCGTCAGCATGCTGACCACCGGCAGGTCATTGAAGAAATTGCGTTGCGTGCCCGCCCGTACGAATTTGGCCAGATCGGCCGCAAACAGGACATTGAACATGGCTTCCGGCTTGGCATCGGCCAGCGCCTGCACCACACTGCCGGCATCGATCTTGCCCAGCGGCGACGCCTGTTCAGCCACGAACTCCACATCGGGCTGGGCCTGCTTCAACAAGGTCTTGAACGTCGAGACGGCAGACTGCCCATATTCATAATTGGGATAGACAATGGCCCAGCGCTTCTTGTTCATCTTGACCGCCGCGGGAATCAACATGGCCACCTGCATATAGGTGGAGTTGCGCAGGCGGTAGGTGTAGCGGTTGCCGTCCGCCCACACGATCTTGTCGGTCAGCGGCTCGCTGGCCAGGAAAAACTGCTTCTTGTGCTTGGCATAGTCGGTGACCGCCAGGCCAATGTGCGACAGGAAAGTACCGGTCAGCACGTCGACCTTATCTCGGGTCAGCAGTTCTTCGGCGGCCCGCACCGCATCGCCCGGGTTTGAATTGTCGTCGCGAATGACCAGTTCCAGCGTTTTGCCATTCACCCCGCCCGCCTCATTGATCTGCTCGACGGCCAGCTCCATGCCCTTTTTATATGGCCCCAGGAAGGCGGGCTGCGTTTTATAGCTGTTGAGCTCACCGATCTTGATGACGCCCTGGGCGCATGCTGCGGCGCTTGCCGCCGCCAAAGCAAGCGTCCCGAAGAAGAACGCCCCCACGCTGCGCAGGCTGACACCTGCTTGCTGCCCCCCAAGGGGGCGCTTTTTGCCTTGGGACGGCCCGGCGGCAAAAAAGGCCCCCGCGCTGCGCAGGCTGGCACCTGCTTGCTGCCCCCCGAGGGGGTGCTTTTTGCCTTGGGACGGCCCGGCGGCAAAAGAGGCCCCCACGCTGCGCAGGCTGGCACCTGCTTGCTGCCCCCCAAGGGGGTGCTTTTTGCCTTGGGGCGGCCCGGCGGCAAAAAACTTCAAATACAATCCGGCAAAGTGCATAGCTGTCATTCCTGTGCTTTAGATGCGTGGAAAATTCGATAAATTGTACGTAATATTACAGCGCACGCGCCGTATACCGATCAGAATCACGTATTTCAACAACCGAAGGCCTTATTTGCCGCCATGCGCAATCTTTCCCTGATCTTCATTATCTCCAGCCTTTGCCTGCTGACGTTCAGCCGTTGTCTGCTGGCGGCCTGGCAATGGAAACGAGTCCGGCAGGCGGGGGGGCTGCTGCCCATCTTGAAGGGCGGCCTGCGCATCGACGCCAACCAGATCGCCCTGCTGGCGGGGATCCCGCTGCTGCTGTCGCCCTGGATGGAAGAATGGCCGCTGGCGGTAGACGTAACGGAAATCTGGTTCCAGCTTGCCTGGTTCCTGCTGGTCTTGCTGGAAGTCTCCACCCCCCAGTTCATCCACGAATACGATACCCGCCCCAACCGCCTGTATGTGGAATACCTGAAGCATCCGCAGGAAGTTTTCGGCATGCTCTGGAAAGGCTACAAGGCCATGATACTGGCTGCCGTGCTGGCGCTGGGCCTGCTCGCATGGCTGGCCTATGCCCTGTTTGGGCAAGGCGTTCCCGATCAGGACATGGTGTGGTGGCAGAACATTGTGTTTTTCCTGAGCGTGGCCGCCCTGCTTGTCCTGGCCGTGCGCGGCACATTCAAGCACAGGCCCATCAACCCGTCCACCGTCGCCTACTGCGGCGACAGCATGCTCAACACCCTGCCGCTCAATTCGCTGTACAGCGTCAGCTATGCCGTCTACAGCATGAAGAACGAACGTTCGGCCGCCGATGTCTATGGCGGCCTGCCTGTCGACGCCATGCACGCCGTGATCCGCCAATGCGCCGCCCTGCCGGCCGGAACCAGCCAGATTCCCACCCTGCACCGGCAGGTGCCGGCCGCCCAGCGCAGCCGCCCGCTGAACGTGGTGATGATCGTACAGGAAAGCCTGGGCGCGCAGTATATCGGCCACCTGGGCGGCGCGTCGCTGACCCCCCACTTGGACGAACTGTCCAACATCGCCTGGACCTTTACCCGCGCGTATGCCACCGGCACACGCTCGGTGCGCGGGCTGGAAGCCGTCACGGCGGGGTTTCCGCCCACCGTCTCGGACGCGGTGCTGCGCCTGTCCGGCGCGCAAAGCAATTTCTTTACCATGGCGCAGTTGCTGAAACAGCACGGCTACCGGTCGCGCTTCATCTATGGCGGCGAAGCCCACTTCGACAACATGAAAAGCTTTTTCCTGGGCAACGGTTTTGACGATCTGTACGATCGGCAGACGTTCAAGGACCCCGCCTTTGTCGGCACCTGGGGCGCCAGCGACGAAGACATGTTCAACAAGCTGCACAGCCTGCTTGCCGCGCCCCCCGGCCAGCCCACGTTCACGCTGGCGTTTTCAGTCAGCAACCACTCGCCCTGGGAATACCCGTCAGGGCGCATTGTCCCCGACGGCAATCCCGCCACGGTCCACAACACCGTTCGCTACGCCGACTGGGCTATGGGCCGCTTTTTCGAACAGGCCCGCCAATCGGACTACTGGAACGACACGGTCTTCCTGATTGTCGCGGACCACGACTCCAAGGTGGCGGGCGCAAGCCTGGTTCCCCTGCGCCACTTCCATATTCCCGCCCTGATCCTGGGCGCCGACGTGAGCGCAAGACGCGACGACAGGCTCATCAGCCAGATCGACCTGCCCACCACCTTGCTGTCCATCATGGGGCTGGCCACCGAACACCCCATGATAGGGCGGGACCTGACGCAAATGGACGGCGGCCGCGCCATGATGCAGTACGGTGAAAACTACGGATACCTGAAAGAAGACGCCTTGATCGTCCTGGAGCCGCACAAGGCGGCCAGCCAGTATCGCTACACGGCGCCCGCCACTTACACGCCCACAGCGCTCGACCCGGTCCTGGCCCAAGAAGCGCTGGCGCATGTGTTGTGGCCGGCCTGGGCCTACCGGAACCAGGCCTACACCCTGCCGCATCTGAGGCAAAAGACTTAGGCGTGCTCGATGCGCGTGCCCAGCACCGCCAGGAATTGCGCCATCCAGGCGGGATGGGCGGGCCACGCGGGGGCCGTTACCAGATGGCCGTCGGTATGGGCCTGGTCGATGGCGATGTCGGCATAAGTGCCGCCTGCCAGGCGGACCTCGGGCGCGCACGCCGGGTACGCCGAGCAGCTACGGCCTTTCAATATGCCGGCGGCCGCCAGTATTTGCGCGCCATGGCACACCGCCGCTATCGGTTTTCCGGCTTCATCAAACTGTCGCACGATTTCCAGTATCCTGTCATTCAGGCGCAGGTACTCGGGCGCGCGCCCGCCCGGAATGACCAGGCCATCGTAGTCGTTCACATTGACCTGGTCGAAATCGTGGTTCAATGTAAAACGATGGCCCGGCTTCTCGCTGTATGTTTGCGCGCCGTCGAAATCGTGTATGGCAGTCGCCACGGTATCGCCCGCTTTTTTATCCGGACATACGGCATGAACCACATGCCCCACCGTCAGCAGGGTCTGGAATGGCACCATGGTTTCATAATCTTCGGCATAGTCGCCGACCAGCATCAACAGTTTCTTGCTCATGATCAGTCTCGTCCTGGTGTTACAAAATTCACGAAAGCCACAGGCAACGCCGGCGGCAACCCTGCCGGCGGCAACAGGCGTCGCGGCCGGCCTTCTGTGATCTTCAATCCATTCCAATTAAAAAACAAGCACAATACAATACTTACATAAAACTGAAGGAAACTGATAATGGAGTTGCTGCTTGACCCCACCGTGTGGGTCGGCCTATTGACACTGGTTGTCCTGGAAATCGTTCTAGGCATCGACAACCTTATTTTCATTGCCATCCTGGCAGATAAACTACCGCCCGCTCAACGCGACCGCGCCCGCGTCATCGGGCTGTCGCTGGCGCTGGTCATGCGCCTGGCGCTGCTTACCGGCATATCGTGGCTGTTCAAGCTCACCGAACCCTTGTTTTCAGTTGGCCCCCTTGCCTTCTCGGGGCGCGACCTGATTCTGATACTTGGCGGATTTTTCCTCGTCTTCAAAGGCACGATGGAAATGCACGAGCGCGTGGAGGGCAAGTCGCACGCCATATCGGGCTCGCGCATGTACGCCAGCTTCTGGGTCATTGTGACCCAGATCGTCATACTGGACGCCGTGTTTTCGCTGGATGCTGTCATCACCGCGGTCGGCATGGTCGACCACCTGGAAGTCATGATGGCCGCGGTAATCATCGCGATCGGCATCATGCTGGTTGCCTCCAAGCCCCTCACGCGCTTCGTCGGCGCCCATCCCACTGTTGTCATCCTGTGCCTGGGCTTCTTGCTGATGATCGGTTTTGCGCTGGTGGCCGAAGGCTTCGGCTTCAAAGTACCCAAGGGCTATCTGTATGCCGCCATCGGGTTTTCAGTGGCGATCGAAACGCTGAACCAGATCGCACGCCGCAACTTGCTTAATTCCGATACGCAAAGGCCCATGCGCGAGCGTACCGCCGAGGGGATACTGCGCATGCTGGGCAAGCGCCCCGCCACCACCGAAGAGGACGCCGAGACGCAAGCGCAGACCGTCACCGACATGCCATTTGCCGTCGAAGAGCGCAATATGGTCAGCGGCGTACTGCGCCTGGCGGACCGCAACGTGCACTCCATCATGACCCCCCGCAACGATATCAGTTGGATCGATCTGGAAGACGACCCTGATGATATCCGGCAGGAGATCAGCCAGACGCCGCACGGATTCTTCCCTGTTTGCCGCGGATCGCTGGATGACATCGTCGGCATAGGCAGGGCCAAAGACATGATCACCGATCTGATCCAGCATCGGACGCTGAACCAGAACAAGCTGCGCCCGCCCATCATCGTGCACGAAACCGTCCGTATCCTGGACCTGATCGAAACGCTCAAGACGGCGCGCGGCCAGTTGGTGATTGTCATCAACGAGTTTGGCGCCGTCGAGGGCCTGGTCACGCCCATAGACGTATTCGAGGCCATTGCGGGCGACTTCCCCGACGAGGACGAAACCCCCGACATCATTGCCGCTGGCGACAGCAAATGGATCGTGGACGGCGCCACCGACCTGCATCACTTCGAACAGACATTGAACATCGAAGGCCTGCAGGACGACGCCGACGAATACAGCACACTGGCCGGCTATATGCTGCGCCAGTTCGGCCGATTGCCTGAAGTGGGCGACAAGCTCAAGTTTTCGCGGGGCGGCAACGAGTTTCGCCTCAAGGTCCTGGAACTGGAAGGACGCCGGATTGCAAAGGTGCAGGTCAGGTGCCGTCCCGCCAACGACGCGCCGCCCGCCGGGGCCGCCGACGCCGCCTGAACTTTCATGTTATAGTAGCTGGCTATTGTGAATTCGGGGCGTAGCGCAGCCTGGTAGCGCATCTGGTTTGGGACCAGAGGGTCGAAGGTTCGAATCCTTTCGCCCCGACCATGCAATAGTAAAAAACAGGGCTTACGCACTTTACCAGCGTAAGCTCTTTTTTTTTGCCGCAGGGCCGCTCCAAGGCAATTCTATCCCCGCCGCCAGGCCTCTACCTGCTGGCGCAACTCGCGGCGGATGACCTTGCCGGTCGTCGTCATGGGCAGCTCATCGACAAAAAAGATCTCGCGCGGGTACTCATGGGCGGCCAGGCGCGATTTCACGTGTTCCTGTATTTCACGCTTCAGCGCCTCGCTGGGCGCATGTGTTTCCTGCAGAACGACCACGGCCGCGACAATCTCGGTGCGCTGCGGGTCGGATGCCCCCACCACCGCCACCATTTTCACCGACGGGTGCTGCAAAATACTGTCTTCGATTTCCCCCGGGCCGATACGGTAGCCGGCAGAGGTAATGACATCATCGTTGCGCCCCACGAAATGGACGTAGCCGGCGGCGTCCATGCAGCCGGTATCCCCCGTCAGCAGCCAATCGCCCAAGTATTTCTCGTCAGTGGCGCGCGCATTGTTCCAATACTGCAGGAACATGACCGGGTCCGGGCGGCGCACGGCAATATTGCCGGTTGCGCCGGGTTCAAGCTCCTTGCCGCCGTCATCGATGATGGCGACATGATGGCCGGGAACCGGACGGCCTATGGCGCCGGGGCTGACAGGCATCAAGTCGGCGCATGACGACACCGTCATATTGCATTCGGTCTGGCCGTAGAACTCGTTGATGGTCAGGCCGAAGCTGCGACGGCCCCAGTCCAGCAGCTCGGACCCCAGCGACTCGCCGCCGCTGGCCACGGAACGCAATTGATAATTCCAGCGTTTTTCGGGCTCGGCAACCGAGCGCATCATTTTCAGCGCGGTGGGCGGCAAAAAGGTGTTGCGAATACCGTAGTCCTGCAAAAGCTGGAAGGCAGCTTCGGCGCTGAACTTCTGGAAGCGGTGCGCCACCACCGCGATGCCATGATGCCAGGCCGGCAGCAGGACATCGAACAGGCCGCCTATCCAGGCCCAGTCGGCCGGCGTCCACATCCGGTCGCCTTCCTGCGGAAACAGGTTGTGGGAAATCTCTACCCCTGGCAAATGGCCCAGCAGCACACGATGCGCGTGCAAGGCGCCCTTGGGTTGACCGGTGGTGCCCGATGTATAGATAATGACCGCGGGATCATCGGCAGCGGTATCGACCGGCGTCAGGTCGGAACTGTGCTGTGCGATTTCACGATGCAGGTCCAAGGTACCCGCCTGGGCGCCGTCTATCGTGAACACCACCTGAAGCGCTGGCAGCTGGTCGCGTATTTCGGCCAGTTTCGCCGCCCCTTCGGCGTTGGTGATGACGACACGCGCGCCGCTGTCTTTCAGGCGGTAATGCAGGGCCTCGACCCCGAAAAGCGCAAACAGCGGGATCGCGATACAGCCTGTTTTATAGGCCGCCACATGGGCCAAGGCGGTTTCGGGCGCCTGGGGCAAAAGAATGCCCACCCGGTCGCCCGGAACCAGTCCATGGGCCAACAACAAGTTGCCCACCCGGTTCGACGCTTCATGGATCTGGCCAAAGCTGTAATGGCGGGCCGCGCCGCCCTGGTCGACATGGATCAGGGCCAGGCGCCCCGGCTCGTGCTCCGCCCACTTCCCGCACACATCCACGCCGATGTTGTAGCGAGAGGGAATGTTCCAGCTGAATCGTTGTCCGATATCTTCATAGCTGTCCGGTTTCAGTGGCAACATGGATGCGTACCTGCCTTCGAATAAGTCGCTCGTATCGTTATATTAAGCTCGAAACACCCTTATGAACCTAGGCAATCACCCTGCTTTCCCCTATGCGTAAACGCCTGTACCTGCTTTCTGCCGCCTGTGTCTTGTTCCTGTGCCTTGCGGGCGCCTATGTTTTCCTGGACCGCTGGCAGCGCACGGCTATTTTTTCGGTGGAGCTGGGCGAAAGCCGCTGGTGGCGCGAGCCGCCGGAAGGCACCGACGTGTTCTACATCGGCCTGGATAACGGCGACCGGCTGCAGGCCTGGTATCTGCCCGCGGCCGATGCCGGCGCGCCCACCATCCTGTACCTGCACGGTTCACGATGGAATCTGAATAGCAGCGTGTTCCGGATTGAACGCTGGGCTTCCATGGGCTATGGCATCCTGGCTGTCGATTATCGGGGGTTTGGCCAATCCACCCCCCGCCTGCCATCGCAAGCCAGCGCGGTGGACGACGCGGGCGCCGCGCTGCAAGAGCTTGCCCGCCGCCAGCCCCAGGCCGACCGCCGCTTTGTATACGGACACAGCCTGGGCGGCGCCATTGCCATCGCGCTGGCGGCCCGCCAAGGCCAGCCGGAGTTCAACGGGCTGATCGTCGAGTCCACCTTCACCCGCATCCAGGACATGATTCCGCAAAGCAAGTGGTCACGGATTCCCGGCCTGGCGCTGCTGATCACCCAGCCCTTCGATTCTTTGTCCGCCATCGGCAACATCCGAAACCCGCTGCTGATCCTGCACGGCACCCATGACCGCATTGTGCCGCACGCCATGAGCGATGCCTTGTTCCAGGCTTCGGCCGCTTCAAGCAGCGCGCTGCGCGAACTGGTCCAGATCGACGGCGGTTCCCATTCGAACGCCAGCTCCCATCCCGAGTACCAGGCAGCCGTGCGGCAGTTCATCGACAAAGCCGGCGCGCTTGCCCGCCGCTGACGTGCCGGCGAGCTAGCGCGCCGGCACGTGGTCCTCGTGCGCATGCTCTTCCAGCTCCCAGGGCAGGGCTTCACCCTGCTCGGCGCTTTGCGCGATGGCCCATTCGGCCGGGCCCACATCGAAATCGCGCTCCCGCAGCCAGGCATCGTTGTAGTAGGTCTGGGAATAACGCTCGCCGCCATCGCACAGCACCATGACAATGGAACCGGCTTCGCCCGCCCCATGCATACGGCGGGCAAGCTGCAGGGCGGCGATGAAATTGGTGCCCGTCGAGCCGCCGCAACGCCGCCCCAGGCTTTTTTCCAGATACCGCAAGGCCGCCAATGAGGCCAGGTCGGGAATCCGGGCCATGCGATCGATCACGCTGGGAATGAACGAGCGTTCCACGCGGGGGCGGCCTATCCCTTCGATAAGCGATCCCGCCTCGATCTGCAGCGTAGGGTCACCGCTTGCGTAAGCGTCGAAGAAGACCGAGTTTTCCGGGTCGGCCACGCAAACCCGGCTATCGTAGCCCTGATAGCGTATGTAGCGGCCTATGGTTGCCGTGGTGCCCCCCGTGCCGCAGCTGCAGACGATCCAGTCCGGCACAGGATGGGGTTCTTGCCGCATCTGGCTGAAAATGGATTCGGCGATATTGTTGTTGCTGCGCCAGTCCGTTGCCCGCTCGGCATAGGTGAACTGATCCATGTAATGCCCGCCCAGTTCGCGCGCCAGGCGCTCGGACTCGCCATAGATTTCGCGCCCCGAATTCACCAGGTGAATCTGTCCGCCATAGAACTCGATCGCCGCGATCTTTTCCCGGGACGTGTTCTTGGGAATCACCGCCATGAAAGGCAGGCCGATCAAGCGCGCGAAATAGGCTTCGGACACCGCTGTCGATCCGGACGAGGCTTCGATCACGGTGCTTCCTTCACGCAGCCAGCCATTGCACAGCGCATAAAGGAACAAGGAACGCGCCAGGCGATGCTTCAAGCTGCCCGTGGGGTGGCTGGACTCATCCTTCAGGTACAAATCCACCCCGGGATAGGCGGGCAGGGAAAGCGGAATAAGGTGCGTATCCGCCGAGCGGTTGAAATCCGCCTCGATTTTTCGAACTGCTTGCTGCACCCACGACTCGCGCGCCTTGACCATCACCCACCTCCTGCTATCCGTAATAGATTCCTGCAACACCGCATGATAAGCGACACCCGTCTATACTCGATACTATCCGTTTCATTCGACACGATCACTTTCCTTATTCAAAGGTTTCCCGTATATGATGCCTACCCTTGATTTCTGGACGAACCTGGTTCAACAGCATGGCCAGGAAATTGCCCTGGAAGACGCCGACAGCCAGGTTTCTTATGCCGAACTCTCGGTTGCCGTCAATGCCCTGGCCGTCGCCCTGCAATCCAAAGACCCTATACCGGGGTCGCGTGTGGCGCTGTGCGCCGAACAATCGCTGGAGTACCTGGTCAGTGTGCTGGCCATCCTGGCGGCGGGGAAAGTGCTCGTGCCGCTGAACTGCCACGGCAGCACCGAGGCCCTGCATCAGATTATCAACGATTCGCGCTGCTCGACGGTCATCGTCGATGAAACAGGCCACGACAAGATCCGTGCCGACGATGAGTTCACCATCCAGTTTTCCCAATTCGAAGGCCTGGTCCGCACCTATCGCGACCAGACGCCGGCCCGTCACGACAGCCAGCCGGCAGACGCGGACGGCGCCGTCGGCTCGCCTGCGGTATAAGTCGCGGTCCTCCGCAGCCGCACAGGCGCCGGCGGCCCCGGACCCTGTGCAATAATGTCGCGGCCCGCCAACGATGCGATGGCGGGCAGTCACCTTTACACGCGGAGCGGCGATACATGTCTTATACGACCCTGGAAGATTTCGGCAAACTCACTTTGCGCCTGAGCGTCGGCGTGCTGCTGCTTCTGCACGGCATCGCCAAGCTGCTCAACGGCGTCAGCGGCATCGAGGGCATGGTCGCGGCGCAGGGGCTGCCTGCCTTCTTCGCCTGGGCGGTGTACATCGGTGAAGTGATCGCCCCGCTGTTCCTGATTCTTGGCGTGTATACCCGCCTGGGCGGCCTGCTGGTCGTGGCCAACATGCTGGTCGCCATCGCCCTGGCGCACATGGGGCACCTGACACAGCTTACCGGCAGCGGCGGATGGCGCCTGGAACTGCAAGGCCTGTACCTGTTCGGGGGCCTGGCCATCGCCATGCTGGGCGCCGGGCGCTATAGCGTCGGCGGCAAGGGCGGCCGCTGGAACTAGATGGACTTGAGGAAATCGCTGGGGGTGATGCCCAGATTGCGCCGGAACATGGCGGTAAATGCGCTTTGGGTCTGGTAGCCCAGATCAAGCGCAACACCCAACACCTGCCGCCCCTCGGCCAGCCATTCCAGCGCCGCCAGCAGTTTTGCCTGCTGACGCCATTGCCCGAACGACATGCCCAGTTCATGGATGAACAGGCGGTGCAGCGTGCGTTGGTCGTACCCCAGGTCTTTCGACCATTCTTTCAGGGTTTTCATGTCGTCAAGATGCTCCTGGATATGCATGCATATGGTGGCCAGGCGGTGGTCGCGCGGTGTGGGCAAATGCAAAGGCAGGGCAGACTGCTGATTGACCTCTTCCAGCAGCAGATTCATCAACAGCTTGATTCGGCGGCTGGGCATGGCGCTGAAGCTGGCGCTTGCCACCGCGGCAATCACTTCGCGAAACAGGGGCGAGACGGGTAACAAGCAGCTTTGTTCCGGGAGCCCATGCGAGAAGGCGGGATTCACGAACACAGACCGCAGGCGCACTTTGCCCAACATGCGGACCCGATGCCGTACATTCGGGGCCAGCCACAGCGCCCGGGTGGGCGGGACGACCCAGTGCCCTTCCGTGCTGGACACCACCATGATGCCGCTTAACGCGAACTTGATCTGACCCATTTCGTGCGTGTGGTCGGTCAGGATGGTTGAATCGGCAAAGTCGCGGCTAAGGCTGCCAGCCAGAATGCCGGCGTAAGCATGGGCTGAGCCGATGCCAAGTTGCGAATCCATAGCGAATACCTACCCCCAAAACCATAATGGCTTGCCACCACATAATGATCAAGACGACAGATTCGCCATACATCGCGTTATCCGTACATTGATTCTAGTAAACCCTGCACTTATAGCCATGGAGGAAAACCCCCATCGCAATACATGAACGGCCCATACGATGCCAAGGGCCGGCCCTGCGTTTCAGAACGGGCCCGCGAAGGCCCGGACCGGTCATTAATAAACGCCGGTGAACTGCTTGAGGACATCCGGGTTTTCCAGCGTGGATACGTCTTGCGTGACCTCCTTGCCTTCCGCCACCACCCGCAACAGCCGCCTGAGGATTTTTCCTGAACGCGTCTTGGGCAGGTTATTGCCAAACCGGATATCGCGCGGCTTGGCAATCGGACCCACTTCATTGGCCACCCAGTCGCGTAACTCCTTGGCAATCGCATCGGCCTTTTCGCCGTCGGGCACCGGTTCTTTGAGCATGATGAAAGCCACGATGGCCTCGCCGGTGGTGGCATCGGGCCGCCCGACCACGGCGGCTTCGGCCACTTTTTCGTGCGCGACCAGCGCCGATTCGATCTCGGTGCCGCCCAGCCGGTGGCCCGATACACTCAGGACATCATCGGTGCGGCCCATGATCCAGTAATAGCCGTCGGCATCACGCTGCGCGTTGTCGCCGGCCAGGTAGTACCCTTTTAGATCGGTGGGGAAGTAGCTGCTTTTATAGCGCTCGGCATCGCCCCAGACCGTTCGTATCATCGCAGGCCAGGGGCGCTTGATCACCAGGAAGCCGCCTCGGCCGGCAGGCACGTCATTGCCGGCCTCGTCGACGACCCCGGTGGAAATGCCCGGCAGGGGCAAGGTGCACGAGCCGGGCTTGAGCGGCGTGGCGCCGGGCAGCGGCGTCAGGATGTGGCCGCCCGTTTCCGTCTGCCACCAGGTGTCGACGATGGGGCAGCGGCCATTGCCGACGTTGTTGTAGTACCAGATCCAGGCTTCGGGGTTGATGGGCTCGCCCACCGACCCCAGCAGACGCAGGCTGGACAGGTCATAACGCTGGGGATGGGTGTTGGGGTCGGCCTGCGACGCCTTGATCAGCGAGCGGATGGCTGTGGGCGCGGTATAGAAAACGCTGACTTTGTGCCGCTGTATCATTTCCCAGAACCGGCCCGCATCGGGATAAGTGGGAATCCCCTCGAAGACGATCTGCGTCAGGCCGGCGGCCAGGGAACCGTAGGCAATATAACTATGGCCGGTGACCCAGCCCACATCGGCCGTGCACCAGAATACATCGTCGGAGCGCGCATCGAATACCCACTTGGTGGTCAGTGCCGTCCACAGCAGGTAGCCCGCCGAGGCGTGCTGGACGCCCTTGGGCTTGCCCGTAGAACCGGACGTGTACAAGATGAACAAAGGGTGTTCGGCCTCGACCGGGACGGGCTCGCAGGTATCGGGCTGGCTGTCTGCAAGATGATGCAGCCAGACATCGCGCGCGCGGTTCCAGGCAATGTCGATGTCCGCACGCTGGTAGACGATAACGTGCTTGACGATATCGCCGCCCTCTTCCGCCAGCGCCTCGTCCACCGCGGACTTCAAGCCTATGGCGCGGCCGCCCCGCATCTGCGCGTCGGCCGTAATGACCAGCGCCGCCCCCACATCGACAATACGCTGGTGCAGGCTTTTGGCCGAGAACCCGCCAAAGACCACCGAGTGGATCACGCCTAGGCGGGCGCAGGCCTGCATGCAGGCGATCGCTTCGATGGACATGGGCAGGTAAATGATGGCCCTGTCCCCCTTCTTGTAGCCCAGCGACTTGATGCCATTGGCGATGCGGCAGACGCGCGCATGCAATTGCCGGTACGAGACCTGCTCGACAGCCCCGTCGTCGGCCTCGAAGATCAAGGCCGTCTTATCGGCGTTGCCGTTGGTCAGGTGAACATCCAGGCAGTTCTCGGAAACGTTGAGCTCGCCATCGTCGAACCAGGTATAGAACGGCGCGTTCGACGCATCAAGCACTTTGGTGAACGGCTTGCGCCAGACAAGATGCTCGTTGGCCAAGCGCGTCCAGAAACCGTCATGATCGTTTTCGGCTTCAGTACACAGGGCTTGGTAATGTTCCATGCCCGACACCGTTGCACCTGCAACAGCCTTGGCCGATGGCGAGAAAACCCTGTTCTCGACCAGGATGGAATCAATGGTAGACGACATAGCATACACTCCTGCTTCTTCAAAACATGAACATCACGCCGCTGCCCCAAGGTAGCGGTTCATGATCTCGGGCTTCTGCTGCAACTCCTGTGACGTTCCCCCGAAAACAATATGGCCGGTGTTGAGCAGATAACAACGGCTGGCCATGGACAAGGCCGCCGTCACGTTCTGCTCAACCACGACGATGGTGCGCCCCTGGCTCGCCAATTCCTGGCAGACATTCATGAGGTCGCGCACAATCAGCGGCGCCAGGCCTTCGAAGGGCTCGTCAAGCAGGATCAACCGGGCATCGCGGATCATGGCACGCGCAATAGCCACCATTTGCTGCTCGCCGCCGGACAGTTCACGGCCCTTGTTGCCGCGCCGCTCGTCCAGGCGCGGAAAGGTGCGGTAGATTTCCGAGAAGCTCAAGGGCTTCTTGGCTGTCATGGCCGCCAGCTGCAGGTTCTCGTGGACGGTGATGCCGCCAAACACCCGCCGCTCTTCGGGAACCAGTTGCAGGCCCAGCCGGGCGATAAGGTGCGCGGGCATGTGCTGGATGGGCGTTCCGTCAAAAGTGATCTGGCCCGACTTGGGAGTCAGCGCGCCAGCCAGCGTCTTCAACAGCGTGGACTTGCCGGCCCCGTTACGGCCCAGCAAGGCGACGACTTCGTTTTCACGGACCTCGAGCGACACATCGAACAGAATGTGCGAATCGCCGTAAAAGGTATTGATGCCTTCGACTTCTAATAGACTCATGACTCGACTACGCCTCCGAGATAAGCGTCCTGCACGGCCTTGCTGGCCTGGATTTCTTCAGGGGTGCCTTCCGCAAGGAAGTTGCCGTCATAAAGAACCGTGATCTTGTCGGCGAGCTCGAACATGGCGTCCATGTCGTGCTCGACAATCAGCACCGTGCGTCCGCGCCGTATGCTCTTGAGCAGAGCCACTGCATGCACACGCTCTTCCGGACTCATGCCGGCCAGGGGCTCATCGAGCAGCAGGACATTGGCGCCGGTGGCCAAGGCCAGGCCTATTTCGACCCGCCGCTTCTCGCCATAGGACAGCTCGTGGACCGGCGTATCGGCCTTGTGGCTGAGCTCGACCAGTTCCATCGCGGCCTCGACCTGTTCGCCATAGCCGCTGACCCCGTTCAGGCTGGCCAGGGCATCGAAGCGGAAGGAACCGCGCTTCTGGCCCAGCACCGACATCAGGATGTTCTGCCGGACCGTCAGGGCATCGAACAGCTCGTTGACCTGATAGCTTTTGCTCATGCCCAGTTGGCAGACTTGGGTCACGCCAATACCGGTGATATTGCCGCCACGCAGGAAGACTTCGCCGGAGGTTGGCAGGATTTCACCGGCCAGCATCTTGAAGAACGTGGATTTGCCGGCGCCGTTGGGGCCGATCAGCCCCCGCAGCTCGCCTTCGGCGACCGAGATGGACACCCCTTTGACGGCTTTCAGACCGCCATAATGCTTGGCAATGTTATGCGCTTGCAGCACGGGGATCCCCGCTGCCATGGGCGCTGATTCACGCATGACCAGTTGAACACCCTGGCGGCGTGGGGCGGCCGTCGCACCGCTGGTCTCTGCCCGTGCAATGCGCCGCGTCATGCGCTTGTTGCGCCAGGCGATGAACTCGCCGCAAATGCCTCGGCGGAACACCGTGACCAGGATCACGAAAATGACCCCCAGGATCAGCCGCCAGTAAGGGCCGACGGCATCCACAAACTGCAGCACCTCGAACAGATAAAGCCAGATCAGCGCGCCCAGCAAAGGCCCGAACAAGGTGCCGGCCCCGCCCATGACGGTTTGAATGACGAGCTCGGCCGACGTATGCAGGTTGAACGCGTCTGGCGGCATATAACCCTGGAACAGACCCAGCAGCCCGCCCGCCACGCCGCCGTACGCCGCGGCGACCACGAATACAGCCAGCTTGTAGCGCTGTATTTTGTGGCCGACCGCCATGGCCCGCAGCGGATTGCCGCGGATAGCGGTCAGGATGACGCCAAACGGCGACAGCGCAATACGCCGGGCGATCACAAAGCCCAGGAAGAACATGATGGCCAGGAAGGTATACATGGGCCAGCCAGGCTGTATGGTATAGCTGAAGAAGCCCAGGTCGATCGCTGGCTCGGGAATGCCGGGGATGCCGTTCTCGCCGCCCGTCCAGTCACGTAATGGGCCGAACTCCAGAAAGTAAATCATTTCGGCAAAGGCCAGCGTGCTCATGGCAAAGTAAATGCCGCTGCGCCGCAAGGTCAGGTAGCCGATCATCAAGCCCAGCACCGACGCCACCAGCATGGCAACGACCAAGGCCAGCAACATGTTGGGAATGATGCCGGTGGTGAGCAGATAAGCCGTGACGAAGCTGCCTGTGCCATAGAAGGCTGCCTGCCCGAAGGACAGGAGGCCGGCATAGCCGAACAACAGGTCGAAGCCCAGGCCGAACAGACCCCAGATCAGGACCCGCCCCAGCAAGTCGGGGCCGGCGCCGATGAGCGGCGCCATAAAGGGCGCCACGCAAAGCACCATGGCTGTGATCAGCTCGACGCTGTAGCGGCGCCGCAATGCGCCCGCTGTCCCGGCAGGCCTATGCACCTGTCCGGCGGGCGAAACGCCATCGCCCGACTCGATCGCAACGGAATTTTCAGTCTGGCTCATGCCCTGCCCTCCACACCCAACAGACCTTGTGGCCGCAATATTAGGATCAGCGCCATGGCTGCAAACAGCATGACGTCTGAATACACGGGATTGAACAATGAAGTGAGGCTAAGGATCTGCCCCGCAATCAGGCCGCCCAGGATGGCGCCGGGGAAGGACCCGACGCCCCCAAGGACGACGACCACGAACGACTGAATGAGCACGCGGAACCCCATGTCGGGCACGATGGACACAATGGGCGCGTAGATCATGCCGGCAAACCCCGCCGCCGCCGCCCCCACGCCAAACACGATCAGGAAAGCACGCTGGATGTTGATCCCCAGCAGACGTGTCATGAGCGCATCTTCAATGCCCGAACGAATGATCAGGCCCAGACGCGTGCGGTACAGCACCAGCCAGCACAGGCCGAGCGCCGCGGCGGCGATGGCCAGGATCTGGATCCGGTACAGGGGGTAGACGACAAACCCCAGATCGACCACGCCCTCGCCCCAGGTCGGGACCGGGACGCGTTGCCCCACCCCGCCGAAGATGGCGCGGATGATCTCGACGATGACAATGCTGATGCCGAAGGTAACCAGAATCTGGTCTTCGACCGGGCGGTTATAGAACCGCTTGATCAGGCCTCTTTCCATGACAAGGCCCACCGCCATGGCGGCCAATGCACCGCCGATAATGCTCAGCACAAAGGAACCTGTGCTGGTAAAGACCGAAAAGCCGGCATAAGCGCCCACTACGAACAACGCGCCGTGCGCAAAATTGATCACGCCAAGCGTGCCGTAAATAATGGTCAAACCGGCAGCAATGAGGGAGAGCAGCACCCCCAGCGCCAGACCATTGAAAACTTGTGACATGAATAGGCCAAGGCTAGGCATACCTGTCTCCCCCGTTTTTTATGACTACGATCGAATCAACGTTTGCTTAGGCGGCAGGCGCCATCTTGCAGCCCGCGTAACCGATGGGCGGCAGCGTTTCCACGCCATCGGCCACGGCCACGACATCGACCAGATCGTCTTTATTCTTGATTTCAGAGGGTTTCTTGCCCCGCACCACGGCAAAGTTCGCTGCGCCGTCGTGGTCTTCGGCGCGGAAATAGACCTCGCCGCCCATGGTGTAGGGACGCTTGTGATGGATGCTGTCCTCGAAGGCCTTGACGACCTCGGCCGGATAGAAGGTGCCGGCGCGCTCGACGGCATCGGCCCATAGCAGCATGGTCATGTAGGCGTTGTGCTCCGGATCGCGGGGCTTGGCATTGAACTTGGCCTCGTAGGCGTCGACGAAGTCTTTGGCGATTTCGTTCTTTTCAGCCTGGGTCCACCAGAACACCATGGTGCCGTGCACATCTTCCATGATCTCGGGCCCGACTTCCTCGAGCATGTAGGCGGGCATATAGGGCACGCACATTTTCATATTCTTGAGCACGCCGAACTGGTGCGCCTGTTTGGCGGAGTTGACCGCATCGGCGCCGTAGTCAAGGTTGATCAGGATGTCGGCCCCGCTATTGGCAACGTTCAGCAGATAGGCGCTGTAATCGGTGGCGCCCAGCGGGTGGATCTGGGGCGTATCGATGGTGGTCCAGCCTTGCGCTTCGGTGAATTCACGCATGTGATCGTGAATGGAGTGCCCATAGTTGTAGTCGGGCACCAGATAGATGGCTTTCATGTTTTTGCCATAGGCCTGGGCCAGGACGGGCGCGATGGCCTTGGAGGCGGTGTAGGCATGATGGCAAAGGCGGAAACCGTAGCGCCGGCAGTCCTTTCCGGTGGTGTCGCTGGAACCGCTGATGATCGGGAAGTACAGTGTCTTGGCGCGCTCGCAGGTATTTTGCAGTGCAATGGCCACCGAACTGCTGACGCTGCCGGCGATCATCATGGCCTTGTCCTGGCGGATGAAGCGGGTGGCCGCCTGTACCGCGCTATTGGGCTTGGTTTCGGCGTCGCCGATGGCCAGTACGATTCTTTTGCCCAGTATGCCCTGCTTGGTCAGCGGCGATACTTTCTTGACGCGGGGGTCGCCGCCGTTGATCATCTCGGCGGCCAGCTCAAAGCCGCGCTTCTGCCCGGCCCCTTCGGCCGAATACGGCCCCGTCAGGTCCAGCGTCAGGCCGGCTACAACGGTATCGCCCGCGACACCATCGGGGTAGTTGCCCAGCTTGGGGTATTGTTTCTCTTGGCCAAACGCGGCAGAGCTGTATGCCCCCGGAACCAGCAAGCCACCCGCCACGGCGGAACTGGTCTTCAAAAAACCACGACGGTCCGTGGCGCTTGACTGCATAGCTTGAACTTTCTTGTCTTCCACCGTAAATCTCCTTTTAGTGTTTCCCGTGGCGCATGCAAGCCGCCTCGCAGGTTTCCTGTGCAAAGCTACGCCCCCTTTCCAGGAGCGGAAAAGGCGTCAGCCGTACATGGGAATTTTTTTTATCCGCAATGCCTGAAAGCACCGCAAACTTGTTTTTGTCTGCCGTTTTATGATCAAGAGCGAATCCGTATTGCTTGTAGTTGTTGCTACGGATGCGGCCCAGATTATCAAAAGGAAGTCGCCGCAACTCCCTTGAAACGGACATTAACTGTCTTGAATCAGACTTTATAAATAAAGTCGAGGGTTAACGTGAATGCGATAAACGGGGGAGATATTGAAATGAATGCCCTATTCCAGGCCGTCGGCGGGGCCCAGGCAACGATTGACGCGCGAGGGTTCTACATGGCGCACGCCGGCAATTTTGTATAAATCGTGCATCCTCGATGTTTCGATCGTCCCGCTAATAATGCCGACGGCGGCCATTTGCCGCTCCACCCGCATGCCCGCCCTGCGGCAATCCTCGACCACCTCGGCGTATCGGTCCAGATAGGCCTCTTCAACGGATATCGATAATTGGGTATGGGTCACGACGGCACCTTGCTTGCTGTCAGGGGGCCTGAATCAACCCCGCCCCCACATCGCGCGAGGGGAGCGCCATCCTGCGCGTGCTCTGGACAATACGGCCCAGTAGCGCATGCCCATTGATATCGCCCTGGGCGTCGACCAGCAAGGCGGCAACGCCCGCGACAAAAGGCGTCGCCATGCTGGTGCCGCTCAGGCTGCGATAGCGAGCGGGCCCGGGCCAGGCAGACAGTACCGCAACCCCCGGCCCCGCCACGTCGACCTGCCCCCCATCGGCTTCGAGCCCGCCGCTGGAAAAAGGGGCTATCCGCATGTGCTGGTCGATGGCCGCCACCGCCATGATAGCGGGGCAATTGGCGGGATGAGATACCGGCGCAATGACGCCGGGCCGCTGGCTGTCATTGCCGGCCGCGGCAATGATGACCGTGCCGGCGGCCAGGGCTCTTCGGGCTGCCTCTTCGAACACCTTGGAATATCCCTGCCCCGGCTCCACCGGACTGCCCAGCGACATGGATACGACTCGGCACTGATTCTCGACAGCCCAGTTGATGCCTTCCAGCACGCCCCCATCGCCCCCGCTGCCCTCGTCGCTCAATACCCTGCCGACATACAGTTGCGCATCGCCGGCCACACCATAGCGCGGCCCTCCGGCCGGCTGGGCGGGACCGCAGGCAATGCCCGCGCAGTGCGTGCCATGCCCGTTGCCGTCCTGCACCGTCTGTCCGTCGACAAACGAACGGGAAGCCATGTCGCGCCCGGCAAAATCGGGATGCTGCATATCCATGCCGGTATCCAGGATCGCCAGGCGCACCCCCTTGCCGCTATAAGACGATTGCCCCGCCTTGATCGCCTGAATGCCCCACGTCAGCCGGGACTCATCGGCCGCAGCCCCTGGGCGCGTTTCCTCGGCCTTCCAGCGCCCCAAAGCCAAGCGTTCCGCCAGGTCATCGACCGCATCGCCATAGCCCTTCAGATAGGCCTGGAGCAAAGCATCATGATCGTGATCGTGCGCATCCAGGCTTGCATCGGGCGGCACCGGTGTCGGTATCGACACCTGGCTGCGTCCCACCGCATACACCGTCCTTTCAGGCTCCACCGCCAGTATGGCGCCGTCGCTGTCGGCGACGGCCCGTTCCAGCATCGCCTGCTTGCTCAGTTCGCAACGCAGCAGCGCAACGCCCAGGCGATCGAAGACAAGGGCGCATTGCGGCGCAAGCTTGGCGCTTTTACCTGTTTTGCTTTTACCGGCAGAGGCGCGGACCAGACTGGCGCCGGTGATTTGAATGAGTTTTTTTACGCCTTCCTGCGGCCGGTCCTGGCACAACAGAACCAGGTAGCGGCCCGTTTCATGCTGCTCGCGTGGCATTGCGGTCTCCTGGGCATGCAACGGAACGCGGCACGCATTCCGTTACCCAGACAGCATGCAAGCAGCCGGCCGACGCGTCAAGCCGAAACTGCTACATTTGATGTCGTCAGCCGAAGCGGCCGGTAATGTAGTCTTCGGTTTCCTTGCGCGCCGGCTTGACGAAAATCTGATCGGTTTCGCCAAACTCCATCAGTTCGCCCAGGTACATGTAGGCCGTGTAGTCGGAACAGCGCGCCGCCTGCTGCATGTTGTGCGTCACGATGACGACCGTGTATTCGGACTTGATTTCGGCAATCAGCTCTTCGATTTTCGCGGTGGAGATCGGATCGAGCGCCGAGCAGGGTTCGTCCAGCAAGAGCACTTCGGGC
Organism: Pusillimonas sp. SM2304; assembly: GCF_031628915.1. Classification (NCBI taxonomy): domain Bacteria; kingdom Pseudomonadati; phylum Pseudomonadota; class Betaproteobacteria; order Burkholderiales; family Alcaligenaceae; genus Pusillimonas; species Pusillimonas sp. SM2304. Next base: position 823,516 of record NZ_JAVLUJ010000003.1, read on the forward strand.
TTGATGGCCACGCCGCGGGCAATGCAAAGCCGCTGCTGCTGGCCGCCCGACAAGCCATTGCCGCTTTGATTCAGCTTGTCTTTGACTTCGTTCCACAAGGCCGCCTTGGACAAGGCCCATTCGACCCGTTCATCCATTTCGCCCTTGCTGAGTTTTTCGAACAGCCGCACGCCAAATGCGATGTTGTCGTAGATGCTCATGGGAAACGGCGTAGGCTTCTGGAAAACCATGCCCACCTTGGCGCGGATCAGCGAGATGTCCATTTTGGACGCCAGCAGGTTTTCTCCATCAAGATTGATTTCGCCTTCAGCGCGCTGGCCGGGATACAGTTCGTACATGCGGTTGAAGGTACGCAGCAAGGTCGATTTACCGCAGCCCGACGGGCCGATGAAAGCTGTTACCTTGTTTTCCTTGATGGACAGATTCACATCTTTTATAGCCTGGTACTTGCCATAATAGAAATTAAGGTTCTTGACTTCCAGCTTCGTGCGTTCTGTGGATGGAGAAGTTTGCATAGTCGTTTCCCGGGCAAGGGGCCAGGCCCCTTTACCTACGTGTTATTTGCGAAAGAGGCTGCGAGCGATAATATTGATGCCCAGTACCAACAACGTGATCAGCACGGCGCCCGCCCAGGCCAGGCGGTTCCAGTCCTCGTAAGGGCTGGCGGCATATTGGAAGATCACCACGGGCAGGTTGGCGATGGGCGCATTCATGTTCATCGACATGAACTGGTTGTTCAGCGCGGTAAACAGCAAGGGCGCGGTTTCACCCGAAATACGCGCAATGGCCAGCAACACGCCGGTAATAATGCCCGAACGCGCCGCGCGATAGCAAATGTACATGACGATGCGCCACTGGGGGCAGCCCAGGGCCGCCGCCGCCTCGCGCAGGCTGTTCGGCACCAGCGACAGCATATTGTCGGTAGAACGCACCACCACCGGGATGACCAGGATGGCCAGGGCGAAAGAGCCGGCCCAGCCGGAATAATGCCCCACTTGCGCCACATAGACGGCATAGATGAACAGGCCGATGATGATGGACGGCGCGGACAGCAGCACGTCGTTCAGAAACCGGGTGGCGGGGGCCAGCCAGCCGCGCTGGCCGTATTCGGCCAGGTAAGTACCGGCCAGCACGCCGATGGGGGTGCCGATCAGGGTGGCGACCACGGCCATGGCCACACTGCCAAAAATGGCATTCAGCAGGCCGCCGTCGGCGCCTGGCGGAGGCGTGGGCTCGGTCAGCAGGGTCAGAGACAGGGCCGAGCCGCCTTTCAGGAGCAAGGTCAGGATAATCCAGAACAGCCAGAACAGGCCGAACACCACCGTGGCGCTGGACAAGGTGAGCAAGACCCGGTTTACGCGCTGGCGCTTCTTGTAGACCGGATTCGATACATTGACGAGGGAATCGGAAGAGAACATGGAGCCGGCCTAGTGCGATGTGCCCTCGCCCTTTTGCAGGCGCAGGAGCAGGATTTTGGAAAAAGCCAAGACCACAGTGGTGATCAGGAACAGGATCAGCCCCAGTTCAAGCAGCGCCGACTTTTGCATGCCGCCGGCCTCGTTGAACTCGTTGGCCAATGCCGAGGCAATCGAATTGGACGGCGCGAAAATCGAATTCGGCAGATTGAAGGCATTGCCGATCACGAAGGTGACAGCCATGGTTTCGCCCAGGGCCCGTCCAAGCCCGAGCATAATGCCGCCGATCACGCCATTCTTGGTAAAAGGCAATACGACCCGCCAGACCACCTCCCAGGTCGTGCTGCCCAGGCCGTAGGCGGACTCTTTCAGCATGGGCGGGACCAGCTCGAAAACATCGCGCATCACCGCCGTAATGAAAGGGATGACCATAATGGACAGGATCAGGCCGGCCGTGAACACCCCGATACCAAACGGGGGGCCCGCAAAAATGTCGCCCAGCACGGGCACACCCTCGAAAAAGTCGATGACGTGGGGCTGCACATACTGCTGGAACAGGGGGACGAATACAAACAGCCCCCACATCCCGTAAATGATCGATGGAATCGCCGCCAGCATTTCAATAGCCGTGCCCAATGGCCGGCGCAGCCAGACCGGCGACAGTTCGGTCAGGAACATGGCAATGCCGAAAGACACCGGCACGGCGATGACCAGGGCAATGGCCGACGTGAGCACCGTGCCCACAATGGGGACCATGGCGCCGTAGATATTCTGGACAGGGTCCCAGTTATTGGTCCAGAGGAAGGCCAGCCCGTGCTGGGCAATGGACTCCCTGCTGCCGTATATCAAGGACACCATGATGGCGCCCAGCAAAATAAACACCAGAAACGCAAACGTACGCGTCAGATTCTTGAATACGGCGTCCATGAGTGCGTTCTGATTATTTTTCATGTCGGTTTTTTAGCATTTCGCAGTAAGACCAGTAAGATAAATACACGGACATCAAACAAAGTGATCGCACGTGAACCGCCGGGTTTTTAACACAACAAAGACGGTGCCATCTGCACAGCACCGTCTTGACGGGTGTTGTCGGGGCCGCCAGGCAGCCCCGAGTTCACCTGTTACTTCCAGACTGCGCTACCGTCAGCAGCCTTGATTTCCGCTTTCCAGCCCTCGGCGATCTGAGCCGTCACGCTGTCGGGCATGGGCACGTAGTCCAGCTCTTCGGCCGACTTGCCGCCGTTCTTGAAAGCCCAGTCGAAGAATGCCAGGACTTCCTTGCCGTTCTCGGGCTTGTCCTGCTTCTTGTGCACCAGGATGAAGCTGGCGGACGTCACAGGCCAGGACTCGGCGCCGGGCTCGTTGGTCAGCACAACACCCATGCCGGGCTCGCTTTTCCAGTCGGCATTGGCGGCAGCCGCTGCAAAGGCGCCTTGCGTAGGCTGGACGAACTGGCCGTCCAGGTTCTTCAACTGCGTCCAGGACAGATTGTTCTGCTTGGCATACGCGTACTCGACATAGCCAATCGAGTTCTTGAGCTGGCGAACGTAAGCGGCCACGCCTTCGTTACCCTTGCCGCCTTGGCCTGTGGGCCATTTTACAGCTTTACCTTCGCCGACTTTTTCTTTCCACTCGGCCGACACCTTGGACAGGTAGTTGGTCCAGCCGAAAGTCGTGCCCGAACCGTCGGAACGGTGCACCACGATGATGGCGGCGTCAGGCAGCTTGACGTCGGGATTGATGGCCGTGATGGCCGGGTCATTCCATTTGGTGATCTTGGCCAGGAAGATGTCGGCGACAATTTCGCCCGACAGCTTCAGTTCGCCCGGCTTGATGCCGTCGACGTTGATGACGGGCACCGTGCCGCCCACAATGGCGGGGAACTGGAACAGGCCGTTCTTGTCGAGCGCGTCGCCCTTCATCGGGTCGTCGGAAGCGCCGAAATCGACCGTTTTCGCAATAATCTGCTGCTGGCCGCCGCCCGAGCCGATCGATTGGTAGTTGACGCGATGGCCGGTTTCTTTTTGGTACTGGTCAGCCCATTTTGCATAAATCGGATAGGGGAACGACGCACCCGCGCCGGTGATATCGGCAGCCTGGGCTGCCAGCGTGGCCGCGCCAAAGGCGATACCGACCGAAACCTGTAATAAAACGCGCTTGAACATAAGGGTATCCTATTGATCTGTACTGGTTGAAGACAGGGTTAATCCTGTACAGCCGTCATAGTAAGTAAGTAATATGACATGTTCGTGACAGTGGGCAAAACTTTCACGATCCCAGTTGCTTGACCAGATGCTGGTGCAAATTGAAGGCTTTGCCTCGGCCGCTGACCTTTGCGTAGCCCCCATTGGGCAGGGCGCGCCAGGCCAGCTGGTTATCGCGCAAGGCGTAAGTAAAGGCTTCGTTGATGACGCGTTTTTTCAGCGTTTTGTCGAGTATGGGGAAAGCAAGCTCGACACGCCGGAAAAAATTACGGTCCATCCAGTCCGCAGAGGACAAATACACGTTCTCCGCCCCATTATTATAGAAATAAAACACGCGTGAATGCTCCAGGAACTGGCCGACGATGGACCGCACCCGGATATTCTCGGACAGGCCCGGCACGCCGGCGCGCAGCGCGCACGCCCCGCGAATGATCAGGTCTATCTTGACGCCCGCCGCGCTCGCCTTGTACAGGGCGTCGATAATGACGGGTTCGAGCAGCGAATTCATCTTGGCCATGATGCGTGCCTTCTTGCCCGCCTTGGCATGGGCCGCCTCGCTGCGGATCAGGGCCACCATGGTTTCATGCAGGGTAAAAGGCGACTGCAGCAGCAACTTCAGCGGCCGCCGCGCGCCCAGCCCCGTCAGCAAGGAAAACACCTTGTCCATGTCCTCGCACATTTTCTGATCGGCGGTCAACAGGCCGAAATCGGTATAGAGCCTGGCGGTCCGGGGATGATAGTTACCGGTGCCCAGATGGCCATAACGGCGAATATGCCCTTTTTCGCGCCGCAGCACCAGGGCCATCTTGGCATGGGTTTTATGCCCCACCACCCCGTAGCTGACATGGGCGCCGACCTCTTCCAGCTTGGCCGCCCAATTGATGTTGGTCTGTTCGTCGAACCGGGCCATGAGCTCGACCACCACCGTCACCTCTTTGCCCGCCTTGGCCGCCGCCAGCAGCAGACGCATGAGCTCGGAGTCCTCGCCCGTGCGGTAAATGGTCTGCTTGATCGCCACGACGGCCGGATCCAGGGCCGCGGCCGTAAGAAAGCTCAGCACCGGCTGGAAAGACTGGTAGGGATGGTGCAGCAGTTGGTCCTGCTGGGCAATCGCCGCAAACATCGACTCGGGGTCATCGCCCGCCTGGTCGAACGGCGCGGGCATTTTGGGGCGGTGATCGGGAAACAGCAGCTCGGGCCGGTCGACCACATTGCACAACTGCATCAGCCGCGACAAATTCACCGGCCCGCTGACCCGATAGGTATCCTGCGGCTGCAGCATGAATTCCTGCTGAAGGAAGGCTTCCAGGTCGGGCGGCATGAACTGATCGATTTCCAGCCGGACCGCAGCGCCGAAATTGCGCTGCGACAGTTCGCCCTGCAGCGCCTGGCGCAGATTGGTGATTTCTTCCTCATCGACGAAAAGGTCGCTGTTGCGGGTCACGCGCCACTGGTAGACCCCCTTGACATCCAGGCCCGGGAAAAGCTCGCCGACAAAAGTGCTGATCAATGCCGTCAACAAAATGTAACCATGGGGCATGCCGGCGATGTCGGCCGGCACCTTCATGACCCGAGGCAGTGCGCGGGGAGCCTGGACGATGGCGATCGACGCGCTGCGGCCAAACGCATCCTGCCCGGACAAGGCCACGATGAAGTTCAGGCTCTTGTTGTAGACCCGGGGAAAGGGATGCGCCGGATCCAGCCCGATGGGGGTCAGCATGGGCATGACCTCGCGCTCGAAGCCCGCGTGCGCCCATGCGTGCAGCTCCTCGCCCCAGTCAGCCGGCTCGATCAAGGCAATGCCGTGCGCCTTGAGCTTGGGCAGCACCTGGTTGGTCAGCAGGCTGTTCTGACGGTCCACCAGCTCATGCGTGGCCAGTTGGACCCGTTCGAACGCTTCGCCCGGCGTGTAGCCGTCGACACCGACCACGTTGGGCGTCTGGCGCTGCTGCTCCTTCAAGCTGGAAATCCTGATCTCGAAAAACTCATCCAGGTTGGAACTGACGATGCACAGGTAGCGCAAGCGCTCCAGCAAGGGCGTATTGCGGTTTTCAGCCATGGCCAGCACCCGCTCGTTGAACTTGAGCAAGGACAATTCCCGATTCAATAAGGTGGGATCAGACGATGAAGGAAGCATATAGGCGCCCATAAGAAAGGAGACAACGTTTTACTTCATTTTTATTACCGTTATATGACGCCCGGCCAAAATTCAGCAAACAGTGTCAATACTGGCAATATGCCAGTTTTTGCAGCCTTTTTGGGGCGTTTGAATGCCGCCGCGCCCGCCGCCGGGCGCTGGGTCCTTATAATTCACCGGTATTCACCCGAGTTTATCCAATATGGACCACCTACTTGCCGCAGTCGATCTAGGCTCAAACAGCTTCCGACTTTCAATCGGACGCGTCGTGCAACAAGATGGCAAGGCACAAATCTACGCCATCGATCGCCTCAAGGAATCGGTCCGGCTGGCTGCGGGCCTGGGCGATGACAAAGTCATCGACGAAGAAGCCATCCAGCGCGCCATTACGGTGCTCAAGCGCTTTGGCGAACGGCTTCAGGGCTTCCATCCCAACCGAGTGCGCGCCGTCGCCACAAACACCTTCCGGGTGGCCCGCAATGTGGATGAGATACTGCCCCGCGCGGAAGCGGCCCTGGGCTTTCCGATCGAGGTGATTGCCGGCCAGGAAGAAGCGCGGCTTATCTTTTCGGGCATTACCAACGAACTGCCGCCCTCCGACAATCGCCGCCTCATGATCGATATCGGCGGCGGGTCCACCGAAGTCATTATCGGCAAGGGTTTCAAGCCGCTGCACATGTCGTCGCTCTATATGGGCTGTGTCAGCTATACGCGGCGGTTCTTCCCGGATGGCCGTATTACCGAAGCGCGCATGCAAGAGGCCCAGATCGCGGCGCGCCGCGAGCTTGAAGGCATATCCCGGCAGTATCGGAAAACGGGCTGGCAAGAGGCCTACGGGTCCTCGGGCACCGCCAAGGGCCTGCTGGCCGTCCTGCAAGAAGGCGGGATGTCCAAAAAAGGCATCACGCTGGACGGCCTGGAAAAGCTCAAGGACAAGCTCGTGCGCGACGGCAAGGTCATCATGAGCGAGCTGCCGGGCTTGAAACATGACCGCTCCCTGGTGCTGTCGGGCGGCCTGGCCATCATGATGGCAGCGTTCAAGGAACTCAAGATCGACAACATGGCGCCCGGCGAAGGCGCATTGCGCGTAGGGGTGCTCTACGATCTGCTGGGCCGCGACTCCGAACACGACAAGCGCGACGAAACAGCCCGCCAGTTCGTCAAACGCTATCATGTCGACCTGCGCCAGTCGGAACGCGTCAAGCGGATCGCCCTGGCGTTCTTTGCCCAGCTCGGCCTGCCGGACGCCCCCGAGACGCAGGAACTTGAACGCACGCTGGGATGGGCGGCGGACCTGCACGAAATCGGCATCAGTATTGCCCATGCCGAATACCACAAGCACAGCGCCTACATTCTCGAGCATGCCGACATGCCGGGTTTTTCCCGGGACGATCAGCTCTTGCTGGCCAGGCTGGCGCTTGGACACCAGGGAAAAATCAGCAAACTTCCGGTGCACGAGCCTACGCGCAGTAAATGGCTGACCCTGTTGTGCCTGCGGCTGGCCGTATTGCTTTCACGCCGCCGCGAAGACAAGGAAAACCCGCCCGTATCCTTGAGCGCCAACGGCAAAAACGTAACCGTTAGCGTCAATAAAAAATGGCTGGATGCACACCCGCTGTCGGAATACTCGCTGCAGGGGGAAAAGCGCGAATGGGACAAAGCGGGCTTTGAGCTCGAGCTGCTGACGCATTAGGCCCGGCCTGCCCGGACGGGCAGCTGTGCGATGGATACAACGGCTATTCCATGCCGAAATGGCGGCGATAGCGGGCATCCATGTGCGTGATGTCAAGCAGAACCGGGAAGTCGGCAGTATTGAAGTCGGGGTCCCAGGCCGGCTCGCCGCAAATGGCGGCGCCCAGCTTCAGATACCCTTTGATCAGCGGCGGCATACGGGCCGGCAAGACGCTGTCCAGGCGCTCGACCGGATAGCGGTAGCGCGGCACGACCCGGGGCAGATCGGGGCTGCCGGCCATGGATGTGCGGGCGGTGCGCCATACTTCGGCGGCGGTGACGCCATCGTCGCGCAAGCTGACGCTGGCACAGCCCAGCACATAGCGAAAGCCATACTGCTGGACCAGGCCGGCAATGCCGGACCACAGCAGCATGATGACCGATCCGTTGCGGTAATCGGCGTGGGTGCACGAGCGCCCGACCTCGACGACCTCGCCATACAAGGCGCCCAGGCCGGATAGATCGAACTCTGTTTCGGAATAGTAGCCGCCCGCCTTGCGGGCATTGGCGGGCGTCAGCAAACGGTAGGTGCCCACCACAAGCCCCGTGCCGAGCTCCTTGACCATAAGATGCTCGCACCACGGATCGTAGCGGTCCGCATCCAGGCCATCGACGGCATCCGGAAACACGGCGTTCATTTCGTCGGTGAAAACGTTGTAGCGCAGGCGCTGTATGGACTCAAGCTCTTCGTTGGTGCGCGCAAGCCCCAGGACAAAGCCCGATGCCCTGGGGGTGGGCCAGTTTGGACCGGCCGCGGCTTCTGGCTGAATACGTGCAAGCTCTAACATACGTGTAACTCCGTAAACGTTCTGCCATTATGAGCCCGGAATGTTGCAAGTATTTTATGCCGACGTTACGCGTTTGTTAAATCCACCGCCACTAATTGCCGGACGCCTTCTTCGGCCAGCGCTTCGTCTTCAGCCTCGACCATCAGGCGCAGCTTGGGTTCGGTGCCCGAGGCGCGTATCAAAACACGCCCTCGGCCATCGAGCATGTGCTCAACTTTCTGGCGGGCAGCCTGCAAGCCGGGGTGATCCTGCCACTGCACACCCGGGGCCAGCGGCACATTCACCATCTTCTGCGGATACATTTTCAGGCCGGATATCAGCCCGCTCAGGCTCGCGCCGCTGCGGCTCATGGCGGTCAGTACCTGCAAGGCGGCAATAATGCCGTCCCCGGTCGTATGGCAGTCCAGGCACAGCAAATGGCCCGAGCTCTCGCCGCCGTACAGCCAGCCGCGATTCTGCATGCCTTCCAGCACATAGCGGTCGCCCACGTTGGCCCGCTCGAAACCCACCCCGAGCGCCTCCATCTGTTTTTCAAAACCCAGATTGGTCATCAGGGTCCCGACCACGCCATCGACCTTGCCTTGCGTCATGCGGTCGCGCACGATGGCATACAGCAGCTCGTCGCCGTTAAACAGGCGTCCGGAGCCATCGACCATCTGCAGCCGATCGGCATCGCCGTCCAGCGCGATGCCCAGGTCGGCGCCCCGTGCCTGCACCTCGGCAACGAGCCGCTCGGGGTGCATGGCGCCCACGCCTTCATTGATATTGAAACCATCAGGCTGGCAGCCTATGGCGAATACTTCCGCCCCCAGCTCGCGAAACACGTGGGGGGCCACTTGATAGGCGGCGCCGTGGGCGGCATCCACCACGATGGACAGGCCGGACAAGTCCAGCTCATTGGGAAAAGTGCTTTTGCAAAATTCGATATAGCGCCCGGCCGCATCGTCGATACGGCGTGCCCGGCCCAATGCCGCCGATCCGACGCAACCCAGAGGCTCGTGAATCGCGGCTTCGATCTCGGCTTCAATTTCGTCGGGCAGCTTCATGCCCTGAGCCGAGAAGAACTTGATGCCGTTGTCCTGAAAAGGATTGTGCGACGCACTGATCACAATACCCGCAACCAGCCGCAATGCCCGCGTCAGGTAGGCTACCGCGGGCGTGGGAACCGGCCCGGCCAGCAGAACATCGATGCCGGCGGCGGACAAGCCCGCCTCGAGCGCTGATTCCAGCATATAGCCCGATATGCGCGTGTCCTTGCCGATCACCACAGCGGGCCGGCCGCGCCCAGGATGCTTGCGCGCCAGCACACGCCCGGCCGCATAGCCCAGGCGAAGCGCAAATTCGGCATTGATCGTTGGGCCGCCTACTTCACCGCGCACCCCGTCGGTGCCGAAATATTTGCGTTCAGTCATAAGAAACTCCGTGTTCAATTGCATGCCACACTTTTATGGCGTCCACCGTTGCTGCCACATCGTGCACCCGGACGATGCGCGCGCCGCGCGCCACGCCCGCCAGCGCTGCCGCCACACTGCCCGGCACACGTTCCGCGGGCGCACGGCCGGTGACATGTCCGATCATGGATTTGCGCGACAGGCCGACCAGCCAGGGATATGCCTGGCTGTCGAGTTGATGCAAATTTCGTAATAAAAAGTAATTTTGTTGCGGGGTCTTGCCGAAGCCGAAGCCGGGGTCCAGGACAATCCGGCGCCGATCGACACCTGCCGCGCGCAGCGCCGCCACGCGCTCATGCAGGAAATGCTCGACGTCATGCACGATATCATCGTACTGCGGGGCCTGTTGCATGGTCTTGGGCTCGCCCTGCATATGCATGACGCACAGGCCGCAGCGCGACCCCGCCACCGCGTCCAGCGCGCCGGGACGGCGAAAACCGTAAATGTCGTTGATCATGTCGGCGCCGGCCTCGAGCACGCTACGCATGACTTCGGGCTTGAACGTATCGACCGACAGCGGCACGCCGGCATCGCGCAGCCCTGCGATCACAGGCAGTATCCGCTGCAGTTCCTCTTGGGCCGAGACCGGATCGGCGCCGGGCCGGGTCGATTCGCCGCCGATATCCAGGATGTCGGCGCCCTGCTCTATCAGCAGCCTGGCGTGGACGATGGCCTGCTCAGGCCTGAAATGCTGGGCGCCGTCGGAGAAAGAGTCGGGGGTGACATTGACGATCCCCATCATTAATGGGCGCTCGAGATCGAGCTCGAAGCGCCCACAAAGTAGAGTAGAGCCCATTGACGTGCTGTTGAGCCCTATACAGGGGTTGCCGCCGCGTTGCCACCCGCCGACGACAACCCGGTTGGCGGGGTGTGATCGGACGTATCGTTGGGCGCCGGCGTTTGCGGCGCACGGGGCGGACGCCCTTCCATGATGTCCTGGATCTGGTCGGCGTCGATGGTTTCCCACTCGAGCAAGGCCGCCGTCATCGCTTCCATCTTGTCGCGATTGTCTTCGATGAGCTTGCGGGCAATGGTGTATTGCTCGTCGATGATGGCACGAATCTCGTGATCGACCTTCTGCATGGTGGCTTCAGAGACATGCGTGGTTTTGGTCACGCTGCGGCCCAGGAAGACTTCGCCTTCGTTTTCGGCGTACACAACAGGCCCCAGGGAGTCGGTCATGCCGTAGCGCGTGACGATGTCGCGCGCAATGGCCGTGGCACGCTCGAAGTCGTTGGATGCGCCCGTCGTCATTTGATTCATGAAGACTTCTTCGGCGATGCGCCCGCCGAACAACACCGCAATGGTGTTGAGCAGGCGTTCTTTATCCATGCTGTAGCGGTCGCCTTCAGGCAACTGCATGGTGACGCCCAGTGCGCGGCCACGCGGGATGATGGTGACCTTGTGGACCGGATCGGTCTTGGGCAGCAGGCGCGCCACCAGCGCATGGCCGGACTCATGGTAGGCGGTGTTGCGGCGCTCTTCTTCGGGCATGATGAGCGAACGGCGCTCGGCACCCATGATGATCTTGTCCTTGGCCTTTTCGAAGTCGCTCATTTCGACCGTGCGGCCATTGCGCCGCGCCGCGAACAAGGCGGCTTCGTTCACCAGATTGGCCAGATCGGCCCCCGAGAACCCGGGCGTGCCGCGCGCCAGGACCAGCGCATCGACGTTGGTGGCCAGCGGCACTTTGCGCATGTGCACTTTAAGGATTTGCTCGCGGCCGCGGATGTCGGGCAGGGAAACCACGACCTGGCGGTCGAAGCGGCCCGGGCGCAGCAGCGCCGGGTCGAGTACGTCGGGACGGTTGGTGGCCGCAATGACCAGTACGCCCTGGCCGGTTTCAAAGCCGTCCATTTCGACCAGCAATTGATTCAGGGTTTGCTCGCGTTCATCGTTGCCGCCGCCCAGCCCCGCGCCGCGTTGACGGCCCACGGCATCGATTTCGTCGATGAAGATGATGCAAGGCGCCTGCTTCTTGGCGTTTTCAAACATGTCGCGCACACGGGCGGCGCCCACGCCGACGAACATTTCGACGAAGTCGGAACCCGAAATGCTGAAGAACGGTACTTTTGCCTCGCCCGCAATGGCCTTGGCCAGCAGGGTTTTACCCGTACCCGGCGAGCCGACCATGAGCACGCCGCGCGGAATGCGGCCGCCCAGGCGCTGGAACTTGGTGGGATCGCGCAGGAAGTCGACCAGTTCCTGGACGTCTTCCTTGGCTTCGTCGCAGCCGGCGACGTCGGCAAAGGTGACGTGATTGGTGTTTTCATCGAGCATGCGGGCGCGCGACTTGCCGAAGCTGAATGCCCCGCCCTTGCCGCCGCCCTGCATTTGACGCATGAAGAAGATCCAGACCCCGATCAGCAGAAGCATGGGGAACCAGGAAATGAACAGGCTGGTCAGGAAGGATGGTTCTTCGCGCGCCTTGCCGGACACCTGCACCCCGGACTTGACCAGTTCAGGCACCATCCAGAGGTCGCCTGGCGAGGTCAGGCTGTACGGCCGGCCGGCATCGGGCGTGACATACAGCGTATCGCCCTGAATATCGACCTTGTTGATGCGCCCAGCCTGTGCATCGCTCATGAACTGGGTGTAGGTCACGGTTTCGGTCGTGGTCGCGCGCCCGTCGAACTGCTTGAATACAGTGAACAGGACCAGCGCGATCACCATCCAGATCGCAACCTTGGAAAACGAGTTGTTCAAAGCCAACCTCCTACTTGTAACTTCGGCTTGCCAGACTTCCGCAATAACGGCAGCAAAACAAGTATGTCAATAACTCATTCTACCTGAGATAGAGCGAATCATGTTTTAAGAAATCCTACGGCTTTAGACGACGCGCCACCAGGAATGTTTCAGACGACTTGTCACGGGACGCCTTGGGTTTGCGCTCGACCACTCGCTGGAAGTGGCGCTTGAACGATTCCACAATTTGTGAAAAGCCGCTGCCGTGAAATGCCTTGACGATCAGCGCCCCTTCGGGCTTGAGATGCTGGCAGGCAAAGTCCAGCGCCAAATCGCACACATGCTGAATTCTAGCTGAATCTGCCGAACCCACACCGGACAAGTTGGGGGCCATGTCGGAAATAACAAGATCCACCCGGGCATCGCCGAGCAGTTCTTTCAGTTGTTCCAGCACGGCGTCTTCGCGGAAATCGCCCTGGATGAACTCGACGCCGGCAACGGGCTCCATGGGGAGCATATCCAGCGCAATGATGCGGCCCTGCACGACGCCGCCCGCCCCGGCCAGCCGTTCACGGGCCACCTGCGACCAACTGCCGGGGGCGGAACCCAGATCGACCACGACATCGCCCTGCCTGAGCAGTTTTTCGGCATCGAGTATTTCGGTGAGCTTGAACGCCGCCCTGGCCCGATACCCTTTTTGTTGCGCCATTTTGACGTAAGGGTCATTTATATGCTGCATAACCCATTCTTTTGAGAATTTTTTTTTGGCCATTCCCGTACAATCTCATTATGCCAAAACTCGACATTACTTCCCAAGAGCGTAGCGCACTGCGCGCTGCCGCCCACCCTTTGCGTCCCGTCGTGCTGATTGGCGACCGAGGCCTGTCTGATTCAGTACTTAAAGAAATCGACCTTAACCTGAATGCCCACCAGTTGATCAAGGTCCGTATTGCGGGCGAAGAGCGCGAAGCGCGCAACGCCATGCTGGAAACCATCTGCGACACGCTGTCGTGCGCACTGGTTCACCATCTGGGCAAAACACTGATCATCTATCGCCCCGATACCGCCGCCCAAAAAGCCAAGGCCGAGGCCGAAAACGCCACCCGCGCCGTACGCAAGCCGACGGAACCCCACACCCCGAAAAAACAGGCGGCCCAGGGCGTTACCCGCACGCGCCGCACTGAAAAAGCCAAGCGCGCAAGCCAGAAAGCCGAAAGGCCCGAAACAGCAGCCCCACGCGCGCGCCGGGCGGGCGCCGCGGCCGCCGAACGCCCGGCTCACGGTATTCCGCGCCGTGCCGGCAGCGCCTTGTCGCTGCGCGCCGGCGCCCGGCGCAGTGGCGCCCGTACCGGCAAACGCTAGCGGCTTGCGCCGGCGGCGGCCTGCCGGCCGATCAAAGCGCCCAAATTATAAAGCCCATCGCATTCCTGCGTATGGGCTTTGTTCATTGCATGCTGTCCAGCACCCGCCTTGCGCATTTTACATGCGCATCCGGGCCACGGCTGTTTCTACCGATAGCTGACGTTAAGCACTTCGTATTCGCGAATACCCGCCGGGGCCTTGACCTCGACGACATCGCCTTCGCCGCGGCCGATCAGCGCCCGGGCAACCGGACTGGAGACGGAAATCAGGTTGGAGCGGATATCGGCCTCGACGTCGCCCACGATCTGGTAGGTGACGCGCTCGCCCGACTCAAGGTCCTCGATCTCGACCGTGGCGCCGAATACGGCCTTGCCCTCGACATCGAGCGTGGACGGGTCGATGATCTGGGCGTTGGACAAGGTGCCTTCCAGTTCCTGGATGCGGCCCTCGACAAAAGCCTGGCGCTCGCGCGCGGCATCATATTCGGCATTTTCGGAGAGATCGCCCTGGGCGCGGGCCTCGGCGATGGCATTAATGACTTCCGGACGCTCGATAGTTTTCAAACGATGTAATTCTGCTTGCAGGCGCTCAGCGCCGCGTGCTGTCAACGGTATCGCAGACATAGGTATTCCTGAGTAAAAAGTAAAAAGACGCTCCCCACAAAGGAGCGCCTAATAAAATCGTTGCCTGGGCGGGAGATTCACCGCCCGGTGAGTTGAACTAAAGGAATCGCTGGGTTGTTATAGCTGTAAACAGGGATTAGGTCTAGCTCAAAATAAAACCCCGGCCTGGACACAAACCGGGGATATGCGTCTATTGTCGGCAAAGTTGGCGAAAATTGCAAGCCGCCGTGTTAAATACAGGCTCACGGCGGGTTTGACTTATTTTTGCCGTGTCAGCATGGTTGAAAACAAACGCATGCCGGCCGTGCATAAACGATCATCATACGCGCGGCGCCGACCCTTTGCGCAGCAAGGCGTACAGGATGATCGCCCCGAAGGTGGCGGTGCCGATGCCGTCGAGCTTGAAAGCGCCGAACTGGACCGAGAAATTGCCCGCGCCCAGCACCAGCGTGACGGCGGCAACGATAAGATTGCGGTTATCGCTGAAATCGACCTGGTTCACCACCCAGATGCGGGCGCCGGCCACGGCGATCAAGCCAAACACCACCACCGACATGCCGCCCAGCACAGGCCCCGGTATGGTTTGAATCAAGGCCCCGAACTTGGGTGAAAAACCCAACAGAATGGCGATGCAGGCAGCCACCACAAACACCAGGGTCGAGTAGATGCGGGTCACGGTCATGACGCCGATATTTTCGGCGTAAGTGGTGACGCCCGTGCCGCCCACCGCGCCCGACACCATGGTGGCCACGCCGTCGCCCACGAAGGCACGGCCCAGATAGCGGTCCAGGTTCTGCCCCGTCATGGCGCTGACGGCCTTGATGTGGCCCAGGTTCTCGGCCACCAGGATGATGGCCACGGGCACGATCACGCTCATGGCGTGCAGCTCGAACACAGGCGCCGCAAACCGAGGCAGCCCGACCCAGGCGGCGTTGGCCACGCCGCTGAAATCGATGGGCTTGCCCCAGCCCAGGCCATTGGCCAGCACAGCGTAAATGACGCAGGCGAGCAGCAGGCCGACCAGAATCAGCAGGCGCTGGGCCGTGCCGCGCGCATAGACGGCGACCCCGCCGACGCACAACACGGTCATCAAGGCCATCAAGGCATCGAAGGTCGAGCCGCCCATCGCCCCTTTGGCCGCGATAGGCGCCAGGTTCAGACCGATGACGGCAACGATGGCGCCCGTTACCACCGGAGGCATCCAGTTATTGATCCATTGGGCGCCGCCCCCCGACCGGGCATTCACCCACCAAACGACCAGGCCGATCAGCGTATAGACGAAACCGCAGGCGATGATGGCCCCCAGGGCGACCCCGATGTTGCCGTTGGCGCCCGCACCGGCGTAGCCGGTGACAGCGATCACGCCGCCGATAAAGGCGAAGCTGGACCCCAGGTAGCTGGGGACCCTGCCGCGCACGAAGCAGAAAAAGATCAGGGTGCCGATACCGGACATCAGAATCGCCACATTGGCATCGAAGCCCATCAGCAAAGGGGCCAGAATCGTGGATCCGAACATGGCCACGACGTGCTGCGCGCCCATGGCAATGTTTTGCGGCCACGACATGCATTCGTCGGGCTGCACGACGGCGCCGCTGGCACCGCCCTGTACTTTGCGCCAGCGGGGAAAATAGGTGTTGGACATGGGGAAATACGCCTTTTTATTAAAATTGGAGCTTTGCTGAGGCGAAAGTGTACGGTTACGGTAGGCGAAACCGCAACATAATTCCTATACTCTTGGTTTACGCACAATCTGGCGGCTTGGTCCGCAGCAGCGATATTCCCGATATGAATACGACTCGATTCTGGCTGATCCGGCATGGCGAAACCCAATGGAATGCCGAAAGGCGCCTTCAGGGCAGCCTGGATATTCCCTTGAACGCCGCAGGCATCCTGCAGGCGGAGCGCCTGGGGCAATACCTGCGCTCGCCGTCATTCGATGCGCGCATCGACGTTCTGATCAGCAGCGATCTGGGCCGCGCCTATGCCACCGCGGTGGCGGCCGCCAGCCATTTCGGCCTGTCCATCGAACGCAGCCCGCAACTGCGCGAGCGCTGCTATGGGGTCTACGAGGGGCAGGACTGGGCCAGCCTGGAAAGCCTGCGCGCCCTGAACTTTCGCGATCCGGAACAGGCGGTCGAACAGGGCGAAACCTTGCCGGTCTTTGCGCAGCGGATCGTCAATGCATTCGAAGAGCTGGCGCAGCGCCATCGCGGCCGCAACATCATGGTGTTTTCGCACGGCGGCGTCATCGACATTGCCTGGCGCAAAACAAGCGGGGTGGCGCTGGACGCTCCCCGGCATGCCCCCATCATGAACGCCAGCATCAATCAGTTCGCCATCAGCGAAGACCGCCTCTGGAGCGCCCACGCCTGGGGCCAGACCACGCACCTGGAAGATGCCGCGCTGGACGATGTCATATAGACCGCCCCCGGCTTGAGACCCCGCGCCCCTGGGACGGCGTGCCAGGCCTGGTGGAACAGCCGGGAGCGAAGCGGGATTATTTATGCCTGCCGGGGCTTGCGCTTGCGCCTGACGGCAAAATAGTCATACAGCGGGTCGGGCACCACGCGGAGCAATCGGGCCACCCAGCCCATCTGCCACGGAATGACCCGGTACGAAACACCCTGGTCTATGGCGCGCAGCGCGGCGGCGGCAAATCGGCCAACCGGCATCAGGAAAGGCATTTTGTAAGGATTGTGCGCCGTCATAGGGGTTTGAATAAACCCCGGCGCCAGCGTCACCACCTTGACGCCTGTCTGGCTCAGTTCGACCCGCAGGCTCTCGCAATAGGTGCGCACGGCCGCCTTGGACGCGCTGTATGCGCCGGCCCCCGGCAAGCCGCGGACCGCCGCCACGCTGGCAACCCCCACCAAACGCCCCTGCCCGCGCTGCTTCATGGCCGCGACAAAGGGCTCGAACGTGGCGACCGTAGCGTTCAGGTTGGTCGCCACGATGGCCTCGAAGACGCGATAGTCGTCCAGCTCTTCGGTCAGCGTACCCACGCTGATCCCGGCGCTGGCAATCACGATGTCGACGGGCCCGCCGTCCAGAAAATCGGCGGCGGCTGCATGCAGCGCGGCCCGGTCGCGCACGTCCAGCGCATAAATCGAATGCCCCGCGCCCGGCAGGCTGTCCGCGACCGCCTGCAAGGCATCGCGGCGGCGGCCCAACAGACCGACCTGGGCGCCTTGCTGCGCATACGACAAAGCCAGCGCGGCACCTATGCCGCTGCTGGCTCCGGTAATGAATACGCGTCGTGGCAACGCGCTGCCTTTATTGCGCAGGCAAGGAGGCGTGCAGGTCTTGCAAGGAATAGACCTTCAGGCCGCTGCCCTGGCGCAAGTACTGCAAGCCCTCTACCGCCGCCCGCGCACCCGCGATGGTGGTAAAGAACGTCACGCGCGCCGCCAGCGAATTGGTGCGTATGGCCCGTGAGTCGGCAATGGCGTTGCGCCGTTCTTCCACCGTGTTGATGACCATGGCGATTTCGCCATTCTTGATCATGTCCACGATGTGCGGACGGCCTTCGGTGACCTTGTTGACGACCTGAACCTGCAGGCCCGCCGCTTCGATGGCCGCGGCGGTGCCGCGCGTGGCAACGATTTTGTAGCCCAGGTCGGACAGCCCGCGGGCCACGTCCACCGCGCGCGGCTTGTCTTGCGCCCGCACACTGATGAATACCGTGCCCGACTCGGGCAGCCAGGCGCTGGCCGCCAGTTGCGACTTCACGAAGGCTTCGCCGAAACTTTCGCCTACGCCCATGACTTCGCCGGTGGACTTCATTTCAGGCCCCAGGATGGTGTCCACGCCCGGGAACTTCACGAAGGGGAACACCGCTTCCTTGACCGAAAAATACGGAGGGACAATTTCTTTGCGTATGCCCTGCTCAGCCAGCGTTTTGCCGGCCATGGCGCGCGCGGCGATCTTGGCCAGTTGCAGGCCCGTGGCCTTGGACACATAAGGCACCGTGCGCGAGGCGCGGGGGTTCACTTCCAGCACGTAGACATCACCGTCCTGAATCGCAAACTGTACGTTCATCAGGCCTTTTACATTCAGGGCGCGCGCCATCAGCGATGTCTGCCGCTTGATCTCGGCAATGGTGTCAGCCGACAAGGAGTACGGCGGCAGGCTGCAGGCCGAGTCGCCCGAGTGCACGCCGGCCTGTTCAATGTGCTCCATGACGCCGCCGATGAACACGACCTCGCCATCGGCCAGGCAGTCGACGTCGACTTCAGTGGCATTGTTCAGGAAGTGGTCCAGCAATACCGGTGAATCGTTGCTGACTTTCACGGCTTCGCGCATGTAGCGCTCGAGATCTTGCTGTTCATGCACGATTTCCATGGCACGCCCGCCCAGCACGTAGCTGGGGCGGACCACCAGCGGGTAGCCGATTTCGGCGGCATGCGCCAGGGCTTCGCCTTCTGTGCGCGCCGTGCGGTTGGGCGGCTGGCGCAAGCCCAGCTTGTTGAGCAGTTTCTGGAAGCGCTCGCGGTCTTCGGCCACGTCGATCGATTCGGGGCTGGTGCCGATAATGGGCACGCCGTTGGCTTCGAGCGCGCGCGCGAGCTTCAATGGCGTCTGGCCGCCGTATTGCACGATCATGCCGACGGGGTTTTCCTTGTGGACGATCTCGAGCACGTCTTCAAGCGTCAGCGGCTCGAAATACAGGCGGTCGGACGTATCGTAGTCGGTGGAAACCGTTTCGGGATTGCAGTTGACCATGATGGTTTCATAGCCATCATCGCGCAGGGCCAGCGCGGCGTGCACGCAGCAATAGTCGAACTCGATGCCCTGGCCGATACGGTTGGGGCCGCCGCCCAGCACGATGATTTTCTTGCGATCGGTGGGCGCGGATTCGCACTCGTCCTCGTACGTGGAATACATATAGGCTGTGCGCGTCGGGAATTCGGCGGCGCAGGTATCCACGCGCTTGTACACCGGACGCACGCCCAGTTGATGGCGCAGCTTGCGCACTTCGCTTTCGGAGGTGTCCAGCAGGAAAGCCAGGCGGCGGTCGGAAAACCCGCGCCGCTTGAGCTGCCAGACCGTGTCGTAGTCGAGGTCGGCCAGCGTCTTTTGCTCGAGCGCGAGTTCGATATCGACGATTTCCTTGATTTGCGCCAGGAACCAGGGATCAATGCTGGTCAGGCTGTGCACTTCATCCAGGCTGAATCCCTGGGCGAACGCATCGCCCACGTACCAGATGCGCTCGGGTCCGGGCTCGCCCAGCTCGATCTGGAGCTTTTCGCGGTCGGTGGTCTTCTGGTTCAGGCCGTCGACCCCGACTTCCAGGCCGCGCAAGGCCTTCTGGAAGGACTCCTGGAAGGTGCGGCCTATGGCCATGACCTCGCCCACGGACTTCATTTGGGTGGTCAGGCGGGAATCGGCCTGCGGGAATTTTTCGAAGGCGAAACGCGGTACCTTGGTGACCACGTAGTCGATGGCGGGCTCGAACGAAGCCGGCGTGGCGCCGCCGGTGATTTCATTCTTGAGCTCGTCCAGCGTATAGCCGACGGCCAGGCGGGCCGCCACCTTGGCAATGGGAAAGCCGGTTGCCTTGGAGGCCAGCGCCGACGAACGCGACACGCGCGGATTCATCTCGATGACGATCATGCGGCCGTTCTGGGGGTTGAGCGCAAACTGCACGTTGGAGCCCCCCGTATCGACGCCGATTTCGCGCAATACCGCGATCGATGCATTACGCATGATCTGGTATTCCTTGTCGGTCAGGGTTTGCGCCGGAGCCACGGTGATGGAATCGCCCGTGTGCACCCCCATGGGGTCCAGGTTTTCGATGGAGCAGATAATGATGCAGTTGTCGGCGCTGTCGCGCACGACTTCCATTTCGTATTCTTTCCAGCCCAGCAGGGATTCTTCGATCAGCAGTTCGTTGGTCGGGGATGCTTCCAGCCCGCGCCGGCAGATGCTTTCGAATTCTTCGCTGTTGTAGGCAATGCCGCCGCCGGAGCCGCCCATGGTGAAACTGGGGCGAATGACGACCGGGAAGCCCGCATTGCCGGCCTCTTCGCCGATGCGGCGCTGCACCGCCCAGGCTTCGTCCATGGAATGCGCCACGCCGGATTTGGCCGATTCGAGGCCGATCTTGGTCATGGCCTGCTTGAATTTCTGGCGGTCTTCCGCCTTTTCGATGGCATGCTCGTTGGCGCCGATCAGTTCGACCCCGTGCTTGGCCAGCACGCCCTGGTGGACCAGGTCGAGCGCGCAGTTCAGCGCGGTCTGGCCGCCCATGGTGGGCAGCAGCGCATCGGGTTTTTCACGCTCGATGATTTTTTCGACGGCCTGCCAGGTAATGGGCTCGATGTAGGTGACATCGGCCGTTTCCGGGTCGGTCATGATGGTGGCCGGGTTGCTATTGACCAGGATGGTGCGATAGCCGTCGGCTTTCAGCGCCTTGCAGGCCTGTGCCCCCGAGTAGTCGAATTCGCAGGCCTGACCAATGATGATCGGGCCCGCGCCGATGATAAGAATGCTTTTTATGTCTGAACGCTTTGGCATGATGCTGAATTATTTTTTTCCGGCCATGAGGCTGATGAATTTGTCGAAGAGCACCACAATGTCATGTGGGCCGGGGCTGGCCTCGGGGTGCCCCTGGAAGCAGAAGGCCGGGGTATCGGTAAGCTCGAAGCCCTGCAGGGTGCCGTCGAATAAAGACACGTGCGTCATGCGGGCATTGGCCGGCAGACTGTCTTTGTCGACGTTGAAGCCGTGATTCTGGCTGGTAATGAACACCCTGCCGGTATCCAGGTCTTGCACCGGATGGTTGGCGCCGTGGTGGCCTGTTTTCATTTTGATGGTTTTGGCGCCCAGGCCCAGCCCCAGGATCTGCTGGCCCAGGCAAATGCCGAACAGCGGGATCTTTTGCTCGAGCGCGGCCTTGCAGGCATCGATGGCATAGTTGCAGGGTTCCGGATCGCCGGGGCCATTCGACAGGAAAATGCCGTCGGGCTTCAGGTCCAGGACATCCTGGACCGGCGTTTGGGCGGGCACCAGCGTAATACGGCAGCCGCGGTCGGCCAGCAGGCGCAAAATATTCGTTTTGATGCCGTAGTCGTAGGCCACGACATGATACGAGGCATCGGAGGGCTGGCTGAAGCCTTTGCCCAGTTGCCAGGTGCCTTCACGCCAGTTGTCGGCGGCCTTGATGGAGACGCCCTTGGCCAGATCCTGGCCCGACATGCCGGGAAAATCCTTGGCCAGCTGCACGGCGCGGCCGACATCGTCGCCCACCAGGATGCAGGCGCCCTGCGCGCCGCCGTCACGCAAAATACGCGTGAGCTTGCGGGTGTCGACCCCTGAAATGGCGACAATGCCTTCCGCCTTCAAGTAGTCGGGCAGCGATTGCGTAGCGCGGAAATTGGACACGCGCAAAGAACAGTCGCGCACCACCAGCCCGGCGGCATGCACACGGTTGGACTCGACGTCTTCTTCGTTGACGCCGGTATTGCCAATGTGCGGATACGTTAAAGTGACGATCTGACCGCTGTAGCTGGGGTCGGTCAGGATTTCCTGGTAGCCTGTCATGGCCGTGTTGAATACGATTTCGGCGACGCAATAACCATCGGCGCCGATAGAGACACCCTTGAAGATGGTACCGTCTGCCAAGGCAAGAATTGCAGAAGGAGCCTGATTGGACCCCTCGGAAAAGAGTGACGGCAGCACTGTAAACCCCGGTTGTAAAGTCGATAATTAAACCTTCTAATTATACATTGAGAAGGCTGCGCCCTGATTGAACGGGCGCAAATGCACAAAGAACGCCGCGCGCGGATCGCCTTGCCCCTTCGGCGCGACGCTCAGCGCTGTAAAAATGATCTACAGTGGCAAGGGTAGGCCCTGGCCCGTTTTGAATGGTGTAAAAACTTATGTCCAACCAGCTTGATTCCCTTCGTCAGTTTACAACCGTGGTGGCCGATACAGGCGACTTCGAGACCATGCGCCGGCATCGGCCCACCGACGCCACGACCAATCCTTCGCTGATCCTCAAAGCCGTGGGGCAAGAAGAAAACCGCCATCTGCTCGACAAGGTGATCGCCGACCACGGCAGCGCGCCGGTCAGCGACCTGGTCGACCAGTTGCTGGTTGCTTTCGGACGCGAAATCCTGGGCATCATTCCCGGGCGGGTATCCACCGAGGTCGACGCCCGCCTGTCCTTCGATACCCAGGCCAGCATCGAGCGTGCCCGCCAGATCATCGAACTGTATGAGCGCGCCGGCATCGCGCGCGAGCGCGTGCTGATCAAGCTGGCCTCGACCTGGGAAGGCATACAGGCGGCCAAGGTGCTGCAGTCAGAGGGCATACGCTGCAATATGACCCTGCTGTTCTGCCTGCCCCAGGCGCTGGCCTGCGCACAGGCCAAGGTACAGTTGATTTCACCCTTTGTGGGGCGGATTTACGATTGGCACAAGAAAGCGGCAGGCGCGCAGTGGGACGAAGCGGCCAACACGGGCGCGGCCGACCCCGGCGTGCAGTCGGTCAGGCGCATTTACGACTATTACAAAGCCTACGACATCCCTACCGAAATCATGGGCGCCAGCTTCCGCAATATCGGCCAGATCCGGGCGCTGGCAGGCTGCGACCTGCTGACCATCAGCCCCGACCTGCTGAACCAGCTATCGGAAAGCACCGAGCCGCTGGAACGCCAATTGGACCCCGGCAGCGCCAAGCGGAATGCACCGGAGTGGCTGGCCAGCAACGAGGTCGCTTTTCGGACCGAATTGAATCAGGACGCCATGGCCACGGAAAAACTGGCCGAAGGCATCAGGGCGTTTGCCGCCGACGGCGTCAAGCTGGATGCCATCATCGCGCAGGCCCGGCAAAAGTGACACACTGCCGGCATGCCTATGCCGGCCAAGCAAACGCCGCCCCACGGGGCGGCGTTGTTCCATGCATTGATCAGGCGCGCAGCCTGCCCGACGCATCGTTATTGCATGGGTCGCATCACAGTTTTTCGGTCTCGCCCGCCTTGGGCTTCCAGGCCAGCAGGCGGTCTTCTACCACGGTGACCAGCCAGTCCAGCAACAGGGCAAATACGGTCAGGACCACAATACCCGCAAACACAGTATTGACGTCCAGCGTACCTTCGGCCTGCAGGATAAGGTAGCCGACGCCGCTGGCTGAACCCAGGTATTCACCCACTACGGCGCCCACGAACGCCAGGCCCACCGACGTATGCAGGCTGGAAAACACCCAACTGGTGGCCGAGGGGATGTACACGTGGCGCAGCAACTGCTTGCGATTCGCCCCCAGCATGCGCGCATTGTCCAGCAGCGTGGAACTGACCTCGCGCACCCCTTGGTACACGTTGAAGAACACAATAAAGAACACCAGGGTGACGGCCAGCGCCACTTTCGACCAGATGCCCAGCCCGAACCACATGCCGAATATGGGCGCCAGAATGACACGCGGCATAGAGTTGGCCGCCGTGATGTAGGGGTCGAGCAAGGCGCTGGCCCCGCGCGACAGGCCCAGCCACAGTCCAAAAGCCAGCCCCGCCACCGTGCCTATCACGAAGGCCAGCACGGTTTCAGTCAGGGTAATGCCCAGGTGCCGGTAGATGTCGGCATTGGTGACGAACCAGGCCCAGATGACGCGAGCCACTTCAACGGGCTGGCCAAAGAAGAAGGCGAAGTTTCGATCGAGTGATAAAAAATGCCAGGCAAGCAGCACAACGACCAGCAGCGAGATCTGCCAGAAACGCATGACGAGTGAGTTGGATTGGTGTTTCGACATATCAAGCCCGTTTCTGTTGGGCGTAGCCCTTTAATACTTCGTCGCGCAGGACGCTCCAGATTGCCTGATGCAACTCGATGAAGCGGGGGTTGCCGCGCACCTCGGCCACGTCGCGTGGGCGGGGGATATCGATGGCGAATTCGCCGATGGGATGCGTGGCCGGCCCGGCCGACAGCACTACGACCCTGTCGCTCATGGCAATGGCTTCGTCAAGGTCGTGGGTGATGAACAGGACGGCCTTGCGCTTGGCCATCCAGAGTTCGAGCACCTCGTTCTCCATCAGTTGGCGAGTCTGGATGTCGAGCGCCGAGAATGGCTCGTCCATCAGGATGATGTCGGGGTCGCGAATCAGCGTTTGCGCCAGCATGGTGCGCTTGCGCATGCCGCCGGACATCTGGTGGGGATAGCGGTTTTCAAAGCCGCCCAGCCCGACCCGCTTGAGCCATTCCATGCCTTGGGCGCGCGCCTGCTCTGCCGGCACCCCCGCGAACTCCAGGCCCGCCGTGACATTGGACAAGGCGCTGCGCCAGGGCATGAGCGCCTCGCCCTGGAACATATAGCCCGCCCGGTGGTTCACGCCGTTCAGGGTTTCGCCGAACACCGTGACCCGCCCCGACGAGGGGGCAAGCAGGCCCGCCCCCACATTGAGCAGGGTGGACTTGCCGCAGCCCGTGGGGCCCACTACCGAAACGAATTCGCCGGGGGCGATGGCGATGGAGGCGTCCTTGACGGCGGTATAGCTTTTACCCGCACCCTCGTTGGATGCAAAGGTGCAGGTAATGTTTTCCAGCAGTAGAGCAGCTTCAGGCATTGGGATATTTTTGCTTGGCTTTGGCAACGAAGTCGTTGGTCCAGATTTTTGAAATGTCGATCTTGTCGGCCGGGAAATTCGGCACGAAGGCGGTCAGCGCCTTCAGCGCGGTTTCCGGGCCATCGTCGGGCACGGAGCCGTCGGGCGACAGGGCTTCCTTGTTGCCGGTCAGCGCCAGCTTGTAAAGATCGGGATCGCCCAGCAGATAGCCCTCGGGCACCACTTTGGCGATTTCATCGGGGGTCGCTTTTTGTATCCACTGGTCGGCGCGCACAATGGCATTGGCCAGCGCCTGGGTGGTGTTGGGGTTCTTGTCGATGAATTCCTGCGAGGTATACAGGCAGCCGGAAGGCATGTTGCCGCCGAAAATCTGGATGGTGTCTTTCAGGGTGCGCGTATCGGCAATGACCTTGACGGCGTCTTCCTTGACCAAAGTGCTGATGACGGGATCCAGGTTGGCCATAGCATCGATCTGGCCGGTGCGCATGGCGGTGATGGCGCCCGCGCCGGCGCCCACGCCGACGAAGGAAACGTCGGTAGGCTTGAGGCCGTGCTGCGCCAGGAAGAAGCTGGCCATCATGTTGGTGGACGAACCGGGGGCGGTCACGCCGATCTTCTTGCCTTTGAGGTCGGCCGGCGATTTGTAGTCGGCCATGGTCTTGTTCGACACGACCAGCACGATCATGGGCGCCCGGCCCTGCTGGGCGAACGCGCGGTACATCTGGCCTTTGGACTGCAGATTGATGGTGTGCTCGAAAGCGCCGGATACCACATCGGCGCTACCGCCCACAACGGCCTGCAAGGCCTTGGAGCCGCCGGCAAAATCCACGATCTTGGCATCGAGCCCTTCGTCTTTGAAATAGCCGTTGATATGGGCGATGGACAGGGGCAGGTAATAGATCAGGGCCTGGCCGCCCACTGCGATGACGACTTCTTTTTTTTCAAGCGATTGGGCGCGCACCATGCCGGGGGCAACGGTGGCGGCGCCGGCGACACCAGCCAATTTCAGTAAATCACGACGGGATAAGGACATGAAAGTCTCCTGGGCAGTAATAATTTTGTGACATATTACCCGAGAAACTTACCCTTGCTTATCGGGGCTTGCACCATGTCGTACCGGCGCCGGCCCCGTCAGGTATTGCGCCGTTCCATCAGCGCCCAGGCAATGGTGCCGGCGTCCACATACTCCAGCTCGCTGCCGGCCGGCACGCCGCGCGCCAGCCGGGTAACGGTCAGGTCGCGGGCGCGCAACAGCTCGGACAGGTAATGCGCCGTGGTTTCGCCTTCGGCGGTGAAGTTGGTGGCCAGAATGACTTCCTTCACTACGCCGTCTGTGGCGCGCTGAAGCAGACGGTCGAAATGCAGCGCCTGCGGGCCGACGCCTTCGAGCGGGGTCAGGCGCCCCATCAGCACGTAATACAGGCCGCGATAGCCATGGCTGGACTCGATCATGTTCTGGTCGGCGGGTGTTTCCACCACGCACAGCAGGGACGGATCGCGCTTGGGATTGGCGCAGGTCACGCAGACCTCTTCTTCGGCGAAGCCGTTGCACCGCGAACAATGGCGCAGGCCCTGCACGGCCGACGCCAGGGCGCGGCTGAGTTGGTCCGCCCCGCCGATATCGTATTGCAACAGGTGGTAGGCCATGCGGCGGGCCGAGCGTATCCCTACGCCGGGCAGGCGGCGCAATGCCTCAATCAAGCTGGTAAGCGGCTCGGGCTCGGGCAGCGGCGATTGCATCAGAACGGCAGCTTCATCCCGGGAGGCATGGGCATGCCGGCGGTGACGGCCGACATTTTTTCCTGCGAAGTGGCTTCCGCCTTCCGGAGCGCGTCGTTGAATGCCGCGGCAACCAGATCTTCCAGCATGTCCTTGTCGTCGGCCAGCAGGCTGGGATCGATCGTCACGCGCTTTACGTCGTGCCGGCAGCTCATGGAGACTTTGACCAGCCCGCCGCCCGAAGCGCCTTCGACGACGATGTCCGCCAGGGCTTCCTGGGCTTTTTTCATGTTTTCCTGCATTTGCTGCGCCTGGCGCATCAACCCGGCAATCTGACCTTTCATCATGGTTGGATTTTCCTGAAGATAAAAATTGAAGAAATAAGTCCTGACGCCCGTTGACCAAACCCTAGGCGGCCCGGGCGCTTGGCGCAGGGCTGATGGACCCGGGCACCACCCGGCCACCGAACTCGGTGATCAGCGTCTGGATCAGAGGATCGTTGGCCACGGCCTGTTCGGCCTCTTGCTGGCGTACGGCTTTTTGCGCCTGTTCGACCGCGTGGGCGGTTTCGTCGCCCGTCGCGCCGTACTCGATGTTCAAGCGCACCACGGTGCCAAAGTGTTCGGACAACACCGTTTGCAGACGCGACCGCCCTGCACTGTCGGCCTGCGAGAGGATGGCCACCCGAAGGTTGACCTGCTCGCCCTCGGCGCCCAGCCATTCGCTCTGCCGCGCCAATTCGGCGGCCCAGCCCGTCAAGGGCAATGCGGCGGCCAGCGCGGGCCAATCCTGTGCCGTCATGTCGCCCACGAGCGGCGACCTGTTTTTTTTGCGTCCGCCCGAAAACACGGCGGGCACGGCCTGGTCCTGAACCAGGGCGGCCGCATCGAAATCATCGGGCGGGCCATCGAATTCGGGGTCGCTCATGCCCACGGGCTCGAACCGCGCCTCGTCGTAGACTTCGTCATACGCTTGCATGGTTTCGAACTCATCGGCCTGCTGGGCTTGGGCTTGCGGCGGCGTGTCGCGCGGATCGGCCGGGGCATCTTCCCAGGCGGGAATATCGCCGGGATCGGCGCTGGGTCCAGGCGGCGCAGCATGCCGGAGCCCAGGCGTTGACGCCGGTGCCGGTGCCGGTGCCGGTGCCGGCGTTGGCGTTGGCGTTGGCGCCGGCGTTGGCGTTGGCGTTGGCGCCGGCGTTGGCGTTGGCGCGGCGGGCGGCGCAATGGCGGCAGCGGCGACTTGCGGCGCGGCCGGCTTGATTTCCGCTGCGGCGGGTGACGGTGATGTCACGGACGACGACGCAACAGGACTGCTTGCCCTGGCGGCGGGTTCTGCCTGCGGCAGGGTCGAAGCGGGTTCTGCCGCCGGCCCGGCGCCAGCGGCGGCGTCTTGCCCGCTGCCGGCCGGCGCAGGGTCTGCGTCGGGCCTGGACGCAGGCGGAGGCGATGCCGGCGGCACGGTGCCGGCCGGCACCAGGGCGAGCATCCGCAGGCAGGCCATGACAAAACCCGCATACTCGTCCGGCGCCAGCGACAATTCGCTGCGGCTGTGCACGGCGACCGAGTAAAAAAGCTGGGCCTGGTCCGGATGCAGGGCGCCGGCAAGCTGGACGATGTCGTCGGCCAGCGGGTCGTCGGCCGGGACGGTGCCCGGAATACGCTGCTGAACCGCCACCCGGGAGAGCAGCACGGCCAGGTCGGCCAGGGCGCCCGAATAAGACAGGCCGCGCGCGGCGAGCTCATCGGCCACCGACAGCACCTGGGCGGCGCTGCCCGCCGCCAGGGCTTGCAGCAGGTTCACCAGATGCCGCTGGTCTATCGTGCCCAGCATGCCCTGCACGGCCTCGCCTGTCAGGTTGCCTGCGCTATAGGCAATGGCCTGGTCCGTCAGGGACAGCGCATCGCGCATCGACCCCGAAGCCGCTTGCGCCAGCAAGCGCAGGGCGGGCGTTTCGTATTGAATGCTTTCCTGGCCAAGGACTTCCTGCAAGTGCCCCACGATCGACTCGGCCGTCATCTGCTTCAGGTTGAACTGCAGGCAGCGCGACAGGACCGTCACGGGGATTTTCTGGGGGTCGGTCGTGGCCAGGATGAACTTGACGTGCGGCGGCGGTTCTTCCAGCGTTTTCAGCATGGCATTGAACGCATGGCCGGTCAGCATGTGGACTTCGTCGATCATGTAGACCTTGAACCGGCCGCTGCCGGGCGCATACACCGCCTGTTCCAGCAACTGCGTCATTTCATCGACACCGCGATTGGACGCGGCGTCCAGTTCGACGTAGTCGACAAAACGGCCGGAGTCGATTTCGGTACAGGCCCGGCATACCCCGCAAGGCGTGGCGGTAATGCCGGTTTCGCAGTTCAGCGATTTGGCCAGTATGCGGGACAGGGTCGTTTTGCCCACCCCCCGTGTGCCGGTAAACAGCCAGGCATGGTGCAGGCGTTGGGTGGACAGCGCATGTGTGAGCGCGCGAACCACGTGATCCTGGCCTATAAGGGTCTCAAACGAACGTGGCCGCCATTTACGCGCCAGTACCAGATAAGTCATGCAGGGAGCTTAAAGCCGGAAGCTATCGGATCGATAAACGAAAAGTGTACCGGATTCGATGCCGCTTGGGGTATTTGGGGAGCAAACAGAAAAAATGAAGAGGCGAGCCTGACTTCGGCACTGATCCTGAGCGACTATGGCTGCTTCGTTCCCGACCTGACCAGTTTCACCGCCGGACCATGCGAAGGGGCCCGCCACGTAGAAGTTTAACAGGACTTGCATTGGCCTGCCGGGACACCGCGCATCGCGCGCGGCGCGCCCGACAGGCTAGGCGGCCACGGTCTGCGCGTAATCCACCCAGACATCGGCCCGGGGAAAATACAGGGCGCCGCGCGCGGGGCGGCCATCCAGGGCGCTGACGTGCGCGCAATACCGTTCGATCTGCTCGCGGTAACGCTCGCGCATGCGCGCAGCGAACCGGTCGCGTGTTTCGCCGTCTTGCGGCACGCCCGTCTTGTAATCCACCACCAGCCAGTCGTGCTCCTGGGAAATCGCCAGGTCAATGATGGACACCCGGCCGCTGATATCCAGCAGCGACCACTCGCGATGGGCCCGGGCCACGCGCAGCAGCCACGCCCCTTTTTCGCTCTCCACCGTGGCGACCAGCGCATCGCGCAATACCTGCGCCGCGGCGTCCAGCGCCGGCGCGGCCAGGCCGGCCCGCGCCAGTTGCTTGCGGAACACCGGCAGGCATGCTTCGAGCCGCCGCGCCGGCCAGGCGTCAATACCCTCTTTTCCCAGCCTTTCCAGCCAGGCGTGCGCGACCGTCCCGATCACGCTTTCATCGCCCGCCTCGGGCCGCCATTGCCATGGGGTGCCTTGTCCGGCCGCCGGACTGGCGGACTGCGCCCTGGGCAGGCTGTCGTGGGCCATGCGCACCAGCAGGCGCCCGCCAGGCGTGCTTGCGGCCAGATCGGCGTCGCCGCTCAGATCGGACGCTTCGGGCGCATCGGGCGTTTTCATGTGCTCCCACAAGCGTCCCAGCAGCGAGGCGCCCGCCGGGCGCTTGACGCTCATCATGTCATCGACGCCGACGACGCCAATCAGATGCAACTGCTGTTTGGCCCGTGTCAGGGCAACGTATAGCAAACGGTCGGTTTCATACGCGGCCCGCTTTTTTTCGCGTTCGGCCAGATAGACCGAAACGGGGTCGTGGTCTTCGGACGCCTTGTGCTTGATGGGCCCCAGCAGCAACTGCCCGCCGCCTTGCTCAAAACGCATCAGCGGCGGCGTATCGCCGCGCGGCCGTTTATGCAGGCCCGCCAAGATGACGGTATCGAATTCCAGGCCCTTGGACTTGTGTATGGTCATGACTTCAACAGCGCGCCCGCTGCCGCTGGGCGCCGCGTACAGCTTGGCCAGCCTGCTTTCCAGGTCCACCGGATTCAAGCCGCCGTAGGGCGCAAGCTCTTCGATCAGCCGCAACAGCCGCTCGGCATCGGTCCGGTCGCTGGCGCTGCAGTAGATGTCGGCGCCGCCCAGGCGTTGCCAGCAGGCTTCCAGCCAGGCGGCAAAAGGAATCGTGCCCGAAGCGTTGCCGGCATCCAGCAAGACGGCTGCGGCATGGCGCAGTCGCCGGGCCTCCATGTCGTCGATCCCGGGCTGGCCGGCGGCGTCGCGCGCCAGCCAGGCGGACAGCAAGGCCGGCACCGTGGCCGTCAGGTCGGCGCCAAACAAGGCATGCAGACTGTCCAGCGTCAAGCCGCATAGCGGCGAACGCAAGACGGACAGCCAGGCCAGGCGGTCGCCCGCATGCGACAAGGCGCGCGCCAGCTGGGCCAGGTCGATCACGGCCTGGCGCGACTGCAGGGACACCAGCTCTACCGCGCGGCATGGAATATTTTGCTGCGCCAGGCGATGCACAATGCCGTCCAGATGCGTACGCGCCCTGACCAGAATGGCCACCGGGTGCTCGCTGTCCGGGTGTTGCAGCAAGGCTTCCTTGGCCAGTTGGATGGCGACGGACTCGGCCGCCGCCACGGGATCGTCGTCCGCATCGTCCGCGCCGCCCTTGCGCAGCCATACCGGGTGGAACTCCGCGCTGATGCCCTGCACGCCCTCCTTGAATGGCACGGACGGGGTGTAGGTGATCGCCCCCAGGCCACTGTGATTTTTCTTGGGAAAAACGGGACCGCAAGTGCTGTTGACCCATTCGACCAGATGAGCCTGGGAACGAAAATTGTCCGTAAGCGCCAGCGCGGTCAGGGCGATGCCGCCCAGGCCTTGCTCCTTCACTTTCAGGAAGCAACCCACATCGGCCTTGCGGAAGCGGTAAATGGACTGCATGGGGTCGCCCACCAGGAACAGCGTCCGGCCGTCGCCCGCCTGCCAGCCTGACGTCAGGCGCTCCAGCAGATCGATCTGCGATTGGCTGGTGTCCTGGAATTCGTCGACCAGAATATGCTGGATGACCGTGTCGAGCGCCAGCAGCAGGTCGGTCGGCTCGTCGGCCTGCCCCAGGGCCTGCAGGGCGCGCTGCGAGATCTCGGCAAAATCGACTTCGGCCGCTTCGGTAAAGCGCACATTCAGTTGGGCGGCCGCCAGCCACAACACCTCGATCAGCAGGCGCAGGACGGCCTGCTGATCGCCGGTATAGCCTTCGCGCGGCGCCAGGCGTATGCCGGCCAGCATGGACACCCATGCCTCTGATTCGGAGGCGGCATTCAGCCAGCGCAGGAAATCGTCCTTGTAGGCGGCCTTGGCCTCGAAGCCCTCTTTGATGGTGACCCGGCGCCGCAAGCCGCCCTTGGCCGTCAGCAGGAGATTGGCCAGCGCCTGCCACTGGGGCAGGCTGGACACCTCGTCGCCGAATGGCGTGCCGTCCCAGTGCTGCAGCGCTTCAAGCCCCAGTGTGTCGTTGCCGGCGGCAAGCACATTGGCGGCCGTGGACGCCGATGGGGCCAGCGCTTGCGCCCAGCCCGCAGGCATGGCCCGCGCCAGGCTGGCAAGATCGGCCGCGATGGCGCTGTCCAGGTTATCCAGCAGCGCATCGACGTCCGCCCCTTGTCCCAGCAAAGGCAGCCATTGATCGCGGCTGGCCAGCATGTCGGCCAACAGGCTCTGCGCGGCGCGAAGGTCCACGTCCAGATGCGCGATCAAGCCCGCCACCGATGCATGATCGTCAGCCATGGCCAAGGTTGCCTGCGCGGCCGCCTCGTAGTGTTCGCGGGCATTGTCCGTGACCGCGGGCAGGCCGCCCAGCGAACTGAGCCAGGGCATGGCCCGCACCAGCCAGGTGCAGAATGAATCGATGGTGCGGATACTGAGCCTGGCGGGATAATCCAGCAGATTCCAGCCCAGCTCGCGGTCGCGCCGCAAAACGTCCTGCGCCAGTTGCCAGCCGCGCAGTTTGTAGGGTTCTTCAGGCTGGGGCGCCTGCCCCGCCCGCAGCTTCGCCAGCACGCGGGCGTGCATTTCGGAGGCTGCCTTGCGGGTAAAGGTGATGGCCACGATTTCTTC
The DNA here is from genome assembly GCF_031628915.1 of Pusillimonas sp. SM2304. Lineage (NCBI taxonomy): Bacteria > Pseudomonadati > Pseudomonadota > Betaproteobacteria > Burkholderiales > Alcaligenaceae > Pusillimonas > Pusillimonas sp. SM2304. The sequence continues at coordinate 856,198 of NZ_JAVLUJ010000003.1, forward strand.
GGGCCGGTTCACGGTGGCCAGCAAGGCCAGAATCCGGTCCGTCAGCAACTCGGTCTTCCCCGACCCGGCCGGCGCCTGGATCAGGAAGGAGCGCGCCGGGTCGATGGCCGCAGCGCGTACGGCATGATCGCTGGGTTGCTTAATCGGCACGATGGTACTCCTCGTTCAGGCGCAGAAAAGGCAAGACATCGCAATACTGAATATCGTCGGGGCGCAGGCTTTGATTGCGCGCCACGCCAGCCACGTACTCATCCGCCATCAGGCAGATGACACGGCGCCATTCACTCATCAACTGTTCCCAGGTGTAATCGGCAAACGCAGGCCAGTCGGCCAATGCCGCCAGGCCCTCGAAGCCATAGTCCCCATCGGCCAGGCCCTTTACCTGTACATCGCGGGCATGCAGCCGCGCCAGCACCAGTGCCGCCACGCGCGCGTCTTCCTGCGCCAGCACCGACGCGTAGAAAGGCAGTTGCAGACCCACCGGGCGCTCGCGCATCCAGTCCGGCCTGGGGTCGATGCGCCCGCCGCCCGATTTGTAATCGATGACGGCCAGGCGCCCGTCATCGAGCTCGTCGATACGATCCAGGCGCAAACTGAGTTGCAGTGCGCCATGCGCCCAGAGATAAGTTTGCTCCACATCGCGCACACGAAACGGTGCGCGGGCCCGCTCCAGCGCCAGCCATTGATGCAGGATGGCCATGGCGCGATCGGTTTCCAGCCGCCGGACCACCACGCCGTAGTCCTGCAGGCATTCATCCGCCGCCTGCTGCACCGATTGTTCCAGCAAGTCCTGCAAGCCGCCCTGCGCATGCCGGTCGCGCAGCGCCTGCTGATCCGGCAGCATCCGCCAGACCAGCTCTATGGCTTTGTGCAGCAACAGCCCACGGGCATTCTGGTCGGACAGCTCGGCATAGGCGGCCAGTTCGCTGGCGCCCAGGCGGTATTTGGCAAAGGCCCACAAGGGATTGCGCGCCTGGGTATCGATGACGGCAATCCCGCCACGGGTGATCTCGCCGGCCCGCAATGGGGGGCCCTGTTCATCGCGGAGGTATTCCAGTACACAGGGGCGCATGGCCCGAGGCTCAAGCGCCGCCTCGGCCGCCTCGAGCGCGGCGATGCACGGGCTGGGCCGCAGTTCGCGCTCGCCTTCATAGGCCGCATGGCTCAGCCAGACCTGCGGCGCACTGGCCAACAGGCTGGCGTACAGCGTCCTGGCCCAATGCAGCTCGCGCTCGGGCGTGGCGCGCGGGGCACGCGCCTGGCGTTGCGCGGCAAGCGGAATAAAGGGATTGGGTCTGGGCACGGCGGGCAGGACCTCGTCGGTCAGGCCCAGCACCCACACCCCGTCCCAGCGCCCGCCTTCGGACTCCAGGAAGCCCAGTACGTCCAGCCGCGCCGCCGGGTCGCGCTGAGGCTGGAAGGGTGTTTCGCGGGCAAGCCGCCGCAGCAGGCTCACCGCCATCGAAAACCCCACCTTGCCCACGACCACTGTTTGCCTGGCCAGGCTGTCCATCAATCCATCAAACGCTTCAAGCTGCTGGTAAGCATGGCTGTCCAGCGCCGGCGACCCCGGAAAGCCCAGGGCCTGCAGCCAGGCGCGAAAGCGCTGTACCCAGACATCAAGCGGGGCCGGGCCGGCCTGTTCGGACGCCGCCTCGTAGCCGTCGCGCCAAGCCTGGGCAAGCTGCGGCGCATGTTGATCCAGCAGCCGGGCAAAGGCGGGTTCCGAGACGGCGACCATGGCCCGCCTGCGCCAAAACGCATCGATGCCTGCCCGGCCCGAGGCCTCTTGCCTGTCGGACACGCATGCGCCTGCCAGCAGGGCCTGCCCCAGATCGGCAGGCGCGCAGGTTTTCCTGACGGTCAATTCGGCCAGCACGCGCAGCCATGACAAAGCGGCCCCCGCCAGGGGCCAGTCGCTCATGGGGCGCGCCACTGCCACGTTGTAAGGCTGCACGCGGCCCTGGCCATCATCCAGCGCCGCCCGCAAGCACCGATGCGCCAGCACCACGTCGGCCTCAAGCCGGGCCGCCACCACCGCATAGCGGCCTTGCGGATCGGCGCGCAGCCGCTCGGCGGCCCATTGGGCGGCCAGGCGCCATTCGCCATCGGGATCGGGCGCCACCACACGGCATACCGCCCCGGCGGCCTGCGCAGGCCGATCCAGGACAGCCAGGCGGACGCCCTGTGCCAGCAAGGCGGCAAGCATGCCGGACAGGCGCGGCGGCAATTCGTTGAACCCCGCCAGCACCAGCGTACCGGCGGGCGCTTTCAATAAACCGCTGCGCACGGCCTGATCGATGCGCCCATAGGCAAGATTGCCGTCCTCCATGTCCCGTTGCGCCAACAAGGCCCTGTAGCGCCGGCGCCATTCCATAAAATGTTGGTAATCGACCGTTTCCAGTTCAGGCGGAACCTGTATATGCCAGTCGTCCATCAGGCGATCGGCCTCGGCGGCCAGCCTGGCCGCCTGGGCCACATCCAGCAAGGCGCGCTCGGACTCCGCATCGTCGACCACCTGCTGCCAGAGCCACTGCGCGCCAAACGCATCCACCGTATGCGAGGCCAGCCCCGATTCAGGAAGGAAAGAAAGCTGGTCGGCCGCCCGTTTGAGCCAGGCGGACAGCGGCACGATGTCGGGCACCGCCATCACGCTGCGGACATCATCAAGCGATGCCGACAGCTCGGCCAGGACGCGGCGCGCATGCCGGTTATTCACGGTCAGCACCAGTACATCCTGGGCGTCCAGTTCAGCCAGTGCTTCTAGCGTGATGGTCGGAAAGGTGTCTATCATTCGTCTGGGGAGAGCCGGGCCGGTTGTGCAATGGGCCTATTCTAACGACTTCCGCCATGGGGCCGGCCGAACGCGGCGCCCGCCCTTGGCGAATCCCTGCAAGCAGATCAGTCCGGCGCCGCCGGGCATGAATCGGCCAGTACGCCGCGCAGGGCGGCCGCCACCGCCGCGGCAAACTCCGGATCGTTGATATGCAGGGGCAGCTTGTCGAGCCGATGCCGGGCCGTGGGAATGAAGTGGCGCTCTATCGCTGAAAACAGGGCTTTGTTGGCGTCGGGATCATGGAATGGCGCGCCGGGACAATCGATGGCGGACAACCCTTTCATGGGCAGCAGCAGGCGCACTATGCCTGGCGACTGATTCAAGCGCGCGGCAAGATGCTCGCCGGCAAGGGCCAGTTCCTCAGCCGTGCTGCGCATCAGCGTCACGTGGGCATTGTGTGTATGAAACAGGCGGCCACGGTATCTGGGCGGGATCGTCTCGCGCGGCCCCCAATTGATCATGTCGAGCGCACCGACCGAGCCTACCCATGGCAAACCCAGCTCGGCGGCGGCATCAAGCCGGCCAGGGCCCGCATCACACACGCCGCCCGCCAGATGCTGTCCCACTTCCGTCGTGGTGATGTCGACGATGGCCCTGAGCAGGCCGGCGCGCGCCAGGGCCTCCAGGGTCCTGCCGCCCATGCCGTTGGCATGAAACACCTGGCAATCGTAACTGCCGCCCAGCAGCCGCGTCACGGCTTGCACGCACTCGGTCGTCACGCCGAACATGGTCAAGCCAATGGCGGGACGCGCATCGGCAGCCGCCGCAGGCGCGGCATGCTGCACCATGCCCGCCATGGCGTGTGCCGCGTTGGCCAGTATCATCCGCGAAAGGCGGTTGATGCCGGCCAGGTCGGTCACCGGGTTGAGCACCATGATGTCATACACGCCGACAAAGGGGGTAACCGTGCCCGACGCCAGCGTCGAAACCAGCAGCTTGGGCATGCCGTAGGGCAGTCCATGCAGCGCGGGCGCAATCATGGACGTGCCGCCCGAACCGCCTATGCCGATGAGGCCGCGGATCTCGCCCGCCTTATAGCGCAGGTCAACGAGCCGGCGCAGGGCCTGGCCCATCGCAATGACCGCCGCGCCCCGATCATCGCCGCCAAGCACACCGTCGGCGCCCGACTCATGGTGGGACGCCACCTGGGCAGCCTGAATATCTGCCTGGCTTCCGGCGCCGCGGGTGCTGATGTCCACGGTCACGACAGGCACGCCGGCTTGCCTGATGAGCGAGGCCAGGTAAGCGAGCTCATCGGCTTTGGTGTCGAAAGTCCCGACGACCCAGACGTTGGGCCCTGCGCTCATCCGCCCTTCCCGAAACGTTCGTTGACGCATTGAAAGAAGATACGGAACGTATCGGCGACGCGTTCGACGGCTTCGGCTTCCTGGTCCGCCGGCACGTCGAACGTCGCCCACCATTGCCCAAAACACTGCCCGGTCTCGGTCACCGGCAGCAGCTGCATCTGCGCCACGTAGTTGCGCCAGTCGGCATCGATGTGCAGGATCTCGTACGTACACCGATGCTCGTAGTCCGACAGCTCCAGCAGCCGTTCACGCAGCATGCCGCCGCCGTCCCGGACCGTGAAGCGGCGCACGCAGGCAATGCGGTCCGCCGGCCATCCTTCTTCGATGTAGGAGTTCTCGAAAAAGGGGTGGTAGTTGCCCAGATCGCCAAAATCGCGCAGCATGCCCCACGCCTGATCCAGCGTGGCGTCCATGATGGCGCTTACATAGACTCTAGCCATGGTTCTCCTCCGTCTTATCGGGACAGCGCTTTATACAACGCCACATGCTCGGTGATGGCGACCTCGACAGGCAGGCGCTCCATGCTGCTCGCACCATAGAAGCCGTTGCAATGCTCGCTATGGCTCAAGACGTATTGCACGTCGTCGGGCATCGAGATCGGCCCGCCGTGCGCAATAACGATAATGTCTTTGCGCACCTTGCGGGCGGCCTCGCCCCATTCGTCGATCAGCCGGACGGACTCTTCCAGCGTCTTGGACGAGCTGGCGCCTATGCTTCCGCCCACCGTGACGCCCATGTGCGGCACAATGAAATCGGCGCCGGCCTTGGCCATCTCGACCGCCTCGTCGGCGCTGAACACATAGGGGGTCGTCAGCAAGTCCAGTTCGTGCGCCTGGCGGATCATATCGACTTCCGTGGAAAAATTGATGCCTGTCTCTTCCAGGCTTAGTCGGAATGTACCGTCGATAATGCCTACCGTCGGAAAATTCTGCACGCCCGCAAAGCCCAGGTCTTTGAGTTTCCTCAGGAACACGGGCATGACGATGAACGGGTCTGTGCCGTTCACGCCGGCAAGCACCGGCGTGCGCTTGCATACGGGCAGGACCTCGCCGGCCATCTCCAGGACAATCTCGTTGGCGTTGCCGTACGCCAGCAAGCCGGCCGACGATGCGCGCCCGGCCATGCGATAGCGGCCCGAGTTGTACACCACGATAAGATCGATACCGGCGGCTTCTTCGCACTTGGCCGAGATGCCGGTGCCTGCGCCCCCGCCGATGATGGGCTCGCCCCGTGCGACCATCCCCTGAAACTTCTGCATCAATGCCTGGCGATCATGCCTTGCCATAACGACTCCTTAGTAAAGCGTTTTTGTGTAATGATTCGAGGTATGGAGAAGCCAGATCTGCTGACCGAAACGCATATTTTCGGCGACGACACCCACGTCGTCACAGTTCGTGCCGAGCACTGCGAGGCGCTTGCCGCGCGCCACATTGCCCACGTCGCGGTCATTGACGCCGCCGCTCCTTATACGATTGTCCGCACGCACCTTAGCGGTGCTTTCCTGCAAGTGTGCCTGGGCGGCGAAGGGCAGACCCTGCTGGACGGCAGTTGGCGCAGCCACACCGCCGGGGTGGCCAGCTTTGCGCCCGCCCATGTGCTGCATGCCTTCCATTGCCTTCCCGGTCAGCGCTGGCAGCTTTGCTGGGTGCGTTTCATGCCCAGTTCGCCCAGGTCGCTGGCCGGGGCCATGGCGCCGGGCTTTACCGGGTTCGACGGGCGTCCGCTTGAACGCGCCGTCCTGGGTCTCTCGGCCGAGATGCAGGACGGCGCCGACCCCGGCACGTGCGCCATCTGGGTCGACATCATCGAGCGCTATGTATCCCGCATGGTCGACCCCTGGCAACGGGAACCACGCCTGAATGGCATGTGGTCGGCGGTATTGGCCGATATCGGACACAGCTGGAGTCTTGAAGAGCTTGCGCGCCTGGCCAATATCAGCCCGGAGCACCTGCGCCGCCTGTGCTGGAAGAACTTTGGACGCAGTCCCGGCAAGCAGCTGACCACGATGCGCATTGCGCAGGCCGCGCACCAATTGGCCACCACCCCGAAGAAGATCGAAGCCATTGCCCGGGACGTGGGCTATGTGAATCCGTTCACCTTCTCGAACACCTTCAAGCGCCTGACCGGCTTCCGTCCATCGGAATACCGGTCCAAGCCGCGCCCCTAGCAAGCCGCTGCGCCGCCGATGGATGCCGGACATCAAGGACTCCATCGTTCGGCCCCGCCCTACTTCTTGACCAGGTAGCAGGTGCTGTCGGCCAGGGGTGCAAACGCCTGCTCGGCCGGAATGGTCTTGACCAGCTTGTAATAGTCCCAGGGCCCCTTGGACTCGGCCGGGCTCTTGACCTCCCACAGATACATATCATGAACCATGCGCCCGTCCTCGCGGACCTTGCCGCCCTGGGCGAAAAAGTCATTGATCGGCGTTTCGCGCATTTTGGCGGATACCGCGTCCGGATCATCGGTGCCCGCCGCCTCTACGGCCTTCAGGTAATGCATGGTGGACGAATAGTCGCCGGCATGCGCCATATTCGGCATGCTTTGCATGCGTTCATAGTAGCGCTTGGCAAACTCGCGCGATCCTTCATTCATGTCCCAATACCAGGCATTGGTCAGCAACAGGCCTTGCGCCACGTCCAGGCCCAAGGCATGTATATCATTGATCCACAACAGCAAGGCAGCCAGTTTCTGTTTAGGCGTCAAGCCGAATTCATGGGCGGCCTTGATGGCATTGATGGTGTCATGCCCCGTCGAGGCCAGGCCGATGATCTTGGCGCCCGATGTCTGGGCCTGCAGGATGTAGGACGAGTAATCGGTCGTGCCCAATGGGTGGCGGGCGGCACCGAGCACCTTGCCGTTGGCGGCGCGCACGACATCGCTGACCTGCTCCTCCAGCCCGATGCCGAAAGCGAAATCGACCGTCAGGAAATACCAGGTGTCTCCGCCCGGCTGCTCGACCACGTTGCGCCCCGTGCCGTGGGCCAGCGAATAGGCGTCGTAGGTATAGTGAATGGTGTAGGGCGAACACATCGCATTCGTCAGGCCCATATTGGACGGGTTGTTGACGATAATGTGCCGCTTCTTCTCTTTGGCGATGCCCGCAACGGCCAGCGCCACGCCGGAATTGGCCAGATCGGTGATCATGTCCACGCCGTCGCGATCGAACCATTCGCGCGCCTTTGCGGCACCGATGTCGGGCTTGTTCAGGTGGTCGGCGAACAGGACTTCGATAGGCTTGCCAAACATGGTGCCGCCGAAATCCTCGACGGCCATCTTCACGGCTTCTATGGCGCCCTTGCCCGACACATCGGCATAGACGCCCGAGATATCCGTGAGCACGCCGATGCGCAGCGCATCGCCGGAAAGCGTCTGGGCATGGACGGTTGCGGCGCCAGCGGTCAGGGCGATGGACGCCGCCGCACACTTCCATAATCTGGTCTGCATGATTTGTCTCCTGTGTGTATGCCGTTCGCAGCGATTGCGATCCGAACCTTGTGTTTCCAAGGCATGCGTCCATGCTAGATTTCGGGCGTCCGGGCGTCCATACCGCCAAGGCACCAGCACCTATCCTAAATCCACCTCTGCCCGGGGCGGGGGCGAACAGCGCCCGCATGCCTGCACAGCCGGCAGCGCAGGCATTACACTAAGGCCATGTCAGAACAGAACAAGGACAATAGCGCCCCCCCGGTCGAGCTGGGCGGATCGATCTGGTTCCGGTCGGGCCAGCAGAACTGGGGCAACCAGAAACGCATGGCCCTGCTGACCGCCATCGGTCAGGAAGGCTCGATCACGGCGGCGGCAAAAAAAATCGGCCTGAGCTATAAGGCCGCCTGGGACGCCGTGGACACCATGAACAACCTGGCCGGCGAACCGCTGGTGCTGCGGACAACGGGCGGCCAGCGCGGCGGCGGCGCAAGCCTGACGGCGCGTGCACAGGAATTGATACGCGTCTACCAGCTCCTGCATGCCGAACACGAACGCTTCATGGCTCGGCTGGCAGCGGTCAATGCACACGCCAGCCATCACCTGGAGCTCATCCAACACATGATGATCGATACCTCGGCCCGCAATAAGCTCGTCGGCCTCATCCAGCAGATTACGCCGGGCGCCGTCAACGACGAAGTCACGCTTGAACTGAACGCCGGTACGGCGATCGTCGCGTCCATCACCAGCGAAAGCGTGCAAAGCCTTGGGCTGCAGCCGGGAAAACGCGCGCTGGCCTTCATCAAAGCGTCGTCGGTGCTCATCGGCCTTCCGGGCGGCAATCTGAAACTGTCGGCGCGTAATCAGTTGCTGGGCAAGATCAGCCGCATCACCGAAGGCGCCGTCAATGCCGAAGTCTGCGTGGAGCTGCCCACGGGGCAGGTCATTGCCGCCATCATCACCAGGGCAAGCCAGGCCTCGATGGGCCTGGAAACAGGCCAAGAGGCTTATGCGATCTTCAAGGCATCCAGCGTCATGCTGGGCGTGCTGGACTGATGCCGCAGCAGTTCCAAGGGATGGCATGAACCCACGATGCGGCCATCCCGAATCTGATGCACTTCGTCGGCCAGCATGACGGCGTCTTCGGGATCGTGCGTAATCAGAATGGTGGGAATCTGGAGCTTGGCCTGCAGGGCGGCCAGTTCTTCGCGCATTTTATGACGCAGCCCGGCATCCAGCGCCGACAGCGGCTCATCCAGCAACAATAGCCTGGGCTCCACCGACAAGGCCCGCGCCAGCGCCGTCCGCTGCTTCTGGCCGCCGGATATTTCGCGCGGGTAGCTCTGCAACACGCTTTGCAGCTCAAAGGCGTCGACCCAGCGCCGGGCCGTGGACGGCAGGCCATGCCGCCTGGGATTGAACAGCCCTTTCTGCAAGCCAAAGCCTATGTTCTGCTCGACCGTCAAGTGCGGGAACAAGCCGTAATCCTGTTGCAGATAGCCCAGTTTACGGTCTTGAGGCGGAAGGAAAACCGCTCGTTGCGCATCGTAAAGCGTAAAGCCATTGACCCGGATATGGCCGCTTTCAGGACGCATCAGCCCGGAAATAGCCTGCACCGTCAGCGTCTTGCCCGCCCCGGAGGGGCCGAACAGGGCGATGCGGCGCGCCTGGGACTGCAGCTGGACATCCAGCACGAACGCCCGCTTGCCCGACAAAACCCGCCGCTGGATGTTTACATCGATCATCGCAAGGCTCCGCCCACGCCCATCATCCGCGTACGGTCGGGCGCCAGCCGGCTGGCGATCAACAACACCGCGATGCATGTCAGGGCCGTGACGAGCACCAGGACATTGGCCGCGTCGTCATTGCCCGCCTGCACCGCCTCGTAGATGGCAATCGACAGGGTTTGCGTACGCCCGGGTATGCTGCCGGCGATCATCAGCGTGGCGCCGAATTCGCCCAGCGCGCGGGCGAACGCAAGCAGTACGCCGGCCAGGATGCCGCGCATGGCCAACGGCAGCGTGATCCTGAAGAAAATACCGGATGCGCCGATGCCCAACACCCTTGCGCCATCTTCCAGCGTGTGGTCCACATCTTCAAAGGCGGCCCGGGCCGCCTTCAGCACCATGGGAAACGCCACGACCGTTGCCGCAATGACGGCCCCCTGCCAGGTGAATACCAGCTCTATGCCCAGGTCCGACAGAAAAGCGCCCAGCCAGCCCCGGCGCCCCAGCAGCACCAGCAGGTAATAGCCGATGACTGTGGGCGGCAGCACCATGGGCAAGGTCAGTACCGAATCCACGACATCGGACCAGCGCGAACGCCAGCGCGACAGGCCGTAGGCCACGGCAATCCCCAGGACAGCCGCAAAAAAGGTGGCCCAGCCGGCTACCTTGAGCGACAGCAGCAGCGGAACGCTGATGGCAGACATGCGGATCCTGCTTAGGGCTTGGAGAAACCGTACTTGGCAAGCACCGCCCCGCCTTGCTCCGAACCGATGAAGTCCAGGAAGTCCTTCGCCTGCGGGTGCAGCCCGTCGCGCTTGACCAGCGCGATCGGATACAGCACAGGCGTCGGCGACGGCAGCTTGGCAACGACCTTCACCTTGTCCGGCATGATGGCCGCATCCGTGGCAAAGACAAAGCCGGCATCGACCTCGCCCCGCGCGACGTAGTCAAGCACCTGGCGCACATTCTGGCCCAGCACCTCGCTTTTCTTGACGGTATCCCAATCGCCGGTCTGCTCCAGCGAACCTTGCGTATAGCGGCCCACGGGCACCGTGGCCGGGTTGCCCAGTGCAATGCGCTTGATGCCGGCTGCCTTGAGGTCGGCCACCGACTGAATATTGTTGGGGTCATTGGCGGGCACGATGAGCACGACTTCATTGCGGACAAAATCGCGCCGCGTATCAGTCTGGATGCTGCCTGCCGCAACCGCCTTGTCCATGGCTTTCTGGTCGGCAGAGGCGAAGATGTCCATGGGCGCCCCCTGTATCACCTGCGCCGCCACCGCGTCGGAGCCGGCAAAGCTCATCAGCACCTTGGTCTCGGGGTGCGCCTGCTGGAACTGGGTCGCCAGTTCGGCAAACGCGTTGGTCAGGCTGGCCGCCGCACCCACCAGCATATCGGCCGCCGAAGCCTGCCCGTGCCAGCCCATGGCGGCAAATACCGCGGTCGCGATGAATTTTTTCAGTTTCATGGTTTGCCCTTTGTCTGAATCGTTTTGATGGATGAATAGGTTGACACAGATCGTAATATATATACCTACATAACGATACGTCAAACCCGGCCTGCGATAACATGTCCATGCAAGCCTGTTATTGGGCACCGACTGACCTGCTAACCCTCGATACGACACGATTGGCTTATCTCCCCCCCGCTTCCATCGACACCTTCCTGGATGCCATCTGGCTGGAAGACGGCCTGGCGCAGAACACGCTGTCGGCCTACCGGCGCGACCTGTCCGCCTTTGCGCAGTGGCTGCATGCCAAGCCTGGAAAAACGCTGGAGCAGGCGGACGCCGCCGACATCCAGGACTGGTTTGCGGCCAAGCACGCCAGCACCAAGGCCACGACGGCCAACCGGCGCCTGGCCGCCCTGAAACGCTACTATCTGTGGGCGCTGCGGCAAGGCCTGGTCGGCAAAGATCCCTGCCTGACCCTGCGTGCCGCCAAACAGGCGGCACGCTTTCCCAAATCGCTGTCGGAAGACCAGGTCGATGCGCTGCTGCAGGCCCCCGACCACCGCGACACCTTGGGCTTGCGCGACCGCGCCATGCTGGAAACCCTTTACGCCACCGGCCTGCGCGTCAGCGAACTGGTCGGCCTGGGCATGCTGGATGTCAGCCTGACCGAAGGCGTCGTGCGGATCAACCAGGGCAAGGGCGGCAAAGACCGGCTGGTGCCGCTGGGCGACGAGGCCCAGCACTGGATAGACCTGTATATCAAGCAGTCGCGCCCCAGCCTGCTGGGCCAGCGCCGCTGCGATGCCCTGTTCGTTACCGCCCGCGCCGCCGCCATGACGCGGCAGTCGTTCTGGCTGATCGTCAAAAAATACGCAGCCGTGGCCGACATCCACACGCCACTGTCCCCCCACGTTCTGCGCCACGCCTTTGCCACGCACCTGCTGAACCACGGCGCCGACCTGCGCGTGGTGCAGATGCTGCTCGGCCATGCCGACATCTCCACCACGCAGATTTATACTCACGTAGCGCGCGAACGCCTGAAGGCCATGCATGCCAAGCACCACCCGCGTGCCTGAAACGCCACGCCCTCTTTATCTTCATGACCCCAGAACAATGTCCAAAGAAAAACACGTCTCGGAAACCCCCGCCACACAGTTCCTGAAGAAAAACAAGACCGGCTTCAGCGAGCACCCCTACCACTACGTGGATCACGGCGGCGCCACGGAAGCCGCCCGGCAACTGGGCCTGGACCTGCATCAGGTGGCCAAGACGCTGATCATGGAAGACGAGAACGCCCGCCCGCTGGTGGTCGTCATGCACGGCGACTGCGAGGTATCGACCAAGAACCTGGCCCGCCAGACGGGCGCCAAGAAAATCGCCCCCTGTTCACCCGATACGGCGCAGAAACACTCGGGCTACCTGGTGGGCGGCACCTCGCCCTTCGCCACACGCAAGAAAATGCCGGTATGGGTCGAGGAAGGCTTGCTGGCGTATCCGGCGATCTACGTGAACGGCGGACGCCGCGGCTATCTGATCGGCGTTGCGCCCTCGGCACTGACTGAACTGCTGGGCGCCAAGCCCGTCAACGCGGGGCTGGCAAAGTAATCGGCCGATGCCATACTCCTTGCCCAAGCCGGTTGCTGCGCCGCGCCTGCCAGGTCAGCGGGCAAATGCTTCGCTCAGAAAATCGACGAACACCCTGACGCGCCGCGCCATCTGATGCCTCTGCGGATAGACCGCATAGATATTGGCTTCCGGCGTGCGGTAGTGCTTCAGGACCTCCTGCAAGCGCCCGCTGTCCAGATAGCGTGCGATGTCCCATTCCGCCCGCATGATGATGCCCAGGCCATCCAGCGCCCATTGCACGGCAATGTCGCCGTCATTCGTGACCAGCGGCCCATTGATCTTGGCCAGTTCCGTGCCCTGCGTGGACGACAGCCGCCACAGGCCATGCGCTTCATCCCCATGCCGGATGGTGATGCAATGGTGGCGCGCAAGCTCTCGGGGTGTTTTTGGGTTGCCGTACTTCTCCAGGTAGGCCGGCGCGGCACAGAGCAATCGGCGATTGTCGGCAAGCTTGCGCGCAATCATCCGCGAGTCGGGCGGCTCGCCGAACCGAATGCACACATCGAAAGAGTTATCCGAGACCAACGGCGGGTTGACGGTCAGCTGCAGCTCGACATGGACCTTGGGATAGCGCTGGTAGAAGGTTGAAATAAGCGGCGCGATTTGGCTGCGCCCGAAGCCCAGCGTGGCATTGACCCGCAGCAAGCCCTGGGGCTCCACCATCGATTGGGTCAGGGAATGCTCGAAGTCTTGTATGTCGGACAGAACGCGCCGTGCATGACGCAGATATTCCTCGCCTTCCGCGGTCAGGCTCATGCGGCGCGTCGTGCGCGCCAGCAAAGAAACACCCAATCGTTTCTCAATGAGATTCAGGCGCCGTGTCGCGGCGGGGGGAGAAATGCCAAGCTCCCTTGCTGCGGCGGTAAGGCTTCCTGCATTGATGAGAAGACTGAAGAACGCCATTTCGGCTGAAGCGCTGGTCAGCTCTTTCATTATTAACCTTAAGCTGAAAAGTAGAGTAAGTTTCCACGCATTATAAACACCGCAAATGCATGTCTAATCTTGTACGTTGAACGCATCCAGACCGATATAACAATCAGGAGATCACATGTACAAACTGACCCAGTTTCTGTTGGCAGGCCTATGCCTGGCGGGCTTTTCCGCTCACGCCGCCACCGATTATCCGGCGCGCGCCGTCACGGTCGTCGTTCCTTATGCGCCGGGCGGCACAACGGACATCATGGCGCGCATCACCGCGCAGGCGCTCATGGAGTCAACCGGCAAATCCTTCGTGGTCGAAAACAAAGGCGGGGCAAGCGGCACCATTGCCATGAGCATTGTGGCCACCGCCAAGCCCGATGGCTACACGCTGTTGTCCAATGAAATGACCCAAACGATTGTGCCCAGCCTTTTTTCTTCCCTCGCTTTTGATCCCGTCAACGATATCAAGGGTGTTTCCATCTACGCCGAAGCGCCTTATGTGCTGGCCATCAATGCAAAACTGCCCGTCACCACGCTCAGCGAGTTCGTGGACTATGCCAAAGCAAGACCGGGCGACATCAACTTCGCCTCCGGCGGGGTGGGCAGCGGCCCGCACATGGCCGGAGAACTGCTGAAATCCGTTGCCGGCATTGACATGACGCATATCCCGTACAAAGGATCGGGCCCCGCGCTCAACGATCTTCTGAGCGGCCAGGTCGATGTACTGATCACCGCCGCGCCCACTGCGGCGCCCTATGTCAACTCAGGACGAATAAAGGTTCTGGCCGTAGCGCATGACAAGCGGGTCAGCTCCTTGCCTGACGTGCCCACGTCGGTGGAAGCCGGACTACCCGAGTTCCGTGTGGCGAACTGGTTCGGCCTGGCCGTTCCCAAAGACACGCCGGAACAGGTCAGCACCGTTCTGTTTGAAGAGATCAAGAAAGCCCTGAGCAAGCAAGCGTTCCGCGACAAGCTGGTTGCCGCCGGCGCAGAGCCGGTCACGATGTCGCCAGAAGAAACCGGCCAGTTTATCCAGAGCGAAGCCAGGAAATGGAGCGCGCTTGTCAAGAAAGCGAACATCGTCAATCAGTAATCGTTCTACTTATCCCGCCCACTAGCAATCCGGAGTCTGGTTGTAAATGAAAATCATAAAAGTCGAGCCCTTGCATATCGGGCAATTCATGTTTGTACGTATTTCCACTGATGAAGGCATTGTCGGATTTGGTGAAGCAGGGACGTGGGGCCATATCCAGGCCGCCGGCGCATGCATTACGCGATTTGCCGAGTACCTGGAAGGGAAAGACCCTTTCCCCATAGAACACCACTGGAATGTCATGCACCGGTTCAGTTACTTCCAGGGCCTGGCCGAGAACGCGGCCATCTCGGCCATCGACATGGCCTTGTGGGACATCAAGGGCAAAGCACTGGGCGTACCCATTTTTGAACTCCTGGGCGGCGCGGCGCGCACCAAGGCGCGCATCTATGGCCATATCTACGAAAACACGATAGAAAAGATGCTCGTGGAATGCGAGAAGAAAATGAACGCCGGGTTCACTGCCTTCGGCCATCTCAACCCCTTCCTGGACGAAGGATACGACCAGGTCTATTTCAAGACACACATCAAGAAAATGCGCGACGCCATCGAAAACACCGAACGCATGCGTGAAGTGGTCGGCGATCGCGTGGACTTGCTGATCGAGATTCACCGCCGGCTGACGCCCGCCGAAGCCATTGTTTTCGCAAACGGCATCGAGCATACACACCCGATGTTCATCGAGGACCCGATACGGCCGGAAAGCAATGACGCCATGGCCAGGGTGGCGGCAAAGATCAACATTCCCATCGCGACCGGGGAGCGCTTCTCAAACCTCTATGAGTTCGAGGCGCTGCTGGCGCGCAATGGCGCGGAATATGCGCGGATAGATTTGTGTTTATGCGGCGGCATCACCGGCGCAAAGAAAGTCGCCGCGATTGCCGAAGCGCACCAGGTCCAGGTCGTGCCGCATAACCCCCTATCGCCCATCGGCCTGGCCGCCTGCCTGCAGATAGCAGCGTCCATACCAAATTTCGCGATCCAGGAATATGCAACCGGCTTCGAGGCAGGCACCTTCGAATCAAGAGCCGAACACTTGGGCAGCGACATTGTGGATAGCGTTCCCTTGCCTCAGCATGGCTTTGTGGATATCCCGACTGGCCCGGGGCTGGGCATGAACCTGGTGCCCGATGCACAAAAGATCCGCCCCCCGCTCTCCAAACCCATCGCCATGCGGCCCCACTTCGACGGCTTCATCGTCGACCAGTAATGCCGCAGGTTTGCGGCCTGCCAGCCAGCGCCGATGAAAGCGCGACGCCATCGCCCCGCATGCCGGGCGGTTGGCAGTGACCGCGACGGCTCATCCACCAGACCGCCGCGCATAGGCGCTGGGGGGCTGTCCTGTCGCCTTCCTGAACATGGTGGAGAAGGCCGACGGGCTTTCGTAACCCATGTCGAGCGCGATGCGGGTTACGCTATCGCCACGCGAGAGCCGCGATATCGCGACGAACACGCAGGCTTTGCGCCGCCATTCAATGAAGCTCAAGCCGGTGCCGGCGACGAAGCGGCGATAAAAGGTGCGCTCGCTGACATGCAGCGCCTGCGCCCACTGAACGGGAGTGGCCGTCTGCATGGGGGCCGCGAAAAAAGCATTGCACATCGCCGCCAACGCGGCATCGCGCGGCATGGGCAGGTGAAAAGACGCAGCAGGCGCTTGGCTGGCTTCGAGCAGGAGCAAGCGCATCAATGCGCCGTCGCGCTGGCGCACATCGTACAAAACGGGCAGTTGCGCCGCCGCGTCGATCAGTTGGCGCAACAAGGGGGACACCTCGACCACCTGGCAGGCCAGGGGCGCCCGGGGCAAGGCCTGCGCGCGAAAATACAGGCTGCGCGTCGTCACGCGCGTGGTGCGCAGCAAATGCCGCAAGCCCGCGGGAATCCACAGCGCAAAGCCCGGCGGCACCATCCACGTGCCCCCGTCGGTCTCCAGTTGCATGATGCCGCTGATGGCATGCAGCAACTGAACGCGCTGGTGGGTATGGCTGACCCCGACATAGCCGTCCGGATAGTCGGATTGCGCAAGCACCACATCGCGGTCCGCTTTTTCAAGCAATGCTATGGAAGGATTCATGGACTGGCCGAAATTCGATGGTGAATGTCCAATATTCTAATGACAGTCAACCCGCTTGTGCCTATATTTCTGGTTTCAGCCGTTGAAAACCGACTATTCAGCCCCTTGTTTCACCGCCCCGCTTCATGCAGCCCCGACCATGACCCAAGCTACCGCAACCCTCCCGGCGAAATCCAATAAAGACAGCGGCGTCGCCTACCGCGTCCTGGGCGCCATCAGTGTCTCGCACCTGCTCAACGACATGATGCAGTCGGTGCTGCTGGCCCTGTATCCGGTGCTCAAGGGTAATTTCTCGCTCAGCTTTGCGCAGATCGGCGTCATCACCCTGGCCTTCCAGTTCTCATCGTCGTTGTTGCAGCCCTTGATCGGCGCCTTCACCGACCGGCGGCCCAAGCCCTACTCGCTGCCGATTGGCATGGGCTTCACCCTGATCGGCCTGCTATTGCTGTCGCAGGCCTGGAACTTTGCCAGTATCGTAGTGGCGGCAACCCTGATCGGCATGGGTTCATCGGTGTTCCATCCCGAATCGTCCCGCGTGGCGCGCATGGCGTCAGCAGGCCAGCACGGCCTGGCCCAGTCCATCTTTCAGGTCGGCGGCAATATCGGATCGTCATTGGGCCCGCTGCTGGTCGCGCTCATCATCGTCCCCTTCGGCCAGGGCAGCGTGGCGTGGGTGTCACTGGCGGCCCTGGCGGCCATGTTGATATTGATACGCGTAAGCCGCTGGTATGCCGCCAACCTGAATACCGTTCGCGGCCGCTCCACCCTGGGCCGTACCGAGACAGGCCTGAGCCGCCGGCAAGTCCAGGCGGCGCTGGGCATCCTGCTTGTCCTGGTCTTTTCCAAGTACTTTTATCTGGCCGGCCTGAACAGCTACCTGACCTTCTATCTGATGCAGCGCTTTGCCCTGTCGGTCCAGAACGCCCAGTACTGCCTGTTCGTCTTCCTGTTCGCGGTCGCCGTCGGCACGGTGGTCGGCGGCCCGGTGGGCGACCGCATCGGCCGCAAACGCGTCATCTGGGGCTCCATCGTGGGCACCGCGCCATTCGCGCTGCTGCTGCCCTATGCCAATTTGTTCTGGACCATTGCGCTGGTGTTCGTCATCGGCTTGATCATCGCCTCGGCGTTCTCTGCCATCCTGGTCTACGCCCAGGAGCTGGTTCCGGGCAAAACCGGCATGATCTCGGGCCTGTTCTTCGGCCTGGCCTTTGGCATGGCCGGTGTCGGCGCGGCCGCGCTGGGCAGCCTGGCCGATGCGACCAGCATCGAATTCGTCTACCAGGTGTGTTCGTTCCTGCCGCTGCTTGGCCTGACCGCATTCATGCTGCCTGAACGACACCCTAAAAAAGCCGCGGCGTAACCTGGCTGATTTCTATCGGCCGCCCCGCCTTTCACTCCCCTGCCCCCGCCGCCTCGCCCCGGCGGCACTTTCATCTGATGAAATAATGCTGCAATGCAACTTTAGCTCTGCAAGCGGGCTAGGTATCTTGTCTGAAACCTGCAAGGAAACAGACAAGACCCATGGCGATCCCCACCGATAGGCCCAGCAAACCCTTATCCTCCATACAAAAGACGTGCCGCATCCTGGCCAGCATGACGGATCCCCGCCATGTTCGCCTGACGGATATTGCCGAGTCGGCGGGCCTGGATGTATCGACCACGCTGCGTATCCTGAAAGAGCTGGAACACCAGAGTTTCGTAGAGCGAGACCCGGTCAGCAAGCAATACGTGCTGGGTCCCCAGGTGTATGCCATGCACCACGCGATGGTCGCCGGCCTGGACCTGAGGGCAGAGGCCCGCCCGTCCCTGATCCGCTTGTCCAGGAAGTTCGGCGACACGGCCATACTTTCCATGCCGGCTGGCTGGGAATCCGTGTGCATCGACTTGTGCTTTGGCGACTACCCCATACGCGCCAATTATCTGCATGTGGGCAGCAGACGCCCTTTGGGGGTCGGCGCGGGGAGCCTGGCCCTGCTTGTCGCCATGAAAAATTCGGAACAACAGGCCGTCCTGCCCCTGATCCATGCGCGCATGGCCAAACGCTATCCCCTGTACAGCCAGGCCTATCTGGATGAACAGCTTCAGCGCGCGCGCGCGTGCGGCTATTCCATGCTGCTCGACGTCGTCATACAGAAAATGGGCGGCCTGGGGATTCCCGTAAAAGGGCCCGACGGCCAACCCATTGCGGCGCTCAGCATTGCGGCGCTCAGCGAACGCATCAGTTCGCGCGAGCGCGAGCTGGCCGAGGCGCTCAAAGAAGAGGTTCACGCCATAGAGCGGGCCTGGCTGCCGTAACGCGTCCATCCTGGAAAACACATCATGCAAAACACGGCCTATATCCGGGCTGCCGCCCATTCGGCATTCGGGCGGCTCGAAGGCAAGTCGGCCACCGACCTGATGGCCGGTGTGGCGAACACCTTGTTCGACGAGAGCGGCATCGCCCGCCAGCACATCGATGGCGTGCTGTGCGGCTACGCCACCACCTATCCCCATCTTATGCTGGCCAGCCTCATGGCTGAAAAACTGGGCATACAGCCAGACTATGCCCATGGCATGCAGGCCGGCGGCGCCACCGGGGCCGCCATGGTCATGCTGGCGCGCGACCTGGTGCGCGTGGGACGCTGCCGCAACGTCCTGGTGCTGGCCGGTGAAAACCGCCTGACCGGACAAGCGGCCGACACCTCCATACAGACCCTGGCCCAAGTGGGGGAAGCGCTCGCCGAAGTGCCCAACGGCATGTCCGTACCCGCCTACTACGCTTTGCTGGCCTCTGAATATATGCATCGGACCGGAACCCGCCGCGAGGACATGGCCGATTTTGCCGTCCGCATGCGCCAGAACGCGGCGAGCCACCCCGACGCGCACCTGAAGGAAACCATTACCCGGCAAGATGTGCTTGCTTCCAAGCCCATTGCCACCCCCTTGCACCTGCTCGATTGCTGTCCGATTTCCGATGGCGCCGCCGGGCTGATTGTCAGTGCCGAGCACGGGCCGGTGGAAATCAGCGGCGCCGGGCAAGCCCATCGCCATCAGCACATTTCCGCGATGGCGGACATTTTCGATACCGGCGCAAGCCAGGCCTGCCAGCACGCGCTGCGTGAGGCCGGAACCACGCTGGATGACGTCGACTACCTGGCCATCTACGACTCTTTCACCATCACTTTGCTGATGCTGCTGGAAGAGCTGGGCTTTGCCGCCCGGGGCAAGGCGGCCCATCGCTTGCGCCAGGGTCACTTCGACCCCGACGGCACGCTTCCCCTGAATACCCATGGCGGCCTGCTGTCGTTCGGGCATTCCGGCGTCGCCGGCGGCATGGCGCACATCGTCGAAGCCTGGCATCAACTTGGCGGCACGGCCGGCGCGCGCCAGATTCCCGGTCCTCGCCGCAAGGCTTTCGTACATGCCGACGGAGGCGTGCTGTCGGCGCATGTCAGCCTGATTCTTGAGGCAAGGGAGGCCGCATGACAACCGCAACGACCGCAACAACCGCAACAACCACGACACCGCTGGCGCTGCTGCAATGCCGCTCGTGCATGGCCTGGTGGTCCCTGCATCCCTATGCTTGCCGGCATTGCGGCGGCCACGACCTGGTTCTCCGGCCCGTCAGCGGCATCGGCCGCGTGAAAGCCATCACCACCATTTCGCGCGCCCCGGATGCCTTCTGGCGCCAGCGCCTTCCCTACACCGTGGCGCTGGTTGCATTACAGGAGGGCGTCACCGTCATGGGGCATGCCGACGGCGACCTGCAAGTGGGCCAACAGGTGCGGGCATCGCAACATCTGTCGGGACAGCACCCACTCGTCAGGTTCAGTCCGGTCGCTTGACCAGGCATCACACCCCCATGCCCCGCAACCCGGGGCATACGTTTTCATTTCATTAAAGGAAGAGACATCATGAGAAAGACAAGAAGACTTCTGCACCCCCTGGCCGTACTTGCCTTGGTTCTGGGCGCTCCGGCAGCGGGCGCCGCAGCCTGGCCCGAACAGACCATCACCATGGTCGTACCGTATCCGCCGGGCGGCCCCACCGATATCGTCGCGCGCGTTGTGGCCCAAGGACTGGGCGAAAAACTGGGCCAGACCGTGGTCGTCGACAACAAGGCGGGCGCCGGCGGCAACATTGGCGCCGACATCGTGGCCCGCGCCAAGCCCGATGGCTACACCCTGCTCATCGCCACCACCGCGCATGCCATCAATATGTCCTTGTTCAAGGATCTGAACTACGACACGCGCGGCAGCTTCGAACCCATCTCCGCCCTGACCGAAGGCCCGCTCATGCTGGTCACCCGGCCCGACCTGGGCGTGAACACGGTGCAGGAACTGATTCAGCACGCGAAACAGGCCGCGCAGCCCATGACCTTCGCCTCATCCGGAAACGGCCAGTCCACCCACCTTGCGGCTGAGCTGTTCAGCAGCATGGCGGGCATCGACATGACCCACATACCCTACCGCGGCAGCGCGCCGGCCATGACCGACGTCATGGGAGGGCAGGTAGACATCATGTTCAATACCATGCTCTCGTCCATGCCGTATGTGACCGACGGAAAAATGAAAGCCCTGGCGGTAACCAGCGCCAAGCGTTCTCCCGCCGCCGCCGATCTGCCGACGATCGATGAAGCAGGGCTTGACGGTTATGAAGCCACGGCCTGGAACGGCCTGCTGGCGCCCAAGGATACGCCCGCCGACATTGTGGACAAACTGAGCGCCACCCTGAAAGACGTGATGAACCAGCCCAAAGTAAAAGACACTTTTACGGCGCAGGGCTTTGCCCCCAACTGGATGGCGCCCCAAGACTTCAAGGCTTACCTTGACAACGAAGTCAACAAATGGGCCCAGGTGGTCAAGGCATCGGGCGCCACCGTCAACTGATGTTTTGCGCGCCCCTTTTCCCACGGGCGTCCTGGTTTTCTCTGGAGTTCGCATGACTGCTATACCGTCCGACCTGGACTTCCTGCTTGACCCCGCCTCGATCGCGATTGTCGGGGCGTCCGATAACCCCGACAAGATCGGAGGGCGGCCCATTTTCTACATGCGCCGCCATGGTTACCAGGGCAAGCTGTATCCCATCAACCCCCAACGTCCGCAGGTACAGGGGGAAAAAACCTGGCCGTCGGTGGCCAGCCTGCCCGAAGCGCCCCACCTGGCCATCGTGGCGGTGCCGGGCATGAAAGCGGTCGAAGCCGTGGACGACTGCGCCGCCTTGGGCGTAAAAGCCGCCATTGTCATCGCGGCCGGCTTTTCGGAAATCGGGCCCGAGGGGCGTGCCCTGCAAGACGATATGACGCGGCGCGCGCGCCAGGCGGGGCTGCGCATTGTCGGCCCGAACTCGCAAGGCCTGGCCAATTTCGGCACCGGGGCGATAGCCAGCTTCTCGACCATGTTCCTGGAGATCGAGCCTCAGGACGGGCCTGTGGCGGTCATTAGCCAGAGCGGGGGCATGAGCGCCATGATTTACGGCATTTTGCGCCAGCGCGGCGTGGGCGTGCGCCATATGCACGCGACCGGCAATGAAGCCGACATCACGGTGGCTGATCTGGCCCGCGCCGTGCTGGGCGATCCTGAAGTGCGCATCGTGCTGCTGTATCTGGAGTCGCTGCAGGATGCCGGCGCCTTGGCGGAAGCCGCCGACATGGCGCGCCGGCGCGGCGTGCCCATCATTGCCGTGAAAGCCGGCCGCTCGGAAGCAGGCCTCAGGGCGGCGGCATCGCACACGGGCGCCCTGGCCAACGAAGACCGGGCCGTCGAAGCATTTTTCGAACTCCATGGCATTTTGCGCGCGCGCGACCCTCAGGAACTTGCGCGCTATGCGGAACTGTTCATTCATGACACGCGTCCCGGCGGCTCGCGCGTGGTCATCGTCAGCAATTCCGGCGCCAGTTGCGTG
Source organism: Pusillimonas sp. SM2304 (assembly GCF_031628915.1). Taxonomy (NCBI): domain Bacteria; kingdom Pseudomonadati; phylum Pseudomonadota; class Betaproteobacteria; order Burkholderiales; family Alcaligenaceae; genus Pusillimonas; species Pusillimonas sp. SM2304. The sequence continues at coordinate 878,541 of NZ_JAVLUJ010000003.1, forward strand.
CTGGCCTCCGACGCGGCCGATGCCTCCGGACTGCAGGTGGCCTCGCTGGCCGACAGCACCCAGCATCAGTTATCGACGGTTCTTTCCAACTTTGCCACCACGAACAACCCCGTGGACATTACAGCGGCCCTGCTGTCGAACAACCGCTTGTTCGGCGAAGTCCTGGCCGCCATCGAAGGCGACCCCGCCGCGGATATGTTCGTCTTGGATATTCCGGTTGCCGGCCGTGGCTACGATGTGGCGTCGTTCGCGCAAGATGCCGCCAGCTTTGCCGAACGCTCCGGTAAGCCCGTGGCCGTCGTCGCCTGGCAGGAACCGGTGGCGCAGGCATTTCGTGCCAGGGGCGTGCCTGTCTACGCCGACGAACAGCAAGCGATGGCGGCCCTGTCGGCCCTGGTCCGGCATGCCCGTTTCGTGCAAGCGGGCGCTACGCGCACCGGATCAGCGCCCTCCTGCAGCGTCGCGCTGCCGCAAGATGGCGCGGCGATGCTGTCCGAATTCGACAGCTTGTCCCTGCTGGCCGGGCACGGCGTATCGGTGGTGCCTCATGCACTCTGCCAGGACGCCGACGCCGCGCTAGCGGCCTGGCGCCAGTATGGCGCGCCGGTCGTGCTCAAGGCCTGCTCGGCCCGGATTCCCCATAAGTCCGAACACGGGCTGGTTGCATTGGGCTTGAACACGGAGCAGGCGATCCGTGATGCGATCAGCGTGCAGCAAGCCGCCCTGGACAGGCTGGGCGTGCCGTTCGACGGCTGGATCGTGGCGCCGCTGCGCAAGGGCCAGCAAGAAATGATGCTGGGCCTGAATTTCGATCCTGTCTTCGGTCCGCTGGTTGTTTTCGGAGCGGGCGGCAAGTACGTGGAAGCGGTGCCCGACGTGGCCGTCATGCTGCCGCCGTTCTCAACCGGGCAAGTCATTGAAAGGCTGCAAGGGCTACGCATCTGGCCGTTGCTGCAAGGCGTACGCGGCGAAGCCGCCGCCGATGTGCACGCCTATGCCGAATTGGTTGTCGGGTTCGGACGGTTTGCGCAAGGCAGCAGTGGACAGATCCAGTCCGTGGATATCAACCCGGTCATGCTGGGACGGCCAGGAGAAGGCGCATGGGCCGTCGATGCCCTGATCGAGCGTCTTTGCCCGCATCAGGAATAGCTGCGGCGTACTGGGCCACGCGGATGGCGTCCCCGGCAGGAATCGAACCTGCAATCTTCCCTTAGGAGGGGAAAGTTATATCCATTTAACTACAGGGACGCAGCTAGGGCTGAGATTATAAAGCAGACTCGCCCTGCACGAAGCCAGGGCGAAAAAAACCGGGGCATGCCCCGGTTTTGCCGAAGCGGGCCCGCAACGATGCGGGTCCGCTTCATTGATAGACGCACCTTATTCGAGCGTGATGTTGCCCTTGGCGACAACGTCCTTGGCCCAATCGTATTGCTCTTTGATTTCCTTGCCGAATTCTTCAGGCGTATTGCCCGAAGGCGCGGCGCCCTGTTTCTCAAGCGTCTCGATGACCTTGGGGTCCTCCAGGGCCACCACGGCGGCATCGCGCAGCTTCTTGATGATCTCGTCAGGGGTGCCGGTAGGCGCCAGCAAACCGTACCAGGCAGGCTGGTTCAATTGCGGGTAGCCTTCTTCAGCCAGCGTAGGCACATCGGGCAGCGACTTCAGGCGCTCGGGCCACGCCACGGCAAGGGCGCGCAGGTTGCCCGCCTGGATTTGACCCATGGAGGAAGGCAGGTTGTCGAACATGCTGTCGATCTGGCCGCCCACGGCGTCGGTCACCGCCGGACCCGAACCTTTATAGGGAACGTGGATGGCGTCCGTACCGGTCGCCAGCTTGAAGGCTTCGCCAAACAAGTGCAGCACCGAGCAGGTGCCCGAGCTGCCGTGGGTGTATTTGCCCGGATTGTCTTTCAGCATCTGGACGAATTCTTTGAAGTTCTTGGCCGGGAATTTGGGGTTGACTTCGATCACGTTGGGCACATTGGCGAAGTTGGTGACCGGCACGAAATCCTTCAGCGGATCATAGGGCAGATCGTTCGGACGGCATGCCGAGTTGACGGCCATGGTCGAAACGGTTGCGATCGACAATGTATAGCCATCGGGCTTGGCGCGCGCGGCTTCGGCCGCACCGATGGCGCCGCCGGCGCCGCCCTTGTTCTCGACCACCATGGTTTGGCCAAGCTCTTGGCTCATGCGTTGCGTCACGATACGGGCCACGATATCGGTAGATCCGCCGGGGGCAAATGGAACAATGACGCGAATGGGCTGCGAGGGGTAATCGGCAGCCTGTGCAACGCCGGCGCCGAACAGGGACGCCACACCAGCAGCCAGGGTCACCGCTGCGAATTTTTTATGAAGAGTTGCCATGTAATAGTCTCTCTGTAGGTATAGAAGCTGAAAAACAAGCGCTTGATTTTTGCGTTAAGCTCGCTTATTCGAACAGCAGGATAACAGTAATCCGGCTCGCTTGTCTTGCCCGGTTACAGTTGATCCGAATTTTTGCGAACGCCTGAAAACCGTCTGAAGCCAAGGCCCGCACTCTACTCCCACCCTATTTCCATGTCTGTATTTCAGCTTGTATTACCGGATTTTCTGCTTATTGGGCTAGGCTGGCTGCTGTTTCACAAGCTGCGCTTTTCCAGCGATTTTTTTCAGGGTGCGGAACAACTGGTCTATTTTGTGCTGTTTCCCGCGCTGCTGTTTCACTCCATCACCCAAACTCCCCTGAGCCTTTCAGATGCCTACGTGTTGCTGCAAGCTTCCGCCGGCGTCATGCTGTTCGGGGTGGCGATGACCTGGCTGGCCGTACCCTTATTGCGCCCCGACCCCCTTGCACACGCTTCAATCGCCCAATGCGGCTATCGTTTCAATACCTATATGGGCCTGTCGCTGGCGGGCGGCCTGGCCGGATCGGCGGGCCAGACTGCCATGGCCGTGCTGGTGGGGTTTGCCGTGCCCATTTCGAATGTGGCGGCCGTACACGCCCTGGCCCGCCAGAACGGCGGCAAGGCGCTGCGGGAAATCGCCCGCAACCCATTTATTATTGCCACGGTGCTGGCCCTGCTCTGCAATTTCCTGCAGATCCCCATTCCGGCGGCGGTGGACGCCACGCTCAAGCGCCTTGGCGCCTGCGCCCTGGCCATCGGCCTGATGTGCGTGGGGGCAACCTTGTCTTTGCAAGGCGCCCAACAAGCCGGAAAGCTCATGGCCTGGATGATCGCTTTGCGCCTGCTGGTCATGCCGCTGGCAGGCCTGTTTATCGGCTGGGCGCTTGGGCTGAGTGTGGTGGAAAAGCAAATGCTGTTGCTATTTAGCGCCTTGCCCACGGCCTCGTCCGCCTATGTCCTGGCAGCCAGAATGGGCGGAAACGGACGCCTGGTGGCCGTCACGATGTCCATCGGCACCCTGCTGTCGGCGTTGACCATTCCCTTCTGGCTGATGTCGGGCCCCACATTCTGGTAAGCCATCATGAATAAAAAAAAGCATGAATTAAGCACAAGATACGTCTATTTAAAAGATGAAGAGGCCACATCCATGCTGGCTGCCCAGTTTGCCCCTTTGCTGAGCGGGGCACATCCCGCCGTGGGTGAAGCCCGGCGCGGCGGCCGCATTCACCTGCGCGGCGACCTGGGCGCGGGCAAAACCAGCTTCGCCCGAGCGCTGTTAAGAGCGTCCGGAATCACCGGAAGAATCAAAAGTCCCAGCTACGCTTTACTTGAAAGCTATAATCTTTCTAACTTATACTTCTATCACCTTGATTTTTATAGATTTAGCGATTCTCGCGAATGGTTAGATGCTGGCTTTCGAGATATTCTGCAAAAAGAAGCGATCGTTTTGATTGAATGGCCGGAGCAGGCGGGCGCCTTATTACCGCCTCCCGACCTTGATATCCACTTCGACTATGCAGACATCGGGCGCTGCGCCAGCCTTACAGCCCACAGCGACAAAGGAATATTATGGCTGACGACACTTGCCCTTCCCACGCAGGAATCTCGCCCACCGGGGCCGCGCGACGCCGGCTGATTGCAACGGCCGGCACCCTGTTCGTGCTGCCGGTCATCACGACCCAGGCCAAGGCCGCCACGATTGTCGCCGTCCGCACCTGGCCGGCCGATGAGTACACGCGCGTCACGCTCGAAATGGACAGCGAGCTGAAAGCCGAACACTTCACGCTGGAAAACCCCGACAGGCTGGTGGTCGACATCGAAGGCCTGAGCATCAATACGACCATCAACGACCTGGTCTCCAAGATCAAGCCGAACGATCCCTACATCGGCACCGTGCGCGTGGGCCAGAACCGGCCCGGCGTCGTGCGCCTGGTGATCGATCTGAAGCAGCCCATCGCCCCCCAGGTTTTCACGCTGAAGCCCATCGGCGAGTACAAATACCGGCTGGTGCTCGACCTGTATCCGAAGATCGCGCAAGATCCGCTGATGGCGATTATGGACAATGCGGATACCGATCCGCTGGCCGAGGTGCTTGAAGACTTGGCGCGCAATTCACCTTCGGACGCTCCGGTTCCCTCGGTTCCCGGCCAAAAACTGCCGCCCGTCGCCCAGAAGCCCAAATCACCGCCGCCCCCGCCGCCCAGCGTGGCCCCGCCGGGCAGAAACCAGCCCATCCTGGTGGCGCTGGACCCTGGCCATGGCGGCGAGGATCCCGGCGCCATCGGCCGCAACGGCACGCGCGAAAAAGACATTGTGCTCAGTATCGCGCGCCGGCTGAAAAAACTGATCGACGCCCAACCCAATATGCGCGCCTATCTGACACGCGACAACGACTACTTCGTGCCCTTGCACGTGCGCGTCCAGAAAGCGCGCCGGGTCAAGGCGGACCTGTTCATTTCCATCCACGCCGACGCCTGGATCAAGCCCAGCGCACGCGGCTCATCGGTGTTCGCGCTGTCGCAGAACGGCGCCACCAGCGCTGCGGCGCGCATGATGGCCCAACGCGAGAACGATGCCGACCTGATCGGCGGGGTGAACCTGGGTTCCCACAACAAGCAAGTGGCGCAAGTGTTGCTGGACCTGTCGACCGCCGCTCAGATCAATGACTCCATGCAAGTCGGAGGCCGGGTCCTGGACGAAATCGGCAAAATCAACCGCCTGCACAAGAAGCGGGTGGAACGGGCGGGGTTTGCCGTATTAAAGGCGCCCGATATTCCGTCCATCCTGGTGGAAACCGCGTTCATCAGCAATCCGGAAGAAGAACGCCTGCTGCGCAGCCCCGCCCATCAGGACCGCATTGCGCGGGCCATGCTGGTGGGCGTCACCAACTATTTCGATTCCAGTCCGGCCATCGCCCGCCGCAGCTAGAGGGGCTTGCCGCAAGACCGCGCCATCAGCCTGGTCAGGCTGGTGGCGTTTTACGTTTGAGCAGTTTCCAGACGGCGCCAAACAGCACCGGCACGGCTGCGGCGCTGACCCCGATCAGCACAATGGTATTCAGGTGTTCCTTGATGATAGGCACATTCCCAAAAAAGTAGCCCAGCGTGACCAGGCCGCCCACCCACAGCACCGCACCCGAAATATTGAACAACTGGAAACGCACGACATTCATGCTGGCGACACCCGCCACAAACGGTGCAAAGGTGCGGAAAATAGGCAGGAAGCGGGATAGCACGATGGTTTTACCGCCATGCCTCTCGTAGAAAGCATGCGTTCTCATCAAGGCCTTGCGGTCCAGAAACCGGAAGTTGCTGGAAAACACGCGGGGGCCGATGTAGCGGCCTATGGAATAATTGACGGTATTGCCCAGAATGGCCGCCACCATCAGCAAACCCGCCAGCAAGACCGGATCGAGCAGCCCCGAAGCCCCAAAGGCGCCGGCGATGAACAGCAGCGAATCACCCGGCAGAAAAGGCAGCACCACCAGGCCCGTTTCGCCAAAAATGATCAGGAACAGCACCAGGTATATCCATTCCCCATACTCAGCCACCCATGTGCCCAGCGTCTGGTCGATATGAAGAATCATGTTGAATAAATCAAGCATACTCGCTACCCGGAAAAAGTTAATGCAATATAGCCTGTTCGCGCACGCAACAAAAGAACGCATGGCCGTCACGGGCTAAAATCAGTCAAACCCAAGGAAATACACCATGCCTGAACGCCGCTCCATTGCTCCGCTTCCCGACCTGCTGATCAGCCAGATCGCAGCCGGCGAGGTCATCGAGCGCCCGGCGTCCGTCCTGAAGGAATTGCTGGAAAACGCCATCGATGCCGGCGCGCGAGCGATTGAAGTCCGGCTCGACGGCGGCGGCATCCGGCGCATCTCGGTCAGCGACGACGGCGGCGGCATCCCCAAGGACGAACTCAAACTGGCCCTGACGCGCCACGCCACCAGCAAGATCGCCACGCTGGACGAACTGGAGTCGGTCGACTCCATGGGGTTTCGCGGCGAAGCGCTGGCGTCGGTGGCCTCCGTGGCGCGGCTTGCGCTGACGTCGCGCACCGCCGCAGCGCCGCACGCCTGGCAAATTGATGCCTCGCTGGGTGAACCCATGGCCGCCTCGGGTTCGGTGGGCACCACCATCGATGTGCGCCAGCTGTTTGACGAAGTGCCGGCGCGGCGCAAATTCCTGCGATCGGAAAACACCGAGTACGGTCACTGCGTGGATGCGCTGGAACGCATCGCGCTGGCGCATCCGCACATCGCCTTCCGCCTGTTCCACAACGACAAGGCCCAGCGCAACTGGCGCCCGGCTGAAGTCGGACAAAGGGTGCGCGATGTGCTGGGCGCCGAATTTACCGATCAGGGGCTGTACGTGCAGCATGAGCACGGGCTGATTTCCCTGCAGGGCGTCATTACCCGGCCCACCTACGCCCGCAGCCGCGCCGACCGGCAGTACCTGTATGTGAACGGACGCTACGTCAAAGACCGGACCGTGGCGCATGCGGTGCGCCAGGCCTACGCCGACGTCCTGCATGGCGACCGCCAGCCGGCCTTTGTCCTGTTCTTGTCGGTGGACCCCGCGGCCGTGGACGTCAACGTGCACCCGGCCAAGCACGAGGTGCGCTTCCGCGACAGCGGCGCCATCCACCGCTTTGTAAGCCAGACGCTGGGCCAGGTGCTGTCGGCGGCCGGCGGCCAGGGCCTGGCGCCGGCGCAGCCCGGCGGCGCCCCTTCCCTGGCCGGCCAGGCGGCCGACGCTGGGGCGGGTGGCAATCCCGCGGCGTCCGCATCCGGATACGACGGACTGCCGCCGCAAGCGCCGGCCCGCCCCCTTAACGGCCAGCCTCCCCTGCCCGCTTCCTTCAGGCCCATGCAGCACCAGCAAGCCTTCTCGTTGCGCGATCAGGCCAGCGACCGCCATCAGGACTGGCAGTCGCTGTATCGTCCCATCGACGAGGCCGGCAGCAATCGCCCAGCCGATACCGCCGCCGGCACAGCCGAGTATCCCCTGGGCATGGCGCTGGGCCAGCTGCATGGTATTTATATCCTGGCCCAGAACCATGAAGGGCTGGTCCTGGTCGACATGCATGCGGCGCACGAGCGGGTGGTCTATGAACAACTGAAAAAAGCCATGGACGCCCAAAGCCTGCCCAGCCAGGAACTGCTGGTGCCCCTTGTCTTCAGCGTCACCGAAAAAGACATCGGCTTGATAGAAGAGCATGCCGATACCCTGGCCGAGCTGGGCCTGAATATCCGGGCGGCGGGCCCCGCGTCTGTGGCGGTGCGCGCCGTGCCCGCCCTGCTGGCCAACGGCGACATCGAATCGCTGGCCCGCCATGTGTTGCGCGACCTGGCCAACGTGGGCGTCTCGCCGCGCCTGACCGAGCAGCGCAACGAACTGCTTTCCACCATGGCCTGCCATGGCTCTGTGCGGGCAAACCGCCGCCTGACCCTGGACGAAATGAATGGCCTGTTGCGGAAAATGGAACAGACCGAACGCGCCGACCAGTGCAATCATGGCCGGCCCACCTGGGTGCAATGGAAGGTCGGGGAGCTGGACAAACTCTTCATGCGCGGGCAATGACGGCGCCGGTTATCTGCCTGGCCGGCCCCACCGCCGCCGGAAAAAGCGCGGCCACGCTGGCCCTGGCCGAACGCTGGCCGATCGAGGTCATCGTCATGGACTCGGCCACCCTTTATCGGGGCATGGACATCGGCACGGCCAAGCCCTCTAAGGCGGAACAGGCCCGGATGCCGCATCATCTGCTCGATATCCGCGACCCTGCCGAAAGCTATTCAGCCGCCGAGTTCCAGCGCGACGCCAGCCAGCTGATTGCCCGGATCCGCGCCAGGGGCAAGCTGCCGCTGCTATGCGGAGGCACCCTGCTTTACTACAAGGCCCTGCGCGAGGGGCTCAATGCGCTGCCCGGCGCTAACGCCGGCATCCGCGCCGACATCGACCGCGAGGCGCAAGCCAGCGGCTGGCCCGCCCTGCACCGCCAGTTGTCGGCCTTCGATCCGGCCACCGCCGCCCGGCTGGCCCCCAACGATAGCCAACGGCTGCAGCGCGCCATCGAAATCTACCGCATCAGCGGCCGCCCCATGTCGGCCTGGCTGGCCGACAAGCGTCCTGAGCCGGAAAACAGCGTGCAGTTCGTCACCCTGAGCCTGGAACCGACCGACCGCCTGGCCTTGCATGCACGCATTGCGGCGCGCTACCAATCCATGATCCAGAAGGGGCTGCTGGACGAAGTGGCCGCCCTGCACGCCCGGCCCGACCTGCATACCGGCCTGCCGTCGGTGCGCTGCGTGGGATACCGGCAATTGTGGGATCATCTGGATGGCCGCATCAGCCTGGAACAGGCCATCGAACAGGCCATCGCGGCCACGCGGCAGTTGGCCAAGCGCCAGTTGACCTGGCTGCGCGCGCAGCCCGAACGCCAGGTGATTGACTGCCTGGCGCCCGACGCGGCCGAACAAGTCGTCCGGCACGCCGCCAAGGCATGGCCAGCAGGATCATGATGCCGCGTGCGCGGCAATGCCCTGCCAGCCCGTTCAGGCTACGACGGTTTGCGGCGCATCCGCGCCCTGCCGCTCAATGATTTCACCCAGGCGGCTGACCTGTTCCCCATGCGCCGCCAGCGTTGCCGTGACCGCATCGGCCTGGTCGGCCGGCACCACAATGACCATGCCGATGCCGCAGTTGAACACCCGATGCATTTCCGCATCGGCCACGCCGCCGTTTTGCTGCAGCCAGCTGAAGAGCGCCGGCATGGTCCAGGCATCGCGGTGCAGGCGGGCGGCCAGGCCAGGCTGCAGAATGCGCGGCACGTTATCAAGCAGGCCGCCCCCGGTAATATGCGCCAGGCCTTTGATGGCGGGGCCGTGTTCGGCCAGGGCCGCCAACACAGACTTGACGTAGATGCGGGTGGGTTCCATGACAACGTCTTCAAGCGGACGGCCGGCCAGTTCCTGGCCAGGCCGGGCGTTGGCATGCGTCAGAATCTTGCGCAGCAAGGAAAACCCGTTAGAGTGCGCGCCGCTGGAAGCCAGGCCCAGCACGGCATCGCCGGCGGCGATCGACTTGCCATCGATAATGCGCGATTTTTCAACCGCGCCGACGGCAAAACCCGCCAGGTCGTACTCGCCATCGGGATACATGCCGGGCATTTCGGCGGTTTCGCCGCCGATCAGCGCGCAGCCCGAGAGCTCGCAGCCTTTGGCAATGCCGCCGACCACGGCGGCGGCGGTATCGACGGACAGCTTGCCGCAGGCAAAATAATCAAGAAAATACAAGGGCTCGGCGCCCTGCACCAGAATATCGTTGACGCTCATGGCGACCAGATCGATGCCCACGGTATCGTGCCGGTTCCACTCGAACGCCAGCCGCAGCTTGGTGCCGACGCCATCGGTACCCGATACCAGCACAGGCTCTTTCAGGTGGCGCGGCACTTCGAAAAGCGCGCCGAAACCGCCTATGCCCGCCATGACGCCCGCCCTCATGGTCTTGGCGGCAAGCGGCTTGATGCGGTCAACCAGCGCATCGCCGGCATCGATATCAACCCCTGCATCGCGATAGGTCAGGGAGGCGGAATGTTTGTTTGTCATGAGAAATGCCGTGGGATATGTAAGAATTGCGTGTTGAATGAATTACCAAGCTTGATTTTACGATGAATGCGGCTGGCTTTTCCGCGGCGGGCGGCCTCCCATTAAACAACACATGACACAGCAACTGATATTAGACCTTCTGCCCCCTTCGCCCCCCACGCTGGACAACTTCGAGGCTGGGCAGAATCAAGCGGCTGTGCAAGCCTTGCGGGACTGCCGGCCAGGCCGGGCGATCTATCTGTGGGGCCCGCCGGGCGTCGGGCGCACCCATCTGCTGCAATCGGCCGCCTCGGGCCCGGAAACGCTGTACTTCCACCATGGCGACCAGGCCCAGTCCTTGAAAGCCATTGCCACGGCGGACACCTTGCAGCACAGGCTGATTGCCATCGATAACGTCGAAAGCCTGGACGCCGATCAGCAGGCCGCGCTGTTCGCCCTGTACAATCGCTGGCGCGAGGTCGCCTCGACAGGCCGGGGCTTTGCGCTGGTGCTGGCGGGCGACCGGGCGCCGCTGGCCATGCCGCTGCGGGAAGATGTGCGGACCCGGCTGGGCTGGGACCTGGTCTTCCGCCTTGAACAGCTGTCGGACGAAGCGCGTGCCCAGGCCCTGTCGAAGCGGGCCAGCGACCGCGGCCTGCAGCTTTCACCCGAAGTCGTCAACTGGGTGCTGACCCATTACACCCGCGACATGCGGCACCTGAGCGCGCTGATAGACGCCCTGGATCGCTACTCGCTGGAAAAACACCGGGCAATTACCTTGCCCTTGCTAAAGGACCTGCTGGCCTCCGGCCAGCCCGCCAACCAAACCGATAACTGATCATGTCTGCAAAACGCCTGGCCTTATTTGACCTTGACCACACCCTGCTGCCCCTGGATAGCGATTATCAATGGGCCGATTTCCTGGCCCGCACCGGCCGCGCAGGCGACCCCGCCCAAGCCCAGCGCCGCAACGAAGAGCTGATGGAACGCTACAACGCCGGCAACCTGACTGCCGAGCAGTCGGCCGAATTCATGCTGGGCCTGCTCAGCCGCGCCGCCATGACGGAACTGGCCGAATGGCACGAAACCTTCATGGCCGAGGTCGTGCGCCCGGCCATCCTGCCCATTGCCGAAAAGCTGGTCCAACAGCATATCGCCCAGGGCGACCTGTGCGCCATCGTCACGGCCACCAACGAATTCGTCACGGCGCCCATCGCGCGCGCCTTCGGCATCCCGCACCTTATTGCCACCATTCCGGAAACCCGGGATGGCCGCTATACCGGACGTATCCAGGGCGTGCCCAGCTTCCAGGCCGGAAAGGTCGTGCGCGTGAACGCCTGGCTGGACGGCATGGGCCTGGCGCTGCCGGACTTCGAATCGTCTTATTTCTACAGCGACTCACCCAATGACCTGCCGCTGCTCGAAGCCGTCACCCACCCTGTCGCCACCAACCCCAGCCCCACGCTGCGCCAACTGGCCGGCGAGCGCGGCTGGCCCATACTGGATCTGTTCAAGGACATGCAGGACGCAAAGTCCTAAAATACAGCCATGCTTAAACAAACAATAAAAAACTTTGTCGGCCGCCTGTTTGCCGCGCCCGTCAGCGGCCCCGAGCGTCTTTCACGCGACAAGCACGGCATAGACCGCAGGAATGTGTCGCGCCATGCGATCAAAGTGTGCGAAGTATTGCGCGCCGAAGGCTACGATGCCTACATCGTGGGCGGCGCCGTGCGCGATCTGATCGTCGGGCTGGAACCCAAGGATTTCGACGTGGCCACCAACGCCACGCCCAATCAGATCCGCCCCTTGTTCCGCCGCGCCCGCATCATCGGCAAGCGCTTTCAACTGGTGCATGTGGTGTTCGGGCAGGAGGTTATCGAAACCTCCACCTTTCGGGCCAGCACCTCGAGCGACGAACACACGGACGAGCACGGCCGCATCCTGCGCGACAATCTGTTCGGCACCCAAGAGGAAGACGCCGCGCGCCGCGACTTCACCTTGAACGCGCTGTATTACGACCCGATCAATGAAGAAGTGATCGACTACCATCGCGGCGTGGCCGACCTGAAGAACCGCGTCGTGCGCATGATCGGCGACCCCGACAAGCGCTACCGCGAAGACCCGGTGCGCATGCTGCGCGCCCTGCGCTTTGCCGCCAAGCTCAATGGCACCATTGACCCGGCCACCCTGGCGCCCATCAACCAGCTTGCCGATCTGATCGAACACGTGCCGTCATCGCGCCTGTTCGACGAAACCCTTAAGCTGCTGACCTGCGGCCATGCCATGGACTGCCTGCGCCAACTGCAGACAGCGGGCCTGCACCGGGGGCTGCTGCCCCTGATCGACGTCATCTTCGCGGAAGAAGGCGGCGAACAATTCGTGGACCTGGCCCTGGCGCGCACCGACGCGCGCGTGCGCGCCGGCAAAACGGTCAGCCCCAGCTTCCTGTTTGCCGCCCTGCTTTGGAAACTGGTCAACAAGCGCTGGCAATCCCTGTGCGCCTCGGGCGAGCCCCCCGCGCAGGCCCTGATGCAGGCAGCCGACTCCGTCGTCGCGGAACAGACCCGCAAACTGGCCATACAGCGCCGCTTCCAGGCCGATATGCGCGAAATCTGGTTCATGCAGGCACGCTTCGACCGCGTCAATGCCAAAGCCATTTGGCGCATGCTCGAGCAACCCCGCTTTCGCGCCGCCGTCGACTTCCTGCAATTGCGCGCCGAAGCCCGCGAAGTCGACAGCGTACAAGCGCAGTGGTGGATGGATCTGGCCGACGCCGATCACGCGACCCGCGGCGAGATGATAGAAAGCTATCAGGCCCAGACGCGCGGCAGCCGGCCCGCCGGAGCCAAGCGCCGGCGGCGGCCGCGCAAGCGGCCCGCCACACAGGCCGTCACCACGCCGCAAGCGTGATCACGGCCTATATCGGCCTGGGCGCCAATCTGGGCGACCCGCTGGCCAGCCTGCGGCAGGCGGCCCAGGCGCTGTCGGCCACGCCCGGCATTACGGCGCTCAGATTATCGCGCTTTTATCGCAGCGCACCCATCGATTCCAGCGGGCCGGACTATGTGAATGCCGTGGCTGAAATACACACCAGCCTGACGGCTACGGCGCTGCTGGCCGCGCTGCAACACATAGAGCAGGACCACGGGCGGCTGCGGCCTTACCGCAATGCGCCGCGAACATTGGACCTGGATCTGCTGCTGTATGGCAATCAGGCGATCGACACCCCCGGGCTGACGGTGCCGCATCCCCGCATGCACGAAAGGGCTTTTGTGTTGCGCCCCCTGCACGAGCTGGCGCCGGCATTGCAGCTGCGCCAGGGGACGCTGCCCGTGCTGCTGCAGGCCTGCTCGGATCAAATCCTGAGCGTGATCCCCGCCCAGGACTAGCCCTGCGCCAGTATCCGCCGCGCCCGCTCGATGACGGGCGCATCCACCATATTGCCATCCAGCTGAAAGGCCGACGAGCCTGTGGACTCGGCAAGATCGACGACACGTTTTGCCCATGCCCGGTCGGCATCGGTGGGGGCGAATGCGCGCTGTATGACGGGAATCTGCGCCGGATGTATGCACAGCATCCCGCCGAAGCCCATATCGCGCACCTGGCCCGCGATGGCCGCCAGGCCTTCCTGGTCGGAGAAGTTGGGATACACGCCGTCAAGCGGCGCGGCCAGGCCGTGCGCGGCGCTGTGCAGCAGGATCTGGCAGCGGATGTGATCCAGCAGAAGCCGGGCGCCTGCGGTGTCGGGGGTGGTGCCGGTTTCAAGCATCAAGTCCAGGCTGCCGAATGACAGGCGTTCTACCCCGGCGGCGCCGGCAATGCCCTCCAGCGCCAGCACGCCTTTTGCGCTTTCCACAATGGGCAGCACCGGCCTGCCGGCGGCGGCCGCCCGCTTTATCTGCTCGGCCGACTCGGCCTTGGGCAGCACAATGCCTGTGACCGCGTCCAGCGCCGCGCAGGCGGCCAGGTCGTCGTCGAACCAGGCCGTGGTGGCATCATTGACACGCACCAGGACCGCCGCCTGCGGGTTGGCCTGCGCAAACTGGCGCAGATGGTCGCGCGCCTGGTCTTTCAGGTGCCGCTCGACCGCGTCTTCAAGATCGATGATGACCGCCTCGGCGCCCGCGGCCAACGCCTTGGCGAAGCGCTCCGGCCGGGTGGCCGGGACGAACAGCGCCGCTCTGATGGCTGGTTCCATTAAATGACCCCTTGTTCGGCGAATGACTGTATTTGCGCTTCGGTATAGCCCAGCTCGCCAAGAATGGAGGCCGAATGCTCGCCCAAGGCAGGGACTTTGTCCATGCGAGCCTCGAAAGCCGAACTGCTGGCCGGCGGAATAAGGGCCGGCAGGGTGCCGACGGCGCTGTCGATGTCGCGCCAGCGGCCGCGTTCGGCCAGTTGCGGATGCGCCCACACATCGCTCATGGTATTGACGCTGGCGTTGGCGATATGGGCGGCTTCAAGCCGTTCAATGACCTGCTCCCGCGACAAGGAGGCAAAGGCGGTGACGATCAATACCCGCAGCGCCTCTTTGTTGCTCACACGCTGGGTGTTCGAACTGAACCGGCTGTCGGTGGCCATGTCGGGCTGCTGCAGCACTTTTGTGCAGAACGAGGCCCATTCGCGCTCGTTCTGCAGCCCCAGCATGACCTCGCTCCCGTCCGAGACGGGAAAAGGCCCGTAGGGGTAAATGGTGGCGTGCGAAGCGCCCGCCCGCGGCGGAGGCGATGCGCCATCGAAGGCGTAGTACATGGGAAAACCCATCCACTCCACCATGCTTTCAAGCATGGAGACATCGAGCCGGCTGCCCTCGCCCGTGCGTTCGCGCAGCATCAGGGCCGACAAAATGCTGCTGTAGGCATACATGCCCGCGGCAATATCCGAAATGGAGCAGCCTGCCTTGGCGGGGCTTTGGGGGTCGCCCGTTACCGACAGGAAGCCGCTTTCGCTTTGAATCAGCAGGTCGTAGGCCTTCTTGTCCTGGTACGCCCCCCCTTCGCCGTACCCTGAAATATCGCAGACGATCAGGCGGGGGTATTTTTCGTGCAAGGCCTCGAAGGACAGCCCCAGGCGCGCCGCGGCGCCCGGCGCCAGGTTCTGGACTAGCACATCGGCTTGCGCCAGCAACTGGTCAAGGACCCGGATGGCATCGGGATGCTTCAGATCGAGCGCCAGGCTTTCCTTGGAGCGGTTGGTCCAGACAAAGTGCGACGCCAGCCCCTTGACGCGCTCGTCATAGCCGCGCGCAAAATCCCCCACGCCCGGGCGCTCGACCTTGATGACGCGTGCGCCCAGGTCGGCCAGTTGGCGCGTGCAGAACGGCGCCGCAATCGCGTGCTCCAGGCTGATGACGGTCACGCCATCCAGGGGGCGCGGCCTGTCGGACCGCCCCGCAGCCGCCTTCGGGTCAATGTGATCGGTGTTCATATTCATACCTTGAACCTTAATTCGGCCTGGTGCGCCAGGGTGCCGTCCTGCTCCGCCCACAACTGGGCCACGCCTGCTTCCGACAAAACGCCCTGCACATTGAACGGCTTGGGCGAAATCAGGGGCCGCAGGCCGCGATACGACAGCGACGCGGCCGTCTTGCCGGGGTGGGCGCGCGTAAATGCGCGGCACATCAAGGTGGCGATCATGGGGCCGTGCACGACCAAGCCGGGATACCCCTCGGCCTGGGTGGCATAGGGCTCGTCGTAATGGATGCGGTGGCCGTTGAACGTCACGGCCGAATAGCGGAACAGCATGACGGGGCTGGGATCCACCGTTTCGGACCATTGCGCCGAGGGCGTCGGGATGCTGCCTTCGAGCTTGGGCGGGCTGGGCTCGCGATAGACGATGTCCTGTTCCTCGGTGATGCACAACGTGCCGTCCTGCACATATTCGTGCTTGACGGTCACGAACAGCAGCTTGCCCGTGCGGCCTTCTTTTTCCTTGACCCCTACGATGGTGGACGTTTTATGGCCTTTGATCCCGGCACGCAGGGGCTGCAGGAAGGTCAGCCGCCCGCCGGCCCACATCCGGTTGCGGTCGTCCGCAGGCGGCAGGAAGCCGCCCCGTTTGGGGTGGCCGTCGGCGCCCAGCTCGCTGTAGGGCAAGCCCTTGATGAACAGGCCCCATTGCCACAACAAAGGCAGGGGATCGCCGTGCTCCGGCGCGGGCGCATCCAGGCTCAGCGCAATTTTTTGTATGTGCCCGATATCAAGATTGTCGTCGCAGCGCTCACTGCGGCCAATCCAGGCATCCCAACCTTGTGTCGTCATCAGTTTGGTTCCAGGTCGAAAATCGTACAGCCTCTAGCTTGCCTGCATACCGCCGCTTTTTGAATTCGTTTTTGGATAAGGCCTGGTTTTCAGATAGCAAACAGCGGGCAGGCCGACAAGAAAGCCCCCAAGCCATGTCTTTGGCTCGCGGTCCACCTCGCGGCCGGCATGCAAAAAAACCGGATGCAGTGCACTGCCCCGGTTTTTTGGTGGAACGCGAACTGACCTAAGCGACCGGCACCAATGGAATTTCCGCAATGCGGGCGCGCCAGGCCTTGGGCCCGGTTTCATGGACCGAAGTCCCTTGCGAGTCGACCGCGACGGTCACAGGCATGTCCTGGACGTCGAACTCGTAGATCGCTTCCATGCCCAGGTCTTCGAAGCCCACGACCCGCGCAGCGCGTATGGCCTTGGACACCAGATAGGCGGACCCGCCCACGGCCATCAGGTAGGCCGAACCGTGCTTGCGTATGGATTCGATGGCGACCGGCCCGCGCTCGGCCTTGCCGATCATGGAAATCAGGCCCGTCCTGGACAACATGGTATCGGTGAACTTGTCCATGCGGGTCGCCGTGGTGGGGCCCGCGGGCCCCACGACCTCGCCGCCCACCGGGTCGACCGGGCCGACGTAGTAAATGACGCGATTGGTGAAATCGACAGGCAGCGGTTCGCCTTTATCGAGCATATCCTGGATACGCTTGTGCGCCGCATCGCGGCCCGTCAGCATTTTTCCGGACAGCAGCAAGGTCTGGCCCGGCTTCCAGCTGGCGACTTGCTCTTTGGTCAGCGTGTTCAGATCCACTTGCAGCGACTTGTTGTAATCGGGCGCCCAATGCACATCGGGCCAGTCCGACAATGACGGCGGGGTCAGTGCCGCCGGGCCCGAGCCATCGAGTTCGAAATGCACGTGGCGGGTTGCCGCACAGTTCGGGATCATGGCCACGGGTTTGGAGGCCGCATGCGTGGGGAAGGTGTTGATCTTGATGTCCAGCACGGTAGTCAGCCCGCCCAGGCCCTGGGCGCCAATGCCCAGGGCATTGACCTTCTGGTAGAGCTCGATGCGCAGCTCTTCAAGCTTGTTCTGCGGCCCGCGCTGCAGCAGCTCGTACATGTCGATGTCTTCCATGAGCGACTGCTTGGCCATCAGCATGGCCTTTTCGGCCGTGCCGCCCACCCCAATGCCCAGCATGCCGGGCGGACACCAGCCCGCGCCCATTTGCGGCACGGTCTTCAGCACCCAGTCGACCAGCGAATCGCTGGGGTTGAGCATGGCGAACTTGGACTTGTTCTCGGAACCGCCGCCCTTGGCCGCGACCTGTATGTCGAGTTTGTCGCCCGCGACAAGCTCGACGCTGACAATACAGGGAGTATTGTCGCGCGTGTTCTTGCGCGTGAACAGCGGATCGGACAGGATAGACGCCCGCAGCGGGTTGTCGGGATTCAGATAACCCTGGCGCACCCCCTCGTCGCACAGCTCCTGCATGCTGCGTTGCGTATCAAAGCGCACGTTCATGCCGACCTTCAGGAAAACGTTGACGACGCCCGTGTCTTGGCAAATGGGGCGATGCCCTTCGGCGCACATGCGCGAATTGGTCAGAATCTGGGCAATGGCGTCTTTGGCGGCCGGGCTTTCCTCGCGTTCGTAGGCGCGGGCAAGATGCTTGATGTAGTCGGCGGGATGATAAAAACTGATGAACTGCACAGCGTCCGCGATCGACTGTATCAGGTCGCTTTCTTTGATCAGGGTGGTCATAAGGCTTGCTATCGTAAAAAGGGGACTGCATGCAGTCCCGAAGGTTCATTGACAACGCGGGGACTTACTTGCCGCGCCACACAGGCTTGCGCTTTTCCGCGAAGGCGGTGGCGCCTTCCTTGGCGTCGGCCGAGGTAAAAATATGCGCCACGCGCGGGCGCTGCAGATCGAACATGTCGGCCTGGCGCCAATCACGGGATTCGGCCACGATCTTCTTGGCCGTCTGCACGGCCAGGGGGCCGTTCGCGGCCACGACCCGGGCCAGCTCGAGCGCGCCGTCCAGCGCCTGGCCGGGCTCGACCAGGCGATTGATCAAGCCATATCCATGGGCGCGCTGGGCGGGCAGCATCTCGCCGGTCAGCACGGCTTCCATGGCGATATGATAGGGAATGCGGCTGGGCAGGCGCACCATGCCGCCCGACCCTGCGACAATGCCGCGCTTGACTTCCGGCAGGCCGAACGTGGCATTGTTGGCGGCAACGATCAGGTCGCAGGCCAGCGCCATTTCGAAGCCGCCCGCCAGGGCATAGCCTTCCACGGCCGCAATCATCGGTTTGCGGGGCGGTTTTTCACACAAGCCGGCAAACCCCCTGCCTTCAACCAGGGGGCGCTGGCCATTATGCGCGAATGCCTTCAGGTCCATCCCGGATGAAAAAGTATTGCCCGCGCCGGTCAGAATGCCGATGACAGCGTCGTCATCGGCGTCGAGCCGATCGAACGCCCGGGCCAGCTCGTGGGCGGTTTCGTAATTGATGGCGTTGCGCGCCTCGGGCCGGTTGATCGTGATGATCTGGACACGGTCAACCACTTCCACCTTTACCAAGTCAGACATAAAGCTATCCTTAAAAAGCTGCGGCGCGAACGCACAGGTAACGAATCGTTTGAGCACTGCGAACCGCCCTTGAGTCGGCCGGCAAGCCGACATCATACGACCAATTGCGCCGGACCCTGGCCCGGGGCATACCGTCTTTGACGCGGAACCAGTTAAAATTGAAAAATTTTGCGGCTTTTCGCTTTACTGGCTTTCGTTCATGCTCACATTTCAGCAAATTATTTTAACGCTTCAGCAATACTGGGACAGGCAGGGCTGCGCGCTGCTGCAACCCTACGACATGGAAGTCGGCGCCGGCACCTCGCATACCGCGACTTTTTTAAGGTCGATCGGGCCCGAGCCATGGCGTGCCGCCTATGTACAGCCATCGCGCCGCCCCAAAGATGGCCGGTACGGCGAAAACCCCAACCGGCTGCAGCATTATTATCAATACCAGGTGGTGCTCAAGCCCGCCCCGCCCGAGATCATCGATCTGTACATCGGTTCACTGAAAGAACTGGGCATCGATCCCCTGGTGCACGACATCCGCTTTGTCGAAGACGACTGGGAAAACCCCACGCTGGGCGCCTGGGGCCTGGGCTGGGAAGTCTGGCTCAATGGCATGGAAGTCACCCAGTTCACCTACTTCCAGCAAGTAGGCGGCCTGGACTGCACGCCCACCACCGGCGAAATCACCTACGGCCTGGAAAGGCTGGCCATGTACCTGCAAGGCGTAGAAAGCGTCTACGACCTGGTCTGGACCGAATCGGCGGACGGACGCAAGGTGCTCTACCGCGACGTCTTCCACCAGAACGAAGTCGAACAGTCCACCTACAACTTCGAGCACGCGTCGACCACGATGCTGTTCGCCCACTTCAACGATTACGAAGCCGAAGCCCAGCGCCTGATCACCGTGCCGCTGGCCCTGCCCGCCTACGAGGCCGCGCTCAAGGCCGCGCATACCTTCAACATGCTGGATGCGCGCGGTGCGATCAGCGTCACCGAGCGCGCCGCCTATATCGGCCGCATCCGCAACCTGTCGCGCGCCGTTGCCCAGGCTTATTTTGATTCACGAGAAAAACTAGGATTCCCCATGCTCGTCCAGCCCTTGGCCGCGGAGGCGAAATAATGACGTCCACGCCCTCTACCGCAAGCACGCGGCCGCTGCTGATTGAACTGCTGACCGAAGAGCTGCCCCCCAAGGCTTTGCAGAAACTGGGCCAGGCCTTTGCCGAAGGCCTGCGCAAGACGCTGGACCAGCACCATCTGCTGGCCAGCGACTGCACCAGCACGGATTTCGCCACACCGCGCCGCCTGGCCGTACGCCTGAGCGCGGTGCTGGATCAGGCGCCGGAGCAGCGCTATACCGAAAAACTCATGCCCGCCAAGATCGGGCTGACGGAAACCGGCGACATGACGCCCGCCCTGGCCAAAAAGCTGGCCAGCAAGGGCCTGCAGCACGTGACCGCCGCCGACCTGATCCACGAATCCGACGGCAAGCAGGACTATCTGTACGCCAAGGGGGTAGCCAGCGGCGCCCTGCTGGCCGATGCCCTTCAGGAAGCGCTGGACTTTGCCATTGCCCACCTGCCCATCCCCAAGGTCATGCGCTATCAGCTGGCCGACGGCGTCAGCAGCGTCAAGTTCGTGCGGCCGGCCCACCAGCTCGTCGCGCTATGGGGCGAGCAGATCATCCCTGTACAGGCGCTGGGCCTGACCGCGGGCCGTCAAACGCTGGGGCACCGGTTCATGTCGCAGCAGCCTATCGATCTGCGCAGCCCGGACAGCTACGAACAGCAATTGCTGGAGCAAGGCAAAGTCATCGCATCGTTTGCCGCCCGCCGGACGCTGATCAACGACCAGTTGCAGGCACAGTCACAAGCGCTGCACGCCACGATAGGCGCCGGTCCTGACGTCGATGCCCTGCTGGACGAGGTCACGGCGCTGGTCGAACATCCCACCGTCTACGTGGGCGCCTTCGAGGAACAGTTCCTAAGCGTGCCGCCCGAATGCCTGATTCTGACCATGCGCCTGAATCAAAAATACTTCCCTCTGTTCGAGCCCGATAGCGGCAAGCTGACCCATCGTTTCCTGATCGTCAGCAATATGCAGGTTGACGATCCCTCGCACATTATCGAGGGCAATCAGCGCGTGGTGCGCCCCCGCCTGGCGGACGCCCAGTTTTTCTTCGAAACCGACTTGAAGACGCCGCTGGCCGACCGTGTCGTGGCCTTGGCCTCCAGCGTGTATCACAACAAACTGGGCTCGCAGCTGGATCGCGTCGAGCGCGTACGCAAGCTGGCACGCCACCTCGCCGAGCAGTTGGGCGCCGACGTTGCCCATGCCGGCCGCGCCGCCCTGCTGGCCAAGGCGGACCTGGGCTCCAATATGGTGGGGGAATTCCCCGAGCTGCAAGGCATCATGGGCGCCTATTACGCCGCCGCCGATGGCGAGCCCGGCGACGTCGTCCTGGCGGTGAAGAACCAGTACCGCATCCGCCTGGATACCGCCGTGGACGCGGGCACGCTGACTTCCGCCATCCTATTCATGGCCGAACGGCTGGAAACCCTGGTCGGCATCTGGGGCATAGGGCTCGCCCCCACCGGGGAACGCGACCCTTATGCCCTGCGCCGTGCCGCACTGGGCCTGATCAGCGCGTTCGAGCAGTTGAAGGCGGGCGGCTATCTTCAGACCCATGACGACACCACGCTGCGCCTGGACGATTTGCTCAAGCATGCGGCCGGCACCTTTGCGCTGGGCGTCCTGGCCCCCAGCACCATCGACGAGGTCCAGGCATTCATCTACGAACGCTATCGCAACCTGCTGGCCAACGAGTTCGACCGCAACGTCGTCGAGGCCGTGCTGGCCCTGGCGCCGGCCTTGCATCAGGTGCAGTCCCGTGTGGCGGCCTGCGCCGACTTTGCGCAACGCCCGGAAGCCGACAGCCTGGCGGCGGCCAACAAGCGGATTGCCAACCTGCTGAAAAAAGCCGATGCGGCACTGGGCCAGGTCGAGCA
Source organism: Pusillimonas sp. SM2304 (assembly GCF_031628915.1). Taxonomy (NCBI): domain Bacteria; kingdom Pseudomonadati; phylum Pseudomonadota; class Betaproteobacteria; order Burkholderiales; family Alcaligenaceae; genus Pusillimonas; species Pusillimonas sp. SM2304. The sequence continues at coordinate 900,360 of NZ_JAVLUJ010000003.1, forward strand.
CGGCAAGCTGGTCGAACCCGCGGAGCGGGCGCTGGCCGACGTCATCGTCAAACTGGAACCGCAGGCGCAGGCGCAGTTGGCTCAGGGTGATTTCAGCGCCAGCCTGGCCACCATGGCGCAGGCACGGGATGCCGTCGATGCTTTTTTCAATGACGTCATGGTCATGTCCGACGACCCCGACATCCGCGCCAACCGCCTGGCGCTGCTGAATGACCTGCACCGCATCATGAACCAGGTTGCCGATATTTCCAGGCTGGCGCGATGAAACTCGCCATACTCGACCGCGACGGCGTCATCAACCAGGATAGCGACGCTTATATCAAAAGCCCCGACGAATGGGTCGCCCTGCCCGGCAGCATGGAAGCCATTGCACGGCTGTCGCGTGCGGGCTGGCGCGTGGTCATTGCCAGCAATCAGTCGGGCGTCGCGCGCGGCTTGTTCAGCATGGATACGCTCAATGCCATCCACGCCAAGTTGCGCCGCGAGGCCGCACAGGCGGGCGGCGTGGTCGATGCCATCTTCATCTGCCCGCATGGTCCCGACGATGGCTGCGCCTGCCGCAAGCCCTTGCCCGGCATGTTCCTGGACATTGCCAACCGCTATGACGTCAGCCTTCAGGGCGTGCCCGCTGTCGGCGACTCGCAGCGCGACCTGCAAGCCGCCGCCACGGCCGGCTGCTCGCCCTGGCTGGTGCTGACGGGCAACGGGCAAAAAACCCGGGACAAGGGCGGCATGCCCGCCGGAACGCAAATCGCCGGCAATCTGGCCGCAGCGGTCGACGCCTGGCTGACCGAGGAATGAACACATGCTCACACTGAGCGTCGCCGCCCTGCGCGCAACGGTTTATCAACTGTTCCTGATCGTGACCGTCATCCCCTATGCCATTGCCTGTGTGCTGTGGTCGCCCTTGCCCCTGCACTGGCGCTACCGGCTGACGGTGGGCTGGCCGCGGCTGGCGGTGTGGGGCGCCAAAGTCATCCTGGGCATACGCTGGCAATTGAAAGGCGCCGAAAACCTGCCTGACGGCCCCGGCATCCTGCTGTCCAAGCATCAATCGGCGTGGGAGACCCTGTTCTTCCCCGCCTATATGCCGCGCGAGCTGTGCTTCGTCTATAAAAGGGAACTGCATTGGGTTCCATTTTTCGGTTGGGGCCTGGCCCTGCTGCGCATGATCCCCATCGACCGCAGCAAAGGGCGCGATGCCTTCGAGCAAGTCGTGCGCACCGGCCAGCAACGGATTGACGAAGGCCGATGGCCTATACTGTTCCCCGAAGGCACACGCATCGCGCCAGGCAAAGCCGGCCGCTACAAAATGGGCGGGGCCTTGCTGTCCACACGCACTAACACGCCCATCATTCCCGTCGCCCACAATGCAGGCGAATGCTGGCGCCGCAAGGCCTTCATCAAGAAGCCTGGCTTGGTGACCGTCTCGATCGGCCCGCTGATCGATCCTGCGGGCCTGAGCCCGGATGCCGTCAACCAGAAGGTGCAGGACTGGATCGAATCCGAAATGCGCGTACTGAATCCCGAACGATATGGGCCACATTAAGCAACTCGAACTGTTTTCCGACACGCCCGCTGCGCAACCCGCTCCTGTTCCCGTTCCCGCGCCACGCCCTTCCCCATCCGAGTCCGCCATCCCCACGGCCTGCCCGCCTTCATTGCCGCCCGGCGCGCGCTGGCGCGAAGTACGGGCGCCTGAACAGCCCATAGGCTTCGTCCTGCAACGCTCGCGGCGTAAAAGCATAGGCCTGACCATCAATGACGACGGGCTGCAAGTGACCGCGCCCAACTGGGTGACGCTGGGCCAGATAGACGCCGCCGTGATCGAGAAATCGGCCTGGGTGCTGGGCAAGCTGCGCCTTCGGCAAGCGCGTCAACAGCAGTTGGCCACCGCCGACACACTATGGCAGCATGGCGGCCAGATCCCTTATCTGGGCAAGCGTATCGTCCTGGCCCTGGACGATACCCAGAAGACACCCGTGTTTACCGGGTCGCCGTTCTCGCCCAGGGACGGCGACCCGCTATGCCTGGCGCTGCCGGCCAACGCCGGACGCAGCCGCATACGCGATAGCGTTCATTCATGGTTGCAACAGCAGGCGCTGGCCTGGTTCGAGCTGCGCCTGCAGCACTTTCTGGCCGTCAGCGGCCTGAGCATCCGGCGCTGGCGGCTGTCGTCGGCCGCAACCCGCTGGGGCTCATGCAGCAGCGACGGCAACATCATGCTTAATTGGCGCTTGATACACTTTGAGCCTGACATCATCGATTACGTGATTGCGCACGAAATAGCGCATCTGCGCGTCATGAACCACAGCAAGGACTTCTGGCGTGAAGTCGGCCGCATACTGCCGGGTTTCGAGCGTGCGCGCGACGCCCTGCGCCAGCATGACCCCGGCTCGCTGCCGCTGATCTGATACATCCTTTCCTTAACAACCATCAAGGAGATTTTTGATGCGTTTATTGCACACTATGCTACGCGTGGGCGATCTGGATCGCTCGCTGGCTTTTTATTCCGACGTGCTGGGCATGAAACTGCTGCGCCGGAAAGACTACCCCGACGGAAAATTCACCTTGGCCTTCGTGGGCTACCAGGACGAAAGCGAAGGCGCCGTCATTGAACTGACCCATAACTGGGACACGCCTTCCTACGACCTGGGCAACGGCTACGGCCACATCGCGCTGGAAGTCGAAGACGCCTATGACGCCTGTGCCCGCATCAAGGAAAAAGGCGGCAACGTCACCCGTGAAGCCGGCCCCATGAAGCATGGCCAGACGGTCATCGCCTTTGTCGAGGACCCCGACGGCTACAAGATCGAACTGATACAGCGCAAGAGCCGGGCCGACTGAATCCCAGCGGCCCGTTCAGGCTCAGGCCCCGAGGCCTGCCGCGGGCGGACGGGCCAATTCGCCGGGCGCGAAGTCATCCACTTCGATCACCCGCGCAACGGCCTGTTCCGCCGCTTCCAGCGCACTGGCCTGGGCATCGGTCAGCGCGCCCTTTTCATGCGCCATGCGCCAATCCTTCAGCCCGGCATGCTTGATCCGGTCGAGCAGCGGCTGCACTTCTATCACCAGCTCAAAGGCGCGTTCCAACTGCTCGACGCTGGGGCTGTCGTGCCCCTCCCAGACCGCGCCCACCAGGCGCGACCGGGTATCCGACGGTTCCAGCAGAATGTTGGCGCAAGCGGCGGCCACCTTGTCGGCGGGCGGCGCAGAGCGCAGCCCCGCCGGCAGCAGCAAGACGCGCAAGGTCCAGGCCAGCCCCTTGGAGGGGAAATTCAGCAGGACCTCGTCCAGCCTTCTGTCGATCGTGGCAAAGCTCTGCAGGGCGCACAGCCTGACCAGAGGCAGGTCGGACTCGTGCCGGCCCTCGTCGAGCCAGCGCTTCAATACCGCCGACACCAGGAAAAGCTCCGCCAACACATCTCCCAGACGGCCCGACAGCATTTCCTTGCGCTTGAGCGAGCCGCCCAGCGTGAGCAAGGTCAGTTCCGCCACCAGCGCAAAGGCCGCCGCATAGCGGCTCAGGCTGCGATAGTACTTGGCGGTGGGCCCGGCCTCTTTGGGCGCGCGCGCAAATACGCCCGCCGTCCAGGCCATGCCTGTGGCCCGCAAGGCGTTCTTGACGCTATGGGACAAATGCTTCCAGATCACGGCATCGAAGGCGTCTTCGCCGGCCGCCCGATCGCTGTTGCCGACAGCGACGATCTCTTGCATCAGATAAGGGTGGGCGCGTATGGCGCCCTGCCCAAACACAATCAGGCTGCGCGTCAGGATGTTGGCGCCTTCTACCGTGATGGCCACCGGCAGCGCCCGGTACAGGTTGCCTAGATAGTTGGACGGGCCGTCGATGACGGCCTTGCCGGCATGAATATCCATGGCGGCATTGACCGACTGGCGCATGCGCTCGGTGGCATGCAGCTTCATGATCGCCGAGATCACCGAGGGCTTGTACCCCAGGTCAAGGCCGGCGCAGGTGAAACGGCGCGCGGCTTCGACCAGATAGGCATTGGCGGCCAGGCGGCCCAGCATTTCCTGCACGCCCTCGAACTGGCCGACCGGTATGCCGAACTGCGTGCGTACCCGCGCATAGGCGCCGGCGGTATGCGCGGTAAAAGTGCAGGCGGCCGCCGACAAGGACGGCAGCGATATGCCCCGGCCCGCCGCCAGCGCGCTCATCAGCATCTGCCAGCCCTGCCCGGCCTTTTCCAGCCCGCCTATCAAGGCATCCAGCGGTACGAAAACGTCATGGCCTTCCGTCGGGCCATTCTGGAAAGCCTGCATGGCGGGCAGATGGCGCCGGCCCGTTACCACGCCGGGCAAATCCACCGGAACCAGGGCAACCGAAATACCCAGATCTTCTTCAGCGCCGATCAGGCCATCGGGGTCGAACAGCTTGAACGCCAGCCCCAGCACTGTGGCGACCGGAGCCAGGGTAATGTAGCGCTTGCGCCAGTTCAGCCTTATGCCCAGGGTCTCGACCCCGTCGACCTCCTGCCGGCACACCACGCCCGTGTCGGTCATGGAAGCGGCATCGGACCCTGCTTCGGGGCTGGTCAGCCCAAAGCAGGGGATCTCTTCGCCCCGGGCCAAACGCGGCAGCCAATAATCGCGCTGCGCCTGCGTGCCGAATTGCATCAGCAATTCGCCGGGCCCCAGCGAGTTGGGCACCATGGCCGTCACGCCCGCCGTCACGGAGCGGATGGAAATCTGCCGCACGACCTCGGAATGCGCGTAGGCCGAAAACCCCAACCCGCCGTATTCCTTGGGAATAATCATGCCGAAGAAGCCCTGCTGCTTCATGAAGCGCCAGACCTCTTCAGGCAGGTCGGCATGCTGCCAGGTAATCTCCCAGTCGTTCAGCATGTGGCACAACTGGGCCACCGGGCCGTCGATGAACGCTTGCTCGTCGGCCGTCAGCGCCGCCGGCGCGACCTCGAGCATGCCGCGCCAATCGGGCTTGCCCGAAAAAAGCTGGGCGTCCCACCAGACATCGCCCGCTTCAATGGCTTGCTGCTCTGTCAGCGACAGGCTGGGCATGGCCTCGCGGGCCATGCGGTATAAAGGCTCGGTCAACCACTGACGACGCCAGGCTCTCCAGTTCATGATGCTCCCTTCACAATGGTGTCCATTTCAAGACATTATCCCCTGAAAAAAACAAAAACGGGATAGCGGGCGGCCTATGCGCGACTGCCGCGGCAGAGTCTGCGACAATCATGTACCGACAATAGAACGCTATCGCGACGCTCCATGCTCAATACGCTCTGGCTTGCCTTTTTCGTTGTGGCCTCGTTATCGGGCCTGTATCAATGGGTCGTCTTGCACGACGCCGAGGTGTTCTCGCGTATTGTGCTCAGCCTGTTCGACATGGCCGAGCTTTCCGTGCAGCTGATGATCCTGCTGTTCGGCACCCTGACGCTATGGATGGGATTCCTGCGCATTGCCGAAGCGGCCGGACTGGTGGACCTGCTGGGGCGCTGGCTGACCCCGCTGTTCAGGCGGCTGATGCCCGAGGTGCCCCCCGGACACCCGGCGCTGGGGCTGATCACGCTGAACTTTGCCGCCAACGGGCTGGGCCTGGACAACGCCGCAACCCCCATAGGCCTGCGCGCCATGAAATCCCTGCAAACGCTCAACACCAGTCCCGAGTCGGCCAGCAATGCGCAAATCCTGTTTCTGGTCCTGAACGCGTCTTCGCTCACCTTGCTGCCGGTCACCATCTTCATGTACCGCGCGCAGCAGGGGGCCGCCGATCCAACCCTGGTATTCCTGCCTATCCTGCTGGCGACGACCGCGTCGACCATGGCGGGGCTGCTGTCGGTCGCCTTCATGCAGCGGCTCAAGCTGCATGACCCTGTGGTGCTTGCCTGGCTGGGCGGCCTGGTGCTGATCCTGGGCAGTTTCATGGCCCTGCTGGCTACCTTGAGCAGCGCAGCCATCAGCGCCATGTCCTCGGTCATGGGCAACCTGACTCTGTTTGGCATCATCATGATCTTTCTGGTGGCGGGCGCCTGGAAAAAAATAGCCGTATACGAATGCTTTGTGGAGGGCGCCAAAGAAGGGTTCGATATTTCCAAGAACCTGCTCCCTTATCTGGTTGCCATGCTCTGCGCCATCGGCGTGCTGCGGGCGTCGGGCGCGCTGGATGTGGCCCTAGACGGCATCCGCTGGCTGGTGCATGCCGCGGGCCTGGACGGCCGTTTTGTCGATGCGCTGCCTACGGCGCTGGTCAAGCCCTTTTCGGGCAGCGCCGCGCGCGCCATGCTGATCGAGACCATGCAGCATTTTGGCGTGGACAGCTTCCCCGCCCTGCTGGCCGCCACGGTGCAAGGAAGCACCGAAACGACGTTCTATGTACTGGCGGTGTATTTCGGCGCCGTCGGGATTCAGCGTGCCCGCCACGCCGTCGGCTGCGCCCTGATCGCCGACCTGGCCGGCGTCCTGGCCGCTATCGGCGTCTGCTACTGGTTTTTTGGCTGAACCGCGGCGCCATCCCGCCTACGCGGCCAAGGCGCCCTGCTCCAGCAGGTGATCGGCCAGCGCCATGAACTGGGCGACCGACAGTTCCTCGGCGCGCGCCGTGGCGGGAATGCCCAGCCCGTCCCAATCTATCAGCGGGGCCCAATCCGCCAGGCCGCGGCGCAGCATTTTGCGCCGCTGCGCAAACGCGCGCGCAACCAGCTGCTCGAAGGCCTTGCCGCTTTTCGGCTGCTGGCGCGATGCGGGCAGGGGCACCATGCGCACAACGGCCGACACCACGCGCGGCGGCGGATCGAACGCCTCGGGCGCGACGTCGAACAGCTTGTGCATGCGGTAGCGCGACTGCAGCATGACCGATAGCCGGCCGTAGTCGCCCGACGAAGGCTGCGCGACCATGCGATCGATGACTTCGCGCTGCAGCATGAAGTGCTGGTCTGTCACCTGCCCGGCATACGCCATCAGGTGGAACAGCAAAGGACTGGAAATGTTGTACGGCAGGTTGCCGACTATGCGCAACCCGCTGCCCAGCGCCGCAAAATCCACTTCCAGCGCATCCCCTTCCACGACGGTCAGGCGTTCGGGCGCATGCTGATGACGCAGTCGGGCGGCCAGATCGCGGTCGATCTCGACCACCGTCAGATGATCCAGCACTTTCATCAGCGGCCCGGTCAGGGCGGACAGCCCGGGGCCGATCTCGACGAGCGTATCGTCGGGCCGGGGCGCTATGCTGCGCACAATGGCGTCTATGACGGCTTCATCGGTCAGAAAATGCTGGCCAAAACGCTTGCGGGCCTGATGTGCCATAAACGCTCAGCGGCGACCTCGGTTCGACGCCGGGTCCAGGCGATTGTCGATATACGCCTGCCCTCGCAATTGGCTCAGCCAGTCTTCGAAAGCGGGTTCGACACGGCGCTGGAACAGCAGTTGGCGGGCCTGCATGCGCCGGAATTCGTTCTCCATGTTCTTGGTCCGGCGATCCAGCACCTGAATCAGATGCCAGCCGAACTGGGATTGGACAGGCTGACTGATCTGATTGGGTTCCAGCGCATTCATGGCCTGCTCGAAAGGCGGAACGGTTTCGCCTGGCGTCAGCCAGCCCAGATCGCCGCCCTGCGGCGCGGAGGCATCTTCTGAATAGCGTTTGGCCAGGTCTTCAAAGCTTTCGCCATTGACCAGGCGCTGGCGCAATTGATTCAGCCGTATCTCGGCTTTCTGGTCGGACATGACCTGGGTCGTCTTGATCAGGATATGACGCGCATGCGTCTGGGTGACCATCATCGGCCCCTGCTGCTGCGGCTGCGCAGGAGCGGCCTGGCCCAATGCGGGCGGCGCGGCGGCATCGGAAGGCGCTGCCTGCGGCTGGCCGCGCGTCAGCACCTTCAGGATATGAAAGCCGTTGCCGCTTTGAACAATATTGCTGACCTCGCCCGCCTGCAGGTTTTCGGTGGCGTTAATGAACAGGTCTGGCCAGCCATCCACCGGCCGCACCCCCAGCTCGCCTCCGCTGAGCGCCTGCGGCCCATCGGACGAAGACGCCGCCACGCCGGCAAAGTCGGCCCCGCCGCGCACCCGGGCCAGCAACTCTTCGGCCTTCTGGCGCAACGCCTGGACTTGGCTGGAACTCGCGCCCTCGGGAACCGCCACCAGGATCTGGGCCAGCCCCAGAATGCGAGGCCCGCTTTGAGGCGCGGCCTGCTGCGGCGCCGGCTGTTGCGGCGCTGCGATCTGCTGCCCCTGGGTCTTCAGGAAGGCGTCGATCTCGGCATCGGAAATCACGATTGTGCTGTCGACCGCCCGCTGGCGCAGGAGATCGGTGCGCACCTCTTGCCGCAGGTTCTTCAGATAGTCGTCCCAACTGACCCCGCTTTTCTCGATTTCGGCCCGCAATTGCTCGGGGCTCAAGCGGTTGCGCTGGGCAATAGTCTGCACGGCCTGGTCGATCTGGGCGTCCGTCACGCGTATGCCCAGCCTTTCGGCTTCCTGCCGTTCCAGTTCCTCTGCAATCATGCGCTGCAAGACCTGTTTTTGCAGGACGGCGTGGTCGGGAACGGGAATGTTCTGGCGCCGCAATTGCTCCTGGGCCGTGCGCGCCTCGGTATTGACCTGCTGCAGGGTAATGACCTGCTTGTTGACGATGGCGGCAATGCCATCGACGAACTGCTGCGATGGCTGTGGTGGCTTGGCGGGCTCGGCAGCCAAAGCCGCCTGCGCCGACAGGGCGCCCAACACGGACATCGACATGGCCGCAAGCCAGCGCTTGACGTGCAGACTACGCATTATTCATACCTCTCGAAGGTGGTTGTTTCCGGTATTGGAGGCGTCACTGATTCGTATCCAATAATCCGTTCACGCAATAGTTTCATGGGGTCGGTGCCCAGCGAGCCCAGACCGGACAGCTCGAGCTGGAAGAACACCGCCGTATTGGCATCTTCTTTCGACACGGCGTAGCGCTGCAGCACGACGCGCGCCGTCCAGCAGCAATCGCCCTTGTACTCCAGCCCCAGAATGGACTGTGTGCCGCGCTTTTCCTGCAACGAATAATCGTATCGTCCCATGGCGTAAAGCTTGTTCGTCAGCGGCCACTGCCCCGCCATGCTGACCTGCTCGCGCGTCCGGTCTTCGTAGTTCGGGTTGCTGCCTATGGGCAACAGCATATTCGGGTCCCGCTCGTAGCGGTAAGCGGCCGACAACGATGCCAGGCGCTTGGGCGTCCAGCGGAAACCGGCCGACATCCGGTTGCGGTCTTTCGAGTCGGGATTGTACTGCGCGTCGAAGCGCACGCTGAACTTGTCGGTCAAGGCCGCCTTGGCCCCGAACAGATAATCGGACTTGGTGTCGGTCCTGAGCCCGCGCTCACCCGTCAGGGCGACATACTGATCATCGAAATACAGCCGCTGCGCGGCTGACAGCGACAGCCGCTCGAAGCCCGTGTCTTCATCCAGCCAGCGCGTGGTCAGGCCCAGCGTGACCTGGTTGGCATTGGCGATACGGTCCCAGCCGCCCGAGAACAGGTTTTCGCTGAAGGCCTGAGAAAAATTGAACGTGGCGATGCCGGTATCGAAAGTCGGCAGTTGCGACTGGTCGCGATACGGCACATACAGATAATAAACGCGCGGCTCCAGCGTCTGGATGGAGTCGTTGCCGAACAAGGTGGTGTTGCGCTCGAATGTCATGCCCGAATCGAGCGACATGATGGGCACCGCGCGCGACTGCGTCTTGGGATAGCCCGCGTAGCGAGGCATCTCATCGACATACCAGTCGGTGTTGTATTGGCTCAGGTGTATCCCCACCTTGGGCGTCACGTACCAGCCCGCACGCACCACGGGAAACGAAACCGTCGAATACGAAGAATAGCGCGTCCCGTTCGGCGCGAGCCGCTGGTCCCGGTATTGGTCGAATTCGCTCAGCCGGCCCGAATAGAACGGCATGACGAAGCGGGTGGCGTAGTTATCGGACTGCAGGTCGAAGCCGCCCCAGTTGTAGCGCGCCCCGCGTACGTACAGTTCGGGCAGCTTGTCATACTGGGGCCGCCGGTAATTCGTGGTGCGGTCCTGCAGCGTTTGATATTTATAGGCGGCGACCGATGCCCTGAAATAAGGCGAGCCCGCCCAGCCCAGGCGGGCCGTGCTGGGCAGGTAATTATTGGTGGACTCGTTCAGGCCGAACGTGGAAAAGTCGCGGAAGTAATCATCGTCGGACACCCGCCGGATGTCGTACGATGCCGTGAAACCGCCCCCCAGCCTGTGCATGTGCTGGGTCATGAACAGCCAGCGCTTTTCGTCTGTTTTGGCATCGTTGGGCAAGTAAGTGCCCTCTACCGTGCCGGCATAACCCCGCCCCAGGTAGCGGAATTCACCGCCCAGCTGCAGCCCGCGCTTGCCCAGATATCGCGGGGTCAGGGTGGCATCGTAATTGGGCGCGATATTAAAGTAGTAAGGGGCGGAAAGCTCAAGACCGCTATTGCTGGACATGCCGTAAGTGGGCACGAGAAAACCGGATTTCCGCTCTTTCTTGACCGGAAAGCTCAGCCAGGGCGAATACAGGATGGGCACGTCCTTGAAATACAGCACGCCATGGCGTGCGATGCCCTCATTCTCGTCGAAGTCCAGGTCAACGCTGGGCGACTTGATGTACCAGGCGGGATCGGGACAAGGGCAGCCGGAATAGTTCACGTCCGACAGCCGCATCGTGCTCTTGCTGAAGATCTGGGCACGGCTTGCCGTCCCGGCGCCGCCCGAGGCGCCGAGCCAGAAATTGGGATCGTTGACCTCGCCGGTTTCTTCATTGACGTTGTAGTTCAGTTCGGGACCGGTAATGATGCTGGCATCGCGCATGATCAGGCCATTGCCGCGCACCTGGACCTGGCCCGTCGACCGCTGGTAATCGATGTAGTCGCCCTTGACGACGGAGTCGATGCGGCGGACTTCGGCCGAACCGGTCAGAATGATCTTGCCGTCCTCGTCGGTTTCCATCTTGTCGGCAATCAGAAAAGACGACATATCGTCGTCTTCCACATTGCGATGAATCCGCAAATTCGGGGCCACCTTCAGCCCGGTTACCGAGGCGGTGGGCGCGTTTGCGCCTGGCGCAGGCTGCTGCGCCTGCGCCGCCGAGACGCCGCTGAAAGCGATGATGAATGCCCACCAAACCAAACGCACGAGGATTGTGTCTCCTGAAAACAGACTATATTTTGGCACAGCTGCCAAACCGCAACGATTGGCGACCCGGTATTATAGAGAAGCTGGCGCAAGCATGGTAAATGCATGCCCACCCACTTACGCAACCTGCGACCTTCTATCATGGAATCAAACTTGACCACCCGCGACGATCCCCGCTACGCGGCACTGAAAAACTGGCTGCTCGGCATCGCCGACGCGCAGCAACTGGACATCGCTTCGCTGCAGCCGGCCTCCAGCGACGCCAGCTTTCGCCGCTATTATCGCCTTCAAACGGCATCCGGCACGGCCATTGCCATGGATGCGCCGCCCGCCACCGAAGATTGCCGGCCTTTCGTGCATGTCACCGGCCTGCTGCAGTCGGTCGGCCTAAATGTGCCGGCTATCCTGGCGCAGAATCTGGACGACGGCTTTCTGCTGCTGTCCGACTTGGGCCAGCAGACCTATTATCAAGCCATCCAGGCCGGCACGGACGATGTCCGCCTGCAAACGCTGTATCGCAACGCCATCAAGGCGCTCGTTCGCCTGCAGCAGGCGCCCGCGGCCAGCCTGCCGGCCTTCGACGCCCCCCGGCTGTCCCAGGAACTGACCGTCTTTCCCGAATGGTATGCCCAGCGCCACTGCCAGGCCGCGCTGGACGACACTGAAAGGCAGACCCTGCAACATGCCTTTGCCTTGCTGATCGATGACAATGTCAAACAGGCCGGCGTGCTGGTGCACCGCGACTTCCACTCGCCCAATCTCATGGTGTGCGAAGACGGCCTGCCGGGCGTGATCGACTATCAAGACGCCCTGTCCGGCCCCATCAGCTACGACATCGCCTCGCTGGTCATGGATGCCCGCATCACCTGGGAAGAACCCCAGCAGCTTGACTGGGCCATACGCTACTGGGAAGCCGCCAAGGCCGCCGGCCTGCCCGTGCCCGGCGACTTCGCCGACTTTCACCGCGCCTACGAATGGATGGGCCTGCAGCGCAACCTGCGCATCCTGGGCGTATTCGCCCGGCTTTCGCACCGCGACAACAAACACCATTACCTGGACCACATCCCCCGCGTCAACACCTACGTCCGGCAAGTGGCCGGCCGCTACAATGCCTTCCGCCCGCTGCTGCGCCTGCTCGACAAACTGGAAAATCGCCAAGTCATCACCGGGTACACGTTTTGATGCGGGCCATGATTCTTGCCGCGGGCAGGGGCGAGCGCATGCGCCCCCTGACCGACACCACACCCAAGCCGCTGCTGAAAGTGGGCGGCAAACCGCTCATCGTTTGGCATATAGAACGCCTGGTTGCCGCGGGCATCACCGAACTGATCATCAACCACGCCTGGCTGGGCGCGCAGATAGAACAGGCCCTGGCCGACGGACGGCAGTATGGCGCGCGCATTACGTATTCGGCTGAAGCGCATGCGCTGGAAACGGCGGGCGGCATTGCCCAGGCCCTGCCCTTCTTCCGGAACGAACCCTTTCTGGTGGTCAATGGGGACATCTGGTGCGACTGGAATCCCGCTGAATCAAAATCGGCTGTCACAAACCTGCTGGATCAGCATAAAATGGCGTGGCTGCTTATGGTGGACAATCCCGAGCAACACCCCGGGGGTGATTTCCAGTTGGATGCCGCCGGCCGGGTCCACGACAAAGACTCAACCGGCGAAGGCGCAAGCCTGACTTTCGCTGGCATCGGCATTTACCATCCTGTGCTGTTCCAGGATGTGCGCCTCGGTCAGCCCGCGCCCTTGGCTCCGTTGCTCCGCCACGCCATGTCAAGCCGGCAAGTGATCGGCAGTCACCACCACGGGGCTTGGGTCGATGTAGGAACCCCGCAGCGCCTGGCAGCGCTCGATCGCCGCTTGTCGGGCGGATGAAGCCGTGCAATGCATGCACTGCGGACGATTCATTCCGCAATGCGTGCGCATGTTTCAAAAACCAGCAAGACGAAACCAAGATCCGCAATCATTGTCTTACCCAATGAAACCGGTCTATTCTTTAAAGTTTTTCAGCAACAGGCCGTATTAATAGGTCTGCTGCCCTGCAATACAGGAAATAATTGCCCATGTTCGGTTCCCCCAAACGTCACGTATTCAAGCCCACGGCATACGGTACTACGCGTCGCCCACGCCGCATTCCCAGATGGCTTGTGCTGCTGCTGACCGGGGTGGTGTTGGGTGCCGGAGGGCTGCTGTTCCTGCAAAAAAGCTATGGCCCCACACGCTTGACGGTTGAACAGTCCGAGCAATTGCATTACGACCTGAACAGCGCCAACATGGACAAACAGCGCTTGCAATCCGAACTCAGCCGCGAAACCCGCAGCCTGGCCGATGTGCGCGCGCAGTTGGACGCCCAGACGGCCGAACTGAAGGCGGCCTTGGCCCAGGTCGAAAAAACCAACCAGGATATTCAGCTGTTTGCCGACGCCATGCCGGCCGATCCGCGCGGGACGTCGCCCGGCATACGCGCCGCGTCCTTCACCCGGGAAGGCGAAGAGCTCAACTACCAGATTCTGGTCATGCAGGACCAAGGTAAAACAGCCCCGTTCAAAGGAAGCGCGGAACTCACGGTTGCGGGCCGCTACAACAACGGCAAGTCGGGCCATATCGACCTGCCCGCATTCGACCTGGAATTGGAGCGCTACACCCATGCGGCCGGCTCGGAGCCGCTGCCGCCCGGCTTCTCGCCACGCGAGGTCACCATCAAGATCAAGCGCGAAGGCGCCGAGCGCGTGGTGGCCACGCGCACGATACGGGTCGCCCGATAGGCGCGGCCCCGGCCCGTCTTTCAGGCGACGTGCTGCAGAAAATCCCTTAAGCGCTGGCTGGGCGGGTTGCTGAGCAGTTCAGCGGGCGGGCCGTCTTCAGAGATCTTGCCTTGATCGATGAAAATCAGGCGGGTTCCCACCTTGCGCGCGAACTCCATTTCGTGCGTCACCACCACCATGGTCATGCCCGCTTCCGCCACATCCTGCATGACCTTCAGCACTTCGTGGCGCAGCTCCGGGTCGAGCGCCGAAGTGGGCTCGTCGAACAGCATGAGCTTGGGGCGGATGGCCAGCGCCCGGGCAATGGCCACGCGCTGCTGCTGCCCCCCCGAAAGCTGTCCCGGGTAATGACCGACCTTTTCGGCCAGCCCCACTTTGTCCAGCAAGGCCTTGGCCTCTTCGCGCGCCTGCACCCGGCTCGCGCCGCGCGTATGGACAGGCCCGAACATGACGTTTTCCAGCGCCGTGAGCTGCGGAAAAAGATTGAACTGCTGGAACACCATGCCGGCTTCGCGCCGCAGCTCACGCACTTGGGCGCCGCTGCCGCGCACGCTCAGCCCGTTCACAATGATGTCGCCATCCTCGATGGTTTCCAGCACATTGATGCAGCGCAGGAAGGTGGATTTGCCCGAGCCGGACGGCCCCACCACGACCACCACTTCGCCTTGCTCGATGGTCATGTCTATGCCGTTCAGCACGGTGCTGTCGCCAAAGCGTTTGACGACGTTCTTGAATTCAACAATGCTCATACGATTTGCGTCCTGTGTTCAACGAACTTCAATGCGAGCGCAATGAAACCGGTCAGGATCAGATAGATCACCGCCACAGCCCCCCAGATTTCAACCGAACGGAAATTACCGGCGATGATTTCCTGCCCCTGCCGCGTCAGCTCGGCCACACCGATCACAATGAACAGGGAAGAGTCTTTCAGGCTGATGATGCACTGGTTGCCCATGGCGGGGATCATGCGGCGCAAGGCCACGGGACCGATGATGTAAGACAGGATCTTGTAGAACGGCAAGCCCATGGCCTGGCCGGCCTCTTTAAGCCCCTTGGGCACGGACAACAAGGCGCCGCGCACGATCTCTGAAATATACGCGCCCGAGTTGATGACCAGGGTAAAGATGGCGGCCAGCACGGCGTCGATGCGCCAGCCGAATATCAGCGGCAGGGCAAAGTAAATGAACATCACCTGCACGACGATGGGTGTGCCGCGTATGACCAGGACATACACTTGCGCCAGAAAGGAAAGCGCCACCGGAATGTAGGCGGCGAAGCGGAACAGCAAGGCGGCCACCACCAGCACCTGCAAGGTCAGCCAGGCCCAGTCCGGCACACCGGCAAGCAGGGTATTGCCCAGCCACGAGGCCAGTTGCAGCAGTATGTAAAGAGCGATGGCGCTGGCCACGGCGATGGCCGTGGTTTTCCATGTGACCAGTACCTTGACGTAAGTGGTCGTGACCCCCGTCAGGAAACCGAGCAGCGTGCCGCCGATCAAACCAAGCAATGTGATTTTTATCGTCATTTTCGTGCCTTCAAGCAGGCTGGGCATTGCGTCCCAAATGACTGACCATTCGAATGTCACGTTGATTGCCTTAAAAAATAAACAGCATCAAGGCCGGGGCCTGCGCTGTCCAAAACAAAAAACGGCGACCCTGTGATGAACACCTGATCGCCGTGCAGAGCCGGTTCAGCTTACTGAACCTTCTGGCCGAACCATTTTGTGTAAATGGCGTCGTACTGGCCATTGTCCTGCAAGGCCTTCAGCGCCTTGTTCACCGCGGGAACCAGTTCGCTGCCTTTGGGGAAGGCAATCCCGTAGAAATCGCCGCTTTTCAGCGAGCCGACTACTTTGACCCGCCCTTGGCCGCCCGTCTTGGCAAAATACTGCAGATTGGGCGTATCGTGCACAACGGCATCTACACGGGCCGTTGCCAGTTCCAGAAAGGCATTGTCGATATTGGGAAACAACTTGAGCTTGGCGCCAGGCACGTTCGCCTTGAGGTAGTCAACCGTTGCCGTACCGATCTTGACGGCGACCAGTTTGCCGTCAAGATCTTGGGCGGTCTTGATGTTGTTGTTGTCGTTGTTGACCAGGATGGCCAGGCCGCTTTCGTAGTAAGGGTCCGAAAAATCAATGACTTGCTTGCGATCGTCGCGAATGGTGATGCCGGCCAGCGCCACATCGATATTGCGGGTCTGCAAGCCGGGGATGATGCCATTGAAATCCATGGGCCGCAGGCTGTACTTGAAGCCGGCCTGTTTAGCGATGGCTTCCCACAGTTCGATGTCGAAGCCCGTGTATTTGCCATCTTGCTTGAATTCAAAGGGGACGAATGCCGTGTCGGTGGCGACCAGCAGTTCTTTGTCTTGCGCGGCTGCGTTGCCGGCGGGTATCGCCAGCGCAATGGCCAGCCCGGCCAGGGCGGACGAAATTTTATTCTTGAACATGTAATGACTCCTTTGGCGATGAATAATTCCGCTGCCCGCCGCTTATGGCGGCAGGCATGAGAAACACAATGGTAACCGAAAAAAAGCGGCTGTAAGCCGCTTTTCTGTGATACCGCTTGTTGCCGGAATCGTTTAAAAGGCCGGGACGATAGCCCCTTTGTATTGTTCTTCGATGAACTTGCGGGTGTCATCGCTATTGAGCGCCTGCACCAGTTTCTGCACGGCGGGGTCGTCTTTCCTGGCTTGCGTCGTGACCACAATGTTAGCGTAGGGGGAATCCGAGCCCTCGATGAACAGAGCGTCCTTGAGCGGGTTCAGCCCTGCTTCCAGCGCATAATTGGTATTGATCAGCGCCAGATCCACATCGGGCAGGACACGTGGAAGCGTCGCCGCTTCCAGCTCGCGGAACTTCAGTTTCTTGGGGTTCTCGGCCACGTCGCGCGAGGTAGCCAGGATGTTGGACGGATCTTTCAGCTGAATCAGGCCTTGTTTCTGCAGCAGCAGCAAGGCGCGGGCGCCGTTGGACGGATCGTTGGGCAGCGCCACTTGCGCGCCTTCCTTCAGGTCCTTGATGTCCTTGACCTTGTCCGAGTAGGCGCCAAAAGGCTCTACATGCACTTGGCCGACCGTCACCAGCTGGGTCTTGTGTTCTTTGTTGAACGAATCCAGATAAGGCTGGTGCTGAAAGAAGTTGACGTCGATGTTGCCGTCCGCCACTTGCTGGTTGGGCTGCACATAATCGGTAAACACCTTGATGTCCAGTTCGATGCCTTCTTTGGCCAGCACAGGCTTGACCCGCTCCAGCAGCTCGGCGTGCGGAACCGGCGTTGCGGCAACGCTGAGCTTTTCCGCCTGCACAGCCGTGCTTCCCAGGGCCGCGACAACAGCGACGGCCGATGCGATTTTTTTCAATAACATAACGAACAGACTCCTATAAGACATTATTTCCGGTTCAATCTGGCGACCAGGCGGTCGCCAAAAACCTGCAATACCTGAACCATCACGACTAGAATCACCACCGTGACCACCATGACATCGGTCTGATAACGCTGGTACCCGAAACGCAAAGCCAGGTCGCCCAGGCCCCCTCCGCCGATCACGCCGGACATGGCTGAATACCCCACCAGCGCAATGGCCGTGACGATGATGGCCGCCACGATGCCCGTGGTGGCTTCCGGCACCAGCGCCCACAGCACGGTTTGCCGGGAATTGGCCCCCATGGCGCGGCAGGCTTCTGAAACGCCGGGGTCCAGTTCACGCAGCACGTTTTCCACCAGCCGCGCAAAAAACGGCGCCGCGCTGGCCACCAGCGGCGGCACGGCCCCCTGCACGCCCAGCGACGTGCCCGCCAGGACACGGGTCAGCGGGATCATGACGATCAGCAAGATCAGGAAGGGAACAGAGCGCAGCACATTCACCACGAAGGACAACATATGGTAAACCGGGCCGTTTTCCAGCATTTGCTGCTGGCTGGTTAGGAAAAGGACAATGCCCAGCGGCAAGCCGATCAAGACCGTAAACACCAGCGAAAAGCCTGTCATGAGCAAGGTGTCGATGGTCGCTTCGCCAATCAGCGCCCAGTCCATATCCGTAAATATCATGATCGCAACACCTCGCACTGCACGCCTTCGGCGGCAAAAAGCTGGGTCAGTTTTTCTTGCGCTTGCTGATCGCCCTGCACAGACAGGACCAGTTGCCCATAGGGCGTATCTTTGATGCGGCTCACCGCCCCCTGCAAAATGCTCAGGTCCAGATTCAGCTCGCGGCTGGCCCGGCTGAGCATGGGCTGGACCGTGGCTTGGCCGCGGAAGCTAAGCCGGATCAGCCGGCCCGAGATACCTTGCGCCATGTCGCGCCAGCCCTCGGCGTCGATGCCGCTTTCAGACAGCAGCGATTGGGTGACCGCATGCTGCGGGTGCAGGAATACGTCGAGCACTTCGCCGCATTCGACGATCACGCCGGCATCGATCACAGCCACCCGGTCGCATACCGACCGGATCACGTCCATGCCATGCGTGATCAGGACAATCGTCAGGCCCAGGCGCTTGTTGATGTCCAGCAGCAGCCGCAAAATCGACTGGGTGGTTTCAGGGTCAAGGGCCGAGGTGGCCTCGTCGCACAGCAGCAGCTCGGGGCGATTGGCCAGCGCCCTGGCGATGCCCACCCTTTGCTGCTGTCCGCCCGATAGCTGCCGGGGATACTTGGCGGCATGCTCGGTCAGCCCCACCAGGGCAAGCACTTCGTGCGCGCGTTGAATCCGCGCCGCCCGGCTCATGCCCGCCAGCCTGAGCGGAAAGCAGACATTGTCGATCACGGTGCGCGAACGCAGCAGATTGAAATGCTGGAACACCATGCCCACGCGATGCCGAAACTGGCGCAGCTGCGCTTCGCCCAGTTGCGTAATGTTCTGCCCGTGCACCCATACCTGCCCCTGCGTCGGCCGCTCAAGCAAATTGAGCATGCGTATCAAGGTGCTTTTTCCGGCCCCCGAACGGCCAATAATGCCAAATACCTCGCCCTGCCTGATGTGCAGGTCCACCCCCGCCAGCGCATGCGAAACGCGGCCCGGCGACTCGTAGGTTTTACGGATGTTCTCTAGGCGGATCACAATACGGGCTTATCAATGTGTTGGCACCGGCTTTGCCGATCGATTATATTGGGCCGAAGGCGCTCGGTATGCGTGCGGCGTGCCCACAATCATACCGAAATGCCCATAAAAAAAACCAGCCCGGCGAATGCGATGGGCTGGTTTCTTTCAAAAAAAGCAAGGTTGGTGGGTCGTGCGCGGCTCGAACGCGCGACCAACGGATTAAAAGTCCGGTGCTCTACCAACTGAGCTAACGACCCAACCGAAGAACGAGATTATGACTTCTTTTAAAAAAGCTGTCAAATCATAAAACGCGCAGAATTCCATGCCTGAAACACGCTCGATACGCCTGAATATTCTTTCCGATCTGCACCTTAGCCGCGCCGGCCTGCCGCTGCCCGATGCCCAGGCCGACATCGTCATCCTGGCCGGCGATATCAGCCGGCCCAAAGAAGCCTTGGCCTGGGCCAGCCGCTTTACCCAGCCGGTGCTCTATGTGCCGGGCAACCACGAGTTCTACGGCAACAGCCTTGGCGGCACCATCGCCGAGCTCAAACACTACGCCGAAGGCACCTCGGTGCGCGTACTGGACAACGAAGAAATCGTGCTGGAAGGGATTCGTTTCCTGGGCAGCACGCTATGGACGGATTTCAACCTGTACGGCCAGGGCGCGGTGCGCGGCCAGGCCATCAACGAGGCCCTTGCGCTCATACGCGACTTCGCTGCGATAAAGTCCGACGCCGTACCGGGCGCTCCCCTGTCGCCCGCCGAGCTTGAAACGATGTTCAGCGCCAACCGCAAGTGGCTGCAAAGCAAGCTGGAGGCCCCGTTTGACGGGCCTACCGTCGTCATCACGCACCATGCGCCGTCAATCAAAAGCATTCATCCGCGCTTCGAGGGCTCGCTGATCAATACCTGTTTTGTCTCTGATAGCGAGTACCTGATGCATGCGGACCGGGCTGCGCTATGGATACACGGCCATACACATGACAGCTTCGATTATCAGGTCCAGGGCACGCGCGTCATCTGCAACCCCCGGGGCTACGCCCGGGATGGGGTGAACGAGAACCCCCGCTTCGACCCCAATCTTGTCGCCGAACTGAGCGTAAGGCGGCCGGCGTAGCGGCCAGCCGGACTCAACGTGCGCGCGAGATACGCACCTCGGCGCCGCGCCGCTTGACCTCCAGCCCTTCGGACGGCAGGATGCGCAGCCCTTCCAGGCCCTTGATATAGCTTGACCCCTGCATCTGCATCACACGGATCTTGTTGCGCATGACGACGGGGCTATGCTCGGGCATGCCAAACATCCAGACCTCATCCAGTATCCGGGCGGAATTGAAATCGCCCGTATGCTGGCCGGTGGGGCCCAGGCAAAGCATATGCCCTTCGCGGCCGAACAAGGGCAAGGTATCAAGCCCCGCCTCGACCGTCCAGGTTGTGCCGCCTTCGTAGCGCCAGCCGGTGTTCAGGTCCCACCATGCATCGCCTTCGGGCAAATACACCTGAATCTGATTGCCGGGCTGGACCGCCGGCGCCACCAGCAAGGCGGGGCCAAGCAGATACTGCGTATCCCACACCTGGGCAAGCGGATCGGCCGGGAAAGCAAGCGCCATGGACCGCTGCACCGGCAAGCCGGTGCGCACGGCATCTTCGATAATGCCCAGTACATACGGCAGCAAGCGGTAACGCCATTGCAGCCAATGCTTGACCAGTTCCCGGGTCTTGGCATCGAAAGCCGTGGGCAGCAGGGCCGGCAAGCCCTGGAAGCTGAAATTGGCCGACAACACATTCGCGGCCAGCCAGCGAATGTAGAGCTCGGGCGTCATGTCGCCAACCGGATGCACCGCTGAACCCAATGCATGCGTTTGCACCGGAATGCCGCTATCCCCCAGGGAAAGCGCGGTACGCAGGCTGTGCTCGAGCGCGGCCCAGTCATTGCCTGTGCGCGGCCCGCGCTGCCAGGCAAAGCGCTGTGCGGAAGGAAAAAGATCGCTGCTGATGATCACGCCTTCCTGCGGCGTCTTGTGGCCCGCCACGGCATCGAACAGGGCTCGCCGGGCCAGCAAAGGGTAAACCGTGCGCAACACAGCACCGGTTTCGCCCCCACGCGCCGTAATCCCGTCGGGAATATCGAATTGCGCGTCACAGACCGGCGCGCCCAGGCCCTCGTCAAACACCTGGCGCTGACGCTCGGACCAAAGCTTGTACACATCTTTATGGGTCAGGTCGAGCAAGCCGAAGGCCCGCCCGCCCGTGACGTCGTTGCCGGGAAAGGCATGGGCGTTGCCGTCATCGTCGATCAGCAGCCAGCCCCGGTCTTCCCATTCGGCGAATAGGTCGGTGCCGGCAAGCACGCCCGGAAAAGACGCAGCGGCCAGTTGAATGTTCAATTCCTGGGTGCGGGCAAAGAGATCACGCGTGTCGGGCACCCGCGCGGCATCCCATTCGAAAACCGGCTTGTCGGCCTGGAACCCGTAAGCCGCGGGCGGCGCCATCTGCACGGCGTCCAGGCCCCACTGCTGGTCGCGGAAGGTTTTCACGATGGACAGGGTCTCGTCCAACGACTGGCCCGGCATCTGATCGAGCCAGACGCCCATGGGCCAAAGGCCCGGCTGCCCCGCCCGGCCGGTCAGGGCCGTATATTGATTCAGGATCTCGGCGGGCTCGCCGATGAACAGAAATATATCGAGCACCGCATCGTGCACCGCAACCTGGTACAGATCAGGATCGCTGCGCCCAAGATCGTGCTGGATGCGGGCCAGTGTATTGAAATACAGGCCCCAACCCTTGGTGCTCCATACCAAAGGCAGCGCACGCGCGGCCGGCTCATCGGACACTCGGGACGTGCCACGCTGGTCAAGCTCGGCATCGGTTTCACCGGCGCCATGCAAGGCGTCATCGCCATCGAGCTCGAAGCTCAAGCGCCACAGCGGCGATTCGGAGCTGGCATCATGGGTCGGCGCCACATCATCCTGCGTACGCAGGATGCATTCGTCGCCCCGGTACACGGACAGTTGCGCAGGAGAGCGGGTCAGCTCGAGGGCGATATCGCCCTGCGCGAGCCTCCAGCCGGACTCAGGCGGCTCGGTCATGGAACTGACGGCGAGTTCGCCCACCGGTTCCTGGCGCGCCAGGAGCATTTCGGCGTGCGCCCGCGCCCGCGCGCTGGGTTTCTCGTTATGCAAAGCACTGGCTTGCGCACACCGCAAACGGTAGACGCCCGGCGCATGCGCTTCAATTTGAAGCTGCAGCTCGGTACCGGCTACCGAAAAATCGGCTCGCGTCGATTTCGATGTCAGAAAATCCAGGGCAACAAGTTGCGTCACGTGAGCAAGGTCAGACTTGGGCGGCACAGCGCAATCCTCGGGGCTTACGCCCAAAAAGCATTCAAAAGCCATTATTTTGACGGATTTGAGCTATAAAATAAAATCGCACGGGTTTATGCACCTTTCCAAAGTGGTCAAGAACCTCATCGAGGGGCAATTTTGCGCAGCAACTCGCGCTCCAGCGGCAAGGGTTCCTTGCCCAGCCAGGCGGCGATCAGGTCACCGGCCAAAGACGCCCAGCTCAGGCCGCGCGACCCATAAGCACATGCCAGCCACAGGCCGGGCGCGCCGGCAACCGGGCCGACAACGGGCAAGCGGTCACTGACTGCGGCACGCCAGCCCGCCCAGCCGTCCGCGAGCCCCGGCGCCGGACCCAACCGGGACGCTTCTAGATTCAACAGCGCGGTGAGCTTGTTCGTCACTTCCTGGTGCCCTTGTGCCGTTACTTCGCTGGTGGCCGTATCAGCCGTATAAGTACTGCCGCCTACGCACTGATGGCCGACCGCGGGCAGACAATAGCCCTCGCCCGCGATAATGGTACGCAGCCTGGACAACGTGCTGCCGGCAAAATAGCTGACCTGGCCGCCCAGCCGGTACATGGAAGCGAGCTTGGGCAAATGCTGCAGGCTGGCTACTGTGGCCAATAATGCCGCAGCGTGCCATGCGTTGGCAAGCACCACCTGAGGCGCGCTGGCCAGTTCTTGCCCAAAAGCATCGAATACCGCCCATCCCCCGGCGCCGTCGGCGCGTAAACCGCCTACCGGCTGATCGGTACAGTATACCCCGGGCAGGCTGTACAAGGCATGCAGCAATGCCTCGGGCCGTACCCGCTGCCCGTCGCGAAACCAGAGTCCGCCGGCGGCAAGCGCCATCCCCGCCGTGGCCGACGCTTCCGGCCCGTCCATCCAGCGCACCCACTCAGCCGGGAAGCCCAGGCTGTCCAGGGCCTGTTTGCGGTCAGCAGCGTGCTGCGCATCCAGCGCTAGCTCCAGCGTCCCGCAACGCAGGGGCCGTGCCGGTTCCGGCAGGCCTTGCCAGCGTTGCAGGGCACGCAGGACACCCGCCCGGCTGAGCCGCGCGCGCAAGTCGTCGTCCCGGCTGACGACCGGTGACAACGCGGCCGCCAAATGCCCTTTGTGGCTGGCGCCGGGCCCCTGGGCAAATGCAGGATCGAAGACGGTGACTTCGTGACCGCGCAGCGACAGCGCCTGGGCCACGCCCGCGCCGGCCAGCCCGCCGCCCACGACCAGCACCTTGCCCGGCGGCGATACGGCGTCCGCCCGGCCCATGCCCGGTCGCAGGGCGGCCACCGTGATTTCACGCTTGCCGCCGAACCCCGGGACTTTGGACACCAGGAATCCGGCATCGCGCAAAGCGCGGCGCATCTCGCCCGCACAGCACCAGGTGGCCACCGTCGCGCCGGGCCTGGCCATGCGCGCCAGTTGGCCGAATACATGGCGCGACCACATGCCGGGATTGACCCGAGGCGCAAAACCGTCCAGAAAATAGGCATCGACGTAGGCGGAAACCTGCCTGGCCAGCCGCTCCACCGAACCGAACACCAGTGTCAGCGTCAGCGCGCCGCCCTCGAACTCAAGCCGGTGCAAGCCAGGCAGCAAAGGCGGCCAGGCAGCCGCCAATTGCGCGCCCAGCGCACGCTCGGGCTCGGGCAGCCGGCTTTTGAGCATGGCGCCCAAGTCCCCGGCGGTAAACGGATGCAGCTCGAACGAGATAACGTGCAAGCGCGCCGGCCGCGCGGGATCGTCGCGCCAGGCTTGCCATAGCGCCAGAAAGTTATGCCCCAGGCCGAATCCGGTTTCACAGACGGTGAAGGAATCTTTGCCCCGCCACCGCGCGGGCAAGCGGTTGCCCGCCAGGAACACCCGCCTGGCCTGCTCCAGCGCCCCCCAGGCGGGGTGATAGACATCGCCGAAATCCGTGCTGACCGGGACGCCGAGCTCGTTGAACGCCAATGCCGCCGGAATCAGCGGCTCATAGTTGCTGGACATACATTCCTGTTAAGAAAACAAGATACCATCACGTACAATGATACGTGATTGAGCGATCCCGCTCGTGTTGACCAGGGCCTTACAGTATGTCATCCACCCGACTTCCTCTTAGCGACTGCCTGGACGCGGCCGTGACCGCAGCACACGCCGCCGCCGCCATCCTGCAGTCATATTCCAATAATCGGGCCGAACTGGTCATTGACAAGAAAACCCGCAACGACCTGGTTTCGCAAGCCGATCGCGAGGCCGAGCAGGCCGTCATCGAGATCCTGCGCGAACGCACGCCCGACCTGGGCATCGTGGCCGAGGAAAGCGGCGGGCACACCTCCGGCGCAGCCTCCTGGTACATAGACCCGCTGGACGGCACCACCAACTTTCTGCACGGCATTCCGCAGTACGCCGTATCCATCGGGCTGATCGCGCATGCGGGCACGCTGGTCGACGGCGACACGCCCCTGGCCGAAGACACCCCCGTCATCGGCGTGGTGTACGACCCTAACCGCGAAGAACTCTTCACGGCCATGCACGGCGTCGGGGCCTGGCTCAACGAACACCGCATCAGTTGCTCAAGAACCGAAGTCCTGGCCGAATCCGTGCTTGCCTCCGGCTTTCCATTCCGCGATTTCTCGTTCGCGGACCAATACATGCCCACGCTGCACGAGGCCATCAATACCACGCGCGGCGTGCGCCGCCTGGGCGCCGCGGCGCTCGACCTGGCCTGGGTGGCCTGCGGCCGCTACGACGGCTACTGGGAAATGGGGCTGGCCCCCTGGGACGTGGCCGCCGGCACTGTCATTGTCCGGGAAGCGGGCGGCATCTGCGAAGACATGCGCCATCGCACGCCGTGGCCCATCAAGGGCTATGTGTATGCCGGCAATACGCATACCGCGCCCGCCCTCGACGCCATGATCCAGCCGCACCTGAAAAAAACTGAATAGACAACAACAGTACAGGAGACGCAACCATGAAACTCGCAGAAGCCATCGTTGGCTGGACGCCGGAAATCACGGCGATACGGCGCGACATCCATGCCCATCCCGAACTGGCCTACGAAGAGGTCCGCACCGCCGATGTGGTTGCTGAAAAACTTGAGTCCTGGGGCATACCGATACATCGCGGTTTAGGCGTTACCGGCGTCGTGGGCACCATACACGGCCGAACCCAACAGGGCAAAGCCATCGGGCTGCGCGCCGACATGGACGCCTTGCCCATGCAAGAAGCCAATACCTTCGAGCATGCCAGCCAGAACCCCGGGAAAATGCATGCCTGTGGCCACGATGGCCACACCGCCATGCTGCTGGCGGCGGCACGCTATTTGGCCGAGCACCGCGATTTCGACGGCACCGTCTACGTCATTTTCCAGCCTGCCGAAGAAGGCCTGGGCGGCGCCAAGGCCATGATCGACGACGGCCTGTTCACCCTGTTTCCCATGGATGCCGTCTTCGGCATGCACAATTGGCCCGGCATGGCGGTGGGCACGTTCGGCGTCGTCGCGGGGCCCATCATGGCCTCGAGCAATACCTTCGATATCCAGCTCGAAGGCAAAGGCGCCCACGGCGCCATGCCGCATCTGGGCGTCGACCCCGTCATGGCGGCCGTCCAACTGGCGCAAAGCCTGCAAACCATCGTTACCCGCAACCGCAATCCGCTTGACCCGGCCGTCATCAGCATTACCCAGATCCACACCGGGTCGGCCGATAACGTCATCCCCAACGAGGCCATGCTGCGCGGCACCGTGCGCACCTTTTCCGACGCGACGCTGGATCTCGTCGAAGACCGCATGCGCGAGATCACCGAGCACACCAGCCGCGCCCTTGATTGCCAGGCCCGCTTCACCTTCCTGCGCCGCTACCCGCCCACCATCAATCATGACCAGGAAGCCGCCTTTTGCGCCAAGGTGCTCAAAGAGATCGTGGGCGAAGAAAACGTCGACCAGGCGATTGCGCCATCGATGGGCGCCGAGGACTTTTCCTTCATGCTGAAGGAATTGCCCGGGTGCTATGTCTGGATCGGCAATGGCCAGGGCGACCATCGCACCGCGGGCCATGGCGCGGGCCCCTGCATGCTGCATAACGGCAGCTACGACTTCAATGACGACCTGATTCCCCTTGGGGCCACTTACTGGGTCGAGCTGGCCCGGCAATGGCTGGCCAGCCCTACCCGGTAAACAACGGGCGCCGGCCGGCTCGCTTAACAAATATTTAACGGCCTGCGGCGGGCTTCCCGCTAAAATGCCGAGTTACTTTCTGGAGCAGTACCCTTGAACGCCAACAGCATCAACACCGTTTTGCCGCCTCCAGAACGACACGCCGTCTTGCGTGTCATGCCCCTGCCTTCCGACGCCAACATCCATGGCGACGTCTTCGGCGGCTGGATCATGGCGCAGGTCGATATCGCGGGGTCGATTCCCGCCACGCGCCGCGCGGCGGGCCGCGTGGCGACGATCGCCGTCAACGCCTTCACGTTCAAGCAGCCCGTGTTTGTCGGCGACTTGCTCAGCTTTTATGCCGAGATCATCAAGGTCGGCACCACTTCTGTTACCGTGTCGGTCGAAGTCTATGCCGAGCGGCAGCGCCTGGAGCTCGAAGTCGTCAAGGTGACTGAAGCCATACTGACCTATGTAGCGACCGACGACCAGCGCAAGCGCCGCCCACTTCCACCCGTTTAATGCCAAGGTTTGCCTATGTCGGAATCCTCAGTTCAGGCTGAAAGCGTGCCGATCACCATTCCGCGCCGCCTTGACCCTGAAGACGCACAGCTTGCCTTGCAACAACTGCAGTCCATCCTGAAGCGGCAAGAAGTCGTCGAAGCGCTGGCGCACCGCCAGTACGAAGACGACAATCGCTCGAACCTGCTGGAAGGGCTGCTGCACCGGCAGCACGAAAACGAGATCAAGGCGATCGTCAATCACCTGCATCCGGCAGACATCGCCTTCATTCTCGAATCGCTGCCCGTGCAAGAGCGGCAGGCTGTCTGGCAGTTGGTCAGCGCCGAGCACGACGCCGACGTGCTGCTGGAAGTCGACGACTGGGCGCGCGAATCGCTGATCGAGTCCATGGACCACCAGGACCTGGTCGCCGCCACCGGCAACATGGATGCCGACGAAATCGCCGACCTGGCTGCCGATCTGCCCGCCGAAGTCATTGCCGAGGTACAGAAGGGGCTGACCGACGAAGAACGGGCCCAACTGCTGGAAGCCATGGGCTACCCGGAAGACACCGTGGGCGCCATCATGGACTTCGAAATGGTCCGTGTCCGGGAAGACGTGACGCTGGAAGTCGTGCTGCGCTACCTGCGCCGCCTGCACGAACTGCCCGACCATACCGACCAGATATTCGTGGTGGATCGCGACGACAAGCTGCAAGGCACGCTGTACTTGTCCACCCTGCTGGTGCGCGAACCCGAAAGCCTGGTGTCCCAGGTCATGGTGACCGACTACCTGACGCTGAATCCGCTGGATTCCGATGCCGACGCCGCCGGCGCCTTCGAACGCTACGATCTTGTGTCGGCGCCCGTCACCGATGACCAGGGACGCCTGATCGGACGCGTCACCATTGCCGAAGTGGTTGACGTCATCCAGGAAGACTCCCAGGAGCAAGCCCTGTCCCGGGCCGGCCTGCAGGAAGAAGATATTTTCGCGCCCGTGCTGGATGCCTTGCGCAACCGGGCTCCCTGGCTGTTCATCAACCTGTGCACGGCGGCGATTGCGTCCCTGGTGGCATCCCGTTTCGAGGACACCGTCAGCCACATCGTCATCCTGGCCTTCCTGATGTCCATTGTGGCCGGCATCGGCGGCAATTCGGGCAATCAGACCATGACCATGATCATACGTGCGCTGGCGGTAGGCCGCGTAACCGGTTCGAACGCCTGGCAACTGGTCAAGCGCGAACTGACGGTCACCTTTCTGGTCGGACTATGCGGCAGTGTGGTGGCGGCCGCCTTTGCGTGGGCGATCTCGGGCTCGCTGGCCATTGCGGCCGTCATGATGGCCGCAATGATATGCAATATGCTGATCGGCGCCGCGCTGGGGGTATTGATCCCCATGCTGCGCGACCGCTTCGGCAAGGACCCCGCCATCGGCTCGTCGGTGCTGCTGACCTTCGCGACCGACTCGCTGGGGTTTTTCGTTTTCCTGGGGCTGGCGACCCTGTTCCTGATTTAAGCGGAACAAGGCTGCCCGCGAACAGCCTTATGCCAGCTTGCCGTGGCAATGCTTGTATTTTTTCCCGCTGCCGCAGGGGCAGGGTTCGTTGCGGCCCACCTTGGGCAGCCCCGCTGCGGCCTGCCCGGCCGGCGCCTGATCCAGCCCGGGGTCCTCGCCGCTAAGCGCCGCATCGTAATCCGAGTGATGATAGGTCACGTTGTCGAGCTTGGGCTCGGACTCTTCGACCTCGACCTGTTCCGGCGATTGAATGCGCACGGTCATCAGCACACGAACGACTTCGTTGCGGACACGGTCGAGCATGTCGGAGAACAGCTCGAACGCCTCGCGCTTGTATTCCTGCTTGGGGTCTTTTTGCGCGTAGCCGCGCAGGTGTATACCCTGGCGCAGATGATCAAGCGCCGACAAGTGATTGCGCCAGTGCGTGTCGATGGACTGCAGCAGCATGGACCGCTCGAAAGGCGCCCAGCCCTCGCGGCCGACCAGGTCCACCTTGGCCTGATACAGGCGCCGCCCTTCTTCCAGCACCCGGTCCAGCAGATCGTCGTCAGTCAGATTGGGTTCTTTTTCCAGCATGTCCACCAAAGGCATGGACAGTTGCCATTCGGCTTCAAGCGCCGACTGCAGGCTGGGGACATCCCATTGCTCTTCCATGGTGCCTTCGGGAACATAGGACCTGAACTGCTCGGCCAGGGCCGCGTCGCGCAGATTCGCAATGGTTTCCGATACATCGACCGACTCGAGCACTTCGTTGCGCTGCGAGTACAGCACCTTGCGCTGGTCGTTGGAGACATCGTCGTATTCGAGCAATTGCTTGCGGATATCGAAGTTGCGCGCCTCGACCTTGCGCTGCGCCGACTCGATCGAGCGCGAGACCATCTTCGCCTCGATCGGTTCGCCTTCAGGCAAGCGCAGGCGGTCCATGATGGCGCGCACGCGGTCGCCCGCAAAGATCCGCATCAGCGAATCTTCCAGCGACAGGTAAAAGCGCGAGGAGCCCGGATCGCCCTGGCGGCCGGCACGCCCCCGCAACTGATTGTCGATGCGCCGCGACTCGTGGCGTTCGGTGCCGATGATGCGCAAACCCCCGGCGGCCTTGACGGCCTCGTTGGCGGGCGCCCATTCGGACTTGATGGTTTCTATGCGCGCTTCTTTTTCATCGGCCGGCAAGGCATCGTTGGCCCGCACCAGGTCGATCTGCTTCTCGACGCTGCCGCCCAGGACGATGTCGGTACCCCGGCCCGCCATATTGGTGGCGATGGTGATGTGCCCCGGCTTGCCGGCCTCGGCCACGATTTCCGCTTCGCGGGCATGCTGCTTGGCGTTGAGCACTTCGTGCGGAAGCTTGGCCTTGACGAGCATGCCCGACAACAGCTCGGAATTTTCAATGCTGGTCGTGCCCACCAGCACGGGCTGGCCGCGCTCATGGCAGTCCTTGATATCGGCAAGGATGGCGTTGTACTTTTCGGCGTCGGTCTTGAACACCTGGTCATTCTGGTCCAGCCGCGCCATGGGCCGGTTGGTCGGGACAATGACGGTTTCCAGCGAGTAGATGGACTGGAATTCGTAGGCTTCGGTGTCAGCCGTACCGGTCATGCCGGCCAGCTTGTTGTACATGCGGAAATAGTTCTGGAACGTAATGGACGCGAGCGTCTGGTTTTCGTTCTGGATCTTGACGCCTTCCTTGGCTTCCACCGCCTGGTGCAAGCCATCGGACCAGCGCCGGCCGGACATCAGCCGGCCCGTGAATTCGTCCACAATGACGATCTCGCCGTCCTGCACCACATACTGCTGATCAAGAAAGAACAGATTGTGGGCGCGCAGCGCCACCATCAGGTGATGGACCAGCGAAATATGGCGCGGATCGTAAAGCGACTCGCCTTCGGGCAACAGGCCGATCTGGCCCAGGATCTCTTCGGCCTTGACTTGCCCCGCCTCGGACAAATGCACCTGCTGGCCTTTTTCGTCGACCCAGAAATCCCCTTCGGGCTCGGGTTCCTGCGGCTTGGGCTCGCTGGCCATGCGGGTCAGCATGGGCGGCACCACATTCATGCGCACATACAGATCGGTATTGTCTTCGGCCTGCCCTGAAATGATCAGCGGTGTACGGGCCTCGTCGATCAGGATAGAGTCGACTTCGTCGACGATGGCATAGTACAGCGGACGCTGGCGGCGGTCTTCGGCGCGGTATTCCATGTTGTCGCGCAGGTAATCGAAGCCGTATTCGTTATTGGTGCCGTAGGTGATATCGGCCTGGTAGGCCGCTTTCTTTTCTTCGTTGGCCTGCTGGGGCACGACGACACCCGTGCTCATGCCCAGGAAGGTGTAAAGCCGGCCCATCCATTCGGCATCGCGCCGCGCCAGGTAATCGTTGACGGTCACCACGTGCACGCCCTTGCCGGCCAGCGCGTTCAGGTAAACCGCCAGCGTCGCCATCAGCGTTTTACCTTCACCCGTGCGCATTTCGGCGATCTTGCCGTTGTGCAGGGCAATGGCGCCCACGAGCTGGACATCGAAATGGCGCATGCCGAATACGCGCTTGCTGGCCTCGCGGACAACGGCGAAAGCTTCGGGCAACAGGTCGTCCAGTTGCGCGCCATCGGCCACGCGTTGACGAAATTCGGCGGTTTTTGCGGTCAGCTCCTGGTCGGTGAGCGACACCATACCGGATTCGAGCGCATTGATTTGCGCCACCTGCTTGCGATACTGTTTGAGTATGCGGTCGTTACGACTACCAATGAACTTTTTTAGCAGAGAAACCATTCTTGTTTCGTCAATGTGAACTTGCATCGCTTGGGCGCAAATTCACACGCCTGTCTGTATGGGTTGGCGGAAAATCCCGCAGGAAAACGATACAGTTTAACGCACCTGAGGCGCAACCGTTCCCGTGGCTTCCGAGGCGTCCGCCACAAGCTGCTCGGGGTCCTGCTGCCGGGCCAGGAACAAGGTCGGGTCCAGGGGATGCCCCGCCATGCGCACCTCGAAATGCAGGTGCGATCCGGTGGAACGCCCGGTCGAGCCGACACGCGCAATAAACTGGCCTTTTTCGACAAGATCGCCGACCTTGACGGCGATCGACGACGCATGGGCGTAGCGCGTGACCAGCCCGTTTCCGTGGCTGATTTCGACCAGCTTGCCATAACCGGGCGCGTAGCGCGCTTGCGTCACGACCCCGCCGGAGGCCGCATGGATGGGCGTCCCCTTGGGCGCGGCGAAATCCAGGCCTTCGTGCATGGAATGGCGCCCCGTCACCGGATTGCGGCGCCAGCCGAACGATGAGCTCAGGTAGGGGTAGTTCACCGGCATGTAGGTCGGCAGGCTGGCCTCGACGCCTGTGCGCTTGGTCAGGACCAGATCGAGCATGGCGAACCAGTCTTTTTGCTCGACCAGTTGTTGGGCCATGGTATCGAGTTCGCGCCCCAGGCCTTCCGCCGACCACGAGGCGCCCGGTTCCGCCGTGATGTCGTCCATCACGGCCGGCATGGCAGCCTGTTCAAGGCTGGCCTGCACTTCGGGATCGGTATACGATACCCCGGCGACTTCAGCCACCCGTTTGCTCAGCCCGTCCATGGCAATCAGCCTGGCCTTCAGTTCGCCCACCTTGGATGCCAGCAGATTCATATTCTGGCGGACATACGCCGAATCGCGCGACATTTGCTCTGAAAAGATCTTTTCCTGATCGGCCGACAGCGCGGGCTGCGGGCTGCGCTGCGACTGCACCCAGGCGCCCGCCAGCGCCGACGCGCCCATGGCGGCCGCAAGCAGTACGGCGGCGGCAACGGCCTTGAACCCATTGGCGTTAGAATCGACGGAACGATTCCGTATAAACAGATTTCTCACTCTATACCTTCATAAAAATCCTGCATGTCCCGACGTCCCTCAAAACCCTCGCATGATGCCGCCCCCGCCACACTGGCGCTCAGTTGGCTTGGCAGCGACCAACAGGGCGCGCAGGTGCTGGCGGCAGCACGCAATCTGATGGCTGTGGAGCAGGCGGCAAAGCAAGCCCTGCCCCCCGCGTTGGCAGAGGTGTGCAAAGTGGCACGTATAGAAAGACAGCAAGTTACGCTGGCAGTTCCCAGCGCTGCGTATGCAGCGAAACTGCGTCAACTTGCGCCCCGGATAGTCCAGTTGCTGAACGACAGTGGCTGGAACCTTAACGAAATCAGCGTCAGGGTTCAAGCCGGACTGTGGCAAAGCCAGACAAAAACAGCATCCCGTGAAGTCATTCCACTGGATGACGCGGCCCTGGAAGCCTTTGAAACGCTACGCAGCGGATTGCGGCCCGGGCCGTTGGCCGATGCGATACAGCGTCTGATCAGGCATCACCGGCAGTAATTCCATTCCGGCCAAGACATGCGCCGGGCAGGCCTTGCCTTTAAGCGAACTTCCACTCTTGCGCAAAGGCCTTGGGGGCCGTGGCGGTGGACTCGTAGGTGACGAGTTCCCAGCTTTCCTGCTGGGCGAGCAGCGCCCGGGCCAGCTGATTGTTCAGGCCGTGCCCCGATTTGCACGCCACATAGCGCGCCACCAGAGGCTTGCCTATCAGGTAAAGGTCGCCAATGGCGTCCAGTATCTTGTGCTTCACGAATTCGTCATCGTAACGCAGGCCGTCGGCATTCAGCACGCGGTATTCATCCATGACGATGGCATTGTCAAGACTGCCGCCGCGGGCCAGCCCGGCTGCGCGCAAGGCTTCGACCTCGCTGGCAAAACCGAAAGTGCGCGCACGCGCGATGGTCTTGACGTAGGAATCTTTTTCAAAATCGACTTCGGCGAAGTTGGCCGTGGAGTCGATGGCGGGATGGTGGAAGTCAATGGCGAACGACAGCGCAAAACCGTCGTAGGGCTCGAGCCGGGCCCACTTCAGGTCATCGCCCTCGCCTTCGCGCACTTCAACTGTCTTCAGGACGCGCAGGAACTTCTTGGGCGCGGCCTGCTCGGCAAGGCCGGCCGAACGCAGCAGGTACACGAACGTACCCGCGCTGCCATCCATAATGGGGACTTCTTCGGCGGTCAGATCGACATGCAGGTTATCGATGCCCAGGCCCGCAAGCGCGGACATCAGGTGCTCGACCGTAGACACCCGGACATCGCCTTGCTGCAATACCGACGCCATGCGGGTGTTACCGACCTGATCGGCCTGCGCGGGCAAGTCGACGACTTGGGGCAAGTCAACGCGATGAAACACAATACCCGTATTGGGCGCGGCCGGGCGCAGGGTGATCTCGACCCGGCGGCCTGAATGCAGGCCCACCCCTTTGGTACTGATGGCTTTCTGAATGGTGCGTTGACGTAGCATAATTTATTCTTAAGCAAGCTCAGGCCGCATTGCGTATGCGCAATGGCCTTCCATGACATGATAGTGTAACCGAATTGAGGGTTAACCACTAAATATTTGTGTTTCAAGCGGCTTCAAAAAGCACGATAAAACCGCAACTTAGCGCAAAACGCGGCAATGCACGGCCCCCGGGGAGAGGGGCCGCGCATCTATCGGGTCTGGCCGGACATCGCCCTATCCGGCAGACATGTGAGAGGCAGGATTTACAGTAGTGTGACCCTTGATACCCGGTATCAGTCTGCCTGCTTGCGCAGGAAGGCCGGAATATCAAAGTGATCCATGCCAGCGGTTTCAAGGGCGCGCACCTGGGCCGAAGCCTGGCTGCGCGGGTTGCGTATGACGGCGGGCACTTCCGAGTTGCCGAAGTCATAGCCCGTCATGGGCATGTTGTCGGTGCCGGTGCGCAGCTCTTCGGCCGCATTCTGGACCAACTGCGGACGCTGTGCCGCGGCCCGGCCCAGACCGGTTGCCACGACGGTAACGCGCAGGTTCTCGCCCATGGACTCATCGTATGCCGTGCCGAACACGATGGTTGCATCGTCTGCGGCGTAGCTGCGGATGGTGTCCATGATTTCACGGGTTTCACGCATTTTCAGGGTGCGGCTGGCCGTGATGTTCACGAGCATGCCACGTGCGCCGTGTAAATCGACGCCCTCGAGCAATGGGCATGCAATGGCACGCTCGGCCGCCACACGCGCCCGGTCGGCGCCCGCGGCGATCGAGGTTCCCATCATGGCCTGGCCCTGCTCGCCCATGATGGTCTTCACGTCTTCGAAGTCGACGTTCACATTGCCTTCGACATTGATGATTTCCGCAATACCGGCGCACGCATTGTGCAGCACGTCATCGGCCGCCTTGAAGCAGTCTTCCTGCGTCGCATCGTCGTCCATCAGGTCGTACAGGTTTTCGTTCAGGACGACGATCAGGGAATGCACGTGCTTGGACAGCTCGGCGATGCCGTCTTCAGCCATTTTCAGGCGCTTGCCGCCTTCAAAAATGAAAGGCTTGGTCACAACGCCTACGGTCAGTATGCCCAGTTCCTTGGCGACTTCCGCCACCACCGGGCCGGCGCCGGTACCCGTGCCGCCGCCCATGCCGGCCGTGATGAACACCATATTGGCGCCCGTCAGCGCCGCGCGGATTTCTTCGCGTGCGGTTTCCGCCGCGGCACGTCCCTGCTCGGGACGCGCGCCCGCGCCCAGGCCGGTACGGCCCAGACGAATCTGCACCGGCGCCTCGCTGGTAGCCAGGGCTTGCGCATCGGTGTTGGCGCAGATGAAATCCACGCCATTGACGCCGGAACGGATCATGTGGGCAACGGCATTGCCGCCTGCGCCGCCGACTCCCACGACTTTAATAACGGTACCATTCGCGCTGGTATCGAGCATCTCAAAATTCATCATGATTGACTCCCTCACATATTCCAAAAAAAAGCGATAAATACAAAAATTTCCCCAGTACTGCTTATTGTTCGGAATGGTTTCAAAGGAAATGCCAGCCGAACGCTCGCACCTGATTTGAAACATTTCCGAGAGCAGGCTTGTACCGCCTGCCCATCAGGGCCGTCCGGCCCTAATTCATGAACCACTCCTTCATGCGCGCCAGCAACGTCTTGAAGCTGCCTTTCTGTTGAGCGACCTTGCGGCCCCTGGCACGCTGCAAACGGGCTTCCGACAGCAAGCCCATGACGGTGGAAAAACGCGGATTGTGCATCACATCGGCCAGGCTGCCTTCATAGGCGGGCACGGCGACGCGCACAGGTTTCAGAAAGACGTCTTCGGCCAGCTCGACAATGCCCGGCATCAGCGATGTGCCGCCGGTCAGGACAACGCCGGAGGCCAGCAAGTCTTCGTAGCCCGACTCGCGCACGATCTGCTGCACAAACGTGAACAGCTCTTCGATGCGGGGCTCGATCACGGCGCCCAGCGCCTGCCGCTTCACCTGGCGGTTGGGCCGGTCGCCCAGGCCCGGCACTTCGATGTGCTCGTCGGCACTGGCCAGCACCTGCTTGGCAATGCCGAAGCGCAGCTTGATTTCTTCCGCATCCGGCGTGGGCGTGCGCAGCATGGCGGCAATGTCGCTGGTGATCTGGTCGCCGGCGATAGGCACCACCGCGGTGTGGCGTATGGCGCCGCCGGTAAAGATGGCGATGTCCGTCGTGCCGCCGCCCACATCCACCAGCACCACGCCCAGTTCCTTTTCGTCCGAGGTCAGGCAGGCCAGGCTGGACGCCAGAGGCTGAAGAATCAGGTCTTGCACCTCGAGCCCGCAGCGCCTGACGCACTTGACGATGTTCTGCGCCGCGCTGACCGCGCCCGTCACGATATGGACGCGCACCTCCAGCCGCAAACCGCTCATGCCGATGGGCTCGCGGATATCTTCTTGCGAATCGACGATGAATTCCTGCGTCAGGACATGCAAGACCTGCTGATCGGTGGGGATGTTGACCGCCTTGGCGGTTTCGATGACCCGGGCGACATCGGTCGCCGTCACTTCCTTGTCCTTGACCGCCACCATGCCGCTGGAATTGAAGCTGGTGATGTGGCTGCCGGCGATGCCGGTATAGACCTCCCGGATCTTGCAGTCGGCCATGAGTTCGGCTTCCTCAAGGGCGCGCTGGATCGAGTTGACGGTCGATTCAATATTGACCACCACCCCCTTGCGCATCCCTTGGGACTCATGCTGGCCGAGGCCCAGCACTTCGAAACGTCCTTCGGGCAATATCTCGGCCACTACCGCCACCACTTTGCTGGTGCCGATATCGAGTGCAACGATCAGGTCTTTGATGTCACGGGTCATAGTCTTTTTACTTCGTAGAGATATTGGAAACAGGGGCCAACGTGATGGCAAATCCGTTGGAATAGCGTAAATCTGCACTGCTGATGGCACGGCCGTCCAGCCTTTCGGTCAAGGTGGGCCAGGCCTGCACAAAACGCTCGATGCGCGCGGCGAAGGGCAAGGCGCCGGAGCGTCCGTGCGGGTCGGCCACATCGGCGGCCGGATCGCGGCCAAGGCTCAGTCGCACGCCGTCGGAAAGCTTGACTTCCCAGGCATAGCGCGGGCTGAGCGTCACTTCATGCACGCTCAGATTGAGCGGCGCGAACCAGCGCGCAATCTCGGCGTAGCGCTGCACCACCAGGCGCTCGGAACTATCGGGCCCATTCAACTGCGGCAGGCGGGCATCGTCGGCCAGCTCGCCCTGATTGGCTGAAAAGGACTCGCCCCAGGTGTTGATCATCTGGTTTTCATTCCAGAGCGCCAGCGGCTGCTGCTCTTCAATCTGGATACGCAAGGCATCGGGCCAGACGCGGCGCACTTGCGCGTGCCGCACCCAGGGCACGGTTTCGAGCAAATGCCGGGTATCGTCCAGGTCGACTGAAAAGAAGTTGCCGGCCACCCGGCCCGCAATGGTGGCCTGAACGCTGGCCGCCGACACATAGTTGAAGGCGTCGGCCTGCAAGGGTTCGATCTGGATTTTCGCGATGGCAAAGTATGGCCGCTGCGCCACCCAGACAACGACGCCCGCGATCAAGGCGAGCACAGCCAGCAAAGCCAGCGTGTTCGCAATGAAGTTGGTCAGGCGTGCGTCGGAAAACACCAGCGTCTCCTTAGACAGTCGGCGGCGCCTGCACTTTGCAGGACGCGGTGGATAGAATCGCCATGCACAACTCGGCATAGCTCATGCCGGCGGCCTTGGCGCCCATGGGCACCAGCGAATGGCTGGTCATGCCCGGCGATGTATTCATTTCGAGCAGCCATGGCTTGCCCGACTCATCCAGCATGAAGTCGGCCCGCCCCCACCCTTCGCAGCCCAGGGCCACATAGGCCTGCTCGGCAATGCCAAGGATGGATGCGGTCAATGCGTCGTCCACTTCGGCGGGACATATATAGCGGGTTTCGTCCGACACGTATTTGTGCTCGTAATCGTAGTTGCCGTCAGGCGCCACGATTTCAATGATGGGCAAGGCGCGCGCAGACTTGCCCTTGCCCAGCAAAGGCACCGTCAGCTCACGGCCGGCGATGAACTGCTCGGCCAGCACTTCCTCGTCGTATTTGGCGGCCAGCTGGTAGGCCTGCTGCAGCTCGCTCAAGGCTTCGACCTTGGTGACGCCCAGCGTCGAGCCTTCATGCGGCGGCTTGATGATCAGCGGCAAGCCCAGCTCGTTGGCCACGCTCTGCAGGTCGGAATCCGCGGTCAGGACGGCATAGCGGGGCGTAGGCAGGTTTTGCTGCAGCCACACCTGCTTGGTCATGATCTTGTCCATGGCCAGGGAAGAGGCCAGCGGACCGCTGCCGGTGTAGGGAAGCTTCATCAGCTCGAGCGCCCCTTGCAGCGTGCCGTCTTCTCCGTGCCGGCCGTGCAGTGCGATGAACACGCGGTCAAAGCCCGCATTGATCAGGTCGACCAGCGTGTAGCGGCCGGTATCGAACAAATGCGCATCGATGTCCACGCTGCGCAAGGCCTCGTATACGCCCTGGCCGGACATCAGCGAGACTTCCCGCTCCGCGGACCGGCCTCCATACAATACGCCTACACGGCCATACGCTACGCTCATGCTACTTCTCCTAGTTGGCCGGGCACCCTGCTGATGGATCCCGCGCCCATGATCACCACGACGTCGCCATGGCGGGCAAAGTCCTTGATGACTTGCGGCAGCTCTGCCACCTCTTCCACAAAAACCGGCTCCACTTTGCCGGCGACCCTGAGCGCGCGCGCCAGCGCGCGCCCGTCGGCGGCGACCAGCGGCTGTTCGCCCGCCGGATAGACATCGGTCAACAGCACCGCGTCGGCTTGTCCGAGCACGCGGACAAAATCTTCGAAACAGTCGCGGGTACGGGTGTAGCGATGCGGCTGGAAGGCCAGCACGATGCGGCGGTCGGGCCAGGCGCCGCGCGCCGCGGCCAGCGTGGCGGCCATCTCTACGGGATGATGTCCATAGTCGTCAATCACGGTAAACGTGCCGCCGCCATGCTGGGCCGCCACGGCAAAATCGCC
Source organism: Pusillimonas sp. SM2304 (assembly GCF_031628915.1). Taxonomy (NCBI): domain Bacteria; kingdom Pseudomonadati; phylum Pseudomonadota; class Betaproteobacteria; order Burkholderiales; family Alcaligenaceae; genus Pusillimonas; species Pusillimonas sp. SM2304. The sequence continues at coordinate 939,140 of NZ_JAVLUJ010000003.1, forward strand.
CACCTGGGTAAAACGCCGCCCCACGCCATGAAAGGCGGCCAGCGCATCCGTGATGGCCATATCGGGCACGCCCAGCTCGGTGGCCACCGCGATGGCGGCCAGGGCGTTGAGCACGTTATGGCGGCCCGGCAGATTCAATCGAACGGACATCGCCGGCAAAGCACCCGTGGCGCCCTGGCGCTCGACATCGAAGCGCATCACCGTGCCATCGGCCTGAATGTTCAGCGCCCGGACCTGCGCATCGGTATCGATGCCGTACGTCGTCACGGGACGCGACACAAAGGGAATGATTTCACGCACATTGGCATCGTCGCTGCACAGCACGGCCGTGCCATAGAAGGGCAGGCGCTGCGTAAATTCGATGAAGGCGCTTTTCAGCCGGGCGACGTCATGGCCATAGGTGTCCATATGATCGACGTCGATATTGGTGATGATGCCCATCACCGGCAACAGATTCAGGAACGAAGCGTCCGACTCGTCGGCCTCGACCACGATGAACTCGCCCTGCCCCAGCCGCGCGTTGGCGCCGGCGGAGTTGAGCCGGCCGCCGATCACAAAGGTGGGATCAAGATCGCCGGCGGCCAATACGCTGGCGACCAGACTGGTCGTGGTGGTTTTTCCATGCGTGCCGGCCACCGCGATACCGCGCTTCAAGCGCATGAGTTCGGCCAGCATCAATGCGCGCGGCACGACAGGTATGCGCGCAGTCCGCGCGGCCAGGACCTCGGGGTTGTCGCCCGATACGGCCGTCGAGGTCACGATCGCCCCCACGCCTTTGACGTTGGCGGCATCATGCCCGATGGTAATGCGCGCGCCCAGCCCGGCCAGCCGGCGGGTGACATGGGTTTCCTGCAGATCGGATCCGCTGATCGAGTAGCCCAGGTTCAGCATGACCTCGGCAATCCCGCTCATGCCCGAGCCGCCTATGCCGACAAAATGAATGCTTTGAATCCGATGCTTCATGCCTGCCTCCTGACAGCTTGTTCGCACGCGTCGGCAATCTGGCTCGTTGCGTTCAGGCAGGCGTGCTCATGAGCATGCTCGGCTACAGTGGCAAGCTCGGCCCGGCTGACCTTGCGCAGCCACTCGGCCAGCCATTCTACGGTCAGGCCGGACTGTTTCTGCAGCCAGGCGCCCTGGCAATCGCTTAGATAGCGGGCATTGGCCGTCTGATGATCGTCAATCGCATGCGGCAGAGGCACAAACAAGGCCGCCACGCCCACCGCGGCCACCTCGGCCACCGACATCGCCCCCGCGCGGCCAATCACCAGATCGGCATCGGACAGGGCATGGGCCATATCATCGATAAATGCGTGGCACACAGCGTGCACCCCATGTTTTTCATACTCGGCCCGCAGGGAGGCCAGATGCCTCTCGCCCGCCTGGTGCGTGACCAGCGGACGCTCGCCGGGCTCCAGTTTGGCCAAGGCTTTCGGAACGATATTATTCAGGGCCGCGGCGCCTTGGCTGCCGCCCACCACGAGCACGCGCAGCGGACCCTGCCGGCTCGCATAGCGGGTGGCCGACGGCACGACTTGCGCAAGCGCCGTCCGGACCGGGTTGCCCACCATCACCGCGCCGGGCAAGGCGCCCGGGAAACCGACCAGCACCTTGCTGGCCAGCCTGGCGAGCCAGCGATTGGCGGTGCCCGCCACGGCATTCTGTTCGTGAATCACCAAAGGAATGCGCCGCAAGGCCGCCGCAAGGCCGCCCGGGAAAGCCACATAGCCGCCCATGCCCAGCACCACGTCCGGCTTGACCTGCCCAAGCAGGACGTGGGCCCGCCAGCAGGCCCGGCTCAGGGTGAATGGCAGCTTGAGCAGCGCCAGCGGGCCCTTGCCGCGCACGCCCGAAAAGCGCATGGGCATCAGTTCGAAACCCTGGGGCGGCACCAGGCGCCCTTCCATGCGTCCTGGATGGCCGAGCCACAGCACGCGCCATCCGCGCGCCTTCATCTCATGCGCAACGGCCAGCCCGGGCATGATATGCCCGCCGGTACCGCCCGCCATGATCAGCAAGGTAGGTGTGCTCATGTCCGTTTACCTCGCATCATGTTGCGGTTTTCGAAATCGACGCGGAACAGCAGGGCCATGGCCACGAAGTTCATGACGATGCCGCTGCCGCCGTAGCTCACCATGGGCAGCGTCAGGCCTTTGGTCGGCAGCAAGCCCAGGCACACGCCAATGTTGATAAAGGACTGCACGCCGAACCACAGGGCCACGCCCTGCGCCACCAGGCCATTGAAAATCCGTTCCATGGCGATGGCCTGCCGGCCGATCTCGAAGCCGCGCCACACCAGGAAGACAAACAGACTGATCAGGCAGGCCAGCCCAATGAAACCGAGTTCCTCTCCGATCACGGCGACGATGAAGTCAGTATGCGCCTCGGGCAGATAATGCAGTTTTTCGATGCTGGCGCCCAGGCCCACGCCAAACCACTCGCCCCGGCCCAGTGCAATCAGCGAATGCGAAAGCTGGTACGCGCTGCCATAGGCATTGTCGGGATTCCAGGGGTCCAGGTACACAAACAAGCGCTCGCGGCGCCAGGGGGAAAGCCAGATGAGCAGCAGGAAGCTGCCCACCAATATGCACAACAAAGAGGAAAACAGCTTGCCGTTGATGCCGCCGATGAACAAAATGCCTACGGCGATCGCCACGATCACCATGAAGGCCCCCAGGTCGGGTTCCAGCAGCAGCACCATGCCCACCACGGCCAGGGCGCACGCCATGGGCAGGAAGCCGCGCAGGAAGTTCTGCATATGTTCCTGCTTGCGCACGGTGTAGTCTGCCGCGTACAGCAAGACGGCCACCTTCATGAGTTCGGACGGCTGGAAGTTGATCGGCCCCACGGGCAGCCAGCGCCGCGCGCCGTTGACCTCGCGCCCCACGCCCGGAATCAGCACGACCACCAGCAGCAACAGGCACAGCAGGAACAGCGGGACGGCGAACTTCTGCCATACCTTCAGGGGAATGCTGGCCGCGAACAGCGCGCACAGCAGTCCCACCACGATGAACAGCCCATGGCGTATGACAAAATAGTAGCGCCCGTAGCTTTCATACCGGGGGCCGTCGGCCAGCGCGATGGATGCCGAATACACCATGAGCAAACCGAACAGCGCCAAGGTGGATGCCGCCACCAGCATCGAGATATCGATGCTGGGCATGGTCGTACGCCCTGGCCTGACCGCATTCACGCCCGAAGTGAGATCCGCAAAAAGGCTCATGCGACCTCCCCACGGCTCAAGGCCAGTTCTTGCACTTCATCGACAAAGCTGCTGCCGCGATGACCGTAATTCCGGAACATATCCATGCTGGCGCACGCGGGCGACAGCAATACCGTATCGCCGGGCTGCGCCAGCTCGAAACCGCGGTTGACGGCCATGCCCAGCGTGGCGGCGCGCTCTGTGCGGACGCCTGTATCAGAGAGCGCCTGCTCGATCGACTCCGCGTCCTGTCCGATCAGCACCACGGCCCGGGCGTGTTCACGCACCGCCCTGGCCAATGGCGCAAAATCCTGCCCTTTGCCCAGCCCGCCGGCAATCAGCACCACCGGGGCGCCCATGCCGTCGAGCGCGGCGACGGTCGCGCCCACGTTCGTGCCTTTGCTGTCATTGATGAAATCGACGCCTGCAATCGTCCGGACGAACTCGGTACGATGCGCTTCGCCCATGTAGTCCCTCAGGGCATGCAGCATATTGGCCCAGCCCAGGCCCAGGCTGCGGGCCAGCGCCAGGGCCGCCAGCGCATTCAGGGCGTTATGCCGGCCGCGCACATGCAAGGCGTCGACAGGCATCAGGTGTGTAGCCCGGCCTTCGGGGCGCAGCGGTTCTTCCTGAGACTTCTTGCGCCGGCTTGGCGCCGCGGGAAGATCGAAATCAACCGCTTCCGCAGCCGTCAGCCATAACATGCCCGGGTTGCCGTCCAGCCCCAGGTCGCCTTCATACTCGGGCACGCCTTGGCCAAAACTGCGGACCGTCATCGCCCGGACATTGCCGACCATGCCCATGACCGCCTCGTCATCGCGATTCACGATCGCGATGCGCGCCATGCCCAGCAAACGCGCCTTGGCGGCGGCGTAGGCCTGCATCGATCCGTGCCAATCCAGATGGTCTTGCGTCACATTCAACACCACCGCGGCGTCGGGCGCCAGCGTATGGGTTGTTTCAAGCTGAAAACTGGACAGTTCCAGCACCCAGACATCGGGCAAATCATCCGCGGCCAGCGCATCGCCCAGCGCGTTCAGGGCGGCCGGGCTGATATTGCCCGCCACCTTGGCCGCCAGGCCGCCGGCCTGCACCAGTTGGCGCGCCATCGCCGTGACGGTGGTCTTGCCGTTGGTGCCGGTAATGGCCAGAACCCGGGGCTTGTAATCCTGCCCGGCCATATCGGCCAGCGCACGGGCAAAGAGTTCGATCTCGCCGATGACTTCGATGCCGCGCTGGGCCGCCATGGCCAGGAATGCGCTGACCGGCTCCTGGTTGGGCGACAGCCCCGGACTCAGGACAAGGGTATGCACGTCTTGCAAGGCGTCCTCGGCCAGGACGTCCGGCCCAAGGCGGCAATCGATGCGCGCCCCATCCAGCGCCCGCAATGCCGCCAATCCCCCCGGCTCGGCACGTGTGTCGAGCACGCGCAAGTGCGCGCCCTGCTGGGCGCACCATCGCGCGGCAGCAAGGCCGGTCTCGCCCAGACCCAGAATCAGGGTCAGGCCATCGACACGCACCGAGGGAAAAGACATTTTTTTCATCGCAGTTTCAAACTTGCCAAACCAATAAGCACCAGCATCATGCTGATGATCCAGAACCTGACCACCACCTGTGTTTCCTTCCAGCCGGTCACCTCGAAATGGTGGTGCAGCGGCGCCATGCGGAATATTCGCCTGCCTTCGCCATAGCGTCTTTTGGTGTATTTGAACCAGGCCACCTGCAGCATCACCGACAGCGTTTCCACCACGAACACGCCGCCCATGATGAACAGGACGATTTCCTGGCGCACAATGACCGCAATCGTGCCCAATGCACCGCCCAGGGCCAGCGCGCCGACGTCGCCCATGAACACCTGGGCCGGATAGGCGTTGAACCACAAAAAGGCCAGCCCCGCCCCGGCAATCGCGGCGCACAGCACCATCAGCTCGGAGGCACCCGGTATATAGGGAAAGAGCAGATACTTGGAGTAATCGACACGCCCCACCACGTAGGCAAAAATACCCAGGGCGCTGCCCACCATGACCGTCGGCATGATGGCCAGCCCGTCCAGGCCGTCAGTCAGGTTGACAGCGTTGCTCGAGCCGACAATCACCAGCCAGGTCAGCGCGACGAAACCAAAGACGCCCAGCGGATAGCTCACGCTCTTGAAGAAAGGCACGATCAAGTCGGCGCGGGTGGGCAAGGGCATGGTGAAGCCGCTCAAGACCCAGTCGCGGAACAGCGGCCAGAGGTCCGCGTTGGCGGGCGCCGACACCGCAAAGCTCAGATAGACCGCCGCCACGATCCCGATCAGCGCCTGCCAGAAAAACTTGCGGCGCGAAGACATGCCTTCCGGATCGCGATTGACCACTTTCTTGTAGTCATCGGCCCAGCCTATCCAGCCAAAACCGAAAGTGACCATGAGCACCACCCAGACGAAACGGTTGGTCCAGTCGGCCCACATCAGGGTGCTGACGCCGACGGAGATCAGGATCAAGGCCCCGCCCATGGTCGGCGTACCGGTTTTCTGCAAGTGCGATTCGGGGCCATAGGCGCGCACGGCCTGGCCGATCTTGAGCTCGGTGAGTTTGCGAATCACCCAGGGTCCGGCACACAGGCCGATCAACAGCGCGGTGCCGCAAGCCAGCACGGCACGGAACGTAATGTATTCAACGACACCAAATGCGCGTATATGCGAATCCGATAGCCAACGCGCCAGTTCAAGTAGCATGGCGAGCCCCTTCTTCGTGGTTTATTAATTGTTTTTCAAGCGCGTGGACAACCCGTTCCATGCGTGTACTGCGGGACCCCTTGACCAGAATGTGCGCAGGCAACTCCGCCAGCAACTGGCTGTTCAGCGCGTCGATGGAGTCGAAAGCTTGCGCACCGGCGCCGAAAGCCTGGGCCGCATGGGCGCAGGCCGGGCCGAATGCCAGCAGCACATCGATGCCGCACTCGTGCGCATACGCGCCCACTTCCGCGTGCATGGCATTGCCGTTCGCCCCCACTTCGCCCATATCGCCCAGCACCAGCACGCGCTTGCCGCTTAGCCGGGCCAGCACATCGATCGCCGCGCGGACTGAATCCGGGTTGGCGTTATAGGTATCGTCAATCAATTGATAGCCGTCCGCCAGCGCATGCGGCTGCATGCGGCCGGCCACCGGATTGAATGATTCCAGGCCTTGCACGATGCTCGCCAGCGGCACGCCCGCACTGCAAGCGCAGGCCGCCGCAGCCAGCGCATTGCGCAGATTGTGGACGCCGGGCGCCGCCAGCGTCAGGCTGGCGCTGCCCGCGGGCGTGTGCAAGCGGCAACCCGTATGGGTGGGCTGCGCATGAATCTGATCGGCGTAGACGTCGAAATCCGAATCGAAACCGAAACGCACGATGCGCCGTTTGCCGGCCAGCGTGCTCCACAAGCCGGAATAGGCATCGTCGCCGGGAAATACCGCGATACCGTCGTCCGGCAAGGCTTCGATGACGGCGCCGTTCTCACGCGCCACGGCTTCGACTGTCAGCATGAATTCCTGGTGTTCGCGCTGGGCGTTGTTCACCAGCGCGATCGTGGCCTGGGCCACACCCGCCAGCAGGGAGATTTCTCCGGGATGGTTCATGCCTAGCTCGAGCACGGCGGCGCGGTGCTGGCGATTCAAGCGCAGCACCGTCAGCGGCAGGCCGATATCGTTGTTCAGGTTGCCGCGCGTCGCCAGGCTGGCGTCTTCGCCCGGCCACTGCCGGAGAATGGCGGCGATCATTTCCTTGGTGGTGGTCTTGCCATTGCTGCCGGTGACGGCAATGACCGGCAGCTCATGCTGCCGGCGCCAGATTCTGCCGATGCGTATCAGGGCCTGGCGCGTATCGCCCAGCGCGAACTGGGGCATATCGACCGTGCTGTCTTTCTGTTCGACCACCGCGGCGCAGGCCCCGGCCGCCCTGGCCGTTTCCAGATAGGCATGCCCGTCGAAGGCATCGCCCTTCAACGCAACAAACAACTGCCCGGGACCAATGCTGCGCGTGTCGGTCGAGATGCTCAGGCCTTTCTGCCAGGACAGCGCAAAACGCGCCCACTCGCGGTCGTCGAAGGGCGTGCGCCGCCCCTGCGACTCTTGATACGTTTCATGGCCTTTGCCGGCCAGCAATACAACGTCATTGGGCTCAGCGGCCCACACCGTCGACAAGATCGCCTGGGCGCGGTCGGGCTCGATACGCGGCGCGCGCGGCATCCCCGCCGCAATCTGCCCGATGATCTCGAGCGGGTCCTCGAGGCGGGGATTATCGTTGGTCAGCACGGCTTCGTCCGCCCGGTCAGAGGCGATTCGGCCCATCATGGGCCGTTTCCCGCGATCCCGGCTGCCGCCGCAGCCAAATACGCACACCAGCCTGCCGCCGCGTGTCCGGGCGACATCGCGCAGCGCCAGCAGCGCGCGCTCCAGCGCATCGGGCGTATGGGCGTAATCGACAATCACCAGCGGCTGGGCCTGGCCGGCGCCGTCTAGCGGCTCGACCACTTGCAGACGGCCCTCGACCGAACGCAATGTACCCAGGACGCGGGCGATCCGAGACAGGTCCCAGCCCAGTTGCTGCAGGACACCCGCCACCAGCAGCAGGTTGGCAATATTATGTTCGCCCACCAGGCGGGTCAGCAGTTGCGCCGCCCCGTCGCGCGTGACCAGGTTGAACACCAGGCCGTAGCGGCCGGCATGAATATCCTGGGCCTGGACGGCGGCGGTTTCCTTGCCGCGTGTCGAATAGGCCAGCGTCGTGGCCGGCGCAAGCGTCCCGATCAATTCCGCCCCGGCCGGATCGTCGGCATTGACGACGGCGCTGCGCAAGCCCGGCCAATCGAACAGGGCAAACTTCGCCCGCCGATAGTGCTCAAACGTCTGGTGGTAATCAAGATGATCGTGCGTCAGATTGGTAAAGGCGGCAATGTCTATGCATACCTGCTCCAGCCGGCCTTGATCCAGGCCGATCGAGGACGCTTCAAGCGCAACCACTTGCGCGCCGGCCTGATGCATCGCCGCCAGGCTGCGGTGCATGGTCAGTACGTCGGGGGTGGTCAGCGCGCCGCCCAGATTGGCGCCGTCAGGCAAGGACACGCCCAGCGTGCCTATCGTCCCGCAAGGAATTCCTTCCGCATTCAGGGCGGCAGCCAGCCATTGCACGCAGCTGGTCTTGCCATTGGTGCCCGTGACCGCAATCACCGACATCTGGGCCGACGGCTTGCCGTACCACAGGTGCGCGATCAAGCCTAGCTGCTGCGACAAGCCCGGAACCACCATCACGGGAACGCCCTTGACTGGCGATGTGCCATCCTGCTGATCGCCATGCATGACAATCGCCGCGGCGCCGGCCTCGATTGCCTGATCTATATAGTCGCGCCCGTCGCTGACGCGTCCTTCGCAAGCAAAAAACACATCGCCAGCAACAAGCTGGCGGGTGTCCAGGCACAGATGCGCTGTCGGCGCGGCGTGCTGGCGCAGCCAGGAAAGGATGTCGTGCGCGCTCATTGCACCCTCTCCCCATTCACGTTGGTGGCCACCAGCGACTCGATCGGCGCATCGGGCTGCACACCCAGGCGGCGCAGGCTGCTGGCCACAATATCGGCAAAGACCGGCGCGGCCACGCGGCCGCCGTAATAACCATTGGAATGCGGTTCGTCTATCGTGACGGCAACCACAATGCGCGGATTCGAGACGGGGGCAAAGCCCACGAAAGAACCGCGATACAGCGATGTGCTGTACTTGCCGTTCACAATCTTGCGGGCGGTGCCGCTCTTGCCGGCGACCCGGTAGCCCTGCACCTGCGCCAGCTTGGCGCCATCGGGACCCGCCGCCGCTTCAAGCATGGCGCGCACCTGGCCGGCCACCTTCTGGCTATAGACCTGCACGCTGGTCGGCTTGCCTGAACGCTTGAGCAAAGTCAGCGACACCATGTCGCCATCGCGGGCAAAGGCCGTGTAGGCATGCGCGATCTGAAGCAAAGACACCGACAGGCCGTAGCCGTAAGCCATCGTAGCGCGCTCTATGGGACGCCAGCGTTCCCATGGCCGCAGCTTGCCCGATGCCACACCGGGGAAATTGGCCTGGGGAGGACGGCCGAAACCCAGCTCGGTAAACTTGGTCCACATTTCCTGCGACGTGAGCTTTTCGGAAATCATGGTCATCCCGATGTTGCTGGAACGCCTTAATATGCCCGCCACATCCAGCATGCCGTTGCGGCTGACATCGGAAATCGTCGAGCCCTGGTAGCGGTACTGGCCATTGCCTGTGTCGAACATCGTCGCCGTCGTGATGCGGTTGATATCCAGCGCCAAAGCGGCGGTGAACGGCTTCATGATCGAGCCGGGCTCGAACGTATCGGTCAGCGCCCGATTGCGCAGCACCGGCCCCTTGCGGTCGTCGCGGTCGTTGGGATCGTAGGTAGGCAGATTCACCATCGCCAGGATCTCGCCCGTGCGCACGTCAATGACCACGCCCGCGCCCGCCTTGGCGTTATGCTCGGCCAGCGCCTTCTTCAGCGCGGAGTAGGCGTCGAACTGCAAGCCGCTGTCTATGGACAGCATCAAGTCCTGGCCATTGACGGGCGGCACAATGGCCTGCACGTCTTCCACCACCCGCCCCAGGCGATCCTTGATCACGCGGCGCGAGCCCGGCCGGCCCGACAGGGCATCATTGAAGGCCAGTTCGACACCCTCGATGCCCTTGTCTTCGATATTGGTGAAGCCGATCACGTGCGCCGCCATATCGCCTTCGGGATAAAAACGGCGCATCTCGGCCTGCTGATGAAAGCCGGGCACTTTCATGTCCTTGATCTGATTGGCAATATCGATGGACACCTGGCGCTTGATGTAGACAAAGTTCTTTTCTTCGTCGACCAGCCGGCCCTTGATATCCTTGACGGACATATTCAGCAGCTTGCCCAGTTGGGCCAGTTGCGCATCCGACGCGTTGCGGGTGTCTTCCGGAATCGCCCAGATCGCACGCACCGGAACGCTGGACGCCAGCACCACCGACCCGCTGCGATCAAATATCTTGCCGCGCGTGGCGGGCAGCACCAAATTGCGCTCGTAGCGGCGCTCACCTTGCTGCTGCAGGAATTCCGTCGACAAACCCTGCAAGTACAAGGCCTTGACCCCCAAGGCGATGAAGCCGAGCATCAGCAGGATCAGCACCAGGCGCGAGCGCCACAAGGGCATTTGCACGCTCAGGACCGGACTGTCGAAGAACCGTACGCGTTTCATGGGCGGCCCTCCCCGCTGCGCTGCGGCGTGCCGCTGGCGGCGCCCTTGATGTAAATCGTTCTGTCGGGCGAGGTCGAGGCCATTTTCAGATCCTTGCGGGCCACGCCGTCGATACGCGCATTGCGGGCCAGCTCTGCACGCTCGAGCTGCAGCCGGCGCCAATCGGTATCGAGCTCGCGCGCTTTGTCCTCAAGCCGGTCGGCTTGGACAAACAATTGGCGCGATTGAAAACGCGCCGTCACCAGAGACAGCGCCGAGACCATCAGCAGAACCGCAAAAAAGATGATCAGGCGGCCCATTATTTGCGCCCCCTTCCGCCATGGCGCTCGGACGGCCTGGCGACCAGGCTCATTGCCGTCACAAAAGACGCGCCCTGATCGGCCGGCAAGGGCGTGGCGGTGCGCTCGGCCACCCGCAGCACCGCGGACCGGGCCCGCACATTCTCTTTTGACTCTTGTTCCGTCGGAAGGATGCGGCCCAGGGATTTCAGTATGGGCTGGGGCATGTCTTTCTCGAGAATGGGCAGGCGGGCGTGCACAGCGGCAGGCCGGGCCGCCGCTGCGATGCACTGCTTGACCATACGGTCTTCAAGAGAATGGAAACTGATCACCGCTAAACGCCCTCCCGGCGCCAGGACCCTTAGAATTGCCGCGAGGGCGAGCGCGAGCTCCTCGAGTTCTTGATTGAGGTAAATCCGTATAGCCTGAAAGGTGCGAGTGGCCGGGTGTTGACCCTTTTCGCGCGTACGGACGACACTGGCGACGAGCTCGGCGAGGTCGAGCGTTGTGCGCAGCGGCCTGGATTCGCGGCGAGCAATAACCGCCTTTGCAATCTGGAAAGCAAACCGTTCTTCGCCATATTTAGCTATGACCTCCTTTAATTCTTCGACACTGACCTGAGCCAGCCATTGCGCAGCGGTCAATCCGCTGCTGGTATCCATACGCATATCCAGCGGGCCTTCGCGCATGAAGGAAAACCCCCGGCTGGCATCATCGATCTGGGGCGATGAAATGCCCAGATCAAGCATCACACCATTGACCTTTTCCACACCCAGCTTGCGCAACTGGTCCGGCATCTCTGCAAAACCGCTATGCACCACCACGACCCGTTCATCTTCGCGCTGCAGGGCATGCGCCACGGCAATGGCTTCGGGGTCCTTGTCAAACACCACCAGCCTGGCATCGCGCGACAGCCGCGACAGCAATAAGCGGCTGTGCCCACCGCGGCCAAACGTACCGTCTACAAACACCCCGCCGGCCAGACCCTGCGCATCGCTGTGCGCCTGCTTCTGTTTGCCCTTGGCGCCAAAATCAGGTTCAACGAGAGCGTTGACCGTAGGCTCCAGAAGCACGGATCGGTGCGAAAACTCCATAGTCGGGTTCAAAAAGAAAAACTGTTCAGAACGTCAGGCATGCCTTTGGCAAGGTCCTCGGCTTCGCGGCGCGCCCACTCGGCGGCATCCCACAGCTCGAAATGACTGGCCATGCCCAGCAGCATGACTTCACGCGTCAAGCCGGCTGCCGTACGCAATTCGGGGGCAACCAGTATCCGGCCGGAGCCATCCATGTCGACATCTTGTGCGCTGCCCAGCAACAAGCGCTGCAGCGGACGGGCCTGCATGGGGAAGGCGGCAATCTGCTCGCGCCTTTTTTCCCAGACCGGACGGGGATAGACCAACAGACAGCCATCAGGGTGCCGCGTCAGGGTCAAGCGCCCCTCGACCTGCGAAACGAGCGCGTCACGATGCCGGGTCGGAATGGATATCCTCCCCTTAGCATCTAATGTGAGTGCGCTGCTGCCCTGGAACACTATTTTTCCCCACTTTGTTGCACAAAAACCTACTTTTCCCCACTCTACGGTATGGAAAGCGGCAGGTCAAGCGCAAAGTTGCAATTTTTTCAATTACAACAAGCACTTAGCGAGGTTTTAGAGAGCTAAGGAGAAAAAAATATGTAGATAAATCAAGAAATTGGAGAAGCATCTGCATGTCCTTTGTAAGAAGACGGGCAGAAATCGGGCGCGCAGCTTTGCATTTGTTGACAACTTGCCCCGGCGGCCAAGGCAAGCGGCATGAAGAAGAGGTGAGACAGGTCTGTAGGCCGGATTTTGTACGCCAGGCAAGCCTGGCGGGCAATCATTCCTCTGGTTGCGGCATTGCTGCCGCACTCTAGCCATCTACCCGCATGCTTGGACGAGCCGCCCTTCGGGCACGAAGCCTGCGCATGCCTATTTGATGTTGCTCCGGGTAGAGGTTGCCGCGTTTCACCCTGCCACGCCGCCGCCGGCGAACCGGCTGCGCAACACGGAGATGGCCGTGTCAGTGCATGCCAAGGCATGCCCGCGTGGCAGACTCGTCTCTGTGGCCCTGTTCCTCGGCTTGTCCATGCACGTGTGCATGGCTTTGCCGGACGGCCGTTAGCCGCTACCCTGCCCTATGGAGTCCGGACCTTCCTCGATGCCTGACGGCACCGCGATTGCCCAACCTGCCTCACCCCTGCATTGTAACCTGCGACAATAGAGGTTTTCCTGATCTTGAAACACGAGCTTTTCTGTTATGGCCGCGAATACGCTGATTACCCTGAGCAACGCCCAGCTTGCTTATGGACACCACCCACTGCTCGATCACGCCGACTTCGCCATCCAGCCTGGCGAACGCATTGGCCTGATCGGCCGCAACGGCGCGGGCAAGTCGTCCCTGCTCAAGGTTCTGGACGGCCGCACCGTACTTGACGACGGAGACATCATGCGCCTGGGCGGACTGAAAACCGCCACCGTCGAACAGGAACCCGACCTGGACGACAGCCTGACCATCTACGATACTGTGTGCGGGGACACCACCGAAAGCGAAGACTGGATGCGCCCTTCACGGGTCAGCGCCCTGATCGAACAACTGGGGCTAAATCCGGACGATGGTATCGCCGGCCTGTCGGGCGGCACGCGCAAGCGCGTCGCCCTGGCGCGCGCGCTGGCCGACGAGCCCGATCTGCTGCTGCTCGACGAACCGACCAACCACCTGGACTTCATTGGCATTGCATGGCTCGAAAGCCTGCTGCTGAACGCTTCGTGCAGCGTGGTGATCATTACCCACGACCGCCGTTTCCTGGATGCCGTGGCAACGCGCATTGTGGAACTGGACCGCGGCAAGCTGTTCAGCTTCCCCGGCAATTTCTCGACCTGGCAACAGCGCAAGGCAGAGTGGCTCGAGGCCGAGAAGCAGCAAAATGCCAAGTTCGACAAGGTGCTCGCCCAGGAAGAAGTCTGGATACGCAAGGGCGTTGAAGCGCGCCGCACCCGAAACGAAGGGCGGGTGCGGCGCTTGGAGCAGCTGCGCCGCGAGCGCGCATCCCGGCGCGAGCGCCAGGGCAACGTCAACCTGGCGGTGGCCGAAGGACAGCGCTCGGGCAAGCTGGTGGCCGAACTCGAGCAAGTGACCCACCGCTATAGCGACAAAACCATTATCCGCGACCTATCCACCATCATCCTGCGCAAAGACCGCATCGGCCTGATCGGCCCCAACGGCGCGGGTAAAACGACATTGCTCAAGATCATTCTGGGCAAACTGCAACCCAGCGCCGGCAGCGTACGGCTGGGGGTCAACCTGACCGTTGGCTACTTCGACCAGATGCGCTCGCAACTTGACGAACAGGCCACGCTGGCCGACACCATCAACCCCGGCAGCGAGTGGGTCGAGATCGGCGACCAGCGCAAGCACGTCATGAGCTATCTGGAAGACTTCCTCTTCCCGCCCGCCCGCGCGCACTCGCCCGTCCACAGCCTGTCGGGCGGCGAGCGCGCCCGCCTCGTGCTGGCGCGGATGTTCGCCCGCCCCACCAATGTGCTGGTGCTGGACGAACCCACCAATGACCTGGATATCGAAACCCTGGAGCTGCTGGAAGAACTTCTGCAGAGCTATCCCGGCACCGTCTTGCTGGTCAGCCACGACCGCGAGTTCCTGAACAATGTGGTCACCCAGACCATTGCGGCGGAAGGCGACGGCCATTGGCAGGAATACGTGGGCGGCTACGATGAATGGCTGGCGCAGCGGCCCGAACAGCCCGATGCCCCCGACAACAAACCCAAAAGAAAGGAAGCGCCGGCCCCCGAGCGTCCGAAACCCGCCAGGAAAACCCGTATTACGGCGTGGGAACTGACCGAACTGGAAGGCATTCCCGACGCGATTGCCGAACTGGAAGCGGAGCAGTCGGCGCTGGCTGCCAGGCTGGCCGACGGCAGCCTGTACCGCGACGCCCCGGACGAGGTCGATGCCGTCAATGCGCAACTGCATGGCATAGAAGAAAAGCTGGCCGAACTGTTTACGCGATGGGAAACGCTGGAAGAAAAGAAAAACGCCAGCTAAGCGTACAGACCGCGGCGCCGTCCCGCGCTGATTCCCGGCGCTCCGCTGCCTGGACCGGCGCGCCGGGCGGCCTGGCTCAGCCCGCCGACGCTTTCCAGCCCAGCGCCTCGCCCGCGGCAAGCGGCACCACCGTTGAATCGGCCATGGGCAGTTCCTCTGGGATCAGGTAATCGGTGCGCTGCAGCACCAGCTTGCCCTGGTTGACCGGCAAGCCATAAAAGGCGGGGCCATTCAGGCTGGCGAATGCCTCCAGTTGGTCAAGCTTGCCGACGGAATCGAAGGCCGTCGCATACAGCTCCATTGCGTGCAAGGCGGTATAGCACCCGGCACATCCGCAGGCATGCTCTTTCAGCCCCTTGGGATGCGGCGCGCTGTCGGTGCCCAGAAAGAAACGCCCCGAACCGCTCGTGGCGGCGTCCAGCAGCGCCAGCCTGTGTTTTTCGCGCTTCAGCACGGGCAGGCAATACCAGTGCGGGCGTATCCCGCCCAGGAACAGCGCATTGCGGTTGTACAGCAGATGATGGGCGGTGATCGTGGCCGCCACCGGGCCATCCGCCTGCCGCACATACTCGACCCCATCGCGCGTGGTCAGGTGCTCGAACACCACCTTGAGCTCGGGAAAAGCACGACGCAAAGGCTGCATCACGCGCTCGATGAACACCGCTTCGCGATCGAATAGATCCACCTCGGGGTCGGTGACTTCGCCATGCACCAGCAAGGGCATGCCGGCGCGCTGCATCGCCTCGAGCGCCGGCGCACAGCATTTCAGCAGGTCGGTCACGCCCGCATCGGAATTGGTCGTTGCGCCAGCCGGGTAAAGCTTGATGCCGTGCACCACGCCCGACTCGCTGGCCCGCAGGACTTCATCGGCGCTGGTATTGTTGGTCAGGTAAAGCGTCATGAGCGGCGTGAAGCTGTCTGGGGCGACGCCCGCCCGGCCCAGGGCCGCAACGATACGCTCGCGATAGGCCAGCGCCAGCGATGTCGTGGTCACCGGCGGCTTCAGGTTGGGCATGATGATGGCGCGCGCAAATTGCCTTGCCGTATCCGCGACCACAGAATCCAGGACGGCGCCGTCGCGCAGGTGCAAATGCCAGTCGTCGGGGCGGATAAGGGTCAGGCTCTCGGTTGAAGCAGTCATGTTGAAAAGTCTTCTTATAAACAGGTTAAAGATCGGCATCCAGCGGCATGCTGCGCTCGACCAGGCGGCAGAACATGGCACTGCCCGCCGGGATGACCGCATCATTGAAGTCGAACATGGCGCTATGCAGCACGCAGCCCGACTCGGCGCCGCCCTGACCCAGGCGGAAGTAGGCGCCGGGCCGCTGCTGTAGCATAAAGGAAAAGTCTTCGGAGCCCATGGATGGCACCAGATTGGGAACGACCATGTCGGCGCCGAACAATTCTGTGGCGACCTCTGCCACAAAATGGGCGTGCTCCGGCGTATTGACCGTGGCCGGAAACAAACGATGGTATTTGAGTTCGATATGGGCCTTGAAGGCGGCGGCAATGCCGGCGACGACTTCTTCCATGCGCTGCACAATCTGCGCCTGCACGACGGGACTGAATGTACGAACGGTACCCGTCATATAGGCATCGCGGGGAATCACATTCATGGCCTGCAGGCTGCCCGCATTGACAGCGGCCACCGTGATCACGGCGGCCTCGGGCGCGGGCACATTCCTGGACACAATCGTCTGCAAGGCGGTAATCAGTTGAGCAGCGATCACCACCGGATCGTTGGTCTGATAAGCATGGGCCCCGTGGCCCCCGCGCCCCTGAATATGAATATCGAAATGATCCGCGGCAGCCATCATGGGGCCGGGATTCACCCCGATCACGCCGGGCGGCAGGCCCGGCCAGTTGTGCAGGCCGTAAATGGCATCACAGGGAAAACGATCGAACAAACCATCGTCGAGCATGGCCTTGGCGCCGCCCAGCCCCTCTTCGGCCGGCTGGAAAATCAGGACGACCCGGCCGTCGAAGCGGCGGGTTTCCGCAAGATAGCGCGCCGCGCCCAGCAATATGGCCGTATGCCCGTCATGGCCGCAGGCATGCATGACGCCCGCACGAGTGGACGCATGCGCTACCTTGCCTTGCTCCAGTATGGGCAGCGCATCCATATCGGCACGCAGCCCGATCGTATGCCCGCTGGCATTGCTCCGGCCGTCCAGCACGCCCACCACACCCGTCCGGCCAATATCGCGATGCACCGTGTACCCCAGCGCGGTCAGCGCATTGGCCACGAGATCCGAGGTGCGCTGTTCCTGGAACCCCAGTTCGGGATGGGCATGGATATCGCGCCGCAAGGCCGTCAACTCGTCATGAAAGAGACTGATGGCTTCGAACACATTCCTGGCGTACATCGGGCAAGCGCTCCTGGCGGGACGATAAATAAAATCTGCAGCACAATATGCCACATTATCATAAGCCGCGCAGCGGGCAATGCGGACAACGATCCGCCCTGTGACGACGCCGCGGCGGGCGACGATATTGTGGAGGTCCGCGCCCCAGGGCAAACGCCCTATTTATACTGCCCAGGCAGGACAACAGCCGTGTTTATGGCGCTGGAAATGGCCTGGCAGCAGGGCGGCATGCACAAATTGCTTGGTCTTTCCCGGAGTCTCACGTTATGCTGCAGTAGAATCGACTTTTTCAACCATCAGTTAGGAGCCCTATTCTATGGCAACAACCGAGAAACCCGCCCGTAAGCCTAATGCGGCGTTCATGAAGCCACTTACCCCTAGCGCTACCTTAGCTGCCGTTATCGGTCCCGAGGCAGTCCCACGCACCGAAGTTACCAAGAAAATCTGGGACTACATCAAGAAGCACGACCTGCAAGACCCCAAGAATCGCCGTAACATCAATGCCGACGACAAACTGCGCCCCTTGTTCGGCAAAGACCAGGTCTCGATGTTTGAACTCACCAAACTCGTCAGCGGCCACCTGAAATAAGCCCTTCGCCTTCAAACGGGCGGGCATCGGCCTGCTCCACAGTCATGGCGTTCGGGCTTATCCCGACATTGCCAGGCACACCTCAAGGTGAATCAGACAATAAAAAGCGCTGCCCAGAATGACCTGGGCAGCGCTTTTTTATCAATATATCGCAATAAGACCGGGTAAATCCTGGTTCAAAATTCGGCGACAGGCGCCTGGCCTGAAAACAAGGCAAGCCAGCCCTTGATAACCCGGTACACGATCCAGACCAGGGCGATCAACCCGGTCAGCCAGCCGATGAAAATAAAGGTCGCCAGCGCGCTAAGCACGATCCACAGCAGACCCCACCAAAACGTCTTGATGACCCAGTCGAAATGATTGGCATATACCGTCCCCGCGGCGTCTCCGCGCTTCAAATACGCCAATATAATGGCCGCAATGGTTGCAACACCGAAAAAGCCGGCGCTGAGCAAGCCCAATGCAAAAAGACCATAGATAAGATGCGTCAGGTTACGCATCGACAAGCCCTTGCCGTCTTCTGGCGGGTATGCCTGGGTCATTGATAGCCTCCGAAAAACAATCGTAAAAAGTGCGTGGGGATTAAAAGCCGTTATGTCCGTTATTTTACTCGACTTATGATCCGCCTTGTTCGGTGGTCAGGCGACGCGTTGCGTACTGATTAACTTGCGCGGCACCTCCGGCGGAGCCGCGCAAGGCAAGCAGGCGGCTTGCGGGTCAAGACAGGCAGGCGGCGCAGGCGTTGCTGCGCTGAGCGTTGTGCGGCGCGCGGGGTTGCTGCTGCACGTTATGCGGCGCCCAAACAAAAACCCCCCATCCTGTTTGGGGATGGGGGGTTTTCTTACTGAATAAGAGCCTGACGATGACCTACTTTCACAGACGTACGTCCACTATCATCGGCGCAAAGGCGTTTCACGGTCCTGTTCGGGATGGGAAGGAGTGGGACCACCTTGCTATGGTCGTCAAGCGTAACCGGTTGCCGCGCCCAGGCCCGAGATAAACGGGACTGCACACAGCCAATCTGGGAAGAAGCACCGCGCCTGGCCTTGTCACCGGCGCAGGGGTGTAATCATGGTGTTGGTCTCGTGGCGTACGGGCCGCGATGGGTACCGGGCGCGCTTATCTATTCAGAATAAGCAGCGCCTGGCCTTGTTGTGCGCACTGGCCAACTCACAGTGCGGCTTTTCGTTTTGTTTGAACGGCACTTGAACACGTACAACCTGCAAGGTTATAGGATCAAGCCGCACGGGCAATTAGTACTGGTTAGCTGCACGCATTACTGCGCTTCCACACCCAGCCTATCAACGTCCTGGTCTCGAACGACCCTTTAGGGGGGTCTAGCCCCCGGGATACCTAATCTTCAGACGAGTTTCCCGCTTAGATGCCTTCAGCGGTTATCTCTTCCGTACATAGCTACTCGGCAATGCCATTGGCATGACAACCGATACACCAGCGGTACGTCCACTCCGGTCCTCTCGTACTAGGAGCAGGCTCCGTCAAGTATCCAACGCCCACGGCAGATAGGGACCAAACTGTCTCACGACGTTTTAAACCCAGCTCACGTACCTCTTTAAATGGCGAACAGCCATACCCTTGGGACCGGCTACAGCCCCAGGATGAGATGAGCCGACATCGAGGTGCCAAACACCACCGTCGATATGAACTCTTGGGTGGTATCAGCCTGTTATCCCCAGAGTACCTTTTATCCGTTGAGCGATGGCCCTTCCATTCAGAACCACCGGATCACTATGTCCTGCTTTCGCACCTGTTCGACTTGTCAGTCTCACAGTCAAGCACGCTTATGCCATTGCACTATCAGCACGATTTCCGACCGTACCTAGCGTACCTTCGAACTCCTCCGTTACACTTTAGGAGGAGACCGCCCCAGTCAAACTGCCCACCATGCACTGTCCCCAACCCGGATAACGGGCCAAGGTTAGAACCGCAAACAAACCAGGGTGGTATTTCAAGGATGGCTCCCTCGAATCTGGCGACTCGAGTTCAACGCCTCCCACCTATCCTACACAGGCCGGTTCACAGTCCAATGCAAAGCTACAGTAAAGGTTCATGGGGTCTTTCCGTCTAGCCGCGGGTAGATTGCATCATCACAAACACTTCAACTTCGCTGAGTCTCAGGAGGAGACAGTGTGGCCATCGTTACGCCATTCGTGCAGGTCGGAACTTACCCGACAAGGAATTTCGCTACCTTAGGACCGTTATAGTTACGGCCGCCGTTTACCGGGGCTTCGATCAAGAGCTTGCACCCCATCACTTAACCTTCCGGCACCGGGCAGGCGTCACACCCTATACGTCGACTTTCGTCTTAGCAGAGTGCTGTGTTTTTAATAAACAGTCGCAGCCACCGATTCTCTGTGACCCCTTCATGCTCTGGGCGCAGGCCCATCACACTACCAGGGTATACCTTCTCCCGAAGTTACGGTATCAATTTGCCGAGTTCCTTCTCCTGAGTTCTCTCAAGCGCCTTGGAATATTCATCCCGTCCACCTGTGTCGGTTTGCGGTACGGTCTCGTGAAACTGAAGCTTAGAGGCTTTTCTTGGAACTGCTTCCAATCAGTTTAGGACCGAGGTCCTATTCAGCCACACCCTTGAATTACGCGCCCGGATTTGCCTGAAGCGCCTTCTATAGTGCAGCAACGGGGACATCCAACACCCCGATGACTTTACAGCAATCCGTCCCCCCATCGCATTTCACGACGGTGCTGGAATATTAACCAGCTTCCCATCAGCTACGCATCTCTGCCTCGCCTTAGGGGCCGACTCACCCTGCGCCGATGAACGTTGCGCAGGAAACCTTGGACTTACGGCGAGGGGGCTTTTCACCCCCTTTATCGCTACTCATGTCAGCATTCGCACTTCTGATACCTCCAGCATCCGTCACCAGACACCTTCACAGGCTTACAGAACGCTCTCCTACCGCGTATATCTAAGATATACACCCGCAGCTTCGGTCTATGGCTTAGCCCCGTTACATCTTCCGCGCAGGACGACTCGATCAGTGAGCTATTACGCTTTCTTTAAAGGATGGCTGCTTCTAAGCCAACCTCCTGACTGTCTATGCCTTCCCACTTCGTTTCCCACTTAGCCATAGTTAGGGACCTTAGCTGGCGGTCTGGGTTGTTTCCCTCTTGAGTCCGGACGTTAGCACCCGGTGCTCTGTCTCCCACGCTGCTACTTGCCGGT
Source organism: Pusillimonas sp. SM2304 (assembly GCF_031628915.1). Lineage (NCBI taxonomy): Bacteria > Pseudomonadati > Pseudomonadota > Betaproteobacteria > Burkholderiales > Alcaligenaceae > Pusillimonas > Pusillimonas sp. SM2304. Next base: position 960,081 of record NZ_JAVLUJ010000003.1, read on the forward strand.
ATTCGGAGTTTGCCATAGGTTGGTAAGTCGCCATGACCCCCTAGCTATAACAGTGCTCTACCCCCGGCAGTAATACGTGAGGCACTACCTAAATAGTTTTCGGAGAGAACCAGCTATTTCCAGGCTTGTTTAGCCTTTCACCCCTATCCACAGCTCATCCCCTAATTTTTCAACATTAGTGGGTTCGGTCCTCCAGCACGTGTTACCGTGCCTTCAACCTGGCCATGGATAGATCGCCTGGTTTCGGGTCTACACCCAGCGACTAAAATCGCCCTATTCGGACTCGCTTTCGCTACGCCTTCCCTATTCGGTTAAGCTTGCCACTGAATGTAAGTCGCTGACCCATTATACAAAAGGTACGCAGTCACCCCACAAGGAGGCTCCTACTGTTTGTATGCACACGGTTTCAGGATCTATTTCACTCCCCTTCCGGGGTTCTTTTCGCCTTTCCCTCACGGTACTGGTTCACTATCGGTCGATCACGAGTATTTAGCCTTGGAGGATGGTCCCCCCATCTTCAGACAGGATTTCACGTGTCCCGCCCTACTTGTCTGACGCCTAGTTCCACACACTGAATTTCGTCTACAGGGCTATCACCTGCTACGGCCGGACTTTCCATTCCGTTCGACTATTCAATATGCTAAAACGTCAAGGCTGCTCCGATTTCGCTCGCCGCTACTTTCGGAATCTCGGTTGATTTCTTTTCCTCGAGTTACTGAGATGTTTCAGTTCACCCGGTTCGCTTTCACTGGCCTATGTATTCAGCCAGGAATACTGCATTGCTGCAGTGGGTTTCCCCATTCGGACATCTGCGGATCAAAGTCTGTTTGCCGACTCCCCGCAGCTTTTCGCAGGCTACCACGTCCTTCATCGCCTGTGATCGCCAAGGCATCCACCATGTGCACTTAGTCGCTTGATCCTATAACTTTACAGGTTATAGAAACACTTGAGTATGCGTGTTTGTGCCGTTCATCATTTTCAAAGGCCTTGCCCTTTCGAACAAGTATTTTTGAGAACTATTTGAACAAAATTGTTTTAATGCAATCACAACCCGTACTTACGTGGGATCATTTCCATACAGACAATGATCCACACCATAATTACTTCGTTGTGCTTCTTCCAGATTGTTAAAGAACGAGTAAAACCATCAAGCCTGTAAAGACTTAACGAGCAGTGCTTGGACCCGATACCACAGAACCAAACCCTCTTCGTTAACCCCTTCGCCTTGCCAGCCTGCGCCACCACCCTCACGCGATATCAACGATCGTCCACACGCTTTATTTGTGTGTGGTGGAGGATGACGGGATCGAACCGACGACCCCCTGCTTGCAAAGCAGGTGCTCTCCCAGCTGAGCTAATCCCCCGCACCGATAAATCGTACTGGTGGGTCAAGTTGGAATCGAACCAACGACCCCCGCCTTATCAAGACGGTGCTCTAACCGACTGAGCTACTGACCCAGTATGCGCTGGCCGCCCCTGTAACGGGCCAACCGGCGTAACCTTGTCGTGGCTTACTCTTTCTACATTCAACAGCCAATAAGTGTGGACGCTTTCGCTTCGTGCGCGTCGCTCTGAAAGGAGGTGATCCAGCCGCACCTTCCGATACGGCTACCTTGTTACGACTTCACCCCAGTCATGAATCCTACCGTGGTAATCGCCCTCCTTGCGGTTAGGCTAACTACTTCTGGTAAAACCCACTCCCATGGTGTGACGGGCGGTGTGTACAAGACCCGGGAACGTATTCACCGCGACATGCTGATCCGCGATTACTAGCGATTCCGACTTCATGGAGTCGAGTTGCAGACTCCAATCCGGACTACGATCGGGTTTCTGGGATTGGCTCCCCCTTGCGGGTTGGCGACCCTCTGTCCCGACCATTGTATGACGTGTGAAGCCCTACCCATAAGGGCCATGAGGACTTGACGTCATCCCCACCTTCCTCCGGTTTGTCACCGGCAGTCTCATTAGAGTGCCCTTTCGTAGCAACTAATGACAAGGGTTGCGCTCGTTGCGGGACTTAACCCAACATCTCACGACACGAGCTGACGACAGCCATGCAGCACCTGTGTTCCGGTTCTCTTGCGAGCACACTTCAATCTCTCGAAGCTTCCAGACATGTCAAGGGTAGGTAAGGTTTTTCGCGTTGCATCGAATTAATCCACATCATCCACCGCTTGTGCGGGTCCCCGTCAATTCCTTTGAGTTTTAATCTTGCGACCGTACTCCCCAGGCGGTCAACTTCACGCGTTAGCTGCGCTACTAAGGCCCGAAGGCCCCAACAGCTAGTTGACATCGTTTAGGGCGTGGACTACCAGGGTATCTAATCCTGTTTGCTCCCCACGCTTTCGTGCATGAGCGTCAGTATTATCCCAGGGGGCTGCCTTCGCCATCGGTATTCCTCCACATCTCTACGCATTTCACTGCTACACGTGGAATTCTACCCCCCTCTGACATACTCTAGCCCGGCAGTTAAAAATGCAGTTCCAAGGTTAAGCCCTGGGATTTCACATCTTTCTTTCCGAACCGCCTGCGCACGCTTTACGCCCAGTAATTCCGATTAACGCTTGCACCCTACGTATTACCGCGGCTGCTGGCACGTAGTTAGCCGGTGCTTATTCTGCAGGTACCGTCAGTTGCGCCAGGTGTTAACCAGCGCCGTTTCTTCCCTGCCAAAAGTGCTTTACAACCCGAAGGCCTTCATCGCACACGCGGGATGGCTGGATCAGGGTTGCCCCCATTGTCCAAAATTCCCCACTGCTGCCTCCCGTAGGAGTCTGGGCCGTGTCTCAGTCCCAGTGTGGCTGGTCGTCCTCTCAAACCAGCTACAGATCGTTGCCTTGGTAGGCCTTTACCCCACCAACTAGCTAATCTGATATCGGCCGCTCCAATAGTGAGAGGTCCGAAGATCCCCCCCTTTCCCCCGTAGGGCGTATGCGGTATTAGCCACGCTTTCGCGTAGTTATCCCCCGCTACTGGGCACGTTCCGATATATTACTCACCCGTTCGCCACTCGCCGCCAAGAAAAGCAAGCTTTCCTCGCGCTGCCGTTCGACTTGCATGTGTAAAGCATCCCGCTAGCGTTCAATCTGAGCCAGGATCAAACTCTTCAGTTTAATCTCTGTATAAAAATCGTAATTTCCAAACCGGTCCCCAAAGGAACCAGCAGGTCATACGTCGCGTTTCGCTCAAAGAAAAAGATCGGTTCAAATTACTTCAAACCTTACTTCTTCAAATGTGCGAGCACTTGATATAAATTTGGCGAACCCTCGTGAGAAGGTTTGCGCACTCATTCCAAGCGCCCACACTTATCGGCTGTTAAATTGTTAAAGAGCGTGTACTGCCTACTGCTGTATTGCCTATCGCTTGCCGCCCCAACCACCCGGTGAACCGGGCCGCTGTGTCAGCAGCACAGAAACGAGATTATGAAGCAGTTTTTTTCGTTTGTCAACTCGGGGGAAAGTGTGTCGGGCCTATCGCCTCAAACCGCTTTGCTCCACCGCTCAACAAACCTGCTACGCAATCCGATCAAATCTGGCAAGCCTGAAACTATACCACATTTGCGTTCTGCGCTGTGGGCCCGAAGGCCGCACAACCGATCGCCGCCGCCACCGCAAAACCCATGTGTTATCAAGGTCTTGCGCGGCTTGCGCATCCGGGTAAACCCTGATGTGCGTGCTGCGAAAGAACAGAACTATAGCATAGCTTTTTACGCCCGTGCAAACCGAAATCCCGCCCAACACCACCGCCGCCGGCCCCCATGCGCCTAAGCCGTTGAAATGGCATCGAAATATATTTTAAATAAAAGTGACATAAACCGGATCGGGCACGCCAGAACCGGCCAAAACGGGGAAAAACCCCTCAGCCGGTGCTGGACCTGGGCGTGCCCAAACCCTGCGCCGAGTTCCTGGTGTCGGGCAAGGCTTGGTCGCACGATGCCGCCGAGCCGGGGCGCGTTGCCATCAGGGTGCGCGTGGACCAGCTCGAGAAAAGCGCCCAGAGACGGGTGAAACCGCTCCCAGCAAGAGCGGGATACGCCAAAAGACGGGCGGGCGAGGCGGCGGCAGGGCAAAAAGGGTGCGATGGAACTGGTGTGGTCGGGCGTCTATATGCTTTTCTATATGCAAGTAGGTTTTCTATATGCGGTCATGCTTACATAGGAAGCCAGGATTCTTATAGGAAGCCTGGCTTCTATACACAGGCAGGTTTCTATATACAGGCAGGTTTCTATATACAGGCAGGTTTCTATATACAGGCAGGCTTCTATATGCAGTCAGTCCTCTGTATGCAGTCGGGCTTCTGTACTAGAGATACCAGCTACAGACACTAGTCACTAACCATAGAACTAACCACCCGCCCATAGAGGCACCCATAGAGGCTGACTACAGAAGCTAACCATAGACGTCAACGCCGGGGCAACGCCCAGCTTCCCTATACCAGCAGCTCGGTGGTTTCTTTAATACGCTGCAAGGTAAAGCTGGATCGCATGTCGACCACGGCGGGGTGATGCATCAGCTTGTCCATGGCGAAACGGGAAAACTGGGTCAAGTCTTCTACCTGCACACGCAATAGGTAGTCCATATCGCCCGACATGGCGTAGCACTCTACAACCTCCGGCCAGTCCTGCACATCTCGGGCAAAGTCGGAAACGGGGGAATGGCTGGCGCGAAACACCTTGTTGAGCCGGATCGTTACGTAGGCCAGCAGCTTCAAGCCGACCTTTTCGGGATTCACCAAGGCGGCATAGCGTTCTATATAGCCCTCTTCTTCCAGCCGGCGCACCCTTCTAAGACAGGGGCTGGGCGAGAGCGCAACCCTGTCGGCCAGATCCTGATTGCTCAGGCGCCCATCACGCTGCAATTCGATCAATATTTGACGATCTATCCTGTCCAAGTTGTTTTGAGCCATATAAAACCCCAGTATCCATTACAAGCAGCATTAAATTGCGGTAAATCAATTTTTGCAAGCGATGTTAGCAATCCCCTGCCCTGCATTTTTTCTTAGAATTTTGTATTTGCAGGGGTATTCTTGCCTTGTGGGCAAAACGGGCAAACAGGACGGCGGCTGCCTATGGCGGCCCATCATTGCCGCAGCCGGCCTTGCCCGCCCTGCTCTGACGACACCAACATTCTGGAGACTCATCATGAGCAACGATATTGAGCGATGGGATAACCCCATGGGTACTGCGGGCTTCGAGTTCATTGAATACACGGCGCCCGATCCGGTAGCACTGGGCAAGGTTTTCGAGACGCTGGGCTTCAAGGCTATTGCACGCCACCGCAAAAAAAATGTGACCCTCTATCGTCAGGGCGGCATCAACTTCCTGATCAATGCCGAACCCGACTCATTCGCCCAGCGCTTTGCACGGCTGCACGGTCCATCGATCTGTGCCATTGCCTTCAGGGTGGACGACGCCGGCCAGGCATACCAACGCGCCCTGGAACTGGGCGCCTGGGGTTTTGATTCCGGCAGCGGCCCCATGGAACTGAACATTCCCGCCATCAAGGGCATCGGGGATTCTCTTATCTACCTGGTCGATCGCTGGCAAGGGAAGAACGGGCACGGCGGCATCGGCGACATCAGTATTTACGACGTCGACTTCGAGCCCATCAATCCCGATACTGCGCAGATCGACCGCAATCATGTGGGCGCGGGCCTGACGTTGGTGGACCACCTGACGCACAACGTGCACAAGGGGCGGATGGATGAATGGGCCGAGTTCTACGAGCGGCTGTTCAACTTCCGCGAGATACGCTACTTCGACATCGAAGGCAAAGTCACGGGCGTCAAGTCCAAGGCCATGACATCGCCTTGCGGAAATATCCGCATCCCGATCAATGAAGAGGGCACGGAAGAAAAAGGCCAGATCCAGGAATACCTGGACCTGTATCGCGGCGAAGGCATCCAGCATATCGCGCTGGCATCCCAGGACATCTACGCGACCATCGAACAACTGAAAGCAGGCGGCCTGCAGTTCCTGGACACGCCCGACACCTATTACGAATTGCTGGACCGGCGCTTGCCCGACCATGGCGAAGATACCGACCGCTTGCGCAAGAACAAGATATTGCTCGACGGCGCCCCGGAAGGCGGCTTGCTGCTGCAGATATTCACTGAAAACCAGATTGGCCCCATCTTCTTTGAGATCATCCAGCGCAAGGGCAACGACGGCTTCGGAGAAGGCAACTTCAAGGCCCTGTTCGAATCGATCGAGCTTGACCAGATGCGCCGCGGGGTGTTGAAGACCGCCGAATAAACCGGCAAGCCGGCGGCTGCGCAACACAGCGCCGGCAAACCGATACAATCCCTTCATTCATTTCAGAAGGGATCGGGGAATGCTGGCGTATTTCATTGCACTGCTATCACGCAGTTGGCGGATGTTCTTGACCGTCGCCAAGGTCATGCTTCCCGTCCTGGTCGCGGTGCAGCTGGGGCAGGAACTGGGTCTGGTCGATATGGTGGGCCGCGCCATTGCGCCGGCCATGGCGCTGATGCACCTGCCGCCGGAAGCCGGCATCATCTGGGCAGCCACGGTACTGACCGGCATCTATGGGGGCATTGCTTCGCTGAGCGGCCTGTCGCCGTCGCTGGACTTGACGGCGGCGCAAGTCAGCGCGCTCTGCGCCATGATGCTGTTTTCGCATGCCATTCCGGTCGAACAAGCCATTGTCCGGCGAGCCGGCGCGGCATTCAGCACGACGGCTGCCCTGCGCATTGGCGCCGCCCTCTTCTATGGCGCGGCCGTCTCCTGGATCTGCCACCTGACCGGCACGCTGTCCGAGCCCATGTCGTTCGAATGGCTGCGCGGTTCCTCGGTTCTGGCCAGCCAGGCCGACTCGGGCTGGCTGGCCTGGGTCCTGTCCACCGCGTTCTCGCTGGCCCTGACCCTGGCCGTCATCATCGTCCTTGTGCTGCTGCTCGACGCCATGGACAAGCTGGGCATCACGCGGCGCATTACGGCGGCCACGATGCCCTTGCTCAGAATGTCCGGCCTGGCCCCGGAAGTGGCGCCCGTGACCACGGTGGGCGTGTTGCTGGGCCTGACCTATGGCGGCGCGCTGATCATCGAAGAGGCGAAGAAGCAGAATTTTTCGCCGCGAACCCGCTTCCTGGCCTTATCGTGGCTATCGCTGTCGCACTCGCTGATAGAGGACACGCTGCTGATGCTGGCCTTGGGTGCGGATATCTGGGTGGTGCTGGTTGGCCGGGTGCTGTTGACGCTGGCTATTGTTGCGGCGCTGGCCAGACTGACGGCGCGAGGACGCTGGCGCGGCGATGAAATCAGCCAGCAGCACATATAGCCGCGCAGGCGCACAGCGTGGGCTTGCGCCTGCGCCCAGCCCCGGCGCCTTGGCCGCAGCGCGTCAGCTCGATAAAAGCGCGGTATAGCGCTTTCTGAACTTGGCCAGCTTGGGTGAAATGACCACCTGGCAGTACCCTTGGCCGGGATTACGCGCGTAATAGTTGTGATGGTAGCTTTCGGCGGGCCAGAAGGTCTGGGCCTCCAGCAGGCGCGTGACCACGGGTTCGCCGATTTCATCCTGGACTTCAAGCATGATTTTCCGGGCGGTTTCTTTTTGGGCCGGCGACTGATAAAAAATCGCGGAGGCATACTGGGGCCCCACATCACCGCCCTGCCTGTCCAATGTGCTGGGATCGTGCGTGGAAAAAAACACGCGCAAGACCGTTTCGAAATCAATGATTTCCGGATCGAACACCACACGCACGACCTCGATGTGGCCGGTTGTCTTGGTGCACACCTGCTCGTAGCTGGGGTGCTGTACATGCCCCCCGCTATAGCCGGGCGTAACGCCAAGCACGCCTCGCAGCGCCAGAAACACCGATTCGGTGCACCAAAAACAACCGCCGCCCAGCACTGCCGTTTCAGTCATGACTATTCCTTTGGTTCGAGCGCCGGCGCCTTCCCGTCGGCAAGTGAAAGTATCCATGCTGCCAGCAAGCGGGCGTCAGCGGGGCCGACCTGCGGCTGGGCCGGCATGGGGACCGGCCCCCAACGCCCGCGCCCGCCATGTCGTATGGCCTGGGCCAGGTAATCCTGGGCGCCCTCTTGTCCGGCAAAGCGTTCAGCGATCACCGTCAGGGACGGCCCCACTACTTTCCTGTCCACGCGATGACAGGACATACAGTTTTTGGACTGAGCAAGATTCAGGCCCGTCGTTTGCGCCGCCGCGACAGACGTCAACCCAATGCACAGCGTGCACAATAATATCGAGAGAAACCGTGAAACCATAAACCACACCTGACTGCCTGATGGAAAAAGCCCGCTTGCGCGATGACTTGTAGGTAAACTTATCGCGGTATTATCGGCCATATTCAATCAGGACAACATCTCTATGCTGCAATATCCCCAAATCGACCCCATTGCTTTGCAGATCGGCCCTATTGCCGTGCACTGGTATGGGCTCATGTACCTGATCGGCTTCGCACTGGTCTGGCTGCTGGGGCGCTGGCGCATTCAGCAGGGCAAAACCGACCTGACCTTGCGCGATCTGGAAGACCTGATTTTCTATAGCGTGCTGGGCGTTGTGGCGGGCGGGCGGCTGGGCTATGTGCTGTTCTACAAACCCGGCGATTACCTGGCCAATCCGATCGAAATTTTTTATTTATGGCAAGGCGGCATGTCGTTCCATGGCGGCCTGATCGGGGTGATCACCGTGCTGTTCCTGTTCGCCCGCAAGCGCAAGCGGACGCTGCTGGAAATCGGCGACTTCATCGCTCCGCTGATTCCCCTGGGACTGGCCGCGGGCCGCCTGGGCAATTTCATTAATGGCGAGCTATGGGGACGCCCCACAGACGTCCCCTGGGGCATGGTCTTCCCGCAAACCGGCGATGGCCTGGTCCGGCATCCCTCGCAGCTTTATGAAATGGGGCTGGAAGGTTTTGTCTTGTTTGCCCTGGTGTGGTGGTTTGCGCGCAAGCCCCGCCCGACCGGCCAGATCAGCGCCCTGTTCCTGATGGGCTACGGCATCTTCCGCTTCCTGGTGGAATTTACGCGCGAACCCGACGAGTACCTGGGGCTGCTGGCCGGGGGCTTGTCCATGGGTCAGCTGTTGTCGCTGCCCATGGTGCTGGCCGGCGTGATTATTTTTGTGCTGAGTGCAAAAAAATCGAACCATTGACCGACACACTGACCATTTCCGTGCCGCCTTCGAGCGGCACGCTGGCCTTGTCGGCCGCCATGGCCATCATGCGGGGCGCGGCCTCGTAGCGGGCGCCCGAGCCGCCTAAATTGATTTCCTTGATGCTGTAACCGGCAAAGCCGAAGGCATCGGTCAGGGCCTGTGCGCGATCACGAAAAGCCTGTGCCGCCTTGGCCAGCAAGGCTTCCTCTTGCTTGGCGCGGGCTTGCGGCGAAACCGAAAAACCCAGATTGGCGACGGGCATGCGGTCGCTCACCGAAGCAGCCAGCTCGGATGCCGCCGCAAAATCGCTGGACTCCAGGAATATTTCGGCCCGGCCGCGCCAGTTGGTGATTTTTCCATCTTTGTCGTTCATGGGCCAGATCCGATAGTTGCCGCTGGTGACCTTGATGGCGGCATTGCCCTTGGCGCCGTCTTTGGCCTGCTTCATGGTGTCTTGCAATACTTTCGTCAAGGCATCGGCCACTGCCGTCTGCGACGCCTCGGTAAGTTCTGCCGCCAGGGTGATCTTTACGGTGTCTTGGGCGATTTCCGCATTGGCCTCGGCCTGCAGCGTTGCCTGGGGCCATTTCTGCTTTACATGAGGGCCGTCGCCGTGCTTCTGGGCCGCGGCGGGAAGCGCCACGGCGCCTGCGGTCATGCACAGCGCCAAACCTAACAGCCATTTACGTTTTTGCGTGGAAAGATACATATTGGTCGCCCATAAAGGAAAAGCCCGTCCGAAGACGAGCTTTGAAAAAATGGCCCCGCCTGTGCCGTCAAGGCCGGCATCCTGGAACCTGAGGTCCAAGGTGGTCGCCTTCAGTCAAGCTTCGGGTTCTTCGTAAACGAAGATCACGCCCACTTGTCAATCCAGCAACCTGAATGCCATAAGCATTGGTTCAAGGAATGTATGGCCAAGTCACGAACACCGCAGGGTTTAACTATTTGAACACACAAAGCGTGTATTCGGAAAACTAAGTCGGTTATTTTTGTTGCTGAAGGGCCGGCGTCGCGATCTGATCGAGCAAGTCATTCATATCGTCGATTTTACGCTTGAAGTCACCCACCGCAACATTGCCCAGCGGGCCGTCGGGCGCCCGCATGGTCAGCAGCTCGCCGGCGATCTGGATGGCGGCCATGACGGCGATGCGTTCGTTGCTGGACACTTTGCCCGAACCCTTGACCCCCAGCATGCGCTGGTCGACATGGCGCACCGCTGCCAGCAAGGCCTCTTTTTCCGTGGGCAGGCATGCCAAAGAATAGTCACGCCCCAAAATGGATACGTCGACGCGCTCCATGGCCATTTACTTACTCCTGAGGCGCGCCGGGCAGGCGCACCAATATAGAATCGATCTGTTCTTTGGCCTTGTTTGCCACCAGACGCAGGCGTGAGGTGTCGGCCTGGCTTGCGGCAAGCCGCTGCTGCGCGGTCTGGTATTCGGCTTTGTAGTGGGCCGCTTCATTTTGCAAGGAAGCCTGCGCCGCCCCCGCTTCGGCCTGCAGTGTGCGGACCTGGGCTTCGTGCGCCGCCATGTTCTCGGACACGGAAACGTAATCGGCCTCGCGGCGCTGCAACTGATCGCGCAACGCATCGCGTTCTTGCTCCATGCTTTTCAGGCGTGCCTGCAAAGCGGCGCGTTCGTTCTGCAGTTGACGCGTGAACTGCACCATTTGCCCGATACGGGCGGCGAGAGAATCAAGATCTTGCAACATGGGCGTTATCGTAAACCATCACGACAGAATGTGGATAGGGAAAAATGAAAACCAATCATAACCTTTCACAGCTCTTTCCATAGCCTTTCAATAATCTTTCAAAACACGGTGTATGGCCACCGCCACCTTGCCACAATATGAAAAAACCATGCATATTCGGGGTAAACCCTAGACAACTGAGGGCAAATCGGGGTTTTCAGCACACCCCCTGTCCATTACCATGCTTCACCTTTTGGCGTTTGCTTGCCGTTGTAATCCGCACTCCATTTTGGCGGCCAAAGGCGCTGTAAACACCCGTTTCATCATGCTGTCAGGGAGATTTCGTCAACATGCAGCTCAAAAACAAACAGGACTTCTGGTCCGGCATCATGTTCGTCGCCTTAGGCGTCGGATTTGCGCTGGGTGCAGCCAGCTATTCCATGGGCACCGCGGCGCGTATGGGTCCGGGCTACTTTCCTTTCTGGTTGGGCGTATTACTGGCCCTGCTCGGCGCCATTGTCGCCCTTGGCGCCCTGTCGTCCAAGGCGACCGAGACCGAAGTTGAAAAATTCGACTGGAAAATTGCTTTCATCGTGATCGGTTCAGTGGCGCTCAGCGGCGTATTGCTGAATTACCTGGGTGTCTACCTGACGGTCTTCCTGCTGGTCGTAGGCAGCAGCTTCGCCAGCCACGAGTTCAGTTGGAAGGTCTCGGTATTGACCGGGATATTTTTGGTTTTGTTTGTATGGCTTGCGTTTATCAAGGGACTCGGTCTGATCTTCCCCTTGTGGCCCAGCTTTCTAGGCAATTAAGGAGAGCCGGAAAATGGAATTACTCGAACATTTGATGCTGGGCTTCTCGGTCGCGCTCAGCATGGAAAACCTGGCCTATTGCCTGCTGGGTTGCATCCTCGGAACACTCATTGGCGTGCTGCCCGGCGTTGGCCCGGTGCCGACCATCGCCATGCTGCTGCCTATCACGTATGTGTTGCCGCCGGTTGCCGGTCTGATCATGCTGGCCGGTATCTATTACGGTGCCGCATACGGCGGCTCCACAACCGCTATTCTGGTCGCCCTGCCAGGTGAAACGTCGGCGGTGGTCACCGTGCTCGACGGCCACCAGATGGCCCGTAACGGCCGGGCGGGCGCCGCGCTGGCCATTGCCGCGCTGGGTTCGTTCTTTGCCGGCTGCGTCGCCACCCTGGTCATTGCCGGTTTCGCACCGCCGCTGGCCGAGGTCGCGTTCAAGTTCGGCCCCGCCGAATACTTCTCGCTCATGGTGTTGGGCCTGATCGGCGCCGTGGTGCTGGCATCGGGCTCCCTGCCCAAGGCAATCTGCATGATTCTGCTTGGCCTGCTGCTGGGCATGGTCGGCACCGACGTCAACTCGGGCGTGGCCCGCTACGATTTCGGCATCCCCGAATTGCAGGACGGGATCGACTTTGCCGCCGTGGCCATGGGTGTTTTCGGCTTTGCTGAAATCATGAGCAACTTGGAACTGAAGGACCAGCGCGTCGACCTGACCGGAAAAGTCGGCACGCTTTATCCGAACAAGCAGGAGTTCAAAGAATCCTGGCCCGCCGTCGTGCGCGGCACAGCGCTGGGCTGCGCACTGGGCATTCTGCCTGGCGGCGGCGCGGTGCTGTCGTCGTTCGCCTCGTATACCCTGGAAAAGAAGCTGTCGAAGACCCCCGAGCGCTTTGGCAAAGGACACCCTGCCGGCCTGGCGGGTCCCGAGTCCGCCAACAACGCCGGTTCGCAGGCATCGTTCATTCCCCTGCTGACACTGGGTATTCCGGGCAATGCGGTGACCGCGCTCATGATCGGCGCCATGACCATCCACAACATCCAGCCCGGCCCGCAGGTCATGACCAGCCACCCGGAACTGTTCTGGGGCCTGATCGTATCCATGTGGATCGGGAACCTGATGCTGGTGGTCCTGAACCTGCCGCTGGTCGGGCTGTGGGTCAAGCTGCTGAACGTGCCGTACCGCATTCTCTTCCCTGCCATTCTGGTGTTCTGCACGATCGGCGTCTACACGCTGAACTACAACGTGTTCGATATCTGGATGACAGCGGCTTTCGGCCTCTTGGGCTATATCTGGACCAAGCTCAAGTGTGAAGGGGCGCCGCTGCTGCTGGGCCTGGTGCTCGGACCCATGATGGAAGAAAACTTCCGGCGCGCGCTGCTGTTGGCGCGGGGCGACTACACCACGTTCGTGACTCGGCCGCTGTCCTTGTCCCTGTTGATTGCCGCTGCCATCCTGGTGGTGCTGGTCGCCTTGCCGTCCATCAAGAAGAAACGGGAAGAAGCCTTCGTGGAAGAGGGCTGATGCCCTAATCCCGCCGGATTTCCCCGACATCCGACCCACCGGCACGTACAGCATGCCGGTGGGTTTTTTGTATGCGCCGTATTGAGTTAATCTTATGGGCGGAGCAAACCACAACTTAAATCTAACGGAGAACAACGATATGCCTTCCATCAATGCTCGGACCTACGAGGCTCAGCCTGCCGCCCACGTTGCATTTCTGGGCCTGGGCGTCATGGGCTACCCCATGGCGGGCCACCTTGCCAAGGCCGGACATACCGTCACGGTATACAACAGGACGTTCGCAAAAGCCGAGGCGTGGGTCAAAGAGTTTGGTGGCAAAGCCGCCCGCACTCCAAAAGAAGCGGCACAGGGCGCCAGCATCGTGTTCTGCTGCGTCGGCAACGACGATGACTTGCGCAGCGTCATACTGGGTGAAAACGGCGCGCTGGCCGGCATGGGCGCGGGCGCTATCCTGGTCGATCACACCACGGCTTCGGCCGAGGTTGCGCGCGAACTCTATCAACAGGCCAAGCAACAGAACACAGGCTTTGTCGATGCGCCGGTCTCCGGCGGCCAGGCAGGCGCGGTCAACGGCGCCCTGACCGTCATGTGCGGCGGCGAGCAAGCCCATTTCGACACCATCAGGCCCCTGGCCCTGAATTTTGCGCAGGCCGTAACGCTGCTGGGCGAACCCGGCGCGGGCCAGCTTTGCAAGATGGTCAACCAGATTTGCATTGCCGGCCTGGTTCAGGGGCTTTCCGAGGCCATCGCATTCGGCCAGGCCGCCCAACTCGACATGAAGCAGGTTCTTGGCGTGATCAGCAAAGGCGCCGCCCAAAGCTGGCAAATGGAAAACCGCGGCGCCACCATGATCGAAGACAAATTCGATTTCGGATTCGCCGTCGACTGGATGCGCAAGGATCTTGGCCTGGTCATGTCCGAAGCCAAGCGCAATGGCGCCCGGGTCCCGGTTACCGCCCTGGTCGACCAGTTCTATGCAGACGTCCAGCAAATGGGCGGCAACCGCTGGGATACGTCCAGCCTGATCAAACGGCTGCGGGACTGATCACACCGCCGCGGGCTTCTGCCTGCGCAGCTTCAGTACGGCACATAAACCGACCCCTCCGTCCGCCGAGGGGTCGCCGTCTTTAAGCACGATGGTGCCCCGGTTGCGCTCGGCATACGCCAGCGCAATGGCCAGGCCCAGCCCCGAACCGCCGCTGCGCGGGCCCTTGCGCCCCAGGCCGCCGCGGTCGAAGCGAAGAAACACGCTTTCACGCAAAGAGGGATCCAGTCCGACGCCGTTATCGCAAACGCTGAGCCAGGCGTCCTGGCCGTCGGCCCCCGCGGCAACGGTGATGTCGCAGCCCTCGCCGGCATGGTTGATGGCATTGTGTACCAGGTTGGCCAGCGCCTCGTGGATTTCAGCGTCGCTGCCCTGGACCCACACGCCCCCGTCCGTTTCGCCATCGGGCTGATTGCCGGCATGATCGGCCCAATCGACCCACCCCAGGTCCTGGCGTTTTTCGCGCGCCAGCGGCAAGTACAACAGGACAACCTCGCGCGCCAGCACATTCAGGTCCACCCGGCCCTGCGGCGCCATGTCGCTGCCGCTGGCATGGGCCAGAGACAGCAGTTGCTCGGTCAACCGTGAGGTCTGCCCCAGTTGCTGAACAATGGCGCCCAGGGTTTCCCGCATCCGGGCGATATCCGGTTCGCGCTTCGCATACTGGGCCTGCGTGCGCATGATCGCCAGCGGCGTGCGCAACTGGTGGGACGCATCGGCCAGGAATTGCGCCTGCTTGCCCAGCACTTTGCGGTACAAGTCGATATGATGGTTCACCGCCCTGACCATGGGCACCACTTCATGCGGTACCTGGTTGGCATCCAGCGGCAGCAGGTTATCGATGTCGCGCGCCTTGATTTCACGCCTGAGTTCCTGCAACGGACGCAAAGCCCATGCCACGCTGAACCACACCAGTAATACAGCCAATACCAGCATGCGCGCATCCCGGAACAGCCCCTGGCGCCAGGCTTGCTGCTGCGTGCGCAAACGCATGTCTATGCTTTCGCCGACCAGCACGATGACCTGCCGGTGCATGCCGTTGTAATGCAAGTCGCGCCATAGCGCCACCATGCGTACTTCGTCGTTGCGGTACATGGCGTTATAGAAAACCGGCATGCCTTCGTTGTCGGCCAGCACTTCCGGCCGCGGCAGGCCCTGCATGCCCAGCAAAGTCTTGCCTTCCAGGTGCTGGGCCTGGGTGCCGGCCAGCGACAGCGCAATCGGCGTGACTTCCTCGACCCTGAAATACTTGCGATTGCCCGCGCGGGACTCCAGCATGACCTGCGCATAGAATGGCGGGTCGATGCGCAAGGAACCATCCGGATTGAACTCGACGCTGGTTTCCAGGACCTTGGCTGGCTCCAGCAAGGCGCTGTCGTAGACCTCGCTGGTGACCAGCTTCAAGGCATGGTAATCATTCCAGCTGTCATACACCAATAATCCCACCGTCCCGGGGATCAGCAGGGCCAGCAGCCAGAACCGTATGCTGCCGCGTGATTTACTCGTCAACCAGGCCATGCGTCAAACATTTGCGTTGATGCTTTCAAGCATGTAGCCCAGTCCGCGAACCGTGACAATATGCACGTCGCTGCCCGCCAGCTTCTTGCGCAGGCGGTGCAGGACGACCTCGATGGCGTCCAGGCTGGCATCGCTATCGTGTTCGAACACGCGGTTGTACAACTGATGTTTCTCCACAGGCATGCCGCTGCGGGTCACCAGCACCGCCAGGGCGGCGTGCTCGCGCGGGGTCAGATGCAAAATGGCGCCGTCCAGTCCGAACGCCCGGCTTTCGCTGTCGTAAGTCAGCGAGCCGCACTGCATGCGCGGCGTCTGCCGGCCGCGGCTGCGGCGCACCAGCGCGGCAAGCCTGGCCTCGAGTTCTTCCAGCGCAAAGGGTTTGGTCAGGAAGTCATCGGCGCCCAGATTCAGGCCGCGCACACGATCCTGCAAGGCCCCCTGGGCGGTCAGGATCAGGACCGGGGTGACGTCGCCCCGGTTGCGCATTTCACGCAACAGCACCAGGCCGTGCTTGTCGGGCAGGCGCAAATCCATGATGACCGCATCGAAGCTGGATGCGGCCAACAGCATTTCAGCGGTGTGGGCGTCGGGCGCGTGCTCGGGCAGAAACCCGCTTTGCGCAAGCGCCCTTTCCAGCCAGGCAGCCATTTCCCGCTCGTCTTCAACCAGCAGTACGCGCATGCCCTTTGCCTTCCAGCGCTGGCAGTGAGCGCTGATTTTGCACGCGTTGCCGCAAATAACGGGTTTCCTGCCCACGCTTGAACAGGATCATGGCCAGCTCGTTCAGCGCCAGGGTATAGACCTCGCGCTTGAACTCGATGACGGCATCAAGCGGCACCCAATACTGGCTCCAGCGCCAGGCGTCGAATTCGGGGCTATGGCTTGCCCGCAAGCTGACGTCAGAGTCGCGCCCCACCATGCGCAACAAAAACCAGATCTGTTTCTGTCCCTTATAGTGGCCGCGCGAATCACGCCGAACAAAATTGCTCGGCACGTTATAGCGCAACCAGTCACGCGTCCGGCCTAATATGCGAACATGTTCGGGCCGTAAGCCCACTTCTTCGTGAAGCTCGCGGTACATGGCTTGCACGGGACTTTCCCCGTACTTGATGCCCCCTTGCGGAAACTGCCAAGCATGCTCCCGAATACGTTTACCCCAAAAAACCTCGTTTTTCTGATTTACGAGGATAATGCCGACATTAGGACGGTAGCCTTCACGGTCTAACATGGGCCACCTCAAAGCGAATTCAATACAATTAACGTTGATTATACGTATCTGTCGAGATCCTCACCATGCATGCAAGCAAGTATCACATTAATACACTCAAAGAAGCACCTGCGGAAGCCGAAGTTAAAAGCCACCAGTTGATGACGCGCGCCGGCATGATACGCAAAGCCGCCGGCGGCATCTATACCTATATGCCGCTGGGCCTGAAGGTGTTGCGCAAGATCGAGCACATCGTACGAGAGGAAATGAACCGGGCCGGCGCCATCGAACTGCTGATGCCTGTCGTCCAGCCGGCCGAACTCTGGGTCGAATCAGGCCGCTGGGAGCAATACGGCGCCGAGCTGCTGCGCATCAAGGACCGCCACCAGCGCGACTTCGTCCTGCAGCCCACATCCGAAGAAGTGATTACCGACATTGCCCGCAACGAGATCCACAGCTGGCGCCAGTTGCCCCTTAACTTCTATCACATCCAGACCAAGTTCCGCGACGAGCGCCGCCCACGCTTCGGCTTGATGCGCGGACGCGAGTTCACCATGAAGGACGCCTATTCCTTCGACCGCGATGAAGCCTCCGCGCAAGCCAGCTACGACGCCATGTACGATGCCTATATGCGCATCTTCCAGCGCCTGGGCCTGACTTTCCGCGCCGTGGCTGCCGATACCGGCTCCATCGGCGGCTCGCGCAGCCACGAATTCCAGGTCATTGCCGATACCGGCGAAGACCTGATCGTCTACAACCCCGACTCGCAGTACGCCGCCAACATCGAACTGGCTGAAGCCCCCTGCCTGCTGCCGCAGCGCGGCGAAGCCACCGAGGCCCTGTGCAAAACAGCCACCCCCGATGCGCCCAAGTGCGAAATCGTCGCGCAGCAACTGAACCGGCCTTTGTCGGACACCGTGAAATCCATTGTCCTGGCCACCGACAGCGCCGACGGCTCGGCGCCGGCCAGGATATGGTTGCTGCTACTGCGCGGAGACCACGAACTGAATGAAATCAAGGCCGGCAAGCTGGCCGGCTTCGAAGACGGCTTCCGCTTTGCTACCGAAGCGGAAATCCTGGACACCTTCGGCTGCGTGCCCGGCTATCTGGGCCCCATCGATACGGCCAAGCCCGTCACCGTCATCGCCGATCGCACCACCGCCAACATGAGCAACTTCATCTGCGGCGCGAACGCCGAAGGGTTCCATTACACCGGCATCAACTGGGGCCGCGACCTGCCCGAACCACTGGTGGCGGACCTGCGCAACGTGGTGGCGGGCGACCCCGACCCGAAAGGCGGCCAGTTGGCCATGCAGCGCGGCATCGAAGTGGGGCATGTGTTCTTCCTGGGCGACAAATACTCCAAATCGCTGGACGCTACCTTTTTGGGCGCCGACGGCAAGCCCGCCCTGCTGCAAATGGGCTGCTACGGCATCGGCATCAGCCGCATCGCCGCTGCCGCCATCGAACAGAACCATGACGAGAAAGGCATTATCTGGCCCAAGCCCATTGCGCCGTTCGAAGTCGTGATCTGCCCCATGGGATGGCACAAAAGTGAAACAGTTCGCAACGCCGCCGAGCAGCTGTATCAGGACCTGCGGGCGCAAGGCGTGGATGTCATGCTCGACGATCGCGACACCCGGCCCGGCATCATGTTTGCGGACTGGGAACTGATCGGCGTGCCGCTGCGCATCACCGTGGGCGACCGCGGCCTGAAAGACGGCATTGTCGAGATCCAGGCACGGCGCCAGGATGCCGCGGACAAGGTCCCCGTGGCCGACGCGGCGGGCTACGCCCTGGAGCAATTAAAATCGCTATAGCGCAGTCACACCACCTAACGAAAGTCATGTCCACAGAAACACCCGAATCGCTATCCCGGCTGGATATTCGCGTATATTACGAGGACACCGACGCGGGCGGTGTGATGTATTACGCCAACTACCTGAAGTTCTTCGAACGAGGCCGGACGGAGTGGCTGCGCCGCCTTGGCGTGGATCAATCGACCCTTGCCGAACAGGAACTCCGTCTATTCGTTGTAAAGAACGTTGAAATACAATATCGCAAACCTGCCAGGCTCGACGATTTGCTTGCCATACACAGCACAATCACCCGGGTGGGCAAAGCCTCCATCAATTTTCGACAAGCAGCCATGCGCGCCGGGGAACTGTTGTGCGAAAGCGATATCCAAGTCTGTTGCGTTGACGCCAATACGTTCCGTCCTGCCGCCCTCTCACTCGAACTCAGAAACCTACTGGAAAAGGCCAAGAAATAACCATGCAAGCCTCTAGCGACCTGTCGTTGCTGACCTTACTGATCGATGCCAGCATTCCTGTGCAACTTGTCATGCTCGTCTTGCTGGGCATCTCGATCCTGTCCTGGACGTATATTTTCAGCAAGCGCGCCGCACTGAAACGCGCCAACGACCAGACGCGCCGTTTTGAAGACGACTTCTGGGCCGGCGGCGATCTTTCCGTGTTGCAGCAGGCCATCGCCACCCGCCGTGCCGAGCATGGCGCCCTGGCGCGTATTTTCGACGCGGGCATGACCGAATTCGTCAAGGCCCGCCGGAACAATGGCGGCGGCGACGCCATGCTCGACGGTCCCAGGCGCGCCATGCGGGCGACCTACCAGCGCGAAATGGACAGCCTGGAATCGCATCTGAACTTCCTGGCCTCCGCCGGCTCGGTCAGCCCCTATATTGGCTTGCTGGGCACTGTCTGGGGCATTATGCACGCCTTCATCGGCCTCTCGTCCATGCAGCAGGCCACACTGTCGGCGGTCGCGCCCGGCATCGCGGAAGCCCTGATTGCCACCGCCATCGGCCTGTTCGCGGCGATTCCCGCCGTCATTGCCTACAACCGCTATACCAACGAAATCGACAGGCTTTCGATCCGTTTCGATAGCTTCATCGACGAATTCCTGAACATCTTGCAACGGCAGGTGCACTAATGCCATCCGCTCGCGGCGGCAACGGCCGCTCTCGCCGTCTTAAAAACGAAATCAACGTGGTGCCCTATATTGACGTCATGTTGGTATTGCTGGTGATTTTCATGGTGACGGCGCCCATGATCACGCCCGGGCTGATCGAGCTTCCCTCTGTGGGCCAGGCCTCCGAAGTCGTGACCAAGCCCGTCGAGGTCCAGGTCAGCGAGGACGGCGCCATATCGTTGCGTGTGCGGGACGCCGGGGCCGAGTTCGAGCAGATCAACAGCCAGAACCTGGTCACCGAAGTGCAGAACCGCATCACGGCCGATACCCCGGTCGTGATCGCCGCCGACGGGCGCGTTCCCTACGAAACGGTCATGAAGATCATGGATCAACTGCGCAGCAGCGGCATTACCCGACTGGGGCTGCTGGTCGACCAGCAGCCGAATCCCGAACAACGACTGAACTAAGCGGGCCGCCGCCTTGAACGCGGCGGGCAGCTCCACACGCAACGCAATGAAGCAAATCAAGAAATATACAAGCCGACTATCCGAGCAGACCCCCGAACAGCGCGATGACCGCCGGGGGTTGGGCTACGCGATGGCCATACACGCTGCGCTGCTTCTGTTCATGCTGTTCAGCTTCATTGACGCGCCCCAGAACCCCAACCCGGTTCAAGTGGAGCTCTGGGCCGACGGGACGACGCCCACCGCCGCCGAACCCGACACCCAGGCCGAAACCGAACCCGATGTGGCCGAGCAGCCCGACACGCCCCCCGTCGAGCCCGAGCAGCCGGCTGAACCACAGCCAGAGCCTGAACCGCAGCCCGAACCCGAGCCGACTCCCACCCCCGAGCCGACGCCTCCCGCCGTCGAGCAGCCGCCCGTTCCGCAGCCCGAACCCGAAGTAGATCCCGATATTGCGTTGGAAGAAGCACGCAAGGAACGCGAAAAAAAAGAAGAGGAAGCCCGTTTGGCCGCCGAGAAGGCAGCGGCGGAAAAAGCCGCAGCTGAAAAGGCCGCCGCCGAGAAAGAGGCCGCGGAAAAAGCGGCCGCCGAAAAAGCCGAGGCCGAACGCAAGGCCAAGCAAGAGGCTGAAATCAAAGCCAAGGAAGAAGCCGAAAGGCAAGCCAAGCTAGAGGCGGAAAAGGCGGAAGCCGAGAAGAAAGCCAAAGAAGAAGCCGCCCGCAAGGCTGCTGCTGAAAAAGCCGAAGCGGAAAAGAAAGAAAAAGAAGAAGCGGAGCGCAAGGCCGCCGCCGCGAAAGCGGCTGCGGAGAAAGAAGCGGCTGAGAAGGCCGCAGCGGAAAAAGCGGCCGCCGAGAAGGCCGCGGCGGAAAAGGCCGCTGCCGACAAGGCAGAAGCCGAGAAGAAGGCGGCTGCAGAGAAAGCGGCGGCCGAGAAGAAGAAAGCGGCTGAGAAAGCAGCCGCCGAGAAAAAGGCCGCGGCGGAAAAGAAAGCCGCGGCAGAGAAAAAAGCCCAAGAGGCGGCCAAGCTCAAAGCCATCCGCGAAGCCATGCACGGGGATGCGCTGGGCGCTGCCGGCATACCGGGCGGCACCGCCGATCGCAACCAGGCGGGCGGCGGCGGCAACGATGGCGGATACGCGGCCAAAGTCCGGGCTTGCGTACGCCCCCGCGTGATTTATAACGTACCGGCACGGCAAGGTTCAGCCAACCCGACAGTACAATACAGGGCACAGCTAAAATCGGATGGAACCGTAGAAAATGTCAGCATTCGCCGCTCGTCGGGGAACCCCCGCTTTGACGAAGCGGTCCGAAAAGGAATACAGGCATGCTCACCCTTCCCGAAACCGCCTTCTGGCAAGTACCCCTCTTCCATCGAGGGTGACTACCGCATGTACGATTAACAGGAGATAGTAGATATGACAGCAGTCACTCCAGCAAAAACCGCCGCGCCCCTGCACTGGCGCGCCTGGGCTCTGGGAATATTTCTGCTGGCGGTCAGCCTTGTCGCTGCGCGCCCGTCCCTTGCCCAGTTGCGGGTCGACATCTCCGGGGTCGGCGCCACACAATACCCGATCGCGATTGCCGATTTCGCCGGCGATGCGCAGGGCCAGAACGTGGCCGAAGTCATACGCGCCGACCTGACGCGTTCCGGGCAGTTCCGTCTGGTCAACGCCACCGGCAGCAATCTGAATGTCGAAAGCACCATTGCCCACGATGAATGGCGCGGCCGCGGCGCCGATTACCTGGCCTACGGCTCCATTACCCAGTCGGGCGGGCAATACAACGTCAGCTATCGCCTGGTCGACACGGTGCGCAAAACGCAACTGGATGGCGTCGCCTTCTCGGGCACCGAAAAAGAGCTGCGCCGCATTTCCCACCAGATCGCCGACCGCATCTATGAAAAGATCACCGGCGTGCGCGGCGTGTTCTCGACGCGCCTGGCTTATGTGTTGCAAACCGGCAACACGTATGAGTTACAAATTGCTGACGCCGACGGCCAGAACCCGCAAGTCATGCTGCGTTCGAAGCAGTCCATTATTTCGCCGGCCTGGTCGCCCGACGGAAAACGCTTGGCCTATGTCAGCTTCGAAACCGGCAAGCCCGTCGTATACGTCCAGACACTGGCATCGGGCCAACGCGTTCCGCTGGCCAATTTCAAAGGCAATAACAGCGCGCCCGCCTGGTCCCCCGACGGTCAGCAACTGGCCATCGTCCTGTCGCGCGACGGCATCTCGCAGATCTACACCATCAATGCCGACGGCTCCGGCCTGCGCCGCGTGATGCGTTCGCCGCTGATCGACACTGAACCGCAATACACGGCAGATGGCGGATCGCTCGTTTTCACCAGCGATCGGGGCGGAAATCCGCATATCTACAGGGTCCCGGTCAGTGGCGGCGATGCGCAGCGCATCACCTTTAACGGAAGTTACAATATCTCACCCGCCATCTCGCCAGACGGAAACAACCTGGTGTACGTTACAAGAAGGAATGGTGCTTTCCGTGTTGCATTACAAGACATGGGTTCCGGCTCAGAACAGCTCCTAACGGCCGGTCCCGATGACGAGTCACCAAGTTTTGCACCCAACGGAATGCAAATCCTTTATAGTTCTGTACAAGGTGGTCGCAGCGTTTTAGCCGTTACTTCTGTCGACGGTCGTGTCCGCCAAACACTATCTGCGCTGAACGGTAAAGTACGCGAACCAACCTGGGGACCATTCACTAATTAATTTTCAGTGTGACTCTTTTTCAAAGGAACTTAAATGAGCTCGCGCATCGCAAAAAGCCTCACCATAGCCGCATTTGCCGCCACGTTGGCGGCATGCAGTTCGGTACCACTCGACCAGTCCGGCACAGGCGCTGGCACCGGCGGTACCGACTCGGCCAGCTCGGGGCAGATTATGGACCCGTTCAATCCTCAAAGCCCGCTCGCCCAACAGCGCTCGGTGTACTTCGACTTTGACAGCTATACCGTCCCCGACCAATACCGCAGCCTGGTCGAAATGCATTCTTCGTACCTGACCAGCCATGCGCAGCAAAAAATCGTTGTCGAAGGCAATGCCGACGCACGCGGCGGTTCTGAATACAACCTGGCCCTGGGCCAGCGCCGCTCGGACGCCGTTGCCCGCATGATGACCTTGCTGGGTGTGAACAGCAACCAGATTGAAGCCATCAGCTTCGGTAAGGAACGTCCTAAAGCCATGGGCAACACGGAAGCCGACTACGCTGAAAACCGTCGTGCAGATATTGTGTATCAACGATAATACTGAACACGTGTCACCGTAACGCCGTGGCGGCTCCCGCCGCGGCGTTTTTATTTGAACGGAACCCAAAATGAGCGTTTATTCCCAGCCTCTGCGCATTGCGCTGTTAACCGCAACCCTGTCCCTGTCGGCCGTCTTCACAGCCCCTGCCCAGGCATTTTCCGATGACGAGGCCAGGCGGGCGATTCTCGAGCTGCGCGAGCAGGTCAAGCGCGAAGCCGATCAGAACAGGCAGGCGCGGCTTCAACTGGCCGATCAGATGGAAGCAATGCAGCATGAAATGGCCCGCATTCGCGGGCAGCTGGAACAACTGAACTGGCAAGCCGACCTTCAGCAGCGCGCCAGCCAGGATCAGTCGGGCGGCAATACGACCCAGGTCGCCGACCCGCAAGAGCAGGCCGCCTACGAAGGTCCCATGGGCCTGTTCCGCAGTGGCAAATACAAAGAAGCCGCAGCCAGCTTCAACGACTTCCTGGACGCCTACCCCAATAGCCAACTGGCGCCCGAAGCCCGCTTCTACCAAGGCAGCAGCCGCTACGCCAGCAAAGACTTCAAGGGCTCCATAGAAGGGCTGCAGGCCATGATACAGGCCTCGCCGGACGACCCTCGCGCACCCGACGCGCTGCTGGTCATCGCCGCGAGCCAGATCGAGCTCAACAATATGTCCGGCGCCAAAGCCAGCCTGCAGAAGATCGTCAAGGACTACCCCAACTCATCTGCCGCCGAAACGGCAAAAAGCCGCCTGACGCTGCTGCAGTAGCACCGCTATTCCGGTTCTGGCCCCCGATCTGATTCCACGCTGATTTTTCATGTCTTCCGACCTGGCTTTACCCCGCTACACTTTTTTCGATCAAGCATTTTCGCAGCACTACACACAAGCGGGCCAAGGCGACGTCCTGTTGCTTATCCACGGCTCGCTGTGTGATTATCGTTATTGGCGCTGGCAAATTCCCGCCCTGAGCCAGGGCTGTACCGTCGTGGCGCCCAGCCTGCGCGGGTTTTGGCCGGAAGCCCTTGCCACGGAAGACGCGTCGTTCAGCATCGCCCAGCATACCCGCGATATGCATACCCTTATCCGGGCGATCAGCCCGGATCGTCCCGTCCACATACTGGGGCATTCGCGCGGCGCACAGGTTGCGCTGGAACTGGCATGCCAGGCGCCCGAACTGACCCGCAGCCTGATCCTGGCCGATCCGGGCTTCCGTGTCGATGACGAAGCCGAAACGGCTTCATTCCATGCCAAGGCCGTCGCCCTGCTCGAGCAGGGCGAGGTTGACAAGGCGTTGGCGGATTTTGTAGACGGCGTCAACGGGCCCGGCACATGGCGGCAGATGGTGGGCTGGTTCAAGGCCATGGTCAAAGACAACGCCTATACGCTGTTGTCGCAAGTACGCGAAATCAATCTGGGCATCAGACTGGAGCGCACCGCCGGCCTGCAATGCCCCGTATTGCTGATAGGCGGCGCAAACAGTCCGGCGCGGTATGGCAGCCGCCTGGACATCCTGGAACAGGCTATCGTGCAGGCCCGGCGGGCCACCATCCCCCTGGCGTCGCATGGCATGAACCTGGCCAATCCCAAGGCCTTCAATCAGACCGTCGCCGATTTCCTGGCGCAGACATGACAAAGGGGCTGAATGCCCCTTTGTCATGTCTACTGCGGCCCCGGCGCCTGATGCCGGCGCGGCGCACTCAACACATCAGTGCGCTTTGGTATTGGCCGGCTTGACCTCGCATTGCGCGCTGGCTTTTTCACCTGAGTCGAAAAGAAAGTCCATGGCAACCTGGCTGCCGACCGCTGGAGGCGTGTCCGCCTTTTCCAGCATGGCATGATAACCGCCCGGCTTGAACTCCAGCTCGCCGCCCGCCGGAATGACGATGTCGTGCGTTTCCGACATTTTGCTCATGCCGTCCTGCTGCGTGGTCTGATGGAGCATGACCATGCCATAGGTGGCCGATGCAGCGCCTTGCAGCTTGACGTCGTGCTGGCCGGCATTCTTGACCAGGAAGTAACCGGCGGATGGCGCGGGCGCCGGCAAGGCGCGTATCCAGCACGCCGACACATCGACCGTCTGGGACGTTTTGGCCTGGGCGGCGCGGGCCTGCCAATCCGTTGATGAAGCACCGTGGCCGTGCCCATGGCCGCCATGGGCAAGCGCTGCGCCGCTGAATGCGATCAGCCCGGCAAGAACAAGTGATTTCACGCACAACTCCTTATTAGAATGAATCTTCCATTACGGCTGCAGCTTAAGCTGTCTACCCCCGGCGCGGCTTGCCTTATATCAAGCGCGGCCGGTGTTGAATCATTGAGTGTACTATGGCGGGTAGCTCAAGACCCCCTGCGGACTCAGGACATGACACCCGACCTTGCTCCAAAAATCACCATTTCCGATTTCAATCAGTTGCTGCAAAGCCACCATCCCTTTGCCTCGGTGCTGAATATTGATGTACTGGAGATCGGGCACGGCACCGCCACACTGCAACTGCCCGACCGCAGTTCGCACCAGCGCCTGGGCGGCATGGTTGCCGGGCCGATGCTGATGGGCCTGGCCGACCTGTCGCTGTATGCGGCTATTGTCGGCGCAACCGGGAATGCGGAAGCGGTGACCGCCAGCCTGAGCATGAATTTCCTGCGCAAGACGCCGCCCGGCGGGGTGTTGGCACACGCCACCATACTTAAAACCGGCCGCATGGCCGCGGGCGAGGTCCTGCTGGTGCCCGTGGCGGGCGGCGAGCCGGTGGCGCAGGCCATCAGCACCTGGTCGCTACCGCGCAGCGCTTAAATGATCCACCAGCAAGCGCGCAGCGGGTGAAAGGCTTTCCCCGCCGCGAAAGCACAGGGCAAAGCGCCGTTGCGCCCAGTGGTCGGTAAGCGGAATAATGCGCAGATCGCGTGCCTGGACATAGGCCTGGGCAATCTCGACCGGAACAACGCTGATGGCCAGATTGGCCAGCACC
Source organism: Pusillimonas sp. SM2304 (assembly GCF_031628915.1). NCBI lineage: Bacteria > Pseudomonadati > Pseudomonadota > Betaproteobacteria > Burkholderiales > Alcaligenaceae > Pusillimonas > Pusillimonas sp. SM2304. The sequence goes on from NZ_JAVLUJ010000003.1 coordinate 986,620, forward strand.
ACCCGAAGAACCGCATTCAGGTTAGAGACGAATACGCGCTCGATCAATGGCTTGCCGGCCCGCATGGCTTCCTGCTTGAGCATGCTCTGCACGGCGCTGGCGGACGACAGGCTCACCTGTTCGTAATCCAGCGTGGCGGCAAAAGGCAAGCGGGTGAAACGCGCCAGGGGATGGTCGGGATGCGTGACCACAGCAAGGCTGTCGCTGCGATAGGGCAGCGTCTGCAAGCCCTGAAAATCGGCGATGTCCCAGCATATGCCGACGGATGCCAGCCCGTCATTGATCCCGCGCACCACGTCCAGGCTCAGGCGTTCTTCAATATCGACCTGGATATTCAGATGCTCTGGTTGCTGCAGAAAGCCGGCCAGGTCATCGGCCAGTGATTCGGCCAGCACAGAAGCGCTGGCAAAAACCCTGACCTGCCCTTTTACGCCTGCGGCGTACGATTGCATATCGCGCCAGACGCGGTCGGCGCTGGCAAGCATGGCACGCGCATGCTCCAGCAGGGTTTCCCCGGCCGGCGTGGCCACTACCCCATGCCGGCGGCGGATCAAGAGCTTGACGCCCACGGCATCCTCGAGCGCCAGCAAACGCTTGCTGATCGCGGAACCCACAATGTTCGACTGCTCGCCCGCGCGGGCAATGCTGCGCGTCTCGCATACCGTGACGAACAGGCGCAAGGTGGTCAGGTCAAGATCGCGCATTACTCCCTCCATAAGCCATCGTGGGGCCTGGCGCCGGCACGCCGGGCTTGCGCCCCATCCATCAGCGCTGCCTTCATATGATATTCCGTATTGGAACATATTGGCTTCTTAATTGGCGCTTTCTTTGTTTTTAAGAATACCTAAAATAGACCTACGTCAAATCCAATATCTGCTTGAGGCTGCCTGCATGACTTCCTTTTATGCTTCTTCCCGTCCTCCCGCATCGTGGCCGCAACATGCCATTGTGCGCGAGGTAGGCTTGCGCGACGGCCTGCAAAGCATTGCCCGGCAGCTTCCCACCGAAAAAAAACTCGAATGGATGACGGCGGCCTATGCCGCGGGCCAACGCGAGATCGAAGTCGGGTCCTTTGTACCCGCCCGCCTGCTGCCCCAATTGGCCGACACGGGCGAACTGGTCGCCTTCGCCCGGCAGTTCCCCTTGCTGCGCACATCGGTGCTGGTGCCCAATCTGAAAGGCGCGGAACACGCCATTGCATCCGGCGCCCACCTGATGCTGATTCCCTTGTCCGCCAGCCATGCCCATAGCCTGGCCAATCTGCGCAAGACACCCGACGAAGTCGTGGCCGAGGTCGCCAGAATCCGCGCCGCTCGCGACGCCGCAGGCTCGCGCATGCTGATCGAGGGCGGCGTGGGAACCGCTTTTGGCTGTACGCTGCAAGGCCAGGTACAGCCCACGGAAGTCCTGCGTCTTGCCCAGGCCTTGCTGGATGCGGGGGCCGATCGCATCAGCCTGGCCGATACGGTGGGCTATGCCAATCCGGCCATGGTGGACAAGCTCTTCACCCTGGCGCTCCAGGCGGTGGGCGACCGGCTTCACGGCGCGCACTTTCACGATACGCGAGGCCTGGGGCTAGCGAACGTGGTGGCCGCGCTGGGAACCGGCATCACCCGTTTCGACGCCTGCCTGGGCGGTATCGGCGGCTGCCCGCATGCGCCCGGCGCCAGCGGCAACGTGTCGACCGAAGATCTTGTATTCATGCTCGAGGACATGGGCATCCAGACGGAATGCGATATGTCCGGACTGCTGGCCCTGCGCGGCCAGCTTGCCCAATGGCTTGCGGGCGAAACCCTGCACGGTTCCCTGTGGCGAGCCGGCCTACCCAAAACATTTGAACCCGCCACCCGTCCCGCCTTATCACGCTGCTGAACGCCATGACCCTATCCGCTGATTCGACCCGCCCAGCCACGTCCCAAGGCCTTGCAACGGACAGCCCTGGCATCTCCGGCGCCGCCCGCCGGCTACCGCTCAAAGGCCTGCGCGTCGTTGAGTTCACCCACATGGTGATGGGCCCCACCTGCGGACTGGTGCTGGCCGATCTGGGTGCGGAGGTCATCAAGGTGGAACCCGTGCAGGGCGACCGCACCCGTCATCTGCTGGGCGCAGGCGCAGGCTTCTTTCCCATGTTCAACCGGAACAAGAAAAGCATAGGCCTGGACCTGCATACACCGGAAGGCGTCCGTATCGCCCGCGAACTGGCGGGCTCGGCCGACGTGGTTGCCGAAAATTTCCGGCCCGGCATGATGCAGCAATACGGTCTGGACTACGCCACGCTGAGCGCAGCCAATCCGCGGCTGATCTATGCCAGCCTGAAAGGCTTCCTGCCCGGCCCCTATGCCTTGCGCACGGCGCTGGATGAAGTCGTGCAAATGATGGGCGGCCTGGCCTACATGACGGGCCGCCCGGGCGACCCCTTGCGGGCAGGCACCAGTGTCAACGACATCATGGGCGGCATGTTCGGCGCCATCGGCGTCATGGCCGCCCTAATCGAACGCGGCATCACCGGCCAGGGGCAGGAAGTGCAGTCGGCGCTGTTCGAAAACAATATCTTCCTGGTCGGCCAGCACATGCTGCAATATGCGATCACCGGCACACCGGCAGCCCCCATGCCCGAACGCATATCGGCATGGGCCCTGTACGATGTCTTCACCGTCAAGGACGGCGAGCAGATATTCCTGGCCGCGGTCAGCGACGCCCAATGGCAAGTTTTCTGCAATGCCCTTGGCTTCACCGATCTGCTGGGCCGGCCCGAACTTGCCAACAATAATGATCGCGTACGTGCAAGACCCAGCCTGCTGGCCGACTTGCGGACACGGCTGGCGGCCTACAGCGCGGCCGAGCTGGCGGCTATTTTCGAACAGCATGGCCTGCCCTTTGCACCCATCGTCAAGCCCGAAGAACTCTTCGACGATCCGCATCTGAAGGCCACAGGCGGGCTGGCCGACATACGCCTGACCGACGGCGAGCGCACGGGCCAGACCACCCAGGCGGCGCTGCTGCCGCTGAGCATGGCGGGAGAACGCCTGGGCGTACGCCTGAACCCGCCCTTGCTGGGCGAACAATCAGGCGAATTGCTGGCCCAGTTGGGCTACTCACAAGAAGCCATCCAGACACTGCGTGAAAAAGGCGCCATTGCCTGACGTACAGCACGGGCTTTTCCATAAAACAACAGGAGACAAACATGACAACAAGCATCAATATGACGCGCCGCCAGTTGCTGGCGGCGTTCGGCGCCGGCGCGGCGGCCGCGCCCTTTTCCGTATTCGCCCAGGCCGACCGCCCCATCAGCCTGATCCTGCCCGTCAGCCCCGGCTCGGGCGTGGACACCATCGTCCGGGCCGCCGGCCCTGCCTGGTCCAAGGCGGCCGGGCATACCGTCGTGATCGAGAACAAACCAGGAGCCGGCGGCATTCTTGGCACCTCGGCACTCGTCAAATCCACCCCGGACGGCTACACGCTGGGGGTCGTATCCAACAATCACGCCATCTTCCCCAGCGTATACAAGTCGGTGCCCTTCGATCCCATCGAAGACATCACGCCCATTTCCGTCATCGGATCGACACCTTTCCTACTGGTGGTCAACCCCAAGAACTTGCCGGCCAAAAATGTACCGGAGCTGATCGCCCTGCTCAAGGACAAGCCGGGCGATTACAACTATGCTTCCTCGGGCAACGGCACCGTCTTGCACATGGCCGCCGAGATGTTCAACAATCAGGCTGCTGTCGAGGCCCGGCACATTCCTTACAAAGGAAGCGGCCCGATGGCCAGCGCCCTGCTGGCGGGCCAGGTCGATTACGGCGTATTGTCGCTGCCGGCCGCCCTGCCTCATATCCAGAGCGGTGCGCTGCAGGCGGTGGGCTTGTGCGGCAAGAACCGCATCCCCTCGCTGCCCGACCTGCCCAGCGTGGCCGAACAAGGCTTGCCGGATTACGACATCGAAGGCTGGTTTGCGCTGATCGGGCCGGCCAAGCTGCCCCAGGAGACGGTCAAAGCAGCCTTTGCAGCCGTCAGCAAGGCATACACCGATGCCGAGGTCAAAAAAAGCATGGACCTGCAGGGCAATACGATCATCCTGATGCCGCCAGAAGAAAGCGACGCGTATTTCCGCTCGGAGCTGAAGAAATATGCCGCTATTGTGAAGGCCTCGGGCATGGAACTGCAGTAGCAAGGATAGGCGGCCGTGTCAGCTTGTGCTAACTTTGTCAGTTCACAATCCATTCCAATCCCAGAGAGACACTGCCATGCAATACCGACGCCTTGGTCGCAGCAACCTGAAAGTTTCAAGCCTTTGCCTGGGCACGATGATGTTCGCGGACCAGACCGATCTGGCCGAGGCAAGGAATATCGTGGCCTCGGCTCATGAGCACGGTATCAACTTTATCGATACGGCCGATGTCTACAGCAAGGGCGCCTCGGAAGAAATGGTGGGGCAACTGCTGGGCGCGGGCCGGGATGACTGGATTCTGGCGACCAAGCTGGGCAACAGCATGGGCAAGCAGCCCAACCATTCCCATTATTCGCGGCACTGGATGATACGCGAGGTGGACAACAGTCTGCGCCGGCTGGCAACGGGGCATATCGATGTGTTGTACATGCACCGGGACTTTCATGAAGAGAACCTTGAAGAGGCCGTCTATACGCTGGGCGACCTGATTCGCACAGGAAAGATCCGCGCTTTTGGCCTGTCGAATTTTCGCGGCTGGCGCATTGCCGAGGTAATGCGCCTGTGCGAGAAGCTGAATGTGCCGCAGCCGGTGGTATGCCAGCCTTACTACAATTTGCTGAATCGGGGCCCAGAGGTCGAGATTCTGCCTGCTTGCGCGCATTATGGACTGGGCGTGGTGCCTTATAGCCCGATTGCCCGGGGGGTGTTGACAGGCAAGTATCAGGTGGGGCAAACGCCGGCAGCCGGCAGCCGGGCGGCGCGCAATGATAAGCGGATGATGGAAACGGAGTTTCGCGAAGAGTCGCTGCTGATTGCGCAGCGCCTGCAGGCGCATTGCGAGGCGCGGGGTGTGAAGCTTGGGCACTTTGCGACGGCATGGGTGTTGGCTAATCGCCACGTGAGCGCGGTGATCGCAGGTCCGCGAACGCTGGCTCAACTCGAGGATTATTATCCGGCGGTGGATCTGTCGATCAGCGCCGAGGAAGAGGCGATGGTGGACGCACTGGTGACGCCGGGGCATGCTTCTACGCCGGGGTTCAATGATCCCAGCTATCCGTTTTTTGGGCGCTAGGCTTCACTGCTGCATGGGGTGTTGAACCCGGGCTGCTTGGGTCTGTGACGTGGTGCGTTCAGGTCTTATACATGCGTTGCCCAGACCTTTGCATGGGTTGTTCAGGTCTTTGAACACGGGCTGTTCGCTTGACCGGGGTATCGGGCTAGTCGAAGGCGGTTCCGGCCTGCGGCCTGAACTTCCCGAATTTAGCGCCGGGCCAGGGCGGCCGCGGAACTCATGCGCTCGGGCCAGTGGCCCGATAACGCGCATTCGAACAGCCGCGACCTTGAACCCCTGGCCCGGCGCTAAATTCGGCGCCTTCGAAAACCGCCCTCCACCCCGGTCAACCGGACAGCCCTGTAAAGCGTCTGATTGGCTGAACCCATTGATGGGACTGCACCCGGCGAATGGACTGAACCCTTCGCTGGGCCATGGCGTCTTGATTGAACGCCCATGATTTAACGTTCGTGGCTCGAAGCACATGGTATTTGGGCGGTCATGCCCTGCATTGCATGACCTCAAGCGTGGGTGAATGCTGACTGTTTGACCTCTGGATTGTTTGACTTCTGAGCAGGTACCCAGGCCACCCATCC
>NZ_JAVLUJ010000004.1:0-1862 GCF_031628915.1 Pusillimonas sp. SM2304
CGTGGCTCGAAGCACATGGTATTTGGGCGGTCATGCCCTGCATTGCATGACCTCAAGCGTGGGTGAATGCTGACTGTTTGACCTCTGGATTGTTTGACTTCTGAGCAGGTACCCAGGCCACCCATCCTGACTGGCAGTAAAGAGCGAGCCCTGCACGACTGAGTCCGGCTGCATTCAGGCTGCAGTCGCTTGGTACAGGCATCGCACCCATGCCATCCCCCACGACAGACAGTGAAGAACCGAACCCTGCACGACAGCGTTCAGCGTCAATCACACGACACAGCCACCCCGACATGCAAACCGGGGTGCCAATTCTATTTATGATGAGGCCTGCCGGGTGCTTGCGGGGTGGCCGGGCGACTTTGGGCTCCGCCGTGGCAAGCCAGCCTGGCGGAGAGACAAGGGCGCAGTTGTTTGAGCGCCGGCTTTCGGGCCACCGGCCCGATGGCGCGAGTTCTGTACATGGACGCCCCTGGTTTGCCAAGCTTTCAATTCTTGATGACTCGAAGGTAAAGATTGCACCTGTACATCCGGACTTTGGTTGCAGCCTTTACGCTGCTGTCCCTGATGGATTCTGCTGGTTGGCACCCAACTGCGACCACGCACTCAAGGTGCTGAGAACTCGACGGGTTTGGCCAACCACGGTCTGACCTGTTTTGCCATCAATGCATGATTGCCTGAACAATCGGTGGAAGGGCTCCTTACTTTTTCAGTGACTCTTCACTACAACAACCCGCCGACCTGATTAGGCGCTAAGCGCGTAATCAGGTCGGAACTCTCGATCGTGGGCCAACAAGGCCCAGGCAATCCGAGCATTCTTGTTGGCCAACGCCACAACCACTACATTGGTATTACGCCGCTGGAGCAACCTGTTGAGCCAGCCCGCGTCGGGCGACTTGCGTCGGACCTGAGCAACCAAGGCACGCGCTCCATGAATCAGTAGCGATCTCAAATAAGAGTCACCACGCTTACTGATGCCCAGCAGCACTGCCTTGCCACCGCTCGAGTGCTGTTTAGGTACCAAGCCCAACCACGCCGCAACCTGCCTGCCATTGTGAAAGTGCTCAGCATCGCCGATAGAGGCAACCAAGGCGCTAGCAGTAATGGGGCCAATACCGGGGATCTTCTCTAGCTTACGGCTCAGTGGGTTGGCGCGGTGCCAGCTCGTGATCTGGAACTCCAGTTCATGCACATGTTGGTCCAGCACTTTTAACTGATCCAACAAACGGTCAATTAATAAACAAAAGGCGCCCGTTAATTCATCACTGGCCTCTTGCATGAGCTGCGGGACCCGATTAGTCAAGTGGTGTATGCCCTGCGGTAGAACCAGTCCAAACTCAGCTAGCAAGCCTCGAATCTGATTAGCCTGCGCGGTGCGCGCCCGAACAAAGCCTTGGCGCGCCCGGTGTAAGGCCAAGACCGATTGCTGATCGACCGTCTTGATCGCTACAAAGCGCATATTTGGTCGGGCCACCGCTTCGCAGATCGCCTCGGCATCAGCCACATCGTTCTTGTTGGTCTTGACGTAGGGCTTGACGAACTGAGGCGCCATCAAGCGTACTGTGTGCCCCATGGCCTGCAGCTTGCGACCCCAGTGGTGAGCACTGGCGCACGCTTCCATCCCGATCAGGCACGGCTCGAGCTGGATAAAAAAGTTTGCGACCTGGTCGCGCTTCAGCTGCTTGTTCAGCACGGTCTTGCCGTGCGCATCAACGCCGTGGACTTGAAACACGTTCTTTGCCAAGTCAATGCCGATAGTTGTAATCTTCATGGTGGACGCTCCTCTCGGTTCAAGTGGTTGTGCAACACCTCCACTTTGGCACATTGATGCCGTTACGAGTAGGGGCGTCCATTCCATTGCG